>CAZCAA010000010.1:0-85654 GCA_964496585.1 uncultured Ferruginibacter sp.
CGAGTATCACCTGTTTTGCATTTCCAGAAACCAACAGTTCTGATCCGCATGGCCCGCTTGGATTTCGCAAAGCAGATTGTCCTTCTATAAATATTACGTCTGCACTTGTTTCTTTCCAGCAGGATACAATAGCATGTTCCAGCTCGCCGGCAATAAAATCGTTTAACGTACTGTCAAAAATAAATCCATATTGCCCGCCTTGAAGCCAGCCTGTTTGTCCAGTATAAATCATTTGCGCATTGATACCGGTAGTTGCGTACGCCTGCTTTAACATCCGGCAAGTAGTTCTTTTGCCTAAAGCACAATCCGTTCCAATAACCGCAATGATGGGCGCTTTTACACTAAAGATGGAAGCATCCCAAAAGTGCAGATCCTTTCGATTTTTTGGTTTTCTTACATCCACTAATTCAACTTGAAATTCGCTTGCCAGCGTTACCAGCTCGGGCATATTAGTTAAAAAATCGTGCAACCCATTTACTATTGATATGTTATGTTGGATACAGGTTTTTATGATTGGTATAAAATGACTCGGCATTATACCACCAATACTGGCAATACCAATAATACAATAATTGATTCCCGAAATGGCTGCCATTGCTGCTGCTACATTTGGCAGCACCGGAATATTGCGATGAATGCCATCTAGCACTTCGCCTGCATCTTTGCCGGCATTCAGGCTGTCGATCACCGCTACAATTTCATAACGTTCCGTTCCACGAATAAGGCCATGGGCGGTTTTTGCATCCGTAGTTTGCAGCAAACCATCTGTTAGTACAATGGCTTTAGGTTTATTAAGATTCTTCATTTATTTATATTATGTAGATTCAAACTATTATAAATTCTTATGAGTAAATTCATTTCTTAAAAATAGGATTACCGTCCTACAAATTCTCCAGGAAATTTATGTAAAGATGTTTTATCCCGATACACCAATACTCCATTGACCCATACCTTTAATATTCCATCCGATAATGCTTTTGGATTTTGTATACTAGCGTTGTCCTTCACCGTTAGTGGATCAATTAATACCATATCTGCAAAATAACCAGGTGCAATTATGCCACGATTGCTGATACCAACATGCTCGGCCGACAATCCTGTCATTTTATGAATAGCTTCTTCCCAGCTCATTATCTTTTTTTGGTTTACATAGTAACTGAGAAGTCTTGTAAAACTTCCATATCCCCTTGGGTGGCCGCCGTTGGCACCATCAGAACAAATATTGGTATGGCCCCAGGCTAAAAAAGGAATAACGTCATCATCGGTCATGGATTTGCCCATGATCGCTTCAACGCCACCGGCATCGGGGTATTGCTTCTCGTATGCAGCGGCAGCCGCTACCAGGTGCAACAAAGTTTGTGCTGTTGTTTCGTTTCGCATCTTAGCAATTACAGCAATCGTTTTTCCTTTATAGGTGGTATCTGGTGCAAAGCGCACCAGCACAGATCCTTCAGCATCAAATAAATGATCGGTGGCATATTTAGCACCTGCCAAGCTGGTAAAATCTTTTTTGGGAAAAAGTACCCGCAGCGTGCTATTCCAAAAAGTGTAGGGATAACAATCTGCCGTTATATCAATTCCTTCTGCTCTTGCATTTTGTAAGGCGGCTAATAAATTAGGCGCAGTTCCCCAATCATCTTTTAGCGCAATTTTTATATGTGAAATTTGCACTGGCAGTTTTGCTTCACGACCAATGTTGATGATTTCGTCAATGGCATCGGCCATATTTATATCTTCACTTCTAATATGGCTTATATATCGCCCTTTTGCTGCAGCCGCAACTTTTGCCAACTCAATAATTTCATTCCTGTTGCTGTAAAATCCTTCCTCATATTCCAAACCAGTGGAAAGTCCTAATGAGCCCTTATTCAATTCATCTCTTAATATAATTTTAATTTTTTTCAGCTCCTCAAGTGTGGCGGGTCGGGCCAAGTTTTCTGTCCCCATAATTTTTTCCCTGATAGTAGCATGTCCAGTATAAGTTGCCAGATTGATGGCTATTGGTATTCTTTTTATTCCGGCTTTCATGCTGTCTATCGGATCTCCGGCTCCATCCTGTCCTGCAACAATAGTAGTAACTCCCTGGTTAAGTGCGCCCAATGCCTCAGGATTTTTTGCAAGGGAACCTGCCAGGTGACTATGACTATCAATTAATCCCGGAGCCAATATTTTTCCATCTCCATCAATGATTGTTTCGTCGGCAAAGGGAGTAAGTTTACCCACTTCAATTATTTTTTTTCCTTGTACTCTTACAGATGCATTCCTTGCCGGGGTACCGGTACCATCCATCAACTGAATATTTTTTATTAAGTAACTAACAGTTAAATCCATTGGCAACCCTTGAATGAATTTCCTGGTAATGGAGTTAGCTGCAACATTAGTTCCACTGCTGAGAGATATTATTGTACGATTGTTTTTTACGTCACGGTAAATGAGGTTTATAAAGCCCACCCATCCGCCGGTGTGTGAGTATTGCTGCTCTTTCCCTTTCTCAATGAACCAGCCAAATCCATAGGGGTAGTCACTACCATCTTTTAATTTTACCGGTTGCAATGCTTCTGTCATGGTAACTTTTTTAACCAGCTTTTCTGTATTCAAACTTTGCTCCCATTTATACAAATCTTCTACCGATGAATACATATTTCCATCGCCTACTACGCCATCGAAAGCCGTAAGATCATTTAATTTTCTCTTCTCACCAGTCTCTTCAAAACCAATAACGTGATTTACCGGCATGTTGGGTATCAACACCTGGTACACATAGGTATTCTTTAAGCCAAGCACGGAGGCGATATTTTTTTTGATAAACAAATCAATTGGCTGTTTGCTGATGCGTTCAATGATACTTACCAGCAGTACATAATTGCTGTTGCAGTAACTCCATTTTGCACCGGTTGCAAAATCCAATGGCGGTTTAACCGATTCAAATAAACTAATCATTTTATCATTTGTTAGTGTATCTAACGGTGTCTTATAACGCTGGAATAAATTAAAGTATTCGGTTATACCAGATGTATGTGTCATTAAGTTGCGGATGCTGATGCCCTCATAGGGCAACTCGGGAATATACTTTCTACAATCGTCGTCATATTGCAGCAATCCTTTTTCTTTTAGCATCATAACGGCCATACAAACAAACTGCTTGGTAACCGATGCCAGGTTAAAGGCAGAATTTGTTGTAAGCAATTCGTTAGTACGATAGTCAGTTATACCAAAGGCTTTTTTATAAATAACCTTTCCTTTTTCCGCATACAATACGGCACCGTTGAAGCGATCTGTTTTATAAAGCAGCGTTAAAACAGAATCAAGTTTTTTTACATCATTCGCGTTTTGTGCCTGGAGAAAGAAAGGAGATAATAACAGGAAAGCTATCGATATATTTCTCATTAAAATTAGTTTTGCACTAAAGTTAACGGAATTGCAGGAGGTAGTTTAAATTTATTGAGATACCTAAAATTGCCTCAAATAGAAATGCTCGGGTAAATATAAAGCAGAAATACTGCCGGTCTATCTACATTGGAAGTGAAGTTTGAAATCTTCGATGCGTCCGATCTTTTTCCAACAACTACCATGATCTGCAGCAATTACTATCTGTCCGATATTTTCCACAGAGTTAATAATAGCTTCGATAATATTGTATGATGCTTGCTTTTCATTAAAGAAAATCAACTTGTAAAATACTTCAGTTAGAAATTCCAGGAAAGATAACAGAACTTAATCATTTTTATTCTGTTAAAAATTATCAGTTGACAAAACAACCTGGGAACCCGGATACTGTATAGTGGCATCGTCTTCTGCAGTTATAAATATTTTGTTGGGTTTAAATGAACTTACCGTTTGAAATGAAGCCTTTAATTTACTCGATAAAAACCCCGTTGAACTATTGATTTGACCAATGTTTTTTATCAGATTATTATCAGTCTGCAACCAAACTACATAAGTTTCTTTTGAAGGTTGCAGCCTTTTAGGCTCCGCAAGATTCGTTATAGAAATTTTTATTTGATAATTACTGTTCTTATCTTTTTTCACTTTCACCGAACCTTTAGCAGCCGGAACAATGGAAGAAGTTTGGAAAGATGCTTTTCTTGAACAAGAGCTGAAATAAAACAACATCATTACTGCAGTCATAGTGAAAATAATACTTTTTGTTGTTGTCATTTTTAAATAATTCATGATTTTTTGCTTTTAGATTTATAAAGAGTAATTAGGATGTAGTGTTGAACCTTTCTTATTTATTATTTTAGAATTGTAAACATTAAAATTAGGCGTATCGTTTTATTCGTGGTAAAGTATTTACTTCAAATCGGGTAACGTGATAGCATATTTTATAAATAATGTACCAAGGCGACTATTAAAACCCATTATCGGACTTACAACAGTTAAAACACTATCGCCGGAATTTTCCACGAAAGTATTATCGTTGGTCAAAACGGCAGCTTTACCAATAAAAGTAAAAGATTTCCTTTCATCTTTTTTGTCGGTTGAGGAGACAATTATTCCGCTATCATTAGCTATAGCAATGCGTAGGAAATCCTTTTCTTTGATAAGATCCAGGGCATAAAGATTTACCTGGTTTATATTGCCTTTCATCATTTCTGTTCGAACTGCCCAAACATAAGGTTTTACCAATAATTTTAGCTGTTCTTCCTTAGCTGATACAATACTTTTAATAGCTTGCTTTTTTAATGTCTGGTAATCAGTTTCCGCTTTACTTTTGATATTTTTTATCTCAATATTTTTCCCTATCCAGATTGTTAAAATTAGTACCAACGCAGTACCAATAGTTAGTAATATTTTTTTATTAGCTGGCGCATGCTTTTTTAAATCCTGATCTACATTTTGATCTTCTTTTTGCGCATTTACATTTTCCATAATTTCAATTTTAAAAATGAGACAATTGAGGCATAAATACTCCCATTAAAATTGCCGCATTGTTCCCTGATATTTCTACTGTATTAGCACTTAATTCCTTTCCGAAGATCAGCAATCATTATGGTTTAATTGCCTTGCTTTCCATGAAGCATAATAACATTCCCATAATTTATATTGTTGATGAAAAAGACTCATTTAAGTGGGCTATTTATTAACCCCGATGGTTACTTCTCATCTTCCCAACTATTGTATCTAAAGAATTCTTTAATTTATCAGTGGCGCCATTCACAGCAAGATCATAAGTATTTCCCAATGCCGTAACTGCAATTGGCTGCCTGCCTTCAAGACGTGCTTCAAGCAAGCATTTTTTGTCATTTATGCCTTCTTTGGAATTGTTTTCATCAGACAGATGAACTTCCAAACGTGTTATAAATTCGCTGAACCTGCTTAAATCTTCTGATAGTGACTCTTGTATCTTACTACCAAAAGCTTCATGTACGCTTAGATTTTTATCTGTGTTTATTTGAATAGTCATAGTTTTTTTAAAATTTTATAATCAATTAATCAGGAAACTATTAGTTGTATAATACTCGCAAATTCGTAATTGTTCTTTTCTATTACAATGATGATCGTCAATAGAGTGAATGATCTTGATTCTAACTTTTTAACCTCGGTGTCCGCAATATCCAAAAAAAATTTTCGAGCCTTCAATGAATTACGCCTTCACCAGCATCTTTCCAATATTAGCACCTTTAAACAATCCGAGTAATGCAGTTGGCAACTGATCAAAACCGTGAACTATTGTTTGGTCAAACTTTATTTTACCTTCTTTTAACCATTTTGCAAGATGCTTTATCCCTTCGGGAAATTGGCTTTGATAATTGCCAACAATAAATCCCTGCATCATAACACTACGGGTAAGCAACATTGGCTGCAATCTCGGTCCTACAGGTATTTCAGTACTATTGTATAATGCGATCTGGCCGCACAATGTAATACGTGCATGAAAATTAATGTTACTGATAACGGCATCCGAGATTTCGCCGCCTACATTATCAAAATAAATATCTACTCCTTTGGGGCAGGCTGTTGAAATTGCCTTTTTCAGATCAGTTACAGTTTTATAATTGATGGCATCATCAAAACCGAACTTCTCTTTTAGCAGCTTTATTTTTTCATCTGTGCCTGCAATACCCACTACCCTACAGCCATAAATTTTTGCTATTTGTCCTACTACAAGACCCACAGCCCCTGCGGCGCCTGAAACCACTACGGTTTCTCCTACTTTTGGTTTACCAATATCTACTAAACCAAAATAAGCTGTAAGTCCGGTCATGCCAAGCACATCAAGATGATAGGCTACGGGTGCAATAGTTTCATCAATTTTTGTTAATCCTTTTGCTGCCACAACTGTTTGTTCACGCCATGGCAGATGACCAGAAACAATATCACCCTGTTTTAAATCAGCTGATTTACTCATAGTCACCTTTCCTATAACTGTTCCTGTTATTGGTTGATCCAGGGCAAAAGGAGGAACATAGGATTTTGCATCATTCATCCTGCCACGCATGTAAGGATCTACTGAATAATATAAACCTTCCAGAAGCACTTCGCCATCCTGCAAATCAGGCAACACTACATTTTCAAATCGGAAATTATCAACGGTTGGTAACCCCACTGGCCTGGATGCTAAAACTATTTGTTTTGTGTTCATGATTATTTTTTTATATTAGCTTATGTTGCAATAGAGATAGCAATTCCTTAGCTGCTTCTTTGGACGATGCCGGATTTTGGCCGGTAATTAGCAAGCCATCTTTAATTACATACGACGCCCAATCTTCTTTATTAGAATAAATTCCACCCAACTTTTTCAATTCATCTTCAAGCAAGAAAGGCACTACATCAGTTAGCTTAACTGCTTTTTCTTCTGAATTGGAAAAGCCAGTAACTTTTTTGTCTTTTACTAATGCATATCCGTTTTCATCTTTTACATGGAGCAGCACTGATGGCGCATGACAAACCGCAACCACAGGCTTCTTATCTTTCCAGAATGATTCTATCAAATTGATAGATTGGTTATCATTAGCAAGGTCCCACAAAGGACCGTGTCCACCTGGATAAAATACAGCATCAAAATCATCGGCCTTTACGTCGTTCAATTTCTTTGTATGTGCTAATAATTGTTGCAGTTCTATATCCTTATCATATCTCTTTGTTGCTTCAGTTTGATTCTCCGGCTCCGCACTTTTTGGGTCAATGGGAGGCTGGCCGCCTTTTGGAGAAGCAAGAACAACTTCAGCGCCGGCATCTATTAGAGTATAATAAGGAGCAGCAAATTCTTCTATCCAGAAGCCGGTTTTAAGCCCTGTGCTTCCCAGATCGCTGTGCGATGTGAGCACGATCAATACTTTCATAATTAGTTTATTTTTAATTGAAAAATTATCAAATTGCGGGAATTTCCCGACTCTACTTAAACTACATTAAACGAGCCAGAAAATACAGCGGTAATATTGACAAAAAATTAAGTGATAATGCTAATTCACATCCCAATTATAATCTTACTGGAAGCGGTTTTCTGTTGATAGGCGATTAGAATAATTGAAATATGAAAATCACTTACCCATCTCCCCAATTTGTGTAATGATTTTCCAATAAAACTTTCAGAAAATCGAAGGGCTTTTGTTGGAATTTGTCGGTGTGGTCACGCTTCAAATTTGCGATCTTCCCGCCTTAAAGCGGGACGCCATAACCACAATCAATTTTAATAATGTAATAAAACAAAAAACCCTCCGATTTTAATCGAAGGGTTCTTGTTGGGAAGGTTGTCGGGATGGCAAGATTCGAACTTGCGACCTCCTCGTCCCAAACGAGGCGCGATAACCGGGCTACGCTACATCCCGAACAATAAACAGTTAGTAAGATCTTAGTTGCGGAGAGGGTGGGATTCGAACCCACGGTACAGTTTAACCCGTACGACGATTTAGCAAACCGTTCCTTTCGGCCACTCAGGCACCTCTCCTTTTGTAACCTGCACCTTGTTTAAGGGGCAGCAAAAATACGTTTGAATAACATACAACCCAAATGAAAATTAAAAGAAATGAGAAATAAATTATAATTAGTGCGAAAAATAAAAATTACAGCTACGTGACTCCCAATATATTAGCTTTAATTTCAAGCTTACTGCATTTATCAATCCTACTTACTTCTGATTTTTACTTCATCAACATTCTTAGCAGGCAAAAAAAATCCAAATCCTTTTGAGATCTGGAAATATATTTATATCCGTTGTTACTTACATCGCAGCTAACTGAACTTTCTGTTGTAATTCGAGAACACTCTCTTTAAAAAGATTGTCTGTGTCCATTAAGTCTTTTACAGTTTGACAACTGTGTATTACCGTGGTATGGTCTCTGCCACCAAAATGCTCACCAATTGTTTTTAATGAGTTTTTAGTAAATGCTTTTGAAAGAAACATGGTAATCTGCCTTGCCTGAACGATTTCCCTTTTTCTTGTCTTTTGAAGCAATTTATCATAAGGGACATCAAAATACTCGCAAACCATTTTCTGGATCGCATCGATCGTAATTTCCTTGCTGGAAGATTTTACAAAATTTCTAAGTACTTTTTTAGCCAATTCAAGATCAATTTCCCTCTTATTTAGCGAAGACTGTGCCAATAAGGATATCAAAGCACCTTCCAGTTCGCGAACGTTACTGTTAATATTATAAGCGATATATTTCACAACTTCCCGCGGCATTTCCAGGCCATCCTGCTTCATTTTATTTTCAAGTATCTCTATCTTGGTATCATAATCAGGTAATTGCAGGTCGGCACTTAATCCCCAACGGAAACGGCTTAACAATCTTTCCTGAACACCTTCCAGATCTTTAGGTGATTTATCACTGGTGAGTATCAATTGTTTACCACTTTGGTGAAGGTGATTAAAAATTGAGAAGAAAGCATCCTGAGATTTTTCTGCCCTATTAAAGAACTGAACATCATCAATAATAAGCACATCTATCAACTGGTAAAAATGAATAAAATCATTGATTGCATTGTTGCGACCATGATCTATAAACTGATTGATAAATTTCTCTGAGCTAACATATAAAACAACCTTATTATTATAGAGACGTTTTACCTCATTACCGATAGCTTGTGCCAGATGGGTTTTGCCCAAACCAACGCCGCCATAAATTACTAAAGGATTAAAAGAAGTGGTGCCAGGCTTTTCAGCAACAGTTTTACCGGCTCTGCGGGCTACCCTGTTACAATCGCCTTCTATAAATGAATCGAATGTATAAGAATGATTAAGCTGCGGGTCAATCTGCATCTTCTTGAGCCCAGGAATTACAAATGGGTTCTTTACAGGATTATTTATGACCAGCGGAAAATCCATTTCGTTGTTTGAATATGATTTATAACCATTGCCCGGTATATCCATGGTAAGTGGCTTGTTCTTACTATTGCCGCTATCTACCATTATTCTATATTCCAGTCTTGCCTCTTTTCCCAGCTCTCTTTTTAATGTTTTTGCAAGAAGCGAAACATAATGTTCTTCAAGATACTCATAAAAAAATTGACTTGGTACCTGAATGGTAAGTATTTTTTCTTTTAACCCAACAGGCCTGATTGGCTCAAACCATGTTTTAAAATGCTGCCACTCCACGATATCTTTTATGATCTCTAAGCAATTACTCCATACTTTGTCAAAACTTTTGTCCATTATCCCTTAAGCATTTTAAATATATTGAGTTATTTTTTTCTCCCGGAATGTATTCCCAAAAAAGCTGTTTGTGTACAATTAAAACTAATTTTTGGAAGGACAGCGAATATCAAAATAATTTGTTGAAAAAAAAACTTTTTATTCACTTGTTTTTTTCGGTATAACCACAGTATAGCTTTTTTTTAAAAATTATTTTTTTAGCAAATTCATACTGGGTATAGACAATTGTTGAATATAGCATTTTAAAGACCATTGGTAAAATATATTTTGAAAAAAAGAATTATACACATACCCCAAAATAGACATAGGAAATTTGGTTTTTTGAATAAAATGATTTCCACATTTTTTTATGGTGAAAACAACCTTATTTTATCAGCAATTAGGTTTACTTTTGTTGCCTAAATTTTTTTTATGAGTTACGAACTTACTGGTAAGCTGGTAGTAAAATATGACACCGTTCAAAAAACGGAATCTTTCAAAACCAGAGAATTTGTTGTAGAGAAATCGGAAGAAATTAATGGCAGAACAATTGTAAACTATGCTAAGTTTCAGTGTGTGCAGGATAAAACAGCTATTATAGACCGCGTAAACACTGGTGATGATATAAAGGTGTATTTCAACATTAAAGGCACTAAGTGGGAAAAAGAAGGTAAAGTGAATTATTTCACAAACCTTGATGCCTGGAGAATTGAACAGTTGCTTCAAACGGGTGGTAAAGCACCCGACAATGATTATCTGGAGCCGCTAGATACATTTTCCGCCACAGCGCCAGATGCAGTTGATGATCTTCCATTTTAAAGTTCAATTTGTTTAATATTTTCAAAAGGTTTAAAAGGTTGTTACCCTCTTAAACCTTTTGATTTTTAAGCCGTTTCTGAACTCCATATTATGCAGCAAAAAATCTCTTTACGTTTATTACCTTCTGAAGCAGTAGAGGATACCTGTGTTAAAAAAAGAATCGCAGTTGCTGCCGCAATAAAACCAGCCCAAATTAGCGGTTACCATATCATTAAACGATCTATCGACGCCAGGGGAAAAAATGTTTTAATAAACCTCACTGTACAAGCTTTTATAAACGAGCCTTTTCATGAACGGGAAATTCCCGTTTTTCAATTTAAAGATTGCAGCAACGCTTCCAAAAAAGTAATCATCATAGGTGCCGGACCAGCAGGCTTATTTGCAGCCCTCAAATTATTGGAAGCCGGGATAAAACCAATTATCCTGGAAAGAGGAAAAGATGTAAAATCCAGGCGACGAGACCTTGCCCGGTTGAACCGTGAAGGCATTGTAAATCCCGAAAGCAACTATTGTTTTGGTGAAGGCGGAGCCGGAACTTATAGCGACGGAAAATTATATACAAGAAGTAATAAAAGAGGCGATATCAATAGAATCTTAAACCTGTTTGTACATTTTGGAGCTCCGGATAATATCCTTTATGATGCACACCCACATATTGGAACCAATAAATTACCAGGCATCATAACCGCCATCACCCAATTGATTCGCGATTGTGGCGGTGAAGTATTATTTGAAAAAAAGTTAACCGACATACACTATCAAAATGACAACATAACTTCTATTGGTACAGCCGATGGAGAATCATTAACCGCTGATGCTTATGTACTGGCTACAGGCCATTCTGCCAGAGATATCTTTGAATTACTGCAGCAGAAAAATATTCTAATCGAAGCAAAGCCTTTTGCCCTCGGCGTAAGGATTGAACATCCGCAATCTCTTATCGACAATGTACAATACCATTGCGCAGTAAAAAACGAATTGCTTCCTCCTGCCTCGTACAGCCTGGTAGAACAGGTAAATGGCAGGGGCGTTTTCTCTTTTTGTATGTGCCCGGGCGGTATAATTGCACCCGCATCTACAGCTCCCGGAGAAATAGTTGTAAATGGATGGAGCCCATCCAAACGAAATAATCCATTTGCCAATAGCGGCCTGGTTGTTACCATAAATGTTGAAGATGCATTGTTGGCAACCCGTCATTTGAACCTTAAACCCGATGATCCGCTTCTATTCATGCATTTTCAAAAAATGGTAGAACAGAAAGCGTTTATTGCCGGAGGCTCTAATTTGAAAGCGCCTGCCCAACGAATGGTAGATTTTAGTAACAAAAAGGAGTCGGGATCAGTTCCAGATAATTCTTATTTACCCGGACTTCAGTCGGTAAACCTGCAAACGGTGTTGCCAACATTCGTGTACGATGTACTCGCGAAAGGATTTATTGCTTTCGGAAAAAAAATGAAGGGGTTTTACAGCAATGAAGCTACTGTGGTTGCTACAGAAAGCCGCACTTCAAGCCCTGTTCGCATACCAAGGGATGCAGTAAATTTTCAACATCCGCAACTATCTAATTTTTATCCCTGCGGGGAAGGAGCCGGTTACGCCGGTGGCATCGTAAGTGCCGCGATGGATGGTGAAAACATAGCGGGAATACTGATATCAAAATATAGCAGCTAATAAATAAAGCGAGATAAAAATATTTGACGGCTGTTTTAAACCTGTCATATTCGTTTTAACATGGATAAGAACCACTGCTGTAATATTTAAACGTGTTACTTCAATAGCAATTATCTTCACACCGATTATTGATCAACCTTACAAATTATTTATTTGTTATGAACGTACTGGAACTGCACAACCTCAAAAAATACTTCGCAACACAAAAAGCTGTAGATGATATAAGTTTCAACATCGCACAGGGAAGTATTTTTGGATTACTGGGTCCGAATGGTGCCGGAAAAACCACTCTACTTCGCATGATCACCGGCATATTTTATCCTGATAGTGGAAACATCCTTTTAAACGGGAAAAAATTTGATGCAATGAACGATGCATTAAATATTGGTTATATGCCCGAAGAAAGAGGGCTGTATAAAAAAATGAAGATCGGAGAGCAGGCATTGTATCTGGCCCGACTGAAAGGCATGAGCAAATCAGATGCTATGGATAGCATAAAAAAATGGTTTGTAAAATTTGAGATGGAATCCTGGTGGAATAAGAAAGTGGAAGACCTTAGTAAAGGTATGAGCCAGAAACTCCAATTTGTTACCACAGTATTACACAGACCAAAATTGATCATACTAGACGAGCCTTTCAGCGGATTGGATCCTGTTAATGCCAATCTTATAAAAGATGAAATATTTAACCTTGCTAAAAACGGCAGCACAATTATTTTCAGCACTCATCGCATGGAACAGGTTGAAGAGATCTGCGATCATATTGTTTTGGTAAACAAGGGCTCCAAAATACTCGATGGTTCGGTAAACCAGGTAAAGCAGGATTTTAAAGAAAATATTTACCAGCTCGGTGCTCATATTTTACCGGAACATTTAATGACACATATTTTTGAAGTGGTAAAACATCAGCCTGAAAAGTTATTACTAAAATTAAATGATGATACAAGGCCGAATGATGTGCTTAAGTATTTCATCAATCAGAATGTACCCATCAATTCATTTAATGAAGTATTACCAAGCCTGAATGATATTTTTATAAAATTGGTGGAAGGCACAGCAAATGCCAGGCAGTTTCAACAAATAAATTAATCTAATAAAGATATTATTATGAATAAGATCGGATTGGTTATCAGCCGCGAATATTTTACCAGGGTTAAGAAAAAATCTTTTTTGCTTACCACCATTCTTGTACCGCTGGTGATAATTGGTTTTTACGTTGCTATTATCGCAATTTCTATCAAAGGTGGAGACGATAAAGTTAGTATTGCAGTTATTGATGAAGCAAACCTTTTTGATGGCAAACAGAAACTGGATGATAAAAATATAAGTTTCAATTTTATTAAAAATGAAACAGAAGCATCCTACACTAAAAAGTACAAAGACCAGGGCTATAAATCATTTTTGTATATTCCGGCCGTTGAGCTTAATAATCCTAAAAACATTGTTCTGCACAGCCAGTCCTCCGAAAGTTTATCCACCAGCTCTGCTGTGGAAGCTGTAGTAAATAAAGCGATAAGAGATAAACGCATGATGGCCCAGGGTATTAACCCGGAAAAATATGATGCTATTGCAAAAGGAGTAAATATTGAAAACACTATCGACACTAAAGATGGAGCAAAGAAAAGTGTAGCGTTTGTGGGATATATTGTTTCATTCGCCTGCGGCATTCTGATTTATATGATGATGATCATTTATGGCACCCAGGTTATGCGTGGTGTTACGGAAGAAAAAACTAACAGGATTGCTGAAGTGATTGTTAGTTCTGTAAAACCATTTCAACTTATGATGGGCAAAATTGTTGGTATTGGCGCTGTGGGACTGACACAATTTGCTATTTGGATAATATTAATATTCGCTGGGCAGTTGCTGTTACCGGTAATTTTCCCGGATATGCTTAACCAGTTGAAAACAGCTTCTGCAGGAACAGGCGATATGTCGAAGGCTGCCGAATTTATGCAGGGATTTTCTTCCCTCCCACTTTTAAAAATAGCTGTATCGTTTCTATTTTATTTCCTGGGTGGTTACCTTACTTATGCATCGTTGTTTGCAGCAATTGGTAGCGTGGTTAGTGAAGACCAACAGGAAGCACAACAACTGGTATTTCCTGTTTTAATGCCAATCATTCTTGGTTTTGTTATTATGACAAAAGCAATTAATGACCCTAATAGCAGTCTGGCTGTTTTTGGAAGTATTTTCCCTTTAACCTCACCTATCGTAATGATGGGAAGAATCACGTATGATATTCCTTTCTGGCAACTGGCAAGCTCGATGATATTGCTGATTGGCTGCTTTTTACTTTTTACCTGGATGACGGGCAAGATCTACCGCACCGGTATCTTGATGTATGGTAAAAAACCTAGCTGGAAAGAAATGATCAAATGGGGTTTTAAACGCAGTTAATTTATAACGGTAACGAATAAACGCAAACTACTTACTGATTTTTTGTAAAGTTAAATTCCTGCCATAAACTTTAATTATTTCCCTCATACTTCTAAATGGGGCAATTCGCTGTTGCTTAATAGTAGCCATTGGATTGATGGAAGGAAATAACCGCTATTAGTAAAAACTACTACCCTCACAATCTATAAACAATCTGAACAAATTGCTAATTAAGCAGTAGTAGAAGTAGTATCTGATGGGGTTGTTATTTCCGGCTCTCCAAAAATTGCTGTTTTAACTTCATCCTTCGTATACCGATAAAGCAAGCCCGAAATACTTATTAAAACCATCACGATCATTCCCAATATAAAGCCGATAGATGCATAGATTACTGAGGATGGTTTCTTAACGTCAAAAGGCGGATCAGGCTTATCAAGTATAGCAATTATCGGCGTTTGTTTCTGTAATCTCCACAAAGCTTCTTCACGGTTATTGGCAGAAGCATCCCGTTGCCTTGAAACGCGGTCTTTTTCATTCACAAGATTTTCTTTTGGAATCTGATACTCAATTTTTTCCGGCGCAACAAATAAAGTAGTGTTGGCCATATGAATGGCTTTTTTATCAAACTCAGCCAAAACTTTTTCCAGAGAATCTATTTTGTTTATAGTGAAATCGTAATCCAGCTTTGCTTTTTTAATTTTAAGCTCTTTGTAAAATTCTGAAATTTTTTCAATGAACTGATAACTTACAGGTGATACCAGGTTGATGTTTTTGGAAGTATAAGTAATTTCGAGAATACCATTCTTGTTTATCTTGGCAAAGAAATCTGGCTTCAACAAATTTCCCCCTGTTGCTGCAAGTAGTGCCGTATCCTGAGATTCTTTAATAGCAGGCTCAAACGATTCCCTGTTTTTATTATAATCTTCAATTAATAAACTAGCCAGTCTCTTGTTTCCAAATTCGGGCATTCTTTGCAACGCAACAGCTTCCCTTGTATTGCGGCTTTGAGCAAGCTCTACAATATTAATTGAAGCTTCCTGGCTAAAGCTTTTAGGTGTTTCTGAAATACCAAGCATACTCGTTAAAGCACTGGTTGCGGAAGAATTATCGGGAGTGGCATTTAATGGAAACACCGTTGCCCTGGCAGTATATACCGGGTTTATTTTTTTTGCATAGAGAAACATTAACGCAGCACCAACGATACCCGCAATAATGATCAATAATTGAAAACGAGATATCCTGAGGAAAATCTTTTTTATCAGTTCATTATTTGTCACAGGAAATTCATTTAATTAATGTACTTGAATATAATGGCAGTTAATATCACCGGGATTGCAGAAACCAACACCGACTTAGCCAGATCGCTTACTTCCTGCCCCTGTGGTTTCTTTGGAACTACTATCACTGATCCCTCTTGTACTTTTGGATAAAAATGCAGGAAACCGAAATTTCTGGTTCGTCTGCTTTTTCCATTTGCGTAAGTAACATATATTCTTTTGCGCCATGGCTTTATACCAAACCCTCCGGCTTTATCAATGTAATAAAGTAACCTGTTATGTTCTTTATCAAATGCCATTTTTAATGGCGATTGTACAGTTCCTGTTACGCTTACAAATGGATTTATCTCGGGAATGTAGATCACATCTTTATCCTGTAAAATGATATCAAACTTTGAATTTCTTTTTGCAAGTGCTTTGTTAAGATCGATGCTAACAGGCTCATCAAGATATTTTAGCTGCACCGGTAAACTATCCTTGATAATAACACCATTTGAATCTAGTTTTATCTTTAAGGAATCAACAGGTAATTCACGTTGCTCTTCAGTTTTTAATCTTAATAACATCGCTCCTTCCAGATTGGCATTTTCTTTTACACCTCCGGCCCTTTCAATGTAGGAGGAAAGACGTTCGTATTTATCCAGCCTTGCATATAAACCGGGATACTTAACCAGCCCGCGCAATTCTATATTTTGCTGGAATTCAAAAGTGGGATTTTTTCTTACAAATATCTGATCGTAAGGTTTTAGCATTACATGGGCAGAAGCGGAATCAACCTGCAGATTTGGTAAAATTGCATAAGACTGAACGATTGTTCTGGTTGGCTTTAAACCTTGTTGAGCAGAATCAATATTCACAATACTGGAAATTTCCAGTCTTCCATATTCCGCAGATTGCTTTAAACCTCCCGATAAATATAAAAGATCCTGCAGGCTCATGCCGCCATATTTTACAAATTTTCCCGGCTTGCGCACTTCTCCAAAAATCTCTATAAACTGTTGCTCACCAAATTCGCCCTGCGAAAACAACTGAACTATATCATTGTCCATCAATACCACATTGCTGTTATTGCTTGAATCATTCTTGTCAATTTCCGAAAGATTTATTTCCAATCTATCAGATTTCAAATTAGTAGAATCTCCGGCTCCTCTAAAAATATAAGCCCTGGGCAAATAAGTGTTCCTGGTTACGCCACCTGCACGGTTGATGATATCAAACAACCGATCACCTTCTCTCAATTCATATACATCAGGATAAGTAACTTCTCCCCTGATTTCTACTTTATTTGAAATACCCGATTTTATCAGGTTTACCTTTACGATATCTCCATCCTGTAATAAATAATCTTCTCCCTGAATTTTAAGAATAGCATTCGCATTTACATCATGCTGAATCTGCTTTTCATTTTCAATTCTTATTACTTTCAGGGAACTAGATAAAGCATCTGAATTAAAACCACCAGTATATTTTAAAAGTGCCTTTATCCCTTCATCTTTTTTCAACTGGTAATACATTGGTCTTTTAAACTGTCCTGTTGCCAATACTTTTTTCTCTACAAATTCTACAATCACAAAATCATTGTTCTGCAGATAAATATGTTTACCAAAATCACCTGTGGTGAGGTATTTATAAACATCTAATTCATCAATTACTTTTCCTGCTCTCTTAATTTTTATATTCCGGAGGTTTCCAAATTCTGTAACCCCACCTGCACGGGATATTACATTAAATGCATTTGAAAATGCGGAAACCAGCACTGGCCCTCCATTTTTAACTTCTCCTACCACGTTTACGTTGATGCTTCTTGGCTGGCCAAGAGAAACTGAAATATTGGTACCAACGGGCACTACGCTTCTGAATCTTGCATCAATGATAGACCTTACATTATTAAATTCGAGCCCTTGCACGTTTATCTTTCCTAAACCTTGTGGAAATATAGCGCCATCGCGGGCAACAATATAACTCTCCTGAAATTCGGCAGCACCCCAAAGAGATACTACGATATGATCGCCTACCCCAATTGGATAATCTAATGGAGGAGTAGACATTTCATTCACATCCGTAACTGATCCATATTGAAAAACATTGGCCCCAAAAGTTTTGTCTGTGCTGTAGGCGTTTTGCCTAACGTTGTCTTTAACAATACTGTCCCTATCCAGCCTGTTTTTCCTCTCAAAATCAGCATTTTTGTCTTTGCCCGTGTTCTCCCTGTTTTTATCGTTTAACAAAGATGAAAGTTGTGTAGGGGAAAGTGTTTTAGGATCAATCTGGTTGGGAAGCAGTTCTGCTGGTATTTGCTGGCTCACCGGAGGCTGGCAATATGCCTGAATAGAATAAAGTAAGAATAAACTGACTGTCAGCAATGTTATTACTATCCTCCGGGGTAATCGTTGCATTTCTTGTAGGGGGTTAATTTTAATTAAAACTGGCTCAAATATAATATATTATTCTTGAGCTTACTTTTTTAAGGCATTGTACTGTTGCCATATTTCTGCTACAATATCTGCTGCCGGTTCAATTTTATTAAGCAAGGCACTTACTTGTCCAATCTCCAGTTCACCTTCTACCAGGTCGCCTTCAAACATGCCGCGTTTAGCCCTGCCTTTTCCCAATAACATCTTTAGTTCTTCGGTGCTGGCAGCATTCATTTCGGCAAGCTTCACTTTATTATAAAATTCATTTTTTAGTAATCTCACCGGTGTTAGTTGTTTCAGAGATAATTCTGTATCACCTTCGTTTGCCGCTATAATCGCTTGTTTAAAATTAATATGGCTGGATGCTTCATGGCTGGCAACGAACCTGGTGCCTACCTGCACTGCACTTGCTCCTAAAATCATGGCGGCCAGCATCTGCCTTCCGGTGGCAATTCCACCTGCTGCAATTACAGGAATTTGTACTGCATCGCTTACGGCCGGTATCAATACAAATGTGGTAGTTTCTTCTCTGCCGTTATGACCACCGGCTTCAAATCCTTCAGCTACAACTGCATCGCAACCAGCGTCTTGCGCTTTTAGAGCAAATTTAGTACTGCTTACTACATGTACTACTTTTATACCATGTTGCTTTAACAGCGAAGTGTATGTTTTTGGATTTCCTGCAGAGGTAAAAACAATTGGTACCTCTTCTTCAATGATAGTACGGATATGCTTTTCAATATCTGGATACAACATAGGAACATTTACCGCAAATGGCTTATTGGTAGCTGCTTTGCACTTTTGTATATGCTCTTTTAGAATTTCAGGATACATGCTGCCGCTTCCCAGCATACCTAAACCGCCGGCATTACTAACGGCACTGGCAAGGCGCCAGCCACTGGCCCATATCATACCAGCCTGAATTATAGGAATATCTATGTTGAATAAACTTGTTATCCGGTTTTGTGCAATATTCATATAAGTAGAAGAAATTTTTGTTGGCAACTTGCAGTTGCAAGATAGAAATAAATCAGTCTACCTGTTGCCACCCAGATCAATAGCTGTATTGTCGCCAATATTGAGATTTCGGCTAACGCCTTTTACTTCAGCATCACTGCCAATAAGCGAGTTATTGATTACTATCTCAAATATGTTGGAATAGGCTCCAATGATAGAATCTTTAATGATGGCATAATTTATATTGGTATTTTCTCCGATTGCTACATTGGGCCCTATCACAGAATTTTTTATATCACAACCAATACCAATACTTACAGGTGGAATAATGATGGTATTTTTATAGTTATTCGAATCATGCACATTGCCGCCAAATTTTTTAAGTAATATGGCATTTGATTCCAACAAACTTTCTTTTTTACCACAATCAAACCAGTTAGTTACTTTAAAAGAACGGAATTTTGCACCATGGCTAATCATGCATTCCAATGCATCGGTGAGGTTAAAATCTTCATAACTTGTTTTCACCTTAACTATCTTATCCAGGCAACTAAAAAGAAATTCAGTTTCCTTTATCTTATAAACACCTACTAATGCCATATTACTTTTGGGTATGGCAGGTTTTTCAACTACACGGCTTATAAAGCCATCCTCCTCTATTTCTGCCACGCCAAAATTCCTTGGATCGTCTACTTTTTTTACACCCAACATTGAATAAGGTGAGTAAATGATTTCCTTCACGTCATATTCTGCAATGGTATCTCCCAATACAATTAATACTTCATCCTCTCCCACAATTCCTTTGGTTAGCTCAATGGCATGCCCTGTACCATGACGTTCACTCTGGGTAATAAAATGACAATTAAGTTCAGGATAATTCTCTATAACGTAATCCTGGATTTTTTCGCCGAGGTAGCCAATAATAAAAATGAAATCATTAATGCCGGCTTCTTTAAGCTGGTCAATAATAATACTAAGGATAGTTTTCCCTGCTAAAGGAATCAACGCTTTCGGTTGTGTATATGTATGCGGGCGAAGTTTTGTACCTGCGCCAGCAACTGGAATGATTGCCTTCATTTATAAACCCCTCCGCTCTTAACGGATATTTAGTTTACAATAATATTTTCCCTTCTTGGGCACGTGAAATTACTACATTTTGTGTACAAAAGACACATTATAAATCTTTAGAAAGTTATCACTGTCTCCAATTCAACCGCTTTAAAACAATAATCCTTTCCATTTCCCAAGCTTCACTTAGCCCATCAACGCCACAACTTTCCCTTCTCAGGCTTATATTTGCCAAATAAAAATATTTTATGCAAAAAGACAAGGTAATTTTCGATCTTATTGATAAAGAACTGGAAAGGCAACGCCATGGTATTGAACTGATAGCAAGTGAAAATTTCACGAGTTTGCAGGTAATGCAGGCTATGGGTACAGTGCTTACTAATAAGTATGCAGAAGGTTACCCCGGCAAAAGATATTATGGTGGCTGCGAAATTGTAGACCAGGTAGAACAACTGGCAATAGATCGCATAAAAGAAGTTTTTAATTGTGCTTATGCAAACGTGCAGCCCCACAGCGGTGCACAAGCAAATGCCGCGCTGATGATGGCCATTTTGCAACCAGGTGATAGGATTCTGGGACTAGACCTAAGCATGGGAGGTCATTTAACCCATGGCTCGCCTGTAAATTTCTCCGGTAAATTATATAAAGCATCTTTTTACACAGTAAAAAAAGAAACCGGACTAATAGATTATGAAATGCTGGAAGAAAAGGCAAGGGCTGAAAAGCCGTCACTCATCATCTGTGGTGCCTCTGCGTATAGCCGTGATATTGATTATGCAAGAATAAGAAAAGTTGCGGACGAGATAAATGCGTTTGTATTATGTGATATGGCACATCCTGCGGGGCTCATTGCCAAAGGCCTGTTAAGTTCACCATTTGAGCATTGTCATTTTGTAACGAGTACTACACATAAAACTCTTCGGGGACCAAGAGGTGGAATCATTTTGATGAAGAAAGACTTTGAAAATCCTTTTGGGTTAAAAGATCCGAAAGGAAATATCAGGTTGATGAGCCATCTTATAGATATGGCTGTTTTCCCGGGAACACAAGGTGGCCCGCTGGAGCATGTAATTGCTGCAAAAGCAGTAGCCTTCGGTGAAATACTTACTGATGAATATACCGTGTACATTAAGCAGGTACAACTGAATGCACAAGCTATGGCGAAAGCTTTTGTTGCCAAAGATTACCAGATCATTAGCGGTGGAACCGATAATCATCTGATGCTGATCGATCTTAGAAATAAAAATATCACAGGAAAAAAAGCACAGGAAACACTCGATAAAGCACATATCACTTTAAACAAGAATGCGGTACCTTACGACGATAAAAGCCCTTTTGTTACCAGTGGCATACGGGTAGGTGTACCCGCAGTTACTACGCGAGGCATGAAGGAAGCTCATATGCAGACAGTGGTAGATTTTATCGATAGAATTCTTACGAATATAGATGATGAAAAAACAATTGCTGCTGTAAAAGAAGAAGTGAAAAGTTTTATGGGGCAGTTTCCACTGTATCCTGAATTGGGTTAATTTTTTTGCCACGACCACGAAAAGGCAGAAAGAAGTTCGAAAAATTAACTTCGTGTAACTTCGAGTCTTAGTGTGTTGGTGGCAATACTTAGTGCAACTTCGAGTCTTAGTGCCTTTGTGGCATCATTAAATATCTTTTTATGATACAACGTATACAATCCCTTTGGTTATTATTAGCTTCGGCATGCGCCTTTGTAAGTTTGAAAGTGCCATTCTATAGCGGCACAAATAGTGCTAATGAAGCATCCTACCGTTTAATGGGGACAGAAAATTTTTACCTCATGTTGATGACTATTGCTATCGGTGTAGTTGCACTATTTACTATTTTTCTTTACAGCAACCGCACTTTGCAACTTCGTCTTTGTTTGTTGGGAATGCTTATGGAAGCAGGGCTTATTTTTTTATACTATAAACAAACAACCACTTTTGTTGCAGGAACGGGCACATATTCCCTTACATCTATATTGCAATTGTTTATACTGATTTTCTTCTTCCTTGCGATGCGTGGTATAAACCGCGATAATAAAATAATTAAAGACAGCAACAGGCTTAGGTAAGCAATCAAAAAAGTTTAATAATGACTTTGGGCAGGATAAAAGAAATAGTGCTGGTTGTTATTTGTTTACTCATTTATACAACTCTTCCTGCACAGCATTTATATAAAAAAAAATCCAGCAATCACGTCAAGCTTTCTGAAGAATCTTTGGTTTTTGATTCATTAGGCAGAGCGCTTTCGTATTCACTTTGGCAGTATATGATATCAAGTGGGGAGTATGGATTAAAAAAAAATCAGGGTGACAGCTTGTTTGTTTACAAATTAACCGCTGAACAAAAAGAAACAAGAAAGGCTTCAATTGAAAAAATGCCTAAACCTGCAGAGAGCCCTTTCTTTATTACAGGCGAAAAACTGTATAGGATTAAAACAAAAGATATCTATGGCAATAAGATTGATACAAAGCAACTGAAAGGGAAAATCTTGGTACTCAATTTTTGGTTTACAAATTGTTCGCCGTGCTTAAAAGAAATTCCGGAATTAAATGAAATTGTAAATAAATATCAAAATGATACTGATGTTGTTTTTGTAGCAGTTGCGTTGGATGACGAAAGTGTAGTAAAAAAGTTTTTATCAACTGTTCCTTTTCTTTATAAAATGATCAGTAACGGTTCTTTTATAACTGGTGGATACGGAATTCGAAGCTATCCTACAAACGTGGTTGTAGATCGGGAATCAAAAATATATTTCCATGCATCAGGATTTGCACCCAATACAACAATTTGGATCCGCAAAGCGATTGAAGAAATTAAAAACAAGCTTGATTAATTTCCCATCTACGGCAAACTTAAATGCTAATTAAAAAATATCCACTCTTTACATTATAAAAACTTCGCAGTATAACTTCCTTTAATTTTTTTAAGGTCTGCCGGCTTGCCTGCAAAAACAAGATTTCCCCCGTCGGCTCCAGCTTCGGGGCCGAGATCTATAATCCAATCGCAGCTTTTTAAAACATCAGTATTGTGTTCAATTACTATAATAGAATGGCCTTGCTCTACCAAAGCATTGAAAGAAGTAAGTAATTTTTTTATATCGTGAAAATGCAAACCTGTAGTTGGCTCATCAAAAATAAAAAGGATATGCCCCTGACCTTTTCCTTTACCCAGAAAGGAAGCTAATTTTACTCTCTGTGCTTCTCCGCCACTTAGTGTGTTGGAAGATTGTCCCAATTTTACATAACCCAACCCAACATCACTTAACGGCTGTATTTTTTTTGCTACATCAATACCATCTTTTACATCTTTATTAAAAAAAGTGATGGCTTCATCTACACTCATCTCCAGCAATTCATAAATATTTTTATCATTGTATTTTACATCAAGCACTTCTTCCTTAAAACGTTTTCCATTGCACACATCACAAACAAGGTGCACATCAGCCAGAAACTGCATCTCTACAACTTGCTCGCCTTCACCCTTACAGGCATCACATCTTCCGCCATCAACATTAAACGAAAAATGCTTGGGCATAAAGCCTCTCATCTTGCTCAATGGTTGTTTGGAATAAAGATCCCTTATTTCATCGTAGGCTTTTATATAAGTAACAGGATTGCTTCTACTTGATTTACCGATTGGATTCTGGTCCACCATTTCCACCTGCTTAATATTATCTACATCACCGCTAATGCCATGATACATTCCGGGTTTTTCAACAAACTCCCCTTTTAATTTTTGTAGGGCTGGATAGAGTATCTGTTTTACAAGCGTTGTTTTTCCGCTACCGCTCACACCACTTACCGCACACAATACATTTAAGGGAAATTGAACAGTAATATTTTTTAAATTATTCTGAACAGCACCTTCAATTGTAATTGACCTGATCCATTTTCTGATATTCTTCGGTGGATCTATCGTTAAAGCTCCTGAGAGATACTTGCCGGTTAAACTGTCCTTATCTGCAATCAGTTCATTATAATCTCCTGCTGCCACAACTTCTCCGCCGAGATGGCTTGCAAATGGGCCCATATCAATAATATGATCGGCTTCCCGCATCATCATTTCGTCATGCTCTACAACTACTACCGTATTACCAAGGTCTCTTAACTCTTTCAACACTACGATAAGCCTTTCGGTATCCCTGCTATGTAAGCCAATGGAAGGTTCATCTAAAATATACAGGGAATTAGTGAGGTTACTGCCAAGGCTGCGTGTAAGCTGAATACGCTGGCTTTCGCCGCCGCTTAAAGAATTTGCCAACCTGTTTAGCGTAAGGTATCCCAGCCCAACATCTATCAATGTTTTTAACCGATGATGAATTTCTATCAATATTCTTTTTGCCACCTGCTCATCGTAAGTTCCCAGTTTAAGTTTATCAAACCAGTTTTGAAGATCTTTTACCGGTAATTCACACAACTCACCGATATGCTTTCCTCCAACTTTTACATACAATGCTTCTTTGCGTAAACGATAACCATGGCATTCTGTGCAAAGAGTACGGCCGCGGTACCTGCTTAACAACACACGGTATTGTACTTTATATAAATTCTGTTCTACCTCCTTAAAAAAATCATCAATCCCCTTTACATACTGGTTGCCTTTCCACAATTGTTCCAACTGTGGTGCAGTGAGATCCATCACCGGTTTATGAATGGGGAAATCAAATTTCTTAGCAGCTTTTACAAAATTCTCTTTCCACAAGCCGAGCTTTTCACCTTTCCAGGGAGCAACAGCTCCTTCGTATACGCTTAACCGTTTATCAGGTATGATAAGATCGGGATCAATTCCCAGTATCTGTGAAAACCCTTCACAAACAGGACATGCGCCAAAAGGATTATTAAAAGAAAACAGGTTGGGAACGGGTTCTTCAAACTGAATTCCATCGAGTTCAAATTTATTACTAAAACTCAGCGTCTTTTTTCCGTTGATCTCCATGAGCATCATTCCTTCACCTTCGTAAAATGCTGTATTCACAGAATCGGAAATACGATGCAAATCATCTTCATCAAAATCTTTCTTCATCAACCTATCAATCAGAATGAATGATGACAATGGTTTTTTCTCATCCAGCTTGCTGATGAAATTTTTGAGGTCTTTCATTTCCAGCAGATCTTCTATACGCAGTATCTCGTTATTATGATACAAACGAGCGAAACCTTTTTGCAACAGTATATTCAATTCCTCTTTTACATCACGATTACGTCCATTTTTAAAAGGAACCAATATCAATATCTTATCAGCTTCTTTTAATGTTTGCATAGCAGCAATTACGTCTGCCACATCATCTTTTTTAACTTCCCTTCCACTAACTGGTGATATTGTTTTACCGGCACGGGCAAATAACAGTCGCATGTAATCATAGATCTCCGTCATGCTTCCAACAGTACTTCTGGGCGTTCGTGTAATTACTTTTTGTTCAATTGCAATGGCGGGACAAAGCCCTTTGATATAATCTACATCAGGCTTATTCATGCGCTGCATAAACTGGCGTGCATATGCACTAAGGCTTTCAGCATATCTTCTTTGCCCTTCTGCAAATAACGTATCTATGGTTAAAGAAGATTTTCCTGAACCTGAAACACCTGTAACAACAACAAGTTTATTGCGTGGAATCGTAACTGTTATGTCTTTAAGGTTATGAACACGTGCTCCTTTTATTAAAATATCGTTGTTCTGCGAATATTGTGCAGATTTAGTTTTTTTCTTTACAATTTTTGTTTCCATAATTCGATGCAAAAGTACCTCAATATGTAGTTATTACTGTGAAATGTGAAAATCTTCATAAAAATACTACGTAGATCTACGAATGATTTCGAGAACAAGTACTTTACTTTTGAATTTTCGCAAAAAAAGATTGAAAAAGATTTGGCGGTATATATTTTCTTTCTACTTTCACAGTCCAATATCCAGTAAACGAAAAACCGCAGATGCCTATCACGACAGACTTCTACGTTCCTTTTCTCACTTATTGGACCCTTAACAAAATAGTCCTAAACCATTAAAACTGTAGAAGTTTATGAAATGCCTTCAAAACCTAACTGACCAGCAACTTGTTCGTTCATACATGGACGGCGACTCAAATGCCCTTTCAACTTTAGTAGTTCGTTACAAGGACAAGATTTTCACTTCCATCTATTTATTAGTGAAAGACAAATATCTCGCTGAAGATATTTTTCAGGATGTGTTTATCCGTATCATTGATACCCTTAAAGGCGGAAGATATACAGACGAAGGGAAATTTTTACCATGGGCAATGCGCATTGCACACAACTTATGTGTAGATCATTTCAGAAAAGTAAAACGTAGCCCAAGTATTAAAACCAGCGACGACCGCGATATTTTTGAAGTATTAAACTTTTTTGAAGCTGGTGCAGACCAACGCATGATGGCCGATCAAAGCCACGACAGGGTAAGAAAAATGATAGACATGTTACCTGAAGACCAAAGAGAAGTTATTGTTTTACGCCACTATGCTGACCTTAGCTTTAAAGAAATTGCTTCTTTAACAAAATGTAGTATCAATACAGCTTTAGGCAGAATGCGTTATGGCTTGATCAACCTGAGAAAAATGATGACAGAAAAACAAATTGCTTTATAAGTTCTCTAACCCCCAACTATATACTAATCCTTCCTGCTAAAACAGGAAGGATTTTTTATTTAATGGGTTTTAACCAACAATTTCAAAAGTGAATGATCCGCTAAGAAGATTAAATCTATTTCAGGCAGGAGATTTAAACCCGTATGATACACTAAGGAAATTTTCGCCTTTACGTAATCGGTCAATTTTACGGAAAATATTCAGCCCTTATTTTTTGTAAAATGCAGCTACCCCGCAGTTTAACCACTTAAGGTATTCTTCGGCAGAAGGCGTATAACCAACAGGGTTACTAAGTAAAACCTCATCAGTATTTAAAATGGCATATAATGGCTGAGCATTATTTGAAAAATTTTCTGTTTCAAACGTTGCCCATTTATCTCCAACGGTTATTATTTCCTTTTCAATTCCTTCTTTGGTTTTGTAAGTGAATTGTTTTGCAGCAGGTAATTTTTTCTTATCATCAACATATAATGATATCACTATAAATTTATCCCGCATCAGTTTATAAACTTCAGGCTGGCTCCATACCTTCTCTTCCATTCGTCTGCAATTAACGCAGGCATACCCTGTAAAATCGAGCAGGATTGGTTTATTTTCCGCTTTGGCCATTTTTAAACCTTCTTCATAGTCATGGCTGCAATTCAGGTTAAGTACACACTCGTCTTTTTGATAAATACTATAGTATAACGGTGGCGGAAAGCCGCTTATCATAGTAAGATTGGCCCATTTTGTATTGGTAACGCCAGGTATAAGGTAAATGGTAAAAGCACCAACAGCAATTGCCAGAATGATCCTGATTGCACCAAGTTTTTTTATTGGTGAATCGTGGCGGAATTTAATTTTACCAAATAAATACAAGGTAAGGCCTGCACCAATCAATATCCAGATACCAATAAAAACTTCACGCTTTAATAAACCCCAATGTTTAACAAGATCTGCATTGGAAAAGAACTTAAAAGCAAGTGCCAGTTCGGCAAACCCCAATACCACTTTAACTGTATTGAGCCAACCTCCCGATTTAGGCAATGAATTAAGCCAATTAGGAAAAAGGGCAAACAGGGCAAAGGGCAACGCAAGCGCTAATCCAAAACCAGCCATGCCCGACGTTAATTGCATAGCGCCGCCATCGCTTGAAAGGGAGCCTGCCAGTAACGAACCAAGAATGGGACCGGTACAGGAAAAGGAAACGAGGGCGAGCGTAAGTGCCATAAAAAATATTCCGGCGATGTTACCTGCCCCAGCCTTGCTATCCGCTTTGCTTGATAAGCCTGAAGGCAAAGTGAGTTCATAAAAACCAAAAAATGAAAATGCAAAGAAGACGAAGATTACAAAGAAGAATACGTTGAGGTAAACGTTGGTTGAAATATTATTTAAAATTTCCGGATTAAGTTTATCGAGAAAATGAAAAGGAAGACTAAGTAAAATGTAAATAAAGAAAATAAAAAACCCGTATAAAAAAGCATTTCTGATGCCCGCCTTTTTAGAAGTCGCTTTTTTTGTAAAAAAAGAAACCGTGAGCGGGATCATTGGAAATACACAAGGTGTAAGCAAAGCTACGAGGCCGCCTAAAAAACCAAGTAAAAACAATCCTCCCAGCCCGGTTGATTTTGCTGTTTCATTACTTACGGTTGAGGAGGTAGCACAATTGGTCATCGGATTATTGATATCAATTGAGTTGATCAATATCCTGTTTACGGTTTGTGTTGCTAAAGCAGCATCAATTGTAATATTTAGTTTTTGCTCTTCAGGAATAAAGTTTTCCTTGTCTGCTGTTTCATAACTGATTTTTAATTTTAATACCGGAGAAACTTCCTTAGTAAAATTTATAGTTTGAACGAGCGTTATGTCTCCGGTTGCTACAGTCTTCTTCTTGTTTTCAAAAACGGCATCTTCTATTTCAACATAATTAGCGTTGATGCTAAGCGGACTAACTTTAACTGAGGAATCATTATAAATAATAGTAATTCCCGTTAAACCTTCTACAGGATCCTTTTCTGTATATAAGTGCCAGTTATTTTTAATAGTACCTTTTAGTGTTAGCTCGAACTGTTTTTCACTTATTTTTTTTGTGGAGGTTTTCCATTGCACATAAGAACTGTCTTGCGCAATAGAAGTAACTGAAAATAAAATTAGGGATAATAAAAGCAGCAGTGTTGACTTGAATGCAGGCATAATATTTCTATATAAAAAATCCCGATTTAATCGGGATTCAGTAAAAGTAATTTTTATTTACCCTCTATTTTTATAGAAAAGGGAATTTCTTTCGGTGGAAGGCATTTCTTATCATCGCAAACCATATAAATTACTGTGCCTTTAACCACTGTTGCCACGGAAGATTTAAGCTTCACTTTTTGAACAAAATCAACCTTTTCACTATAGAACTTAAGGGTAGATTTAAAGTTTGGATCATATGATTTTTCCAATTTGCCAATTTCTTTCACTTTTCCCTCCAATTTTACTAAAGGATTGTTGGTAAAACTAAAAGTTGTTGGTTCAGGTCCTTCACCTGCTTCCTGCGCATAAATATGCCACTTACCATTGATATTTGCCGTCATATGCAGCTCATATGTTTTATCAGCCACTTTCTTTGCGGTCCAACTCCATTGAACCGGATTATCAATTTGTGCAAATGCCCCTGATATAATAAAAAACAATATTAAAACTGATAAATATTTCTTCATAACTGGTTAGCGCCTTTAATTATTATTTTACACAAAATTATAATACTTATCCGCTTTATGCTGTTAAAGGTTGTTAATAATTATAATTTTATCCAACGCCAAAGAGGCTTTTAAATACCAACCTGCCGTCATTGTTATTTAAAGCATCGCTGGTTGCTCTTTCGGGATGCGGCATCATGCCAAATACATTTCTGTCTTTATTACATATACCGGCAATATTATACATAGCGCCGTTTGGATTACTTTCTGCCGTTAATGCAGCTTCCTGATCACAATAACGGTAAATTACCTGGTTATTTTGTTGAAGTGCCTCCATATCCGCTGCCGCCGCAAAATATCTCCCTTCGCCATGTGCAACAGGAATTTTAAGAATATTTTCAACCTTGCCAGTATCAGATTTGATTAAAATATTTTTGCACACAAACTGTTGTTTTGCGTTACGGAGCAAAGCGCCGGGAAGTAGCCCACTTTCGCATAATATCTGAAATCCATTACAAACGCCCAGAACCTTTCCACCTTTTGCCGCAAATGCAGCAACACTTTGCATCATCGGGCTGAATCTTGCAATGGCGCCGCACCGCAGGTAATCGCCAAAACTGAAGCCGCCGGGCAACACAATACAGTCGTCTGTTGAAAATGAACTAATATCTTTGTCCTTGTGCCAAAGTGTTATAACTTCCTGCTGAAGATCATTTTGCAAGGAATCAACCATATCTCTGTCGCAATTAGATCCAGGAAAGACAACTACACCAAATTTCATTGTTGGTAATTTATATAGTTAGAAAGAATGTATTATTTAGCTTTTATATTTTTCCATATCAGTTACAAATATCCCATATTAAAATTACATCCACCTGATAACATTATTGTACAAAATATCCTACAATCACAGAAAGTGCCACCAGGCTCCAATGAATAAAAAAGGAAAACCATTTCCGTTCCGGAAAAAGGAAGGCAGCTGCAGCGAATGCTGAAACAGGTACTGCAGTAAGTATCCAGTAATCGAAACTATGAGCAGCATTTAAAAAAGGAACAACAATGGCTACCAAAAGGTAGAGGTAAATGAGGCTCCAGCTCTTTCTGGATTGAACCAATAACCGCCGCATATTATTTTGTATAAAGATCATTCCTACTATAATAGTTATCAGTACAAAAATGATTGCTATGTAAGCCCAGACAGATTCATTGAATTTTGGTAATGTAACTGATACTCCGGGAAATCTGTAACTAGCCCAGCGATCGGTTAAAAAAAACCACGCTCCCAGAAAATAGTAAGGTGTAATGATACCTACTAAAGCAATGATCCACTCGGGCAATTTAAATGGCCTGGTAATGGTTATTCCAACAATGATCAACAAAGAAAAAGCTACGGATGGAAAATAGAACAATGAAGCTACTCCGGTTATCATGCCCACGTTAAACAGGATCGTTTTCGCATTAGGGTTATTGTAAAGATTGCAAAGCCTGGACAACACCCAGATAAGAAGCGTATTTATAATTAAGGGAGCCGACAAAATATACCATTCTGTAAACAAGGAAGTAATAAGTAAATAGCTCATACCGGCCAGATAATTGGGTTTTGGTAAGAGCCGGTGATTGTTTAATAATTTATTTAAGGTAATGGCCTGGATATAAAGTAAAAGAAAGGCGATGATACTGTAAATTATGGGCAGCGTTTTAGCTGCAGGAGCTAACCAGTTTAAAAAACCTCTGTACAAAATCCCATCCAGTTGTTGTGTGCGGGGGATTTCAGGATGTATGAACATGGGGAGTTTTAGCACTAACCCATAAACAAAGAGCAGGAAATTATTATAAGGATTGTTGGCTTTGAATGTGCCTGTCACAATATTTAATTAAGTGCTTAACAAGTTTTAACTCTGCAAAAATGAGCATTTATCACAACTTTAAAAAATCATATCAATTAGAATTCGATTTTTGCAAACATGATATATCCAAGATATATACCTGGCATAATCATTTCCCTGGCGCCAACCTGCTTTGCCAGTCTCGGCATAAATCCGTAGCCTACTTCATTGCTCTTTAATGTAGGATAGCGTTTTATTTCCCCTGAAGCGGTTACACTTTGATTGCTGATTAGTTGCTTTTGTTTATCGCGGTCGATAAAAAAGTAGTGGATTTCTCCTCCGGCATTCATATTTGAAAAGGAAAGAAAATTATCATTGTCAACATCAAACTGTTTTTTATGGATGATGTCATTCCATTGCAGATTCAGGGAGCTATCTATACTTAGCAAAACAACATCGTCATAATAATATCTGATGGTTTCTGCCCTGTCGCTGCGACCATAAGGCCTGTATCCGTAATAAAAAGGATTTGATAAATAATAATCATAGGAAGATACGTAGGGAAGTGAATTACCGTAATACTGCCTGTTCCAATTATTATTATAAAGGGTTTCAGTATAAAAATCTTCAGCTGAAATCACAAAACCGCCATTTTTCTTTACGAGCGTGTTGCGGATAACCAGGTTGTCAAATACAAAACGGGACTTATCTGAACTATTTATTTTAAACCTCAACGAATCAGAAAATACATTGAAAGCTGCTTTAATGGGCATTTCTCCGTTCATATCTATCATTGAAGTAAACAGGCCTTCAATGCTACCGCGGCGTTCACCATAATAAAATGAGTTAATGAGATAATGCTTATTGAGATTGTCTATTTTAATAACTATCTCTTCAATAAATTTTCCACTTAAAGAAAGTTTGTAATTCCTAAAACTATCAACTCCGGGTTTATGAACAATCACTTCCAGGTTAGATTCTTTTGGCCTTCTTAATTTACGGCTTTCTTTAGCAAAAAGAAAGTAACCGTTATTATCCAGTGCAAGATCGCTGTATACTTCTTTTCTGTCGTCGTATTCAATTAATTGTCTTGTACTATCTAATAGGTTAAGATCTGCATTGTATAATTTAGTTACCAAGGTAAGCACATCATTCTTTAACTGCCTTTTATATACCAGGATTTTCTGTTTGTCTTCACTGTAAATTGTACTGTATATTTTGTTATCTGCCAGTATACTGATCTTGGTTGTATCAAGTTGCAAAGGCTCTTCCAACTGCTTGCCATTAAGATCTACCTTCATTGCCTTACAATAGATAATATTATTCCTTTGATACTGGTAAATCATCAGGCAGTAATCTTTGTATGTAATAAAATCAATATTAAATGTTCTGTCGGGAACAAAATCCAACGGAATATTTTTTATGATCTGCATATCGCTTCCATACTGTGTAAGTACATGCGATTGCCGGATGTTTTTATAAACAATATAATTACTATCGAACTTACCCAATATTTCAAAATATATATCACGGGTTTCCTTTTTACTATAATTGGAATAAGTAATTTTTTGGGCCGATGTTTCTTTGTGAATGAATCCGAGAAAGATTAAAAGAAAATAAACTCTTATCATGTAAATGGCTTTTATTAAAATTACGATAAAAAATCTAAGCGGTTCGGCTTCACAGTTATTTCATCGATTGTAGATTCCCGCAAAGATTTTACAACAACTGGCAGCTTATTTTTGTTATGCAGAACAGTAACTTTACTGCTAAACTTTATGGCAATTAACTATTAAATTTACAATATGCAAACAGTATTAATAACGGGCGGATCAGGGTTGGTTGGCCGTGCACTTAGTCGGCAACTTGTAAAAGCAGGCTATAAAGTGATCATTTTAACAAGGTCGGTTAATAGCAATAAAGAACAGAACAACGATTCTATCAGTTATGCTGCATGGGACATAAAAAAACAAACGATCAGTATTGAGGCAATTCAGGCGGCAGATCACATTATACATCTTGCTGGAGCTGGTGTAGTAGATAAAAGATGGACGGACGCTTATAAAAAAGAAATACTAGACAGTCGCACGAACAGCAGTAAGTTATTAATTGATACTTTAAATAAAAACACTCACAAGGTGAAAACGATTTGCAGTGCTTCTGCTATAGGTTGGTATGGAGCTGATCAAAAGGCAGGGCATTTCTTTGTAGAAACAGATAAGCCCGCAACTGACTTTCTTGGCCAAACCTGCCTTTTATGGGAGCAAAGTATTGAACCTGCAGAGAATTTGGGTATCCGGGTTTGTAAACTTAGAACAGGAATAGTTTTGAGTAATGAAGGTGGTGCGCTGGCTGAATTTAAAAAACCTATAAAATTCGGAGTTGCGGGTATCCTTGGCAGTGGCAAGCAGATAGTGAGCTGGATACACATTGAGGACCTTTGCAGGATGTATATTTTTGCTATTGAGAACAACAACATTTCTGGCAGCTATAATGCTATTGCACCGAGGCCGTTAACCAATAAATCGTTGACCCTCCAACTTGCAAAAGCTATGAAAGGAACTTTTTTTATCCCAATGCATGTGCCTGTTTTTGTACTTAAGTTGATGTTAGGAGAAAGCAGTATTGAAGTACTAAAAAGTACAGCCGTTAGTTGTGAAAAGATTAAAAATGCAGGGTTTACATTCTTATACCCTTCGATGGAAGCCGCCTTAAATAATCTGATTAAATCTTAATGTAAATTCATTCTGACAAGTTGAGCTTGTCGAAGTCGGGTTTAATAATCATCAGATAGAATTATTTATAAATATTTTTTAACCACGGAGTTTAAGAAGAGGTAAGGGAGAGTTTCACAGAGTTCTATAAAGAACTATTTACTCTGTGAAAACTCAGTAAAAAAGCTCCTGTTCCTCTGTGGTTAATTTAATTTCAAAAAAATACCGCCAAAAAAATAATTATAAAATCCTGATCCTAAAAAGATTTTTACCTTTGTGTTTCTTCCTGTCTTTCTGTCTTTGTGGCAATCTTCAAATTTCTGAAAAAACTCATTTTTCTCTGTAGTAAATCTGTAGACTGGTTTATTATAAATCAGTCTTTATTATTCGCTGGCGGCTAAACCAGAAAAATAATAAAAGATATATTATTGCCATGACAACTACCACAGAAGTATAATCAGTAGGAAGATTTGATTTAGCTAAAGATTTTAACGGGTTATCGGGAAAAGTTAGCAATCCATCTGATGAATTCATAGGAAGGTAGTCGCCCATGCTACCAAGATCAGCAACACCATCACTCCTTAATTTGATGCTCCATACATCCAATAACTGCGAAATAATATTCTCTGCACCCAGATAAATAAAATAAATACCGATAGCAAAACCAGTACGCCGGATCCACACCGAAATCAAAATAGCTAAAAGATTATAAGAAAGGGCTTTTAAGAAAAAGAATCCTACATGCGAAAATCCATTCATGGAAAAACTGGTACCCGACAAAAAACCAAAGCTGATAGCGGTAATAAAAACCAGTATGGTACTCACTATAGCTGCAATCACTGCCAATGCCAATTTTACATTCACAAACTCATTCCTGTTTAGGCCATCCAGGATATTTTGCCTGTTAGTTCTGTAAGTAAATTCGTTTGTTACCAATATGATCAGCAATAAAGCAGGTAGCATCAGTAAAAAACCAGTTGTATAACTGGTAGTTTGCCAGGTATAATAAAAATCATAAGGGTTAAACTTGGATACCAGCCCTGCAGTATTTGCCTTGTTAACAATATTCTTAAACGTACTGAAAACGATATAATTTTATGTAAACAAACCCAGATCAATAAAACAGGCAATGACTATGTAAGTGCGGTAATTTCTAATTTTAATCCATTCTTTTTTTAATAGTTTCAACATTTGTTTATACTATTTAAATAATATGTAATTTATTTTCTCTGATGCGGCAGCTAACCCTTTCTGTTAGTTAGCTTGTTAATTCAAAGAATTTACTTTCAAGGCTTTTCTTTTTCAATTGCAATTTGGATAAAACGATATCATTATCAAAACAAAACCTGTTTACCAATGCAAGGTCTGCCAATCCAGACGGGAAATTAACCTGCACTACTTTATCCATTATTTCCACACGTGTATTTCCGGGGATGCGAACGAGAACACTTTTCAGTTTCTCTAAATCTGATGCCGCCGTTTCAACAACATCTTCATTAACAAGTATCTCATTCACATTGCCATGGGTTATCAAAGTGCCTTGCTTTAAAATTGCTACATGGGTACAAACTTTTTCTACTTCATCCAACAGATGGCTTGCCATGATCACTGTTTTTCCTTGCTGGTTCAATTTTTTTATGAGTTCCCTGATCTCAGCAATACCCACTGGATCCAGCCCATTTGTTGGCTCATCAAATACCAGTACATCCGGGTCGCCTAACAAAGCGGCACCAATTGCCAGCCGTTGTTTCATGCCAAGACTAAAAGTGCTGAACTTAGAAGTTTTTCGTTTTGAAAGATCTACAATATCAAGTACACGATCAATATCATTTTCGCCTCTTTCCTTAATAGCAGCGGCTATCTTCAGATTTTCAACGGCAGATAGATAATGATAGAAATTTGGTGTTTCAAGTAAAGTGCCAATCTGTTTACGGTGATGCCCGGTTGGCACTTCATCAAATAATTTATACTCACCACCAGATGCCTTTAAAATATCCATTACAATTCCCAATAAAGTCGTTTTCCCGCTGCCGTTAGGTCCTAGAATACCAAATACGGTTCCTTGAGGAACAGAAAAACTCACGCCTTTGAGGGCTTTGATCTTACCATAATTCTTACTGATATTTTCTACACTGAGTATCGACATATTCGAGATTTTCAATTTTCGGCTTCAAGATAAATCTATTTAATTATCCTTCGCCAATTTAATGATAAGTGCACCAGGGAGCTGATGAACGCATTTCGCAAATTTGATAACAATTAATTTTAACGCAAGTGTCCCGTAAAATAATCGGTTACTTTCTGGTACAGATGGGCTCTATCTTTCCCTAAAACATTGTGCTCATGTCCGGGATAAATCATATAATCTACCTGTACTCCTTTGTCGATAGCTGCTCTTACGAAAAGCACCGAATGTTGTTGTAACACAACGGGGTCTTGTAATCCGTGAATAAGTAATAATTTGCCTTTTAATTTACCAGCCTGCTTTATCAAGTTGGTGGCTTCATAACCATCGCGATTTTCCTCGGGCGTATCCATATATCTTTCGGTGTACATGATCTCGTAATATTTCCAATCCATCACCGGGCCACCGGCAACAGCGGCTTTAAAAACGCCCGGGTGGTTAAGCATGAAATCAGTTGTCATAAAACCGCCATAGCTCCAGCCAAACAATCCCATGTTATCTTTATCAACGTAAGAGAGATTTTGTAAATACCGAACCCCACTCATCATATCTTCCATCTGCGCTTCACCGGCCCTACGAAATATTGCCTGTTCAAATGCACGGCCACGGTTGCCACTTCCCCTGGTATCCATTGTAAATACAACATAGCCTCTCTCTGCCATATACTGAAACCAATAATCACCTGCTCCACCATTCCAACCATTTAGAATGAGCTGCGCATGAGGGCCGCCATACCAATAAACGATAACAGGATACTTTTTTGTTTCATCAAAATTTGCAGGTTTAAATAGCCTGCAATAAAGTTCTGTTCCTTCATTATTCTTAATCTTAAAAATATCCATCTTACCCAGACTAAAACCTTCCAATGGATTTTTGGATTGTAATAATAATTTTGATTGGCCAGATTTAACATCTATTAGTCGTATCGTTTTTGGATTTTGTGGACCACTAAAATTATCAATCGCATAACTTCCATCACTGCTTACACTCACGTTGTGTAAAAATTCTCCTTCTGTAATTCTTTTATTTTTAGCCGTTTTAAGGTTTACTTGGTACAGATTTTTTGTAATCGGCGATTCTTCGGTAGAGATGTAAAAGAGGTTTTCTCCTTTAGCATCAAATCCTTTCACTTCCAAAACTTCCCACTGGCCTCCGGTTAGCTGCCTTATTAAAGTACCATCAGCATTATACAGATATAAATGATTCCATCCGTCTTTTTTACTTTGCCATATAAACTGTCCAGGATTATTCTTTACAAAAAGCATTGGCACTAACGGTTCCACATACTTGTTATCTGTTTCCTCGAAAAGTGTTTTTACAAAATTTCCGGTAGCTGCTTCGTATTGGTTTAGCCACATATCGTTTTGGGCCCTGTTAAGCACTGCTATGTACACATATCTGTCGTCTGCACTCCAGCTAACATTGGTAAGATACTGTTCTGCCGGCCCTTGTGTTTTTATCCAGGCAACCGAATTAGTAGCTGGATTGTAAATCCCTAGGGTTACGTGGTGACTTTTATCTCCAGCCATTGGATACCGTATATTCTCAACTTTAGCTGGTCTTTGTGTCCAATCAATGATTGGATAATCTGGCACCATACTTTGATCCATCCTGTAAAAAGCCAGTAAATTTCCGTTATTGTTCCAGAATGTTCCTTTAGTAATACCAAATTCACTTTGGTGAACAGAAGAAGCATAAATAATATCACGGCTTCCATCTTCTGTAACTTTTTTTGACACGCCTTCTTTGGTAACGTATAAATTAAAACTGTCTACGTATGCAACATAGCCAGCGGAACTTTCTTCAATATTTTGTTTACTTGCAATTGCCTTATTAATGACAATTTTATAATCATTGTTTAGAGGATTGAAGGAATATTTCAGCCCTTTAATATTTACAATCCATTTATCACTGTTGAATTGAATTGGAGGAAGCGATTTCATGCTATCTAAACCGGCTGCTTTTAATTTTTCGTTGAACCTCTTAAGCGTTACATACTCAGTTTCGGATTTAAAATCTCCTTTTACAAATATATCCCCCGCATCATCCTTTTTAAGATACACGTACTCATTTGTACCTTTTATAAATTGCAACTGGCGGAGATTTTCAGGCGCTAAAGTTGTGCGGGCATTAAGCATAGCATCTTCCATACTTAACATTTTTTGCTGCCCAATAACAATACTGTTGAGGAAACAAACTAATAAAAAAATAATACTTTTTTTCATGAATTGATTTTTTTGAAAGGGCTAAAAGTAAGAAATAAAAACTGTCCGAATATTTGTTTATGCCGTGTTATCGCATTCATAGTTCTACCAGCAATGCTTCTGCTGATGTTACTTTAAAAGAATGTATCACGCCACATTTTAAAGCAAAATTATTTTTCTGGTGGCCAACAGGAAAATCAAAGCATACGGGGTATTTATACGCTGCCACTTTCTCCAGCACAATCTGTTCCAGGGTTCTTCCAAACTCTTCTCCTTCATCATCTTTTTTTATCTTAAATCCGCCTATGATCAAACCGTTTAACTCACTCAACTTTCCACTGCGCTTTAAGTTCCAGAACATTCTGTCAATATTATAAAGGTATTCACCTGTATCCTCCAGAAACAAGATCCTGTTTCTGGTATTCATGCTGCTGTTAGTTCCCGCCAGGCTCTCAATTGTTTTCAAGTTCCCTCCAACCAATCTTCCCTTACTTGTTCCCATCCTATTGCCTGCATTTGGTAATGTAGTGTATTTCATTTTAACGCCTGTTAAACATTTTCTGATAGACTCTATGCTCTCCTGTTGAACCTGGTCTGCCAAACTCCAATCGTCGGGAAAACTGTTACACATTTTGGAATGGATACTCGCCATATTATACTGCCTGTTAAGATGGCTATGCATAACCGTTATATCACTAAAACCAATGATCCATTTAGGATATAGAAGTAGTTTTTTAAAATTAAGTTGATCAATTATCCGCACTAATCCATAACCACCACGGGCACACATAATCGCTTTTACATTTTTATCATCCATCAATTGCTGTAAATCTGCCAGGCGTTCCTGATCTGTTCCGCCAAAACTGTTATCTCGCTTGCCGATAGCGTTTCCTAGCCTTACCTTAAAGCCCCATTCCTTCATTTTATTTACAGCAGGTTGAATAGCATCGAGGCTTATAAAGCCGGCAGGACAGGTTATTGCGATCTCATCTCCAACTTTCAAATTTTGAGGTACTATTGCCGGAAGGTTAAGTTCATCCTCATCAGTTGCCTGCAAACCTCTACCTGGTAAGGCAATAACTCCTGCAAGCGGCAAAAATGAGTTGATAAAATGTTTCCTGTTCATTGCTTAAAATGTTTAAACTTATCTGCACAGGTAAGCTTAATAAGGTTAAAATATTACAATTCGAAACCCATTCCACTTTTTAACGCTTGCTGGTATTTACGTAGATCAAATTTATATAGATAGGGAGTTTTACGTGATGCGCCGTTCTTAGTTTCGCTAATTTTTTTCAAAATGCCTGTTCCTACTATTTTACGTTGAAAATTTCTGCGGTCTAATTTTCTATCTAAAATAGTTTCATAAAGCTTCTGCAACTCCGGCATTGTAAATTTTGCTGGCAATAGATTGTAGCCTACAGGATGATAGTTTAGCTGCAATTGCAGATTTTCCAGGGCTTTCTTCAAAATAAGCTCATGATCCAGGATCATTTCCGGAATGGAATGAATGTTGAACCAGGTACAGGCCTCTGAAAACCCATCTACCACAGGCTTTACGCGGGTAAAATCTACCAGGGCCATATAACCAACTGATATAAAACGCTCAAACATCCAACTATTCTCCAATTCAATTCCCGAGTTCTTAAGAAACTGCATGGGAAAACTTTTGCTAGTTCTTTCCGGCTGGCTGAATACATGAAATTGTTGCATAAAAATATCATCCAGTCCGGTTCGGCTTTTCAGGATTCGCTTTGCAGCTTCGTCCATATGTTCCTCTTTCATAATAAAACCACCTGGTAGCGCCCATCGGGAATCATATTTTACTTTCAGCAGCAATACTTTTAGTTCATCTTCATGAAAGCCAAATATGATACAATCAACTGAAACATTACGCAGAAAATGCTCGTGCCCATTCAAAAAATGATCCTTGATTTGTTCCTCAACTGTCATACGTAAAATTAACAGACAAGCGCCAGATATAAAATAAATTTTATTAAATTGGCTAAAAAAAATCTATCGACCCGTCTACAGCAGGCCAATGCAAAAGCAATTAAACTTTATTAAACCCCTCTTGATTTAAAACAGAAAATTCCAGATGGACAAAAGATGCAGTAGATTAAGTATTTATAACCGTTATTTCTATACAACATATTACCATATGTTATTTTCTTGTTCTGTTACTCATTTCCGATGAATTTGTAAAATTTTGCGGGCGCCGCAAATAAGCATATCTACCAATAATAGTCAATGGAATAAAGGATTATATCGATTGTTTGGGTATTGCCGTTGCTTTAGGTATTTTTGCAGCGCAATGAACGATCCAAAAAGATACTTAATAACAGCTGCTTTACCTTATGCAAATGGCCCCGTACATATTGGTCATCTCGCAGGCTGTTATTTGCCCGCAGATATTTATGTACGATATTTAAGAAGTCGCAAAAAAGATGTGAAATTCATCGGAGGCAGTGATGAACACGGTGTGCCCATCACCATCCGTGCAATGAAGGAAGGCATCACACCGCAACAGGTAGTAGATAAATTTCATGCAATCATAAAACAAAGCATGGAGCAAATGGGAATCTCATTTGATGTTTATTCCCGCACATCAAACAAAATACATCATGACACGGCTGCTGCATTCTTCAAAAAATTGTACGATGATGGTTTGTTTGAAGAAAAAGAATCTGAGCAGTATTATGATGAAATTACTAGTACCTTTTTAGCAGATAGGTATATTGTAGGTACATGTCCCGTTTGCTCTAATACAAGTGCCTACGGCGATCAGTGCGAAAAATGTGGAAGTGCACTTTCTCCGGAACAACTTATTAATCCAAGAAGCGCTTTAAGCGATGCAACACCTGTAAAAAAGAAAACTACTCATTGGTATTTCCCTTTGCAAAATTATGAAGCCTGGTTAAAAGAATGGATTCTTGAAGGACACAAAGAATGGAAAAATAATGTTTATGGGCAATGCAAAAGCTGGCTGGATAGCGGTTTACAGAGCAGGGCAATGACGAGAGACAGTAGTTGGGGCATTAAAGTGCCTTTACCAAATGCTGAAGGAAAAGTGTTGTATGTATGGTTTGATGCACCCATCGGCTACATCAGCGCCACCAAAGAATTAACTGAGCAATGGGCAGATTACTGGTGCCAGCCCGATACCAAACTGGTGCATTTTATTGGAAAAGACAATATCGTATTCCATTGCATTATTTTCCCGGCAATGTTAAGAGCACATGGCAATTTTGTTCTACCAGACAATGTTCCGGCAAATGAATTCTTAAATATTGAAGGAGAAAAAGTATCTACCAGCAGAAACTGGGCAGTTTGGGTACACGAATACATCAACGATTTCCCTGGCTGCGAAGATGTACTTCGATATGTTTTGTGCGCCAATGCTCCTGAAACAAAAGACAATGATTTTACCTGGAAAGATTTTCAGGATAGAAACAATAGTGAACTGGTTAGCATTTTTGGCAATTTTGTAAATCGCACCTGGGTGCTCATGCACAAGTTATGCGGCGGTAAAGTACCCACTTTGCATGAAGCCATCATAGATGAAAAAGACAAAGCGCTTATTGAAGACATAAAAAACGCAAAAACAAAAATTGAGCAGTTACTGGAAGACTATAAATTCAGAGACGCTTTATTTGAAGTGATCGACCTCAGCAGGAAAGGAAATAAATACATGCAGGAAAAAGAACCCTGGATAGTAGCAAAAAAAATTGGAGAAGATGGTAAGCCAACAAAAGAAGCACAACAATCTATTGACAACTGTCTCCATCTTTGTTTGCAACTAACCGCTAACCTGGCCATTTTAATTAATCCTTTCTTACCAACTACTGCAAAAAAAATGATGGGGATGATGAAAGTAGTGGAAAAGATGTTGGATTGGGAAAATGCCGGAAAAATAAAATTGCTAAGTGTGGGATATAGTTTACGTGAACCACAATTATTATTTAGAAAAATAGAGGAAGAAGAAATAACTACACAGGTAAATAAATTAAAAAGCGGATTAATTAAAAACACAACCATGACGACTGAAAACACCCAACCAACAATAGCAGCGGCGTTACCAGAACAGAAAACTGAAATTCAGTTTGATGATTTTGCAAAAATTGACCTCAAAACAGGTACGATTACCGCTGCCGAAAAAGTTGAAAAAGCTGATAAGTTGCTCAAATTGGAAGTAGATCTCGGCTTTGAAACACGTACGATTGTAAGTGGCATTGCTCTTCACTTTGAGCCTGCGGCGATCATTGGAAAACAAGTGGTAGTAGTTACCAATCTTGCCCCGAGAAAAATGCGTGGTATCGAAAGCAATGGAATGATTTTAATGGCTGAAAATAAAGCCGGCAAACTTATTTTTGTAAACCCCGATGAAACAGCTGATAACGGTAGTTCAGTTAGTTAAATTCTTTTTTAAGTTAAATAAGTAAGGAAGCCATAACGGCTTCCTTTTTTGCGTTATTATTCAATCAGCTAAACTTTCCCCATTGCCCATTTTTTTCCCCACTTGCAACCTTAGTTTGTAAATGTTCGTTATCTCATATATAAAAAATTGACTTATACAGCATGCATGCAATTGGTAGAATATTTGTTTAATCTATTTAAACAAATGACCTTTTTATGATGAAGAAATTTCTTTTTGCAGCAATGTTATTAATGTCAATTGACAGTTTTGCACAGATTCCCGATATGTCGATGATTCCTTATAGATCCGGCGACAAATGGGGTTACGCAACAGCAGACAAAAAAGTAGTAATTGCACCAAAATATAACGAAGTTAACTGGTTTTCTGAAGGCTATGCCAGTGTTAAGATCGGAACCAAATATGGTTATATAAACAAGCAGGGAAAACTGGTAATTCCGGCCAAATTCACAGTAGCAAAACCATTTAGAAAAGGATATATGCCAAATTCTGCAAAAGCAGGTGGTGATAGTGTACTGTTTGCCGGTGCCTCTATACAGGCAGACGGATATGAGATTTGCATTAATACTAAAGGAACCAGAATGCCACAATGTCCTGCAATTAATGAAAGTGCCGCGGCAGAAAACAGAACAGCCATCGAAACAGTTGTGAAAGAAAAAATCTATAGCTTACCAAACAATAATGGCCTTTTTGATAAAATTGTAGATGATTATAAAATAGATGGAAATGATGAGACTTTTTACGTTGCTGTTAAGGGTGACCGTTATGGTGTATTCAATAGTAAGTTTGAAACTATTGTTCCGTTTGAATACAATGCAATAAAAATTAACAGGCATGGTTCCTCAGCTTATCTTGAGGTAAATAAGGGCGGCATGTATGGCGTAATGATGCCTGATGGCAAGATGTCTATAGCTCCGGAATATACAAACCTAAATATAGTTCACGGCCATGATGGCAAACAATATGTTATCATAAAGAAAGATGGTAAAACGTATGTTAAGAATATTGCCAACGAGAATATCATTTCTACAGGTTATTCAGATATCAGCTATGATGATGCCGGTGGATTTGTAATTACCGGAGATAATAACAACCGTGGATTTTATTTTATGGACAACAGCGTAATTCAACCCAAGTACAAAGAAATAAAAATGCTGAATACAGGTAATTACCTTTTGGTTAAAACAGCGTCAGGAAAGAGTGGTTATATAAACGCAACGGGAGATGAATATTTTACAGAATAAAAGATAGTGATGTAGATTTAATAAAGGCCTTGTTATCGCTAACAAGGCCTTTATTTATTAAAGAATTAAAATTAGGCTGATACAGGAAAAGTGATATCGAGTAAACAGCCATTGCCGGGTGAAGTAACAATATCAACCTTGCCATTATAAGCATCAATTCGGTTAAAAATATTCACGAATCCCAAACCTTTTCTCTTCATGGATTCTTTGCAAAAACCCACCCCATTATCACTTATTATTAGTTGAATATTATTATCAATTTCTTTTAAAGAAATACCAACTTCGGTTGCTGCAGCATGCTTAATTATATTGTTAGTTTGTTCCTGCACTATCCGGAATACCATTAATTGCTGCGCCTCTGAAAGTTTACCAATGAGGGACTTATCTATCTCTGCATTAACAATGATGTTGTTTATTTTTTGCATATTGAAAGTGATATCAGCAATACTTTCTTCTAATCCAACAGCAGCAACAATATGAGAATTCATCCTTTTACTTAAAGCCCGAATCTCCTCTACAGCCATTAATAAATATTCTGTAGCCTTATCTAATAATTCTGTTTGATTTTCGGGATTATTTTTCGCAACGCCAATATGCAGTCTGGAGCTGATTAGCAATTGATTTACATTATCGTGTAATTCTCCGCTGATCCTGTTTCTTTCTTCTTCCTGCGCATTAATCGTAGCCTGGTTTATGAGTTTTTGTTTCTGCACCTGTTCCAGCAAAAGCTGGCTTTCAAGCTTCTTCCTTTCTGTGATGTCCTGCATGGATCCAATTTGCCTTGTAGCCTTGCCATTTTCATAAATCGTAAATCCCTTGTCATGAATATATCGGAAAGTTCCATCGGCATGTTGAAAACGATATTCATCTTCCCAGTTAACAGAATGATTGGCAAGATCAGTTTCCACTTTACTATTAACCCTATCCTTATCGTCAGGATGAATCTTTTGAAACCACCAATCTAAAGTTGGTTTAATTTCATCCTTATTGTATCCTGAAATATCACTAAATGCATCGCTACGATAAATCTCATTTGTGGTAAGATCAAGATCCCAGATAGCATCAGAACTTGCATTTACCACATAGGTAAACCGTTCATGCATTTTTCCAATATATTCATTGGCCTGCACTTTATCAGTGATATCTATCGCATGGCCACCAATTAATCTTTTTGTTTTACCTGGTAACGGAAACCAGTTTGCGAGAAAATGTTTTTTGGTGCCATCTTCAAGGATTAACTCATCTTCTGTGATCATTGATTCACCGGTATTCAACACTTCAATGTTTCTTGCCTTCATTTTTTCTGCCACTTCAGGCGATGAAATATCATCAAGGCTTTTTCCAATAGCTGAATCACTTAATCCAACACATTCAATAAAAAGCGGATTACCGTAAATAAGGCAACCATCTTCGTCGTATATCCATCCCAGTGTGGGTGTGTTGCTCATAAAACTCCGGAACAACAACTCACTTTCTTGTAATTGCTCTGTGGCATTTTTTTCTTTGCTAATATCTTTAAAAGAAACAACAACCGCTTCGGGAAGCAGTTTACCTGTTTTGAAAATTGCGCGGCAATTTATAGAAAGCCATATTCTCTCGCCTAACTCACTTTTAATTCCAATTACCACATCGTTGGCTTCTGCCCCGGTGTTTAAAGAAACCAGTGCAGGAAATTCGTCGGCAGGAAAAACAGTTCCATCTACCCTGATAGAATTCCACTGCGATTCCTTAATATTTACTCCTTTCATTTTGTCCTGTGCCACTCCTAAAATCTCTGCAGCCTTTTGATTGGTAGCATCGATGCTACCATCCTGGTTGATCAGCATTACGCCTTCAGACAACGATTCTACAACTATTTCAAATTTATTTTTAACAGATTCAAATTTCTTCTCCTGTTGCTCTTCCTCGGTGATATTATGGTTAACAAAAACGATAGAACTTACCTGATCATGTTCATCATACAGCAAAGAAACATTGGCGTTGAAAATAAATTCCTGGTTATTTACTCTTCTTAAAATGATGTGCCCATTCCAAATACCATTTTCAAAAAGTTCTTTCATGGCATTTTCCCTGCTGGTATTCCGAAATTCAAAAGCTATAAATTTCTCCAGCACTGTGCCTATGTAATAAGAAGCCGGATGGCCAAAGAATGATTCTGCCGCATGATTAAATCCCTTAATGATAAAATGTGGGTCGGTTACTATTACCGCATCTGGTAAACCGCTTAAGAAAACATCCAGCGAAGCTGGTGCTTTATAGCTCACAGTAAGTTTGGCTTCTGGTAATTTTGCCCGTAAGCTGTTAAGTTCTTTCATAGGTTTTTGTTTGGATCGGTTCTTATTGTAAGCAAACAAATTACAGGATTGTTGCTTTTTTTCACATTCACATTAACAATTTTTATAATTCAGGCGCAATTTTTTATGTTTTTGTTTAATGATACTCAATCATGTATCAACGATATTCCATGCAGTTAAAGTATGCACAATGCCATATATATTATCCGTATTTCACGCATAAAAACTATCTTCGAACTAAAATAGTTGTTTAACTAACTAAAATTTTATGTCTAATAGAAATATCAAAAAAATAGCGGTTTTAGGAAGCGGAGTAATGGGAAGCCGGATTGCGGCACATTTTGCCGGTGTTGGATTAAAAGTTTTGTTATTGGATATTGTTCCAAAAGATGTTCCGGAAGATGCTAAGCCGGCATTGAGAAATAAAATTGTGAACGACGCTCTTACTGCAGCTATTAAATCTAATCCATCGCCTGTTTACCATAAAGACGTAATTAAGAAAATAACTACCGGCAACTTTACAGATAACATGAAAGATATTGCTGATGCAGATTGGATCATTGAAGTGGTAGTAGAACGGCTTGATATTAAACAGGCAATTTTTACTGAAGTAGAAAAATACCGGCGGCCGGGTTCTATCGTAAGTTCCAATACTTCGGGTATTCCTATTCACCTGATGGCAGAAGGAAGGTCAGATGATTTTAAAAAACATTTTTGTGGTACCCATTTTTTTAATCCTCCACGTTACCTGCGTTTACTGGAGATAATTCCAACGCCTTTTACAGATCAGGATGTAATTGATTTTTTAATGCACTATGGCGATTTATATCTCGGTAAAACTACTGTTCTATGTAAGGATACACCTGCGTTTATTGCTAACCGTATTGGTGTTTTTGGAATGATGGCTATTATGAATGCGATGGAAAAATTGCAGTTGAGTGTTGACGAAATTGATGCGCTTACCGGACCGGTTATCGGCAGACCAAAATCTGCTACATTCAGAACGGCAGACGTAGTGGGAATTGACACATTGGTTAAAGTAGCAAAAGGTGTATTCGAAAATTGCAAACAGGATGAAGCAAGAGAACAATTTAATATTCCTGCCTGGCTTAATAAAATGATAGACAATAACTGGTTGGGAGATAAAACTGGCCAGGGATTCTTTAAAAAAGTAAAGACAGCCGACGGTAATAAAGATATCCAGGTGCTTAACTTAAGTACGATGGAATATGAACCGCGAAAAAAACCAAAGTTTGCCACACTTGAAGCTGCTAAACAAATAGAGGAGTTGAAGCCAAGGCTGAAAGCGCTCGTGGCAGGCCAGGATAAAGCCGGAGAATTTTATCGTCAATTTCACTATGCCCTTTTTTCTTACATTTCGCACAGAATACCGGAGATCAGCGATGAGATTTTCAGGATTGATGATGCTATGATGGCCGGCTTTGGCTGGGAGATCGGAGCATTTGAAAGCTGGGATGTATTGGGTGTTGCCAAAACAACTGAAGCATTAAAAGCTGCCGGTTATACCGTAGCGCCGTGGATTGATGAAATGATCTTAAAAGGAAATAAGACTTTTTATAAAGTTGAGAATGGAAAGCGTTTATACTACGACGTTACTTCACAAATTTACAAAGCAATGCCGGGCGGAGAAGCATTTATTGTAATGAAAAATTTTGAAAATGAAACAGTGTGGAAGAATAGCGCCTGCCGTACCTATCATCTTGGTGGCGATGTGTTGGGATTAGAATGGCAAACAAAAATGGGAAGTATTGGTGGCGAGGTTTTGGATGGCATACAACGTTCTATCGCCTTAGCGGAAGAAAAATACAAAGGACTGGTTATTGCAAACGAAGGCGCTAACTTTAGTGCAGGTGCCAATGTGGGCATGATCTTTATGCTGGCGATAGAACAGGATTATGATGAGATAGATATGGCTATCAGGCTGTTTCAAAATACAATGATGCGGGTTCGTTATTCATCGATACCTGTTGTACTTGCCCCTCATGGACTGGCTTTAGGTGGTGGATGTGAAATATGCCTGCATGCAGACAAAGTTATTGCTGCTGCAGAAACCTATACCGGATTAGTAGAAGTTGGCATTGGCGTAATACCTGGTGGCGGCGGAACGAAAGAATTTGTTTTAAGAGCAGCTGATGAAATGCATCCCGGCGAACCCGAAACAATCACTTTACAAAACAGGTTTCTAAACATCGCAACTGCCAAGGTTGCCACTTCAGCACATGAGGCGTTTGATATGGGTATTTACAGAAAAGGGAATGATAAAATAACCCTTAATCCTTCCCGTCGCATAGCTGAGGCTAAACAGGCTGTGATCAATATTTTTGATGATGGTTATATAATGCCGGTTCAACGTACTGATATTAAAGTGCTCGGCCGCTCTGTATTGGGCGCCATGCATGCAGGTATCAATGGAATGTGGAGAGGAAATTACGCTACCGATCACGACGTAACGGTGGCTAAAAAACTGGCTTATGTGATGTGTGGCGGCGACCTTAGCGAACAGACGCTGGTTAGCGAACAATATTTGCTCAATCTTGAAAGAGAAGCATTTCTTAGCCTTACAGGTGAAAAGAAAACACTAGAAAGAATTCAGAGCATATTGAAAACAGGAAAACCGTTAAGGAATTAATTTACAGATACAGGTAGCTGAAGGAATAACAGGCTTGCTATTTTGAACATCATCCGCATTTTAAAATAGCATTCATTTACCCTGCGCACGAAATTTATTATGATAAAAATACCAGCCTATTTGCAAGCCGGCAATACAATTGCCATCACCTGCCCTGCCGGTTACATGCCTGCAGCAAATGCAGCAACCTGTATCAGTACATTGCAACAATGGGGTTTTGAAGTTATGGTAGGGAAAACACTTGGCAGCAATTCAACCAATTATTTTAGCGGTACTGATGAGGAAAGGCTGGATGAACTTCAAGCCATGCTCGATGATCGCAGTATAAATGCGATTCTGTTTGGCCGTGGAGGATACGGAATGAGCAGAATCATCGACAAACTAAATTTTAAAAAATTTATAAAGTATCCCAAATGGCTGATCGGATACAGTGATATAACGGTATTGCATAACCACTTATTATCAAATTATAAGATTGCTTCCCTGCATGCACCTATGGCCGCAGCTTTTAACGACATTGAAAAAGCAGCACCGTACATCGATGCACTTCACAATGCGTTGAAAGGGAAAAAAGCCAGGTATCAATGTGCCACGCATCTCAACAATAAAAAAGGAACAGTTGCCGGTATCTTAACCGGTGGTAATCTTTCTTTACTGGCAAATATTATTGGTACAGCTTCTGACTACGATACTAAAAATAAAATACTTTTTATAGAGGATGTAGGTGAATACCTGTACAATATAGACCGCATGCTTTACCAGTTAAAGAGAAGCGGAAAATTTGATAAAATTGCAGGGCTGATCGTTGGAGGCTTCACTGATATGAAAGATACTACGCGGCCATTTGGCAAAACAATTTATGAAGTGATCAGTGAAGTGATAGCTGATTATGATTTTCCGGTTTGCTTTGATTTTCCGGTTAGTCACAGTAATGAAAACCTCGCACTTAAAGTTGGTGCATCTTACAAATTGAAAATAACATCCGGCAAAGTAATGCTAACTGAATTGTAGTTACTGAAGCAATAAAGAATCCATCACTTTTTTATAGATGTTTGATTTAGCGAGGTTGTTATGTCCGCCACCTTCAATCGAAAAGAAGCGATCTTCAGGCTTCAATGATTTTTTTAATTTTTCTGCACAACTATATGGAATAGTTTTATCAGCATCTCCATGAAAAATTATGACAGGAGCTTTTACATCTTCCAGGAACTTCCAGGTTGGGATCTGGTAGTTGGCCATGGCAGAAGTAGGATATATAAAAGCATAATGATGAAACAGGTTTGGAATACTGTAATAAGGTGTTTCCAAAATCAGTTGTTTGCAGTTTGAACCTGAAGCGGCATAGGCTGCAATACCTGTACCCAGTGATTTCCCGTAGATAATAATGCTATCGCTGTGGTATTTAGTCATAGCCAATTTTTTCACCAGCCATGCAAGATCATAAAGCTTCTTTTCATTTCTTACTCCTGTACTTTTTCCAAATCCCGGATAATCGGGCATCCATACCTCATAACCTTTATCAGTAAACGCAGGAACACAATATTCATAATGCGCTACGTTCTCCATATTACCATGAAAATAGAGTACTAATCCTTTTGGTGTAACAGCAGGAAGGAATTTTACCATATTTATAGTATCGGTTTTATTTACAGGAATATTCACTTCAGTAAATGGAATTTTGAAAGTAAATACATGATCTGCATGCAAAGCTTTAGGATGAAATAATAATTTATCCTGAAAATAATATAAAGCAATACCGATACTACAGTATACAATAATCACAAGTTTCAGTATAAAGAATATGCGCTTTTTTTTCATTTCTAACTAATATAACAATGTTGCAAAAAACTGGTTTATTAAATTCATTTTCACACTCCCAAAATATCCCTGATTATATTATGATACTGGGGGAATGTTGGCAGGTTATTGTGGCCTCCTCCTATTATCCTAATCAAAGTTATCTTTCTTGGACTGATTGCCTGCAATTTTTCGCTGTTACTGATCGGGATCAGCCAGTCTTTAGTTCCATGTAATATATAGGTATGACAGTTTACATGCCTAATCCATTTGTCTGTACGCAAATGAAATCTTAAAACATAACGTGTAGGAATAATCGGCAGAAAGCGTTCTACCACATTTTTAAAACTAAAGAAAGGTGCATCTAAGATGAGATAGCGAGGCTTATTATCACTGGCAATTTTTGCAGCAAATCCGCTACCCAGGCTTCTTCCATATACAATGATATGGTGCTCGCTGTATTGCACTGCTAACGTATCATACACAAACTGCATATCACTGAACATCAGCTTTTCTGTTCTTTTGCCGGTACTTTTTCCAAATCCCCTGTAGTCTACTAACACTACGTCATAATTATACCTGAAAAAATCCTTTGCATATCTGGCCCACCCTTTAATGCTCCTGCTATTTCCATGAAAATACAGGATAAGCCCATGCGGATTTTTAACTGTAAAATGTAACCCGTTAATGCGAACGCCTGGTTCCACATCAAAAAACAATTCTTTAAAAGGAGTATCGTATTTATAAATAAAATCCTGCTTCAGTTTCTCAGGCTTAAAAATAAAACGTTCCTGTATCAGGTAAGTGATCAACAGTAACAGCACATATGCTCCAATAATATATAACAAAACGTGATTCAATAGAAAGAAGGCTTTACATCAAGATAGGTTAACTAAAGTTACAAACCAGATCAAATTGCAGTAGCAGTATTATCGCCACTCTGCATTTTTCTCCACCTGGCAAGGCCACCGGAAAGATTATAAAGGTTAGTAAAATTATTTTTTTGCAGAAGCCGCTGAATAGCAATCTGGCTTCGGATACCCTTTTCACAATAAAGTACCACAGGTTTGTCTGTAGCAATGAATGATAGATGTTGCAGAATATCAGCCAGTGGAATTAACTGTCCGCCTATGTTAAACTGATCATGTTCAAACGTTTCCCTTACATCAATTAACTGAATGGGTTCACCTGCGCTCATTTTAGCTTGAAGTGCTTCTACACTGATAGATAACATATCGATAAATTAGTACTCCTCTTCATTTTCCCAGGTGCGCTTCAACTTCAGTTTACTAACAGGCGCAACCACCAACGGAAATTTCTCAATAGCCACATTGCTTTGCTCCAGTCCGAAACTGCGCTCCTCGCTTACACTGAAATGTTTTAACCAGAAATAAGCTTTCATCACCAATGTTTCAAAAAACGGAAGTTCATTATCCTGGCTCATAAATTTTTCCATAACTATAAACTGGAAATCTCCTACCATATTATTTTTCTGCTGGCTTTCGTAACGACTGGTAATATTCACCTCACGGTTTGCAACCAGGTCTTCAACAACTTTTTTAAACATCAGGTTTAATCTTGGCTGCATCCTGAAACCCAGGCGAAATTCTACCCTGATTATATCATTTGGAATAATATGCTCTACGGTATATTCACTTGTATAAGGGTCATCTAACGTGTCCACATGTATGAACCAGTAAATATCTGCACGTTTTGGTTTGCCGCTCAGTATACTATAGATAATTTTATGCTCAATTTCTTTTGGGTTATTTGCACTCGTTAGGTATACAAGATGCGTAGCACATTTTGAAACAGAAAAGTCATTACTTAATTCTTCAAGTTTTGGAATATATTCTTCAACCCGAACAAATTCCACGTACCTGTTCTTTATTTTCCTGGCCCTGAACCATACATACATGATCGCAAACATAATAAAGCCTATCATCAAGGTAATATAACCTCCATGTATAAATTTATCCATCAGGGCAACTAAAAATGAAAACTCTACTATGAAATAAACAATCAGGAACAGATAAATAAGAACAGATGCTACACGGTGTAACACCATGTAATTTGCAAAAAGGATCGTGGTCATCAGCATCGTTGTAATAATAGCTAATCCGTAGGCTGCTTCCATCCTGGCAGATTCCTGAAAGTAGAGCACCACACCTACACAACCCAGGTACAACAACATATTCATTCCCGGTATAAAAATCTGACCTTTTGCTTCAGATGGATACCTGATTCTCATTTTTGGCCATAGATTTAACCGAATCGCTTCATTAATCAGGGTAAACGAACCAGAAACCATCGCCTGGCTGGCAATAATTGCTGCAGAGGTTGCTATGATAACCCCGGGAACAACAAACCATTGGGGCATGAGATCATAAAAAGCATTGATACCGCCTGTTTCCCTCGTTACTTCATCCATCATTGTACCGGTATGATGCTTCAGCAAACTAGCTCCTTGTCCAAAATAATTAATCAGCAGGCAACTTTTTACTAAAATCCAGGAAATACGGATATTCCCTCTTCCACAATGCCCAAGATCGCTGTACAAGGCTTCCGCACCTGTGGTACAAAGAAAAACTGCTCCCAACAACCAAAATCCTTCGGGATAAGTAAATAGAAAATGAATACCATAATATGGATTCAATGCCTGTAAGATGGTTAAATCGTCCGTTAAATGAATGATACCCAATACGGCAAGCATTACAAACCAAATGCTCATTACAGGGCCGAACATCTTTCCAATAGAAGAAGTTCCAAACTGTTGCGTGAAAAAAAAGAGGCTGATAATTGCTAATACAATGTAAACAACAGTGTCTTTTCCCATTTCATGAAACCTGGGAAGTTCCTTTAATCCTTCTACAGCTGAGGTTATAGAAATAGGAGGCGTTATAATTCCATCAGCTAACAATGCGGCTCCTCCCAGCATTGCGGGGATCACAAGCCACTTGCGCCTGCGCCTTACTAATGCAAAAAGTGAAAAAATTCCTCCTTCTCCTTTGTTATCGGCCCGCAATACCATAATAACATATTTGATGGTAGTTTGAAGGGTGATAGTCCAGATGATGAGTGAAAGTGTACCCAGGATGAGTTCCCTTGAAATTATTCTATCCTTAATAATGGAGTTGAAAACGTATAGTGGGGATGTGCCTATATCTCCGTAAATAATTCCTAATGCGATTAGTAAACCAGCACCGCTTACCTTATTGATGTGTTTTCCCACTATAATATTTTACTTAAATTTATCCAGTTCGGCGTACAAGTTACACAGAAACGTAAAATGAATGAAATAAAAAGTAAAAAGATTCAAAATAAATGAACCTGTAAGTAGCAGTTAATCTGTAACTCCGATGGCAATTTTAAATTCTGCTATCAGCGTATTGGTGGTTTGTGTCATAAAGGAATAAAAACTCCTCAGTTCGTTATGATTGCCGCTTGCCGTTTCAATGTAGTCATTAAAAACTTTTATAAATGCCATGAATTCTTTCTTTTTATCATCTGGCAAGTCGGCAAAAGATTCTATAAGTGTCCCGAATTGAGTGATCATCAATCCCATGATATGAAACTGTTCTGTTGAATGATCCATATAGGGAGCAAATTTCTCTATCACTTCAACAGCCAGTTGGGCCTTTTCTTTTTCTGCAATCATAATTGATTGTTTAATATTAATAATAAACTAGTTGTGTTACGGTATCAATAAATTGCTGGTATTATTATATCAGCAAAGATGGGGTTGAAGCGTTAAATTCTAAATATGAAAACAGTTAAATTTTATATTAGTTGACTTCTTTATAAAATAAAAGACCCCTTTCAATTGAAAGGGGCCACATACAAACAATAATTACAAACACATAGTTATAAAAAAGCAGCCATCAGATAGATGACTGCCTGCAATATTAATCTGGTTTCTTTCCGTCGAGAAAAGTGTTGATGGTACTTATTTCAGCCTGGTTGTTTTCGTCTGACTTTACAGTATAGTTGCTGTAAAAATTTTCTACATCGGCAATCTGGTTTGTCATGTCCATATTGCGGCGAAGGTATGCTGGCACCGTTTCAAACTCATTGTTGGGATCGGAAGCGTTGATGTTAAACGATAAGTTTCGCAATTTCGCTATCCGTTCAGTAGCCCGGCGCCTTAGATCTTCTGTTTCGTCCTGCATTGCAGTATCCTCAACAGCCGACATCATGATGGGCTGAGCCTGTTGTACAATTGGTGGTTGCTCCTCCGCCGCTTTCTGGGAATCTTTAACTACCAGTTGCATTTCAATAACAGGTTCGTCTTCCCGCACTGATTTCTGCAATGACAGTGGTTCCTCGTTCGAATTGGATTCTGGAATTGCCGGCTTTTCCTCCGCGTAAATCTGCGCAGGCTTTGCCAAATAACTCCCCGACGAAAGGGAGCTATTCTTGCTAGCTTCTTTATTTAAATCTTCATTATTTTTTTCTTCAACGGTAGCAATAGTTTGTTTTGGTTTTACTGTTGCAGGTGGAAATTGTTCCATATCAAATTCAACTACCGGGATCTGATCTGCGGCCGAAGATATTTCAAAAAACTGCGGTGCGTCCGCCGATTTATCAACAGTATTTTTACTAGGGATTTCTACTATAGATGGTTCAGACAATGTTGGCATAAATGGATCTGCCAGCTTTATAATTTCTTTTACTTCCGGAGTAATTTCTACAGTTGTGGCTGCCGGTATTTCTGCGGCTACTTCCGCCTTTATTTCTTCAGTTGCTACGGCAGGTTCTAATGAAAAAACTAATTTTTCTTCCTCTTTTGCAATTATAATTTCAGGCTGTTTTTCCTCTATCTTCGCTTCACTAACGGTAGCGGCTATTGTTTTTTCCTGCATTGGAACCGGTTGCGGCATTGCCAGTTCCATAACAATTTTATCGCTGGCAATAACGGCTTTGGGTTCTTTTGCAAATGGGTCTTTGTGTTCAAAACCAGTAGCTATGAGGGTAATGCTGATTTCTGTAGTTAACGTATTATCATAACCCAAACCTAGTATAACATCTGTATCATCACCTGCATGCTTCAACAGGTAATCCTGAATTACTTCTACTTCATCCATGGTAAATTCATGATCCCCTTCTGCAGAATTGATATTGATCAATATCCATTTTGCACCGCGGATATCATTGTCGTTCAACAAAGGTGAGGTTAATGCATTTTCTATTGCAAGTTGTGCCCTGTTCTCTCCTTCTGCAGATGCGCTTCCTAAAATGGCAACGCCTCCATTACTCATTACAGTACATACATCCGCAAAATCCACATTTATCTGACCGGTACTATTGATAACATCGGTTATACATTTAGCTGCAGTTGCTAATACATTATCCGCTTTGGCAAAAGCTTCTTTCATTTTTAGGTTTCCAAACTGGTGACGAAGTTTGTCATTACTTATCACAAGTAGTGTATCTACATGGCTCTTCAAAAGCATTATTCCTTCTTCTGCCTGGGCAATGCGCTTTTTACCTTCATAAGCAAAGGGGGTTGTAACGATGCCCACTGTTAATATACCAAGGTCTTTGCAGATCTTAGCTAAGATAGGAGCTCCGCCTGTACCTGTTCCACCGCCCATACCTGCTGTAATGAATGCCATTTTGGTATTTACTTCCAGGATACGTTTTATTTCTTCGAGGCTTTCTTCTGTTGCCTGCCTGCCTATTGCAGGATTTGCTCCGGCTCCAAGCCCCTGTGTAAGATGCGGCCCAAGCTGAATCTTATTTGGCACTTTACTTAACGCAATTGCCTGGGCATCTGTATTGCATATAATAAAGTTTACGCCCTCGATATTTTGCGAAAACATGTGGTTTACCGCATTGCTTCCGCCGCCGCCAACACCAATAACTTTGATGATGGAGGATTGTTCTTTAGGCAAATCAAAATGTATCATGGCTGTAAGTTTGTGTGTTAGTAAGTGTTGTTTGTATGTTGTGTTATCTATATTGTTTTTTTGCGGTACTATAACTTAGTATCCTCTTCTTCCTTAAACATTTCAATCAGGTTGTTTTTGAAAGTATCCATAAAGCCTTTCAGGGTTTTCCTGGACTTTATTTTTTCAGGAAGCGTTTCCTCAGTAACGCCAGCAAATTCTTCAGCCACTGGTGCTTCCTGAAGAATACCTGTTGTTTCAACTTTTACAAAATTGGCATCCAGTTGCTTATTCTTATTTTCATAATCATTGTAGCCTTTCAATATTAAACCGATACAAGTACTGTACATTGGTTTAGCAAGTTCATCGATATGGCCACCTGATAAATGCTCATTAGGGAATCCGATCCTTGCATTTAAGCCGGTAACGTATTCGGTTAGCTGCAGTAAATGTTTTAACTGCGACCCACCGCCTGTAAGTATTACACCACCATTCAGCATGCGGTTATCTAATCCAACCTGTTTTAAATGATAGGTTACAAAATCCATGATCTCGCTCATACGTGCCTGGATGATATTTGCCAGGTTTTTAACAGAGATCTCTTTAGGAGCCATCCCACGTAAACCAGGAATAGTAATGAAAGCATTTGATTTTGCTTCATCACTCAATGCACTACCAAATTGAATTTTCATTTGCTCTGCCTGGGTTTTTAATACACCCAAACCGGTTTTAATATCATTGGTAATATTTTCACCTCCAAATGGAATAACGGCGGTATGCTTTAAAATACCTTCGTAAAAAACAGCAAGATCAGTTGTTCCGCCACCGATATCAACAATAGCAACTCCTGCTTCCAGGTCCTGATCGCACATTACTGCAGCAGCAGATGCCAATGGTTGCAAAACAAGGTCTTTGGTTATTAGCCCGGCTTTGTCAACACTCCTGTTAATGTTACGGATAGCATTTTTATCGCCGGTGATGATATGGAAATTAGCACCCACTTTTACACCGCTGTATCCGATAGGGTTTGGTATATTCTGAAAATTATCTACGGTAAATTCCTGTGGAATCACATCGATGATCTGGTCACCGGCAGGAATATAAGTACGATACTGATCGGCAATTAAGCGGTCAATTTCTCCCTGGCTGATTTCTTCTTCAATATTCTGACGAACGATGTCACCCCTTGTTTGTAAACTTTTAATATGATGACCGGCTATTCCTACATAAACCTCACTGATCTCAAGGTTAGGGTTAGACGCATAGCAATTTTCGAGTGCAGTTTGGATGGCCTTGATCGTTTGATCAATATTTAGCACCATACCATGCTGTACGCCATTGCTGTTTGCCCTACCAAAGCCAAGGATTTCCAGCTTACCAAATTCATTTTTGCGGCCGGCTATTGCAGCAATTTTAGTAGTACCGATATCTAAGCCTACAATAATGGGTTGTTCCTGATTCATAGTTGTATGTTTTGTGTGTTTGTTGTTTATATTTTAAATTTTTTAATAATCATTTTTAGGCGGCATTATTACTTTTGGTTTATCTGCCGGTTTTGATGTGGGTTTTGTTGCCGGTTTTGTTGCTGGTTTTGTTGCCGGTTTTACAGGCGCAGTTTTCGGCTTCACAGTTTTAACTGTTGGCTTCTGTAAGGGCCTTACTGCCGGTTTAACAATTTTAACAGCAGGCTTTTTAACAACGGCTGTATTCTTTGGCAATAGCTTTTCTGCGGTAGGAGCTTCTACAGTCTCATCAGCACGATTCTGAAAAGGATTGATCACATCGAGGCTTTCATCTTCTCTTTCCATCGACTGTTCTATGATAGAAACACTGGTAGTATTTTTATCATTATCCTGAACAATGGTTTGTAAAGAATCACTGGCCGCTCTTGCAGCATTGATGGCAATGGCATGCATGATCTCAACAGTTCGTAAAGAATCTGCAGAAACATCATCCTTACCTTTCAATTTTCCAACTACCTGGTTTTTATATTGAAGGCTGATTATGCTATACCTGTTCCAGCCATACTTCGGCATTACTTTTTTATAGAATAGCTGCAGCTTCCCGAATTTTTGTTCAGCATCATCTGCATCACCAAACACGATCAGCTGATCACCAATTTTTGGAATCATTTCGAAACCACGGTTTGCCGTAATATCTACCTGGTCTATCATCGCCATTAAAAATGAATCCTTTTGAATGAGCATGCTTAACTTTCTTACATCTTTCAATAAAATACTATCAGTTTTAGACAACACCCTCGTATCCGTTGGAAAACTGGTGAATACCGGTAACCTGGCAGAAATCTTATCACTTATTGGTAAGATCATTAAACTATTATCAATATAAAAGCTACTTCCACCGGCAGAGAATATCCTGGCAACAGGTTCCCTTTCTTCTACTGATGCCTGCAAAACGCGATTGTTGTCAAAATATAATTCTGCATTCTTTATCCATACTTCCTTTTTCAGTTCAGCTTCCATTGCCTGCAGGTTAAAAGCATCTGTTTCTATTTCTGTAATATTATTGCCTGCGTACGAGGTTATCACATTTCTAACATCTGCCTTATCAATAAAAAAATTATTACTGACGCCGTGAATATGTACCTCCAATCCTTTGCAAAGTTTTTTATCACTCACATGAACGGCTGATACAAGAATTACAACAGCGCAAACTGATAATAGCACCCACATGGTATTTAACAAAATAGCCTTGATGTTATATTTTTTTAAAATACTCACTATTAATTTTTTGTTTGATGGTTTTCTAACAAAATATTTTTTATCGGTACTACCATTGTATCAATATCGCCTGCTCCGCAGATAATTAAAAGTTGCGGCATCATCTCCTTCATTTGCAGTAATAATTGCTCTTTGCTTACCACTTTTACGTTTTTCATTGTCATTCTTTCTGACAGCATTTCACTAACAACGCCCTCAATTGGCAATTCCCTTGCAGGGTAAATGGGTAATAACAAAACTTCATCTGCAATACTTAGTACTTCAGCAAAGCCATCTGCAAAATCATTTGTTCGACTGAACAAATGAGGTTGAAAAACAACCGTACACTTTTTACCCGGAAAAAGCTCTTTCGCACCATTGATCAATGCCCTTAATTCTTCCGGGTGATGAGCATAATCATCAATCATTACCAACTTCTCATTCTTTATAACATACTCGAATCTTCTTTTCACTCCCTTGAATGCTGCTACTGCAGCTTTCAGTTTATCATCACTTATTCCGATGTACCTGGCAACATTTATCGCCGCAACAGCGTTTTCTACATTGTGCATCCCTCCCATATTCAACAGCACGTCGTTTAATCCGTTACCTTTTATCTTAACATTAAATATGTAGCTGCCATTGTCCATTCTTATATTTTCGGCATATGTATCGGCCCTGGTATCTCCCAGGCTGTAGCTCAACATATTTGATGCCTTAAATTCACTACTTCTTGTTAATCCATACTTACTTATCAGCAATCCTCCTTCTTTTATTCTTGCTGAAAAGGAAATAAATGCATCCTGTAAATTTTCAGCAGTTCCGTAAATATCCAGGTGATCGGCATCCATCGAGGTTATCACCGCTACATCCGGACTTAATTTCAAAAAACTTCTATCATATTCATCAGCCTCTGCTACACTCACATTTTTTTCATTGCTCCAGAAATTAGTATCATAGTTTGATGCAATCCCTCCAAGAAATGCATTACAGCCATAATCACTATGCCTCAACAGATGAGCAATCATTGCACTGGTTGTTGTTTTACCATGAGTACCGGCAACGCATATACTAAAACTATTTGCTGTAATCAATCCCAACACTTCACTTCTTTTTAAAACAGTGTATCCATTACTTAAAAAGTAATTATACTCTTTGTGATCTTTGGGAACAGCTGGTGTGTACACCACTAGTTCAGCCGTTTTGTCAATGAGCGCAATGTTATCCTCAAAGTGAATACCAATTCCTTCCTTCTCTAGCTGCGCTGTTAAAACTGTGGCAGTTTTATCATAGCCGCTAACCTTAATTCCCTGGCTATTAAAATACCTTGCCAGCGCACTCATTCCAATGCCACCGATACCTAAGAAATAAACTGACGATATGTTTTTAAAGTCTTTCAATATTAAACGCTAACATTATTTTAGCACATAGATAAAATTGCTTCTGCAATAATTCTGTCTGCTTCTTTTACTCCCAATGGGCTTATATTTTTTATCAATTTTTGTTGCAATGATTCATCTTTCGACAATGAGACAATTGCAGGAACTAAATTTTCGTACGCATCTGCATCCTTTATCATCATTGCCGCATTTTTATTTACCAGCATTTGTGCGTTTACTGTCTGGTGATTTTCAGCCGCAAACGGATATGGCACAAAAAGTACAGGTTTCTGCACAAGGCAAATCTCCGACACCGCCATCGCACCACTTCTGCTGATGATAATATCTGCAGCAGCGTAAGCCAATTCCATTTGCCCGATAAAATCATTTACATAAATATTATCTTTCCCTTTGCTCCGTTCCAGAGCCTGTTCCAGATATAGCTTCCCTGTTTGCCAGATCAGCTGCAAATTATTTTGCTCAAACAAGTTGATATCTTTATTTAATGCCTCATTAATATTCTTTGCACCCAGACTTCCACCCACGCTTAAAACAGTTCTTTTAGCAGATGAAAAGCCAAAATGCTGTAATGCTTCTTGTTTTTCTATATTATTCTCAGCGATGATTTTTCTTACCGGGTTGCCGGTAACCATGATCTTCGACTTTGGAAAGAACTGTTCCATTCCATCAATGGCTGTAAATATTTTTGTTGCTTTTTTGCCCAGAATCTTATTACTCTTTCCTGCAAAGGAGTTGCTTTCATGAATAAATGTTGGGATACCTTTTGTTTGAGCATACCTTAAAACCGGGTAACTCGAGTATCCACCAACACCGATCACCCCATCAGGTTTAAAATCCTTCATGATCTGAGCAACCTGGAAAAAGCTGTTTACCAGTTTCCATGGCAACGAAATATTTTTTATCAAAGAACTTCTATTGAATCCGGCGATTGTTAATCCTTTTATCTCGTACCCAGCCTGAGGCACTTTCTCCATTTCCATTTTACCCCTGGCGCCAACAAAAAGAAAAACGGACTGCGGCTCAATTTTTTTAATTGCATTTGCAATCGCTATCGCCGGAAAAATATGTCCTCCGGTTCCTCCACCAGCAATTATGAAGCGTCGCGCCTTCATAATTTTATCATTATTTTTATTATCCATTCCTTCGCCGGTTTCAAATCAACATTAGGTTATTCTCAAGCTCACACTACCACTTTGTCATTAATTTATGATTCTAAATTTTCCTTTGCGGTTTCAGCTACTACCAATGATTGTTTACCTTCCTGTTGTTCCACATTTCTTGCAACACTTAATATAATCCCGATGCTTAAACAGGTAAACAGAAAACTGCTTCCGCCCATACTTACCAACGGAAGGGTTACGCCCGTATTTGGAAACAGGTTTACGTTAACGCCCATATTAGCTATTGCCTGAATCACCAGTGTAAAACTGAGCGCCAGCGCCAGAAAAGCTCCGAAGGCAAAAGGACATTTACGGTATAACTTTATACATCGGTATAAGAACAACAGGTAAATTGCCAGAATGATAGCTCCTCCAATTAACCCATATTCTTCTATAATGATTGCATAAATAAAATCGCTGTAACTGTGTGGTAAGAAATTCCTTTGCTGGCTGTTTCCCGGACCACGGCCTAGCCATCCGCCATTGGCTATGGCAATTTTTGCCTGGTTGATCTGGTAGCTTTTTTCGTTATCATCTTCTTTGCTTCCATACACAAATGTTTGAATACGGCTGATCCAGGTTGGAATACGGCCGGCTGCCATAAACGCAGGCAACTTTTTTGTTTCATGCGTTTGTTTGTCGTAAGATGATACGGCGATGGCAAGCAACAACGCAATAGGTATCATGGCGATACCCATGGTAGCAAGAATATGTTTTGTTTTAACTCGTCCGATAAACATCAGCATCATGCTGGTTCCTGCTATCAGCAATGAAGTACTAAGGTTTGCAGGAGCGATCAGCAAACAAATAATTGCAACTGGGATTATTATAGGCAAGAAGCCTTTTTTAAAATCTTTAATTACATTTTGCTTACGGCTAAGCAGCCTGCTCATGTACATGAACAAGGCCAGCTTCGCAAGATCCGATGTCTGGAAAGTTAAATTTATCACCGGTAATTTGATCCATCTGCTACCCGCATTCAGCTGAACACCAAATAATAATGTGTACAGTAACAAAGGAATAGAGATGAGGAATAACACCAATGCCACCCTCGAATACAACGTATAATTTATGCGATGAGCGAAATAGATGATTACAAGCCCGAGCAGGATAAATGCAAACTGCTTGAACAGGTAACTCTCTGTACTTTTACTCATGCGGTAGGCAAGAGAGCCAGTGCTGCTATACACCAACAGTAAACTGGCCAACGTTAAAATAATAACGATTGCCCATATTACTTTATCACCCCTGGTTTTACTAACCAGGTTATCTCCCATATTACTAAAGGCCGGGGAAAGAAGTGATTTAAAATTTGTTTGCTCTGCCATTTAATTAATGCTGTTATTTCAGCGCTGTATTAAAATTTATAAATTCTTTACTGCCTGTTTAAATTGTATTCCTCTGTCTTCGTAGTTCTTAAATAAATCAAAGCTGGCACAAGCCGGGCTAAGCAATACTACATCGCCTTTATTTGCAAAATGAAAAGCTGCCTGTACTGCTTCCTGCGCGCTTTCAGTATTTACCATCAATGAAACCACATCACCAAATTCCTCATGTATTTTTCTGTTTTCGGTGCCCATGCATACGATTGCTTTTACTTTCTCTTTCACCATTTCTTTAAGTATGCTATAATCGTTTCCTTTATCTACACCTCCTAGTATCAGGATAACGGGTTTGGTCATACTTTCCAGCGCATACCAGGTACTGTTTACATTAGTTGCTTTACTATCATTTATAAATTCAACACCTTTAATAGTGCTCACGGGTTCCATGCGATGCTCCAGGCTCTCAAAAGTTTGCAGTGCTTCCCTGATTTTTTCTTTTCGGATATCTATTGCCGTTGCGGCCATACTTGCAGCCATACTATTATATTGATTGTGTTTTCCTTTAATTGCAAAATCTTCAACGCTCATTTGCATTTCTTCACTCTTCCATTTGAGATGCATTTTTGCATTGATCAAATACGCACCTTGTGGCAATTCTTTACTCATAGTTATGGGAGCTTTGGTTGACTTTATATGATAGGAATTAATATTGTTCATTGTTGTTTCATCATCCAGATTATAAATAAATACATCTGTTGGAAGCTGGTTTTCACTGATCCTGAATTTGCTATTGATATAATTTTTTACATCGTACCCGTAGCGATCAAGATGATCTTCCGTGATATTTGTAAGAACAGCAACATCAGGTTTAAAAGTTTTAATGTCATCCAATTGAAAGGAACTTACTTCTACAACATAAAGTTGCTTTGGATCTTCTGCTACCTGTCTTGCAAATGAATAACCTATATTACCTACCATAGCACAATCTCTTCCTGCAAGTTTACAGATATGAAAAGTTAATGCTGTTGTTGTTGTTTTGCCGTTACTACCGGTAATGGCTATCACTTTACTATCTCCTATATACCTGTAGGCGAATTCAATTTCACTAATGACAGCAATATTGTTTTTCCTTATTTTCTTAATTATATCGGCCTCTTCCGGTATGCCAGGGCTTTTAATAACCTCATCAGCCGCCAGGATCTCAGCTTCTGTGTGCATTCCTTCTTCAAACCTTATCTGCTTTTCTTCTAGCTCTTTCCTGTAGTTTACCTTGATCGCTGTTCCATCACTTACAAAAACATCGTACAATTGACGCTTTGCAAGTAAAGCGGATCCTACACCACTTTCACCGGCACCAAGTATGACGATCTTCTTTTTCATGATTTCCTAAAAACTAAAAAATTGGTTCTTCAACGGTATTGATGTTTACAGGACAACGTCTTGCAAAGCAAATACCTTAATAAGTTCAAAAGTTGGTTCTTCAATGGTATTGATGATTACAGGACAACGCCTTGCTCAGCAATAACCTTTGCAGGTTCAGGATAAAAATTGGTTCTTCAATGGTATTGATGTTTACAGGACAACGTCTTGCTTAACTAATACCTTTTTAATACAAAAATTGGTTCTTCAACGGTATTGATGTTTACAGGACAACTTTTTCTCAATGAACAAATACCTTCTATTAATTGGTTTTTCAACAGCATAGAATTTTTGAGTTCTACGTCTTCAATCCAGGGCAATGTTATTGATGAAAACTATGGAAGCGCCTGTAAATTGCTTCCCTGCTTTCAAAAATCATTTATCTTAATTTGAGTGTTACGATTGCCATCGCAATACACAAAATTGTTACGATCCAAAACCGAACAGCGATCTTACTTTCATGATAACCTAGCTTCTGATAGTGGTGATGAAGCGGGCTCATCAGGAATACCCTTCTTCCTTCACCATATTTCCGCCGGGTATATTTAAAGTATGCCACTTGTATTACGACACTCATATTCTCTACCAGAAATACCATGCAAAAAATTGGTATCAATAATTCCTTACGCACTATAATAGCCAGGGCTGCAATTATTCCACCCAGGGCAAGGCTTCCCGTATCTCCCATAAATACCTGCGCGGGATAAGAGTTATACCATAAAAAACCAATGCACGCTCCTACGAATGCAGCAATAAAAATAGACAGCTCTCCGAGGTTTGGTATGTACATGATGTTCAGGTATTCTGCAAATTTGATATTGCCACTCACATAAGCAAAAATGCCAAGGCATAAACCAATGATCGCACTTACTCCCGTTGCTAATCCATCCAAACCATCCGTAATATTTGCGCCATTTGAAACAGCGGTAACAATAAAGATTACTATAATGATATAAAGGATATAGGTATAATCTTCCAGACTTTTAGGCAATAATTTTGCATAATTGAATTCATGATTTTTTACAAAAGGAATTGTTGTAATTACTGTTTTTGCATCAACGAATACTCTTTGTTTACCATCGATTGTTATTGTGTCAAATTTTACTTTCGTATTTTTATTCTCTGTAAAAGATTGGATATTATTTGCCAGCACTTCTCTTTTTACAACAACGCTCTGGTTAAAGTAAAGCGTTGCTCCAACTATGATTCCCAACATAACCTGTCCGAATATTTTAAACCTGCCTGCAAGCCCGTCTTTATCCGTCTTTTTATAATCAACACCATTTTCTTTTGCCAGTTTTTTCGACCTGATCTTGAGATAATCATCAATGAAACCAATTGCCCCTAACCAAATTGTACAAAGAAGCATTAATCGGATATACACTTTATCAAGGTTTGCCAGCAGCAATGTTGGAACAATGATAGCGAGTATCAAGATGATGCCACCCATTGTTGGTGTTCCTTTCTTCTGTTGTTCACCTGCCAATCCAAGATCTCTAACGGTTTCCCCTAATTGCTTTCTTTGAAGAAATCTAATTACTTTTTTACCAAATACTGTTGCTATAACCAACGACAATATCAGGGCAAGCAACACCCTGAAGGTGATGAATTGAAAAAGTCCGCTACCGGGAAACCGGAAGCCTTCTTTTGCCAGCCAATTGAACAAATGGTATAACATGTACGTTAGTTAATTTTGGATATTCCTTTATGGAATTTCAACTTCACTTTTCAAGCATTTCAAACATTTCTTTCAATACATTCTTATCATCAAAATCATACTTCACCCCTTTTATTTCCTGGTATTTTTCATGCCCTTTACCGGCAATTAAAATAATATCTTCTTTACTGCTGAGGCTAACAGCTGTTTTTATTGCCTCCCTCCGGTCTGCAATGCTGATACATTTTTTTTTTGCTGCTGCATTCACACCTGCTTCCATCTCTTTCAGTATCTGCAAAGGATCTTCGTTCCTTGGATTATCTGAAGTGAGGATCACTTTATCGCTGTATTGACAGGCAACTTCTGCCATCACCGGCCTTTTGGTTGTATCTCTGTTACCGCCACAGCCAACTACTGTAATAATCTTTTCTATACCCTGTTTTAAATTTTTGATCGTTGCCAGTACATTTAGCAATGCATCCGGCGTATGAGCATAATCTACAATTCCTACAACTTTGGAATAATTTCCAACGATGTAATCAAATCTTCCTTCAGCTCCCGAAAGGCTGCTTAACAATTGCAACGTTTCAGTTTTATCTTTTCCAAGGCACATGGCAACTCCATATACTGCTAATAAATTATAAGCATTAAAAGCACCGATCAATTTAAAATGTACTTCTACATCATTCAATACCATATGCAGGCCCAGTAAACTATTATCGATGATTTTCGCCTTAAAATCAGCCATTGTTTTGAGGCTGTATAAATATTTTTTAGCCTGTGTATTCTGTAACATCACTGTACCTCTCTTATCATCTGCATTGCTGATAGCGAAAGCTGATTTTGGTAAACCATCAAACCAGGATTTTTTTACCCGGATATATTCATCAAAAGTTTTATGATAATCAAGATGATCATGAGAAATGTTGCTGAATACGGCCCCTGCAAATTGTAAACCTGCAATTCGTTGCTGCTGAATGGCGTGGCTGCTGCATTCCATGAATACATATTCGCAACCTTCCTTCATCATTTTACCTAACAACATATTAAGGCTTATAGAATCTGGAGTTGTATGCGTAGATTCAATTACCGTTTCTCCTACCTGATTTTGCACGGTACTTACCAATCCGCATTTATGGCCCATCGCTGTAAATAATTTCCAGAGTAGGGTTACGATGGTTGTTTTTCCATTTGTACCGGTAACGCCTACCAGCTTAAATTTAGTACTTGGCTCTCCAAAAAACTGGTGGCTCATAAACCCGGCAGCAACTGCACTGTCAAGAACCTCCACATAAGTGATATCATTATTCAATAGTGACGGCATCCGTTCGCAAATAATGGCTGTTGCTCCATTAGCAATCGCTTTCTCTATAAAATCATGTCCGTCAACAGATGTTCCAACTATCGCAATAAAGCAACTACCAACAGATACCTTACGGGAATCTACCTGAAGATCTTTCACGGCAACTTCTGTTGTGCCATGAACGGACCTGATATTTACTTTATATAAGATATCCTTTAACATAATTCGCTCTTAGTTGAGCATTAATATTATTTTTTGTCCTTTCCTGAAATTTGTGCCAGCCGTTAAACTTTGATTTACTACTCTCCCTTTGCCGGATACAACTGTTTTAAGTCCTTTGTTTTCTAACAGGTAAATGGCATCTTTCAACCCCATGCCACGAACATCCGGAATAACTGTATTATCAGCTATTGCCAATGCCGGAATATTTAAACTCGCAGTATTATTTTTAATTCCTGCTGTTCTCCATAAGCCGGATACTGCCGAATCGCGGTACCCGATATTTAAAAATCCAAAAATGGAAGCGAGATCATTTTTTACACCATAATAGCTGTAAAGTGTAGTATCAGAGGTAAGTGGCGCTTTTAATGAGGCTTTGCTGATGAAACGGCTATAAATATGATCACTGATTTCTTTGAATACTCTTCCCGAAACATCTGCACCATACACAAGCCTGGATTCATTGCTGTTTTGAATTACAACCGCCATAGAATACTTTGGATTTTCAGACGGAAAATATCCTATGAAAGAAGCCTGGTAAATCTTATTCCCTTTGTTATAACCTTTGTTGTTCAAGGCAGTTACTGCAGTGCCCGTTTTCCCGGAAATTGAATAGGAAGTATCAAATAAAATTTTATGCCCGGTGCCATGAGCGCTATCAACAACTGCTTTTAAACACTCTTTGGCTTGTGCAATTGTTTCAGGGCTGCAAATTTTTTCAACCAATACTACCGGCTCAAAAGTCTTAATATCCACACCATAATCTCTAACTGAATTTACCAGGTAAGGTTTCATCATTTTACCATTGTTTGCTACAGCATTGTAGAGCATTAGCATATGAAGAGGTGTAACTAGTTCTTCATAACCATGTGCCATAAAAGGAATGGTGGTTTTACCCCAGCTTTTGTTCTTTGGAGTTTTGATCGTTGGCTTTCCAGAGGATGCTACGATATCTATACCTGTCATTTTATTCAAACGGAAAAGATCGAGATGGTCTGTGAATTTGGTAGGTTGTTCCTGATAATATTGTGTAGCTAGTTTTGCAAAGGCAACATTACTACTAATATAAAAAGCTTCTTTTACTGGAATGCTTCCTGTTCCCATGTGAGAATCTTTGATACGCAATCCTGAAAAATATTTCACTCCACCTTCACAGTCCACTTTTGTATTAATCGTAACATATTTATCTTCCAGTAAACTTAATAAAGTGGCAAGTTTAAAAACAGAACCTGGTTCAGTTGCTTTACCAATGCCATAGTTAAGGTCTTCAGTGTAAACACTGTTGCCTTCGCTGTCTTTAACCACACTGCCATCAGGGTTTTTCTGTTGCCCCAGATTTGCAATTGCTTTTATTTTTCCCGTGGCAGTTTCCATTACGATGGCGGTACCATGAATAGAATTGTTGTTAATCAACATTTTCATTAAGGCATTTTCTGCAACGTCCTGTATATAAGTGTCTAAAGTGGTGATAATATCCTTTCCGTTTACAGGCTCCAGTTCTGCACCTTCTACCGGCATGTATGCGCCAGCGGTATACCGCATTAAACGTTGGCCGGTTGTTCCCTTTAAGAGACTATCATAAGTTTTCTCAAGTCCAACATTTTTTGTAGAATCTAATCTTGATAAACCGATTGTTCTGTTAGCAAGCAACACATATGGGTTGATCCTTTTATCGCGTGGATCTATTATAAAACCACTCTTGTTTCTCCCCTGCCTTACCAATGGAAAATTGCGAAGCGCTTTATAGTCGTCGAAAGAGATCTTTCTTTTCAGCAGGTAATAACGCTCTTTATTTTTGTAAGCAAACTTTAATTCCTTTTGATAGGCTTCACTTGTTTTATCTTTAAATAAACCTGCCAGACTAATTCCCAATGAGTCTACATTATCTTTAAAACGCTTACCATCTTTTTCTCTCAGCGCATCCGCACCAAAATCTACATAGATATCAAAAATAGGAACTGAAGTGCTCAGCATATTCCCGTCTTCGCTATAAATACTTCCACGTTCTGCATTAATGGGAAGGTATTTCAGGTGCAGGCTATCACCCATTCCTCTCCAGAAACTTCCCTGTACCCGTTGTATGTAGATGGCTCTGCCCAACACCATAACAGCAAGGAGAACAATGCCCAAAAAGCATAGATAAACTCTCCATAATATGTCCTTTTTTATTTCCAATTAATGTGCGGCAGCTATTATACTTGTTATTTAATTATTAGTTTTTATGCTATCTGATATGTCTGTTGCGGGAACTTTTAGTTCTCTTAATCCCAGTGGTTCCACGGCCTTTACCAGTTCACTGGCTTTGCTGCGAAAGATCACTTCACTTTTAACCGTTTTATATTCATACTCCAGTTCCTTAATATTTTTTTCGCTTACGGCTATCTTCCTTATAAGTTTGTCTGCATAATGCCCATTATATATATAGATCACTGCCAGGCCAGACATAAAAAGAAAAAAAGGAATGTTCTTAACAATTACCTGATAATTGAAATACTTCTTCCAGTCTGACTTTGAATTTACTGTTTGTACTTCTTCGTTTTCTGTTGTTCCCATGTTTAGCTGGCCTGTTTTTTTTCTGCAATGCGCAGTTTAGCACTCCGCGACCTGGTATTTAATTTCTGTTCTTCATTTCCAGGTACAATTGGTTTCCTGGTAATTATTTTTAAAGATGTTTCAGGTTTAGTTCCATAAACATCATCTTCTTCAATTTCTTCAAATGTTCCCTGTTTAAAAAAATTCTTCACAAGCCTGTCTTCCAGAGAATGAAAACTGATGATGGCAATCCTGCCACCCGGCTTCAACACTTTTACAGATTGTTCCAGCATTTCTTTTAACGACCCCATCTCATCATTCACTTCTATTCTTAATGCCTGAAAAACCTGCGCCAGGTATTTATTTGGATTACCATGAACGATGCTTTTTATGGTCTCTTTAAACTGGCCGATCGTTTTTATTGGAGCAACTGATCTTTTTGCAACAATCGTTTTTGCCAGTGTTTTCGCGTTGGTAACCTCACCATATTTTTCAAACATCTTGTGCAGCTGTAATTCAGAAAACTGCCTGATAATATCTGCTGCTGTTGTCGTTTGCCTGTTATCCATCCTCATATCTAGTGCCGCATCAAACCTGATAGAAAAACCTCGGCCTGCTTCGTTGAACTGGTGACTGGAAACTCCGAGGTCGGCTAAAATCCCATCTACCAATACTTCTTTGTTTACACGAAGAAAGCGTTGTAGCTGTCTGAAATTCTGCTGCACAAATACCACCCGTTCGTCTGCCGGTAAGTTTTGCTTTGCGCTGGCATCCTGGTCAAAAACGATCAGTTTCCCTTTGCTTCCCAGCTTTTCCAAAATTGCTTTACTATGTCCGCCGCCACCAAAAGTGCAATCAACATATACGCCATCGGCTTGTATATTCATGCCTTCCAGTACTTCTTTCAGCATCACCGGAACATGGTACTCATTTGTATCGCTGTTTGGTTGAACAGAAGCTGATATTTTATTCTGGTGCTGCATACTTATTAAAGCCGTTAAAAAAGGTTAACCATTTAACCTGTTATCCGTTGGCTTATTCATAACCTCATTCGCCAGGTTACTGAAAGCTTCCGGTGAAAAAGATTCAAAGAACTGTTGGTATTTTATTTTATCCCAGATCTCAATTTTGTTTACGGCCGATACCAACACAATGTCTTTTTCCAGCGATGCATGTTCCAGCAAATTCTTAGGTAAAAGCAGCCTGCCAGCACTATCCAACTCTACCTGCGTAGCTCCATTTAAAAAATAGCGGCGGAATTCTCTAACTTTAGGATCGAAATCATTCAATTGACTAATTTCGCTATAGATTGGTTTCCAACTTTGTATGGGAAAAAGTGTCAGGCATTTTTCAAAACCCCGGTTAATTATAAAAGACGTAGCCTCATCCCCCGGCAACTGCTTTTTAATGCCGGAAGGAAGCAAAAAGCGGCCTTTCAGATCAATGGTTGATTCATATTCGCCGATAAAGGAGACCATGAAGTGGGGAAATTTGGGGTTAGTGAAATAATTACTAACACAAAATAACACTTTTTACCACTTTGCCACACAAAAATGATAAAAAATCTTTATCCACAGTAGCTTTAAGCATAACTATGGCGGTTTTAACCCCTGATTTGGGGAAAAAGCAGGTGAATTGAATGTGAATTGATGTGAATTGATGTGGATAACCCAATTTTGGATTCCCGGATTTGATTGAGAAAATAAAGAGTTGAATTGTATTGAGGGTTATTTTGCCAGCGGAAATGTCAATAGAAAACAACTACCCTTTCCTAATGTGCTCTCGGGTTTTATAGTTCCGCGATGAGCATCTACCATTGTTTTTACATAGCTAAGTCCAAGGCCAAAACCTTTTACGTCATGAATATTCCCGGTATGAGCCCGGTAAAATTTTTCAAAGATGCGGTTTAGGGTTTCTTTATTCATTCCGATGCCATTGTCTTCAATTTTTATACGGATGCTGTTGCCCTGGTTTGATGTATGTAATTTTATAAAAAGGCTATCCTTTGAATATTTAACAGCGTTATCCAATAAGTTATTGATGAGGTTGGTAAAATGAACTTCATCTGCCATTACCAGATCTTTGGTGGCATCGAGGCTGATTTCAATTTTTCCTCCTCTATCTTCCAATGGCAGTGTAATGTTGTTTAAGGCACTTCTGATAAGTGTATGGGCAGATAGTTTTTTGAGGTTCAGCTGCACTTCCTGCTTATCCAGCAATGCGGCCTGCAGGATTGTTTCAACCTGCTTGTTCATCCTTTTGTTTTCTTCTTTGATAATGCCGGTGAAATAATTGGTCTTCTCTTTGTCGCCACTCACTTTCTCATTTTTTAAAGCATCCACAGCCAAAGAAATAGTGGCCAAAGGTGTTTTAAATTCATGGGTCATATTGTTGATAAAATCAGATTTTATCTCACTTAGCTTCTTTTGTTTTAACAACGTTCGGATGGTAAGAAAAAAAGCAGTGGTAATAATGATTGTAAATAAAATGGCTCCCATGATAAACCAGGTAATTTCCCTTAAAATAATGGTTCGGGAATGTGGTACGATCACTGCGAGAAATTCTTCTTTGGTAAGGTTTTCAAGGTTACTGCCACTTGGGGGCACCAATTGTATGATACGTCGCAAATTATTAGTGCTATCCAGGTAATACTTGAAAAAATTGTCTGTTGTGATCTGATCACCGGTGAGCGTATTTTCTGTTACGGCAAATTCAAAGGGAATATCTTTCTGCAGGTTTTTCTTTAACGCCACCCGTAAAATCTCCTTTATGTCGTCTTTTGAAAAACGCTGGATCACTGAGGGCTTGAAAAACTCTATTTTCATCTTATCCGGAAACCGGAGGTCTGATCTTCGCGTGAACGGCAAGCTGGTTCTCTCCTGCACTAATTTCTCTGCTGCTTCAGCAACAGCCCTGGCAATATTATCATCCAGTTGCTGCTCCTTTATCTCTTTTGCACTTTTGAGCCATAAAAACTGGAAAAATATTAACCCAAGAAGCGACAGCAGAATAAGGACAGTAATAATGGGAAAAACTTTTTTCATAATTATTATAAAGCGTGCGCTGCAAGCGAATTAGCTGCAAAAATAACATACTAAATGCTAACATCTTGTATAAAGACAAAGTATAAAAAAATTTAACGAATCCTGCATTCAAAAAAAAGTTGAATTTTGAAAGTGTTTTACAATAAATTCTTACTTTAGAATATGGTTGAACCTTCACAGGACATTTTGCTAATTGCAGATCCTTTCTTAAAGGATCCTAATTTTATGCGAACAGTTGTATACATCTGCCGGCTATCGGAGGATGGCTGTTTTGGTTTTGTATTAAACAAAGTTTTTGACCAACCGCTGGGAGAACTGATCTCCGACCTGGAGGGGCTTGAAATACCGGTTTTTACCGGTGGTCCTGTTCAACCAGATACCATTCACTTTATTCATCAATATCCCGACCTAATTCCCGGAAGTTATAAAATATCAGAAGAAACACATTGGGGTGGTGATTTTGAAGTAGTAAAAGCACTTCTACTGTCAAACTCCCTGGATCTTTCCCGGATAAAATTTTTTATAGGATATAGCGGCTGGGATAAAGACCAGCTTGAAAATGAAATGAATGAAAAAAGTTGGCTAACGGCAACATCTACACGAAAAATAATTTTTGATACATCTGCCGAAAACGTTTGGAAAGAAAGCATCGAACATCTGGGAGGTAAATATAAGATGATGGTAAATTTTCCGATAGACCCCCAGTTAAATTAAAAAATATACCTTTCTACAAAATTTCAATTGCTTTATAATATCATTAAAATACCTGCGGCATTTGCATTAAGACTGTATTGCAGGAATATCAGGATAACGCACAGGAAAGTTTTATCCTGCGATGGCCCGCTACTGATAGCCTGCAATCACCCCAATTCATTTTTAGATGCAGTCATAATTGCAACTCTTTTTAAGAAGCCTGTTTATTCGCTCGTTAGAGGTGATACTTTTAAAAAGAAAACATTTGCTGCATTGCTTAGTTCCCTTAACATGCTACCCGTTTACAGAATCAGTGAAGGCGTAGAAAACCTGGACCAGAACTATGAAACTTTTGAAAAATGTAAAGAGATCTTTAAACGCAACGGGATTGTTTTAATATTCAGCGAAGGAAGATGTATCAATGAATGGAAGTTAAGGCCATTAAAAAAAGGTACAGCCAGGCTGGCAATAAGCAGCTGGCAGGAAGGGATTCCATTAAAAGTATTACCCACAGGAATTAACTACCAGTCCTTCTCATCATTTGGAAAAAATATACAATTAAATTTTGGAAATATCATAGATAAGTCCGCTATAAATAACAATAACGGTTATGGTAACACGATAAATGAATTCAATGAAAAACTAAAAGGAGAACTTAAATCTTTGGTGATTGAATTGGAAGCTGCTGATAAAGAAAAATTGCAGAACATATCTGCAATTAATCAGCCATTACTAAAAAAGATATTATTGTTTATTCCTGCTTTTGCCGGCTTCATTGTGAATGCAGCATTATACATTCCATTACAAAAATTAAGCTGGCGCACTTCCAAACACCTGGATCATTATGATTCTGTATTGGTGGGATTATTATTTATTCTTTATCCGCTTTATTTACTATTGGTCGCCTTCGTGGTTTACCTGCTGGCTGGAGGATATTGGTGGCTGCTCACCTTTGTATTGCTCCCATTTTGTGCGTGGTGTTTCGTGCAGCTCAAACACCAGTTTTGATCTGGTAAAAAAGGGAAGTCAGATCAACCTTAATGTCGCCACCTGCTGTTAGCAGATCGCAATTTGCGGATGTTCTCTTTAAGTACATTTTCATCGTCGAATCCTTGTTACAACCGGCCGTTGGTGAAATGCCAACAAATTTGTATCAGGAGGCTTGCGTTCCCAGCGTCATTTCAATTACCAGATTAACTTTCGTACATTCAGGAATCAACGCCGGAAACCTCCACAGAAGCCATCAATCTTATGAGATATTATTTTTGTTGACTAAAATTTATTACAGCTTTTTTATGGTTGAATCTAAATTTAAAATCTCCAGCATTTTCGCAATCATTGTTAGCTTGTTATTTTTGCTGGGCTTCACATACATCCTTGCCTGGTTAGGATTCCCTAATCTTCCGCTGTTTGCCAGTATACCACTTCTTCTTTTTCTACTATTTTTTATTGTTTGGCTTTTCTTTGGTGAGGCCAGAACAAAGCTTGTGAAGGTTAGCATAGAAAATGACGCCATATCAGTCCGGGGCTTTATGGGCATTGGTGTTTTAAAACGGTATTACTTCAATGAGTTTGAAGGATACAAAACCGCGATCTTGCCTTCCGAGTACCAGGAGTTTGAATATTTATATCTATTTCTTAAAGGTAGGAAAGCAATTAAAATTTCCCAGTTTTATCATAGTAATTATGCGGAGATGAAACTGGCGATAGCAAAAAAAACAAAGAATCTGGGTATTGAACGTTTTAATTTTGGCAGAGAATTGAGAGAAATATTTATCTTCTGATTATATATTTCAATCATTCGATCTTTTACATAATTTGGCGGACTCTTCTTTGGCTCTATCTCCCCAAATTTATATTCTCCATTCAATTCATACACGCCAGCAAATTAAAAAAGCCCATACATTATGTATGAGCTTTCTCTTTTGTCCTGTGTTCTACTCTAAATTTTATTAAAGAAATTGCAACTAAATGATAAAAGTTGATATCTTTTATTTAGTATTATTTTTCTACAGCACCTTCAACCAGCACCGTTGTTTTATTATTCAACACTTCCACAAAACCACTTTGAATAGTGTAAGAAGTTGTTGAATTTTTATCTTTCAATATTTTTAGATTACCGGCTTTTAACGCACTTACTAACGGAGCATGTTTGTCTAGTACTTCAAACAAACCACTGATACCCGGTAATTGTACACCATACACTTCACCACTGAATACCTTTTGTTCCGGCGTTAATATTTCTAATGTCATAAAAAATCATTTTTTAAATTCAGTTATTAAAAGATCCGGTGATGAATCCGTTAAATACCGAATCAATTATGCTTGTGCAGCCGCCATCAGTTTCTTTCCTTTTTCGATAGCATCTTCCAATGTACCAACCAGGTTAAATGCCGCTTCAGGATACTCATCAACTTCTCCATCCATGATAGAATTAAAGCCGCGGATGGTATCTTCTATAGGAACCAAAACACCTTTTAAACCTGTAAATTGCTCTGCCACAAAGAAAGGCTGGCTAAGGAAACGTTGTACTTTACGAGCCCTTGATACTACCAGTTTATCTTCATCACTCAACTCATCCAAACCAAGGATGGCGATGATATCCTGCAATTCCTTATAACGTTGTAAGATCAATTTTACTTTGTTGGCAGTATCATAGTGAAGATCTCCTACGATCAATGGAGTAAGGATCCTTGAAGTAGAATCCAATGGATCCACCGCAGGGTAAATACCAAGATCCGCAATCTTCCTACTTAATACAGTTGTTGCATCCAAATGCGCGAACGTTGTAGCCGGTGCCGGATCGGTAAGATCATCCGCAGGTACATAAACCGCCTGAACGGAAGTAATAGAACCGTTTTTGGTAGAAGTAATACGCTCCTGCATCAATCCCATTTCCGTAGCAAGTGTAGGCTGATAACCCACCGCACTTGGCATTCGACCCAGCAAGGCCGATACTTCAGAACCTGCCTGTGTGAAACGGAAGATGTTATCAACGAAGAAAAGAATGTCTTTTCCTTGTCCGTCACCTTCTCCATCACGGAAATACTCCGCAATAGTTAACCCGCTCAACGCCACACGAGCCCTTGCTCCCGGTGGTTCGTTCATTTGTCCGAATACGAAAGTCGCTTTGGATTCTTTCAGGCCGTTCATATCTACTGAAGCCAGATCCCATCCGCCTTCTTCCATACTATGTTTAAACTTTTCGCCATAGTTCATGATGCCTGCTTCAATCATCTCACGCATCAGATCGTTTCCTTCACGCGTTCTTTCTCCTACACCCGCAAATACCGATACCCCATTGTATGCTTTCGCAATATTGTTGATCAATTCCTGGATCAATACTGTTTTACCAACACCGGCACCACCAAACAGACCAATCTTTCCACCTTTTGCATATGGTTCAATCAGGTCGATTACCTTAATACCAGTATAAAGTATCTCATTTGCCGTACTAAGGTCTTCAAATAATGGTGGTTTAGCGTGGATAGGGCGTCCGCCTGCTTTGCTCACCTGTGGTAAACCGTCGATGGCATCGCCTGTTACATTAAATAATCTTCCTTTAATGCCTTCTCCTACTGGCATGGTGATAGGCCTTCCGGTATCAATTACTTTTGTACCACGAACCAGGCCTTCCGTACCATCCATTGCAATTGTACGAACACTGTCCTCTCCAAGATGCTGCTGCACTTCAAGCACCAGTATATCTCCGTTATCACGCTTAAGTTCAAGGGCATTCAAAATCTCGGGAAGTTTTGAATCACTGTCAAATTGCACGTCTACAACGGCACCGATGATCGATTTTACTTTACCAGTATTGGCCATAAGAAGTATTTAAAGTATAAAAGCTTTTTATTTTGGGCGCAAAGGTAAGGCTTGATGGTTGTAATTAAAAATATGAACAAGGTTTTTTTTAGCAGCCTTTTTTGGGCAATATTGAGTTAGCCGCTGTTGGCAAAATGAGCTTTTAAGAGAATAAGCTAATTCAGATTGCCGCTATCAAATGTGAATCCTATTTTCTTCTGTTAGCCAGATAAACGCCCGCCAAAATAACCATAAGCCCGCCAACCTGTTTCCAACCGATGGTTTCGCCATAAAAATAACCCCAGCTGATAGCAACAACAGGTATTACATATGTGACCATAGATGCAAAAACTGCTCCTGCCGTTTGAGGAGCATATAAAACATCACAGATGCTATTGCTGTGCCGCCGATGCCTAGTATAAAAGAGTAGCCGGTAGATATTAAAATGCCCTGACTATACTGTAACTTAAAATATCCGGTAAAATACAAAACGATTAATGCCGGTATAGCATTTAACGTTAAGGCCAGCGATGCAATCTGCAATGAAGGAATATGGTGTAGATGGCGGTGTACCATATTAACATTTATGCCATACATAATGGTAGCAATTACCACAAGCGCCACATAGAAGCTATTGCTGTTTGCGGAAAACCCCGGCTGGCTAAAAAAAAGCAATACACTTCCCGTAAATGCGATAAGTATCCCCCACACTTTGTTGGAAGATGTTTTGACTTGAAAAAAAACTGCCCCAACAATGATAACAAAAATTGGTGTAAGCGAATTTAATACACCAGCTAAAGCACTATCAATTCCTTGTTCTGCAATACAAAACAAATATGCCGGCAACAGGCTTCCTAAAACACCCGACAAAAATGTATACGCTAATTTGCTACGAGGGATTTGTTTATAGCTCCGATATGCAATTGGCAACAACACCAGCCCTGAAGAGATAATTCTCAATGAAGCTACCTGAAAAGCTGTTAAATACTTCAGCCCTTCTTTCATTAAAATAAAACTGCTGCCCCAAATGATAGATAGCGAAATAAAAATGACCCAATTGATAACTTTACTGTTCAATACTTTTTTAATTAAATTGGTGCTTTATTAAGCAAAATTGCAATTTAAGTTGCGTATTATAATCTTTCTTTAAAATAAATATGTACGTTTGACTCTCTAATTTAATTCTTAACCAATTAAAACGAAACTATATGGGATTCTTAAAAGAGTTTAAAGACTTTGCAATGAAAGGCAATTTAGTTGATATTGCCGTTGCTTTTGTAATGGGGGGCGCCTTTGGAAAAGTTGTTACCTCTTTTACCGAAGGTATCGTTGCGCCATTAATTGGAATGCTCGGCGGAGCAGATCTATCCAAGAATATGTATGTATTGAAACCGGCGGTAATGGATGCAGCAGGAAAAGTTGTAACAGAAGCGGTTACAATTAAATATGGAGATTTTTTAACAGCCATTATCAATTTTATTATCGTGGCTTTTGTAATGTTCCTGGTAATTAAAGGAATTAATGCAATGAAGAAAAAACAAGAAGAAGCAGCACCTGCTGGTCCTTCATCTACTGATGCGTTATTAATGGAGATCAGAGACGCCATAAAGAAATAAGAATATACTAATTAATTGCTGATAACGAAATACGTTACAAATATTTAATAAATGGCCGCCCTGATCGGCGGCCATATTTTTTGCCTCAAATACATTTTATGAAAAAAATACTAATTCTTTCCCTGGCGATTAGTTCATTTATTACCGGTAAAGCACAGGATGGCACTGTAAGCAGCCTAAAAAAAGAAGCAGAAAAAACTATAAAAAAAGATCCGAATGATACCATACCAAAAGTTTGGAAAACGGGTGGCTTTTTTAATTTAAACATCAACCAGGGATCTCTGAGCAACTGGTCGGCAGGTGGCGATAAATTCTCTTTTTCGTTAAATTCATACCTTAATCTTTATGGGTTTTATAAAAAAGGGAAACATAGTTGGGATAACAACCTCGACCTTGCTTATGGTATCTTAAATACAACAAGTCTCGGCAGCCGTAAAGCCAGCGACCGTATAGATCTGCTCTCAAAATATGGTTATGCTATTTCCAAGCATGTAAATGTAGCAGGGCTATTCAATCTGCGTACGCAGTTTGCCGATGGATATGCTTATTCGAAAACAGCTGCTGGAGTTGATACAGCTACACTCACTTCAAAAACTTTTGCTCCTGCTTATGTATTATTGTCACTCGGACTGGATTATAAACCAAACAGCGATTTCTCCCTGTTTGTTTCGCCTTTAACCGAACGATGGATTTTTGTTGGAGATACTTTTTTAGGCCCTTTATATGGGCTTGAGCCAGGCAAAAAATCGAAAAATGAACTGGGCGCTTACCTTTCAGCTAACTACAATAAGAAACTTGGCAGCAATTTTAATTTTAAAACCCGGCTCGATCTTTTTTCCAATTACAAAAGCAATCCACAAAACATAGATATTTTCTGGTCGAATGTACTAACGGCTAAGATATCCAGGTATATTAATTTTTCTTTTAATCTGGATATGATCTATGATGATGATACAAAAAATGTTAATCCTGCAAAAGGTCCGGCACCACAATGGCTCCAGTTGATGGGAATTGGGTTTGCCTACACTTTTAGGAAATAAAAATGTTGATATTCTTTATTTTTGATAAGTCCCGAAGTCATTATCTTCGGGACTTTCTATTTAAGTAAAATTCAAGGATTTGAACCAAAATACACCAACGTACCAGATCAAATTAGCAGAGTTTGAAGGCCCGTTCGACCTGTTGCTTTTTTTTATTGAAAGAGATGAGCTGGATATTTATAATATTCCTATCACGAAAATAACAAACGATTTTCTGGACCATATTCATCAAACGGAAAAACTAAACATAGAGCTAAGCAGTGAATTTATTTTATTCATCAGCACGCTCATGCGTATTAAAGCAAAAATGCTTTTGCCCCGTAAAGAGTTGGATGCACAGGGAAATGAAATTGATCCGAGGATGGAATTGATTGATAAGATTCTCGAATACAAAAAATTTAAGGAAGCCTCTGCAAAAATGGCCGAAATGGAAGCCATTCGGGTACTCATGTTTAAAAGAGGTAACCTGCACCGTGAGTTGTCGCAGATAGGTGAAGAAGCAGGAGAAGGAACAGAGATACAGACCGTAACAATGTTTAAGCTGATGAAAGCCTTCGAAAAAGTGATTCAGCGTTTACATGAAAAAAATAATAAGCCTGTTCACACGGTAATGAATTATAATTATACCATGGAAGGCAGCAGGGAATACATGCTTACCATTTGTAGTGCGGAGAAAACCTTGTCTTTTGAAAAATTATTTGAAGTAGCAGAGAACCGGATCCACGCTATTTTTCTTTTCCTGAATATGCTGGAATTAGTGCAACAAAAATATCTGCACATACTGATTGGCGAAGGAAGAAACAATTTTATTGTTGAATATAATGAGGAGCGGGAAGAAGAAATGTACAACCCGCTTACAGCCGAAGATTTTGAGCATTTGAACTAATTTAAACAAACGATTTGTAGCCACTGATTAACTGAAATAATTTTTAGTAGATCAGTGGTTTTTTTATTAAAGTTTACTTTGATGAATAATATTAAAGACCAACTGCCTAAAGATCTCGTAGAAAAACTTCTGACAAAAATGGGAGCAAAGGCTGTTATTTTTGATTTGGATGGCACACTGATAGATAACAACGCATATCATTTAATTGCATGGAAAAAATACCTGGAAAAAGTTGGGATAGATATTGCTGAAGATGAATACCGAAAAAATATTAATGGTAGAACTAATAAAGATGCTATTGAATATATCTACCAGAAAAGAATGACGGACCAGGAAGCGATGGTTTACGCTCTTGAAAAAGAAGCTGTTTACAGGGAAATTTATCTTCCTTTTATAAAGCCTGTAAGCGGGCTACTCGAATTTTTGGATATTTTAGATCAGTTAAAAATCCCTATGGCCATTGCAACATCAGGCATACAGGTAAACATTGATTATATGTTTGAGCATTTACCAATAAAACAATATTTTTCCGTTGTGGTAAATTCTGCCCATATCAGTAAAGGAAAGCCAGATCCGGAGATCTACCTTAAAGCGGCAGGCCTGCTTCAAACTCCCGCTTTTCAATGCCTTGCTTTTGAAGATGCGGCTGTTGGCGTAACCTCAGCAAAAAAAGCTGGAATGAAAGTAATTGCCCTTACAACCACACAAACCAGAGAAGAACTTGAGGAAGCCGATATGATCATCCGTAATTTTGAAGTTGCAGGTTTCTCAGTTTAACTAATTGCTTTTTATTACATGAAATATTGTCAGTTTACTAAAATGGTACTATATTTGATGTTTAAACATCAATTAAAATTATTTATATGAAAATGAATATTCAGAGAGCAGAAGAAAGAGGCGGCGCCAACCATGGCTGGTTAAACGCTAAACATTATTTTAGTTTTGCCAGTTACCATAACCCTGAAAAAGTACATTTTGGTTTATTAAGGGTTTTAAATGATGATACTATTGCAGCCGGAGCAGGATTTCCGCCGCACCCGCATGATAACATGGAGATTGTAACCATACCACTTTCGGGCGCTTTACAACACAAAGACAATACCGGTGGTGCGGGAGTGATAAAAGCCGGTGATGTTCAAATAATGAGTGCTGGTACCGGCGTGCAACATTCGGAATTTAATGCCTCTAAAACCGAGGACGCAACTTTATTTCAGGTTTGGATATTTCCAAAAGAAAGAAACATTAAACCAAGATACGACCAACGTAGTTTTGACATCAATGAAAGAATAAACCAATGGCAGGTTGTAGTTTCACCAAACGATACTGACAATGCTTTGTGGATCAACCAGGATGCAAGGTTTTCATTAACCAAACTGGAAGCAGGCAAATCATTATTTTATAAGAATGCATTTAAGGGAAATGGCATTTACCTGGTTGTGGTGAATGGAAGCATTGAAGTGGATGGCGAACAATTTAATAAGAGAGATGCTGTAGGTATTTCTGAAACAGATGAATTTAATATCACGGCAAGTGAAGATTCGGAACTGATGGCAATTGAAATACCGATGAATTAAAAGATGGCCACCTTTGCAACTTGTAGGCGGTTACAAACCCCAGCAGCCGTTCAATCAAAACTATAACTTACTTGGAGGTACCAAAGAAAACATTTTTTTGTTACAGCTTATTCTTTTTTTTAAAAGTAAAAGAGGCCACCAAACGGTAGCCTCTTCTATTATTTATCCTGGAAATTTATACTTAAAATTTTATCAACTTGATTACTTTAAGCTTACTACCTTGTCGTATCTCAGCCAGGTAACTTCCTGATTTAAGGTCAGATCCAAGGGTAATTGTTTGATAAGGAATTAATGAGGCGCTTTTAAATACCCTGCCTTGCAAATCAAGTATGCGTAAACGAATTGATTCTTTTCCAGCTGTTAAAACCTGGAGTTTAAATTCGTTCACTATTGGATTAGGATATACAATCACATTGATTGTTTCTGCAGTATTTGAAAACAGGCTTTTTCCTTTTACTATAGAACCCTGTCCTGCAAATGTTGGTTCGTCCACTACGCAAGCCGGTAATTTAACTGATACGCTTCTCACAGTACTAATGCCACAATTATTTACAGCTGTGGCGCTAACTGAACCAACAATTGATGTTGAGGGATAAGTTACCGTGATGGAGGCTGTTCCCTGCCCGGTAAATCCTGTCGCAGATGCTGGAACTGTCCACTGTACAGAAACTGAATTCGCCGGCATACCCGAAATGCTGTATGTAAAAATCCTATCTGGACATCCCTGCGTTTCAATTACATCAATCACAGATGGTGTGGCAGGGTTCAATTTGCTTACATTCAATGTTCTTGGACTAGCACTTGATCCGCAGCCATTCGTTGCCGTTACTGATATTACACCGCCGGTAAACCCTGCAGGATAAATAAATGATATAGTGGCACTACCCTGTCCGGTTAAATTAATCGCTCCTACTGGAACTGTCCAATTGTAAGTCTGTCCTGCTATTGGTTCAACAGAATAGGTAGCTGCTGTACCACCCGGAGCTATATTCTCACAAGCATTAGTTGGTCCTGCTATGAGTCCGGGAGTTGATGCAACTATATTAGTAAGAGCAAAACTCCTGATTCCGCTCAGTCCGCAACCATCGTTGGCTGACGCTACTGTAATACTGCTGTTTGTGAAACCAGCAGAGAAGCTAACGTTTACGGTTGTGTCATTTACGCCCGTTCCGTTTGGATGAGTAATCGTAGTAGTTCCAGCCTGTGCTGTCCAGATATAAGATGCTGCACCTGGAACAGATGAAATTGTATAAGTGAGTGTATTAGCTGTTCCGATTACAGCGCATACGCTTGTAGTACCCATAATTGGTTGTGGCGTACTTGGTATCTGCGCAACAAGATAATACACTTTCAATGGGCTATTGCCACATGCCGACAATGCTCTAACCCTTATTTGTTTATTTGCTTGTGTTAAGAAACCAGCACCAAAAGTTATCGTGATGCTATTTGCTGTGCTACTTACCAGCGTAACATTTGTGGGAGGTAACGTGTAGCTGTATCCTGTAGCACCCGCGCTGTTAAATGTATAGGTGATAGGTATTCCGGTACCAACATAAGGACAAACATTAACGGGACCTGTAACTACTGGTGCCATAAGCGGCCCACTGAGTGCAAAGGTTACGCTGATGCTGTGATTGCTGCTGACATTGCTAAAAGTATATGTGCTAACTGCACCAACCGATACGCCATCAACCAAAACATTTGCAACTGCGTTACACACATTTGCAGCAATCGTAAAGGTTTGATCAGCACCGCTGGCAACAGTAACTGCACCACTTGGTGAAATAGAACCGTTTCCACCAGCACTGGCTGTAATAGTATACGTTCCTACTACTTCTACAAAAGTAGCGTTGATTGTATGCGCTGCACTTACATTACTGAATGTATATGTTGTAACAGCTCCTACAGATACACCATCAACAATTACATCCAATACAGCAAATCCGCCAGCTGCAGCAATTGTATAAGTCTGGTTGTTACCACAAGTAACTACTGTAGCGCCGTTTGGAGATATCGTTCCGTTTGCTCCTGCATTTGAAGTAATCGTATAACTCAACTGAGAGAATGAAGCACTGATGGTATGATTAGCAGTAACATTAGTAAATGTATATGTTGTAACAGCTCCTACTGAAACGCCATCCACCAATACATCTGCTACCTGGTAACAGGCATTTGCTGCAATTGTAAAGGTTTGATTTGCGCCGCTGGCAACACTAACTGCACCACTTGGTGAGATACTTCCATTTGCTCCTGCAGTTGCAGTAATTGTATACTGACCCTGTACAAAAGTTGCACTGATGGTATGCGTTGCCGTTACATTACTGAATGTATAAGTTGTAACTGCTCCTACAGATACACCATCAACCAATACATCTGCAACTGAATACAATGCATCTGGTGTAATAGTGTAAGTTTGGTTAGCGCCACAAGCAACTATCGTAGCTCCGTTTGGAGATATCGTTCCGTTTGCTCCTGCATTTGAAGTAATCGTATAACTCAACTGAGAGAATGAAGCACTGATGGTATGATTAGCAGTAACATTAGTAAATGTATATGTTGTAACAGCTCCTACTGAAACGCCATCCACCAATA
>CAZCAA010000011.1:0-65205 GCA_964496585.1 uncultured Ferruginibacter sp.
AAAACATCTGCGTAACAATATAATCAGCACCAGCATCTACTTTCGCTTTAAGATATTTAAGGTCTGTATCCATATTTGGTGCCTCAAAATGCTTTTCGGGATAGCCTGCTACACCGATGCAGAATTTTGTTTGAATCGTATTTTTGAGATCGCCTTCCAGGTAAACACCCGCGTTTAAGTTTTTCACCTGGTTTAACAAATCAATCGCATATTCATGGCCGCCCGGTTCTGGTTCAAATGAGGTTTCATTCTTTGCTGCATCGCCCCGTAAAACAAGTACATTATCAATACCAAGATAATTCAGGTTGATCAATGCATCTTCCGTTTCATTCACACTAAATCCGCCACAGATCAGGTGTGGCACAGTATCTACATTATATTTATTCATGATAGCAGCACAAATAGACTCTGTTCCGGGCCTTTTTCTTACTACTACTTTTTCAAAGGTTGAATCAGCTTTCTTCTTAAATACATGCTCGCTGCGGTGATAGGTAACGTTAATAAATGAAGGCTTAAATTCCATTAACGGATCAAGGTGCTGGTAAAGTGACTGTATGCCTTTTCCTTTTAAAGGCGGCAGGATCTCAAAGGAAATCAGTGTTTCTGTAGAGTGATTAATGTGATCTGTTACTTTCATACTTATTTAAATAGCGGCAAAGATAAAGCTAAATGAAAAAAAACTAGCGTTTATCACAAGCGTTTTCAATTATTGCGAGCCTGATATTTAAAAATTCAGAAATTTATATCGTAAGATGATTTGATCATGTAACAGACCATATAATCACTTTTAAGGAATACCGCACACAGCGCCTGTATTTCAATCAAAAAACTAGCTGCATTGACAAGCCAGCAGGTTTTCTATATTTTACCCGCATAACCACCCATCGGACATGTAATTGTATTTTATTCTCACTTTAACGGGAACTTAAAATACTGATAAGTGCAATTCACTTATTTTTGTTTATAAATTTTTTTACTTGAACCTAACTATTTACTCAAAAAATCTTGTAAAAGCCTACGGCAGCCGTATTGTTGTAAACGATGTTTCCTTTGAGGTAAAGCAGGGAGAAATTGTAGGTTTGCTTGGTCCTAACGGGGCAGGTAAAACGACGTCTTTTTACCAGGTAGTAGGCCTCGTAAAATCGGATAGTGGCGAGGTTTACCTTAATGACATTAACATAACCAAACAGCCGATGTACAAACGGGCCAAAATGGGAATTGGCTATTTACCTCAGGAGGCCAGCGTTTTCAGAAAGTTAAGTGTAGAAGATAATATCATTGCTGTGTTGGAAATGACCAAACTGAAAAAAGCCGATCAAAAAGAGAAACTGGAATCATTGTTAAATGAATTCAGGCTGCAACATGTAAGAAAAAACAACGGTGATACATTGAGTGGCGGTGAAAGAAGAAGAACAGAAATTGCACGGGCACTGGCTGTAGATCCCAAATTTATATTACTCGACGAACCTTTTGCCGGCGTAGATCCTATTGCCGTTGAAGACATCCAGGAGATCATTGCCAAATTAAAATATAAGAATATCGGTATCCTTATTACCGATCACAATGTAAATGAAACGCTCTCTATTTGCGACAGAGCTTATCTGCTGATTGATGGGAAAATCTTTAAGCATGGTACAGCAGAAGAATTAGCAGGAGATGAACAAGTAAGAAGGCTTTACCTGGGCAAAAATTTCGAGTTAAAAAGAAAAGATTATTTGCACGAACAGGCTGCTAAGTAGGAAACTGCTGTTTTGCAGATGACATTATTATTATTAAGATTTTAGCACTTAAATTGTTCGAGTTGTAAAGCAGTATATTTTAAATAAAAATATATCCAGGATTTTCTATCTTTCCATAAATGAAGCTGTTATCATCTGCTATATCAAAACTGGCGCGTTTAAGGCTGTGGCGTATTGAAAACTGGATCAATCATCCGGTTGCAGCCCAGCGGGAAGTATTACAAGGCCTGGTAACAGCAGCTCAATACACTGATTTTGGAAAGAAGTATAGTTTTTCTAAATTATTTACGATTAAGCAATTTAAACAACATGTTCCTATACATGAATATGAAGATATCAGCCCATATATAAAACGTATGATGGAAGGTGAAGAGAATGTGCTGTGGAATTCTCCTGTAACCTGGTTTGCCAAAAGTAGCGGCACCACAAACGATAAAAGTAAATTTATACCAGTAAGCGACGAAAGCCTGCAGGAAAATCATTACCAGGCAAGTAAAGATGTACTTACAAATTATTATAAAAACTTCCCCGACAGCCACCTTCTTACCGGCAAAGGACTTGTGGTAGGAGGATCGCACCAGGTAAGCCGGTTAAATGATGATATTCAATGTGGCGATCTGAGTGCTGTATTGATGCAAAATTCACCTTTTTGGGGGCAATGGATCCGCACACCTGAATTGAGTATTGCCTTGCTGGATGAATGGGAGGAAAAAATTGAAAAACTTGCGCTCGTTACGGCTGAAGAAAATGTGACTTCCCTCGCTGGGGTGCCTACCTGGACGCTACTCCTGCTAAAACGAATACTTGATATTAAGCAAAAGAAAACCATTAAAGAAGTATGGCCTAACCTGGAACTTTATATAAATGGAGGAGTTTCGTTTATTCCTTACCGTAAGCAGTTTGAATTAATTATCGGTAAACCCATTAATTACCTGGAGATCTATAATGCCAGCGAAGGATTTATTGCAGCCCAGGAAAGCCCTGATGATGAAGGAATGACTTTGTTTACAGAACATGGCATCTTCTACGAATTTTTACCGGTGGAAGAATATGGTATGCAAAATCCGAAAACGGTTGGATTAGATAAAGTAGTTCTCAATAAAAATTATGCGCTGGTTATAAGTACCACGGGAGGATTGTGGCGTTATCTTATAGGTGACACGGTTAAATTCAATTCCATCAATCCTTATAGGATAGTTATTACAGGACGGTTAAAACATTATATGAATGCCTTTGGTGAAGAAGTTATCGTAGATAATACCGATAAAGCTATTACTATTGCTGCACAAAAAACAAATGCAGTTGTTACAGACTATACCGCAGCTCCCATTTATTTTTCTGAAACCAGCAATGGAGCGCATGAATGGTTAATTGAATTTGAAACAACTCCTGTAAACCTCGATGTATTTACCAAAGAACTGGATAGTGCATTAAAATCAGTTAATAGTGATTATGAAGCCAAACGATATAAGGATATTGCCTTAGGCCTTCCGAAAGTACATGCTTTACCGAAAGGTTCTTTTACCAACTGGCTTCGGTCGAAAAATAAAATGGGTGGGCAGCATAAAGTTCCCCGGTTAAGTAACGACCGTGTGATACTGGAAGAAATATTATTACAAACAACTATTTCCTGAAATAAAAAAATCTAAACGACTATTCGTTACCGATACAAAGTTAGCATAAACTATGGCAGCAAATTCCTGTAAAAATTGTGGCAATAATTTCGAGGGAAAATATTGCAATATCTGTGGCGAAAAAGTGTACTCACAAAAAGACAGGTCGGTAATTCACATCATATCGGAGGGCTTGCATTTTATAACCCACCTGGAAGGCACGCTTTTTAATACCATCAAGGTAATATTTACAAAGCCCGGAAAACTTTCTGAAGAATATTGCAATGGGGTTCGCAAAAGATATTTTAAGCCCCTTTCATTTTTTCTTTTGCTTGTAATATTATACTTACTTTTCCCAGTTTTTGAAGGCCTTAATATGAGATTGAAATACTACCAGTCGAACGGCTTATATGGCAAATATGCTAAAGCGATGGTAGATCAGATTTTATCAGAAAAACAGATTTCCGAGCAACAACTGGAAGTGCTTTATCACCATGCAGGAGAAAAGACCTCTAAATTTCTTTTATTTATTATCATTCCATTGCTGGCATTAACATCCTGGTTAACCGGCTACAGGAAGAGAAAATTTTATTACGATCATTTTATTTTTTCTATTGAGATGAGTTCGCTGTTTCTAATGTGGGGCTTTTTAATCTTTCCTTATTTGTTGCTGTTTTTTATGTGGCTGTTTCCTGTCATCCGTTTGACGGAAAATTATACTGGCCTGATCATCATAAGCCCATTCATTGTTTATACCGTGCTGGCGGCAAAAAGATTTTTTAATTTTAAGTGGTGGTATAGTATATTGTACGCGGTTTTATTTTCTATATCTTTAATCATATTCCTGGAATTTGTTTATAAATCTATTCTGTTTGCTATCGCCATCAGGATGGTATAACTGGTTATATAAAAACAAGCTTTAACATGAAACTATTGGAAGGTAAAGTAGCTATTATAACAGGTGCAGCCAGAGGTATTGGTGAAGCGATTGCTTTAAAATTTGCAGAACAGGGTGCTCATATTGCTTTTACTTATATTAGTAACAGTAGCGCAGAAAAAGCCGCAGCATTGGAACAAAAGCTTCTAACTTTTGGCGTGCAAGCCAAGGCATACCAGAGCAACGCCGGAGATTTTGCAGCTTGTGAAAAACTAGTTAATGACGTAATTACACAATTTGGAAAGGTTGACATCTGTGTAAACAACGCAGGAATTTCAAAAGACAATTTGCTGTTGCGCATGACGTCCGAGCAATGGGATGATGTAATGCAGGTTAACTTAAAAAGTGTTTTCAATATGACCAAACAGGTGATACGCCCCATGATGAAAGCAAAATGCGGCAGTATCATTAATATGAGCAGCGTAATTGGCGAAATGGGCAATGCTGGCCAAAGCAGTTATGCCGCCAGTAAAGCAGGTATCATCGGTTTTACAAAAAGCATCGCCAAAGAACTTGGAAGCCGTAATATCAGGAGCAATTCCATCGCGCCAGGTTTCGTAGAAACCGATATGACCAGTTACTTAAAAGATGGAGAAGGCGCCGAAAAATATAAAGCTGATATCCCCCTGGGCAAATTTGCCAGCACAGATGATATAGCAAATGCAGCTTTATTTCTGGCGAGCGATTTAAGTAGCTACATTACTGGCCAAACGTTAAGCGTTTGTGGCGGTTTGAATATTTAAATGTTAAATTATTATAACATTCTGTTATTTTGCCTGTTTAAACATTGACTTTATGGCATTCGTTTTTTATATTTGCAGAACTTTAAGTGAAAAAAGATAGAAAAATATCATCTAAACCTTCTTCATCCAGAATTACATCGATTTTGGTGATGTGCTTATGCTTATTATTTTTAACGGCTGCCAATTTCTTTGTTTATCCGCCGTCGTCTTTATCAGTTATAAATGCTCCTCTTGCGCATAACAATGATAAAAGTGATAAAGAAGCTCCTACGCCTGTAGAGGAGAAATCTTCTTCTAAAACAGGTTTAACTATTCAGGAAGAATATATTCACGATTTACATACAATTAAAGGCCTTTCTGAACTTGTAATTGCAAAAAGGCACAGTATCTTGCCTGTAGAAAATCTGCAGATTGTTCATTTCGAATTAGTTTCCCCTCCTCCAAAAGCTTAAATTTTTCTCGTAACAGCTTGCTTTTAATAAGTAAAGCCTGATGGCCGTTATGGTATTCCCATGCTTACGCCTGTTATACAGATATCTGTTATAACCATTCAATAATTTTCCTTTTTATCAGCTTTAGAAAAAAGCATTGGCGCTTATTATATTGATATGTGTTCTGTAAATAAACTTACAGTATCATTTACCCAAATCAGCATGCGTTCATCATAACGTTTTAAGCAATAAAAACATTAACATCAATTAAAGATTATGAATTTCAAAAGTATAAAAAATGATCTCCCGTCGAGTATCGTTGTATTTCTTGTTGCTTTGCCATTATGCCTGGGCATTTCACTTGCATCAGGCGCTCCTTTTTTTAGCGGAATCATTGCAGGCATCGTAGGCGGAATTGTGGTAGGATTACTGAGCGGTTCTAAACTGAGCGTAAGCGGACCGGCCGCAGGTTTAGCAGCACTGGTATTGGCTGCCATCACCAATATCGGTGATTTCAGGCTCTTTCTTTGCGCTGTTGTAATAGCAGGAATACTGCAGATATTGATGAGCTTTGCAAAGCTGGGCGGTATCGCCAATTATTTTCCATCAAGTGTAATTAAGGGTATGCTTACGAGTATTGGTATCCTCATTATTGCCAAACAGATTCCACATGCATTTGGATATGATAAAGATGAGAAAGGAAACCTTACCGAATTATTTCCTTTCGGTAACGAAGACATGCATGAATTACTGCAACCATTACATCATATAGATCTAGGAGTATTCTTAATTTGTATCATCTCAATAATTATCATGGTTGTTTGGGATAAGCCCTTTATAAAAAACAGAATTAAGTATGTTCCTGGCGCATTGGTAGCTGTTGTTGTAGCTATTTTGCTAAATGAGATCTTTACTGCTACCGGCAATCCTTTAGCGATAGGCCCGGATCACCTGGTAACCATTAAAACTGCCGGAAGCGCCTCCGAATTCCTGGGCTTTTTTACCTTCCCTGATTTTAATGGATTCTTAAACAGCAAAGTGATAATGACCGGTGTAATGATAGCCATCATCGCTTCACTGGAAACATTGCTAAGTATAGAAGCCGTGGACAATATAGATCCCGAAAGAAACGTGACCAATACCAACCGTGAACTTTTTGCTCAGGGCATTGGAAACGGTATATCCGGACTGATTGGTGGCCTTCCTATTACCAGTGTGATTGTGAGAAGCAGTGCCAATGTAAATTCGGGAGCAAAATCAAAACTGTCGACAATTATGCACGGACTGCTTTTGTTGCTCAGTGTGATTCTGATACCGGTGCTCCTCAACAAAATACCACTATCATCCTTAGCCGCTATACTTTTCATAACCGGTTATAAATTATGCAAGCTCCCGGTTTTTACAAAAATGATCAAAAACGGGAAATACCAGTCTATCCCTTTCTTTGTTACCGTAGCCGTGATACTGGCCATCGACCTTTTCGGTATTTACAAACCTTTTAAAGGAGAAGGATTATTGATTGGTGTTATTGCAGGATTAATAGCGTCTATCGGAGCCATTCTTCATGGCAATTTAAAGAACTCATATTATTTTCATAAGAACAAACACACGGAAGGCAACGTTATATCAATCAATCTTTCTGAGGAAGTTTCCTTTTTGAATAAGGCCAGTATCAGGGAAACCCTGGACCATATCCCGGCAAATTCATTCGTAAAAATAGATGCCTCTACAACAAATTATATCGACTTTGATGTGTTAGAAATAATAAAAGAATTCAGGGACATTAAGGCTCCGCTTAAAGGAATAAACCTTACCCTGAAAGGATTTAAAGATGTTTATAAAATTGAGAACGAATTCAGTGTAAAATCAGCTCATTAATAAAATAAAATAAAAATGGACAATACAGAAATAGTAAAATCGTATAAAAAATTATTGGGTAACAATAAGAAATGGGTGGTTAAAAAACTTAAAACTAATCCCGAATATTTTGAAGTCCTGGCAAAAGGGCAAACACCTGAATACCTGTGGATAGGTTGCAGCGACAGTCGCGTACCGGCTAATGAGATCACAGGAACAAATCCAGGAGATATTTTCGTTCATCGTAATATCGCCAACATGGTTGTGCACAGTGACATGAATTTATTAAGCGTTTTATCCTATGGCGTAGAAGTGCTAAAAGTTAAACACGTTATCGTGTGCGGACATTATGGATGTGGTGGAGTGCTTGCAGCCATGGGTAATAAACAATATGGGTTGATAGATAACTGGCTTCGTAATATCAAAGATGTATACAGACTTCACCAGCAAGAACTAGATTCAATCAAAGATGAAACACAAAGAGGCAGAAGGTTGGTGGAACTAAATGTAATAGAACAGGTTTTTGACCTCACCAAAACATCTATCATACAAAATGCCTGGAGTAAAGGCCAGCCAGTGCATGTACATGGTTGGGTGTATGATATTCACGATGGTATCATAAAAGACCTGGACGTTACCTTTACCGGAATAGAAGACATTAACCCTATTTTTCAATATACCAGTTAGGGATAGACGAAGAATAATTAAATGTTATTTTAAAGGATACGCTTAATAAAAATATCAATTACCTGCTGCTAAATAATTTTACTGCATCAAAAAATATTTTTTGAATTGTTGCTGTAATCAAGTTCAGGAAAAACAGCCAAACAGGTAACAGCTTTATGTAAATAGTTTTTTACAAAGTGGTATGAAATTTAAATTCCCAATGTTTTTGTTTGACAAACAAGATCATTGGGTTCTTTTTTTATTCTCCCTGCTTTTTTGATCTGAACTTATTGTTTTTAAAACTTCTTTTTTCTGTGCATTACCTCCTTAGAAATAAATATTTAAAGCGTAAATTGTCAGCATGATACAGCATCTGCTTTAATTATTAAAATACAATTTATGTCGCCATACGAGAAACTACTATTTGATAACAAAGCCTGGGCAAAACAGCAAAATGAAATTGATCCCGGTTTCTTTAAAAGACTAGCGGGCCAACAGGAACCACAGTTTTTATGGATCGGCTGCAGCGACAGCCGTGTGCCAGCTGATAAGATAACCGGTACCGATCCGGGAGAGATTTTTGTACACCGTAACATTGCCAACCTGGTGGTGAATACAGATATTAACCTGTTGAGTGTATTACAATTTGCAGTGGAAGTTCTAAAAGTTAAACACGTAATTGTATGCGGCCATTATGGCTGTGGTGGTATAAAAGCAGCCATGACGCAACACCATTATGGTATTATCAGCCACTGGCTGAAAAACATCAAGGATATTTACCGGTTTCACCGGGATGAGATAGACATACTTCCAACCGAAATTGAAAGGGAGGCCCTCTTAACGGAACTTAACGTACGGGAACAAATATTCAATCTTGCGAAAACATCCATCATTCAAACGGCCTGGAAAACTGAGCAACGTCCTCAATTACATGGATGGGTATATGGCTTAAATGATGGCATAATTAAGCCTGTTTGTGAAATGGATGCCGCTTCGGCACAAGACCCAATCTATCTTTATGATAATTTGTAGCATAAAGGTACATCCTCGCCAATAGGGGGTTTCAGAATGATATAAATAAATAAACTAAATTTATTATCAAATAATTGCTAAATTTATTAGGATATTAAAAAAAACATACTACATTTGATGCACGATATACATTTACATCGAAAAATCAGATACATCACATTAAAACAAAAACAATGAGTAACGTAGAAAAACTGGAAAAATCAGAAAAGGCAGAAAAATTCAAGGCGCTTAAGTTAACGATGGATAAGATCGATAAAGACTATGGCAAAGGATCGGTAATGATGATGAGTGATAAAGGAATTACTGAGCAGGAAGTGATCTCTACCGGATCAATTGGATTGGATGTGGCATTGGGAATTGGCGGTTTACCTAAAGGAAGAGTAATCGAAATATATGGCCCTGAAAGTTCCGGAAAAACAACACTGGCAATTCATGTAATTGCAGAAGCACAGAAAAAAGGTGGCATGTGTGCATTCATTGATGCAGAGCATGCTTTTGATAGTGGATATGCACAAAAATTAGGCGTTGATATAGATAATTTATTGATCTCGCAACCAGATTATGGTGAACAGGCGCTTGAAATTGCCGACAGATTAATACTTTCTGGAGCCTTGGATGTGGTAGTAATTGATTCGGTGGCAGCTTTGGTTCCTAAAAGTGAGTTAGAAGGCGAAATGGGTGACAGTAAAATGGGCCTTCATGCAAGATTGATGAGCCAGGCTTTAAGAAAATTAACTGCTACCATTTCTAAAACAAATAGCTGCTGTATTTTTATCAACCAGCTTCGTGAAAAGATTGGTGTTATGTTCGGTAACCCTGAAACAACTACTGGTGGTAATGCCTTGAAATTCTATGCTTCCGTAAGATTGGATATTCGTCGCCAGGCACAAATAAAAGACGGAGATGAAGTGATTGGTAACCACATAAAGGTGAAAGTGGTAAAAAATAAAGTAGCGCCTCCTTTCCGTCAGGCAGAGTTCGATATTATTTATGGCGAGGGGATTTCTAAAGCAGGTGAGATAATAGATATGGGTGTAGAACTTGGCATTGTTCAAAAAAGTGGAAGCTGGTTTAGCTATAACGGAGATAAACTGGGTCAGGGTAGAGAAGCTGTTAAGCAATTGATGACTGACAACCCGGAAATGGCAGCTGAAATTGAAGGTAAGATTCGTGAGAAAATAAAAGAAATGCAATCTGCATAAGATTCAATCTAAGTTTATAGTTGGTTGCTAATTATAATAAATGTCGGGTAAATTTCCGGGTAATTATTAAAGTATTGCGGCAATAAACTAATTGTGAAAATGTATAGCCAGACTATACACGTAAATGGAGTACGATGTTACAGGACAAATAGTAGTTTTTCCATTTTTTATACATACTGGGGTTAGTAAGTATAGAACCGTCTTTTTCTAAAGACGGTTTTTTTATTTCTATAAGAGCTACATTTAAAAAAATAAAAGTTTACAAATTTTCAAAGATTAAAAAAGTAAAAAAAGAACATTGGTTACTAGTTACCTAAAACATTAATCGAACTACAGCTTTTAGAACTCGTTACTGCACGATACTATTTTAATTTTCAAAATGCTGCATTAGGTTATACCTTTATTAGAGTTTATAAACAAAAGTGCCAGATTGATTAAGAAATTACAAATCTTTTTTTTTGCAAACCAACACTAAAGCACATCTCGCCTTACTGGGAACTAATATCTTTTTCGCCATCAATTTTACAGCGGTAAAGTACCTGATAAATGCCGGATATGTAAAACCATTCGGACTAAATCTGATAAGAGTTGGTGTTACTGCTATCTTACTTTGGATGATTTTCTTTTTTAAAAAACAAAAAACAAAAATTTACAAAGCAGATATATTTCGCCTGTTTCTCTGTGCGTTAACAGGAATTGCCATCAACCAGTTACTATTCATCAAAGGTTTATCTCTCACCTATTCAATACATGCTTCACTATTGATGCTTACCACGCCGATATTAATAACCTTTATAGCAGCCTGGATCCTAAAGGAACGGTTAACTTTTTACAAGATAAGCGGACTAATCATGGGCATTGCAGGTGCAACTATTTTAATAACAACCAGGGATAACTCCGGTAATGCTTCTGATGTAGTTTGGGGAGATGTATTAATCATAATAAATGCCATTTCATACACCTTCTACTTTATACTGGTTAAACCGTTAATGAGAACTTATAACCCGGTAACGGTGATCAGATTGATATTTACGATAGGGCTGTTTCTTATTCTACCATTTTGCTGGAGGGAGTTTACAGAAATCCCCTGGAAGAGCTACACACTACTGGAATATGCTATATTGACAACAATTGTATTAGGTGGTACTTTTTGTGCTTACGTTTTTAACCTCTATGGTATAAAAAAACTAGGTGCCTCAATTGCAGGGGCATATATTTATTCTCAACCTTTTTTTGCTGCCGCAATTGCTATGATATTTCTGAATGAATCTCTTTCATTGTATAAACTATTAGCAGCAGGCTGCATTTTTACCGGTGTATATCTTGCAACAAAATCTACAGGAAATGCTTGAAATAATTTTAGTTAATTCTAATGAGGAATATCTAATTGCACACTCACTATTTAGGGAATATGCAAATTGGTTGAATATAGATCTAGGGTTTCAGCAATTTGAAGAAGAGTTAAAAAATCTAAACAGCATGTATGCATTTCCGTATGGAGGAATAATACTTTGCCGTAAAGATGGAGAATATGCAGGCTGTATTGCTATAAGACAAATAGATGCTGAGATAGCAGAGCTTAAACGCACTTATGTAAAACCTTCATTTCAAAAACAAGGAATTGGAAATAAACTACTACAGGCCGCCATTGATCTGGCTGTTAATTATAAATACAAAAAGATAAGATTAGATACATTAAGAAATATGAAGGATGCAATTAATTTGTATTCCCGTAACGGCTTTTACGAAATACCAGCCTACTACCATAACCCTCAAAAAACAGCCGTTTATTTTGAAAAAATAATAGCTCAGGATTTAGGATAATCGAAAAACAAGTATTGATTTTCCATCTCTTTAAATTTCTTCCACTCTTTCACCGGAGATTCAATGCCAAACACACCAGAAGTGGGCATATTACCAACCCTTACATTCTCGCAAAGCGAATTCGCAAAGTCGGAAATACCAGGATTGTGAGAAAATATAATCACATTGCTGTACCTGTCATCCAACGATCTCACTACTTCGTAGAAGCTGTTTAGGGACGCATTGTAGAGCTTATCCATGAAAATTATTTTTCCGGGATCACTGCCAAATGCATTACAAAAAATATTACAGGTTTCTTTTGCCCTTACTGCCGGACTGCTTACAAATGCATCGATATAAACTCCTCTTTTTAAAATTCTTCCCGCCATTTCGGGTGCATCCCGAATACCTCGTTCATTCAAGGTTCGTTCAAAATCTGACTTAGTAAAATCTACCCAACTACTTTTAGCATGGCGTACCACATATAAATTTTTCATGGTTTATTTATTTCTTCTGATAAATAAGCAAGCCGCAAAACAATTCTGAAGAGATGGAAAACTTGTGGTAAAAGTAAATCAGGCTTTGTCTTTATTACACATTTCATCTACATAGATACTTACGACTACGATATCAAAATTAATTGAATCGAATTGAATTGAAAAGCTATGTACAGGATATTTTCCTCAGCTTTTTAAAGTATAAACAACATATTATAATATATCCGGATGTACAAAAACTTCATCATAAATGGAAATGCAACATCATAAGAATACCGTTACAACAATTTAAACCCTGCTTCTTTTACTTCCCTGCTATTGGTTCCTATATAAATTTTAAAGTCGCCTGCTTCTGAAGAATAATCAAGGTTATCATGAAAAAACTTCAGATCATTATTTCCAATTGTGAATGATATAATTTTAGACTCTCCGGGTTTAAGTGTTACCTGCTTAAAGCCTTTCAACTCTTTTACCGGCCTTACAACAGTACCAAACAGATCCTGAATATACAATTGCACTGTTTCAGTTCCTTCATAACTGCCACTATTGGTAATCGTTATAGAAGCAGTGAGTTGCTCTGTTTTCTTCATAGCATTCCTGCTTAATTTTATTTCGCTATAAGAAAAGTTTGTATAACTCAATCCAAATCCGAAAGCGAATTTTGGATAGATTGAAAGATCTGTATAAGCAGATCGATAATTCTTATCGCTATCGCTGGTGGCAGGCCTGCCGGTGCTATAGTAATTATAGTAAACAGGTATTTGGCCTTCAGTAATTGGAAAACTCATGGGTAATTTTCCTGATGGATTATAATCTCCAAACAATACATCTGCCATCGCATCGCCTGCAGTTGTACCTAACCACCAGGTATATAATATTGACGGAACATGATCGGCTGTCCAGTTAAATACCAGTGGCCTTCCTGCACTAAATAAAACTACCAATGGTTTTCCTGATGCCTGTATTACTTTTATTAATTCTTCCTGTACGCCTGGCAGGCGAATATTGCTTCTACTTTTTGCCTCTCCGCTCATATCTCTTGCTTCTCCAACACTCATGATCACAACTTCTGCCTGGCTGGCGGCTTCGATAGCTTCTGCAAAACCACTTCTGCTGGTATCGGCAATATCACAACCCATTGCATAGATTATCTTTGTATCATCGTTAAGCTTCTTTTTAACTCCATCCCATAATGATGTAATCCTGGTAGAGTCATCCGGCCAATCGTAACTCCAAAAACCCAGGTTAGCTGATTTATTTTTCACAAATGGACCAATCAGCGCAATCGATTTTATTTGTTTACTTAGTGGCAATAATTGTTTCTCATTCTTAAGCAACACAATACTCCTTTTAGCAATATCTCTTGCAGCTGTAAGATGAGCCGCATTATTCCATTGCTGTTTTTCTCTTTCATTGTTACAAAATTTATAAGGATCATCAAAAAGACCCATTTCAAATTTCTTCAGCAAAATTCTTTTTACTGCATCATCAATCACAGTCAATTTTACTTTACCTTCTTTAACCAGCTTCGGCAGATTTTGAATATAGCTTCTGCTCTCCATATCCATATCACTACCTGCATTTGCTGCAGCCATCGCCGCTTCGTAATTGTCTTTTACAAAACCATGGTTTATCATTTCACCAACGCTTCCCCAGTCACTTACAACAAAACCTTTAAAGTTCCATTTACCTTTTAATATCTCTCTTTGTAATAATTTACTTCCGGTTGCAGGAATCCCGTTTATATCGTTGAAAGAATTCATGAATGTAGCAGCACCTGCATCAACTGCTGCTTTAAAAGGAGGAAGATAAACTTCATACAACTGGCGAAGGCTCATATCTACACTGTTATAATCTCTTCCACCAACAGCGGCTCCATAAGCCGCGAAATGTTTGGCACAAGCCATTACCGCATCTGTATTTCCCAATCCTTTTCCCTGAAAACCTTTTACTCTTGCTGTTGCAATCAATGAACCCAGATATGGGTCTTCTCCTGCTCCTTCCATTACCCTGCCCCATCTTGGGTCGCGGGATATATCAACCATCGGCGCAAAGGTCCAGTGTACACCTACAGCCGCGGCCTCGATTGCAGCTATCCTTGCAGCTTGTTCCATCGCATCAAGATTCCAACTGGCAGCCTCGCCTAATGGTACCGGAAAAATCGTACGAAACCCATGAACTACATCCTGACCAAATAGTAATGGAATCCTCATCCTTGATTGCATGGCTATCTGCTGAAGACTCCGTGTTTTATCTACGCCGGTTACATTTAACATTGAACCCACTAATCCTTTACGGATCTGGTTCTGTTTATCACCATCCTTAGTAACTGGTCCGGTAGATTCCCAATCTCCATTGTATTGATTCATCTGCCCTACCTTTTCTTCTAATGTCATCAACCTTAATACTGAGTCTGCTTTTTGCTCATTTGTTTTCTTACTTTGTCCAATAGCCTGCGGCTGCGTAAGAATTAATTGAGCAAACAATAATCCCATACCAAGTAGCGTAAATTTCATCCTGTTCAATTTTAATTTTTTGAAAGCTTCAGCAAAAATCCGCCACCAGCAGCCATATTTATTTTTATTGCCTTTTCAAATACTGGATTAGAAATCCAATAATCCGATCCATAATTGTGGGCATTTTCACCATCCCTGCAAAGTACAAGTTTATAAGAATCGGAATCTAAAAAATCTAAGGACAATTCTATTGTGCGGGCATTTGTACCGTTTAATCCTGAAACAAACCAAACATTTCCCTTTCTCCTTGCAGTAATAATATGCTCTCCTATTTTTCCCTGCAGAATCTTTGTATCATCCCAGGTGGTAGGAATGCTTCCTAATAATTCCATGAATTCGGGCTCCAATAAACCCTGACTAATATTTCCACTAAAGATTTGCAATGGGCTGTCGTAAGTAACGAACATGGCTAACTGATGACAACGTGTTCCCTGGCTCATTGGATTTTTTCCGATTGCTCGAAACTGGTCTTTTTGAGCATTTAATAATAAGCCTGGTTCATAATCTAAAGGGCCGGCCAACATACGTGTATACGCTAACGTTACATTATGCTCCGGTGTGGCAAGGTCACTCCAGATATTCCATTCCGCCCCCAATGTACCTTCCTGTGTTATGGCATTGGGCCAGGTTCGGTTAAATCCTTTAGGGGGAAAAGCTCCATGAAACATTATTGAAATCTTATGTTCGGCACATGCTTTTGCGATACGATGGTAAAAATTAACCATCTTCTGGTCGTCGCGGTCCATAAAGTCTGTCATGATAGACTGAACGCCCCATTTATTAAACTGGATTAATGCACTATCCAGTTGTTTGTCTAAGGTAGAACACAGTGTCCAGAGCATTAACCTGATACCTTTACTGGCTGAATAGGTAACCAGCTCTTCCATATCAATATCGGGATTGATCTTAAAAAGGTCTTTGTAATCACTCCAGCCTGCATCCAGCATAATCTGGTTAAAGCCGAAGCGTTTTGCAAAATCAATATAATATTTATAAGATGCTGTATTAATACCTGCTTTAAAAGGGACGTTGAATAAATTAATGCCGGTAATCCATTCATCAGTGCCTTTGCCGGTTTTTATCCAGGATGGATCTTTTATTTTTGATGGATCTCCCAGCAGGTATACAAGATCGTTAGCCGGAAGTTCAATATCATTTTTTGCCAGCATAACAACCCGCCACGGTAACATTCGCTTGCCGGAGGTACGGGCAATAAAGTCTTTTCGTTCTGTCACAATCAGTTGAGGGAATTCTCCATCAGTCATTGTCTCATTAGCAGGGTACGGCGCAAACACAGCCTGCAAGCCTGTTGCAGACTGTTGCAAAAACATTCCCGGATAATCAAACAGGTTAGCATCTGTGATAGCAAGATGGTAACCATTATTTAACGACAAGGTTACCGGCGGGTAGGTAATCATTGTATCTGGAATAGCAGATAAAATTTCTTTTTTATAAACCCCTTCAAAACTGGTGTGGAATCGATCCATACCGTTTCTTTTATCAATGTGTGCAAACCAAATGGCAGCGTTCTTGTCGATATCAAAATAAGCTGTTTCATTGGTAATAGTTATTGAATCCTTAAAATCTGTTCCTATCCGGTATGCCATTCCGTTATTATACATCCTGAATTCTACAGAAAAAGGTTTACTAAACCACAAGCTGATTTCATTATACCTGTTGTAAAGTTGCCTGCGGCGGTAAGCAACAGGAACGATAATGTTTTCATTAACTATGCTTTGTTTTTTCTTCACAACATTAATGCTGCCTGAAATCGTTTCTCCATCTGATAACTGAAGGTCAATTGACGAAGATGCTGCAACTTTTGTATTGCCTGCATATAATACATATGATAGTTTTTCTGCTGCTGCAAGCTCAATTCGTAGTAAGGAGTCTGGCGAATAAAGCATATATCGTTGCTGGGCATATGAATGGAAAGAACAAACCAGCAAAACAATTGTAATAAAATATTTCATTGAATATTTTTTATGCACCCCGGTAAAAATTGCCGGATTACTATTACATCGTAAGCATAGTATCTACTTGCCATATAATCCAGATAATCTACTTACAACCTTTATGGTTCAACACATAATTAACGCTTATCTACTCCATTAACTATTTACTCCAGGTTACTTTACCCATCTTCACGTCTCTTGAGTTTCCACCAATCATAAACTGGAAATCACCCGCTTCCCAATCGTATTTCAAATCGTAATTATAAAATTTAAGATCATTTGTATTGACGCTAAATGCTACCGTTTTTGTTTCGCCAGCTTTCAGCGAAATTTTTTGAAATCCTTTTAATTCTTTAACAGGCCTGGTTACACTACCCACCACGTCTCTGATATATAATTGTACAATTTCCTGTCCATCCACACTACTTGTATTGGTTACCGTTATAGAAGCTGTAAGTGTTTGATTTCCTTTTAATGAAGTACTACTCAATATTACATCGCCATACTTAAAAGAGCTGTAGCTAAGTCCATAACCAAAAGGATAAACTGGTTCATTGGAAACATCTAAATAATTTGAACGGAATTTTTCAAACCACTTACCTTCAGCCAGCGGGCGACCGGTATTTTTATGGGCATAATAGATTGGAACCTGGCCAACATTCTGAGGAAATGTAGCCGTTAGTTTTCCTGAAGGATTAACATCGCCAAACAATACATCAGCTACAGCGTAACCAGCTTCACTTCCACCAAACCAAACATTCAGGATTGCGGGTACATTATCATTTTCCCATTTCAATGCAAGCGGCCTACCGGTAAAGAGTACCAGCACAACTGGTTTACCTGTTTTCAGTAAGGCTTTTAATAGCTCCTGCTGAATTGCCGGGATTTCAATATTACTGCGGCTACTGGATTCGCCTGACATTTCTGCTGATTCTCCCAATGCAGCAACGATTACATCTGCCTGACTTGCAACAGCCAATGCTTCCTGCAAAATTTCTGCTGCAGGGCGGCTGTCTCTTTTCAAGTCTTTACCAAACATACCTGCTCTTTCTTCAAATATCGAATCAGCATCCAGGTTGGAACCTTTTGCATATAATATTTTGGCATTTGAACCTGCCACTTCTTTTAACCCTGTTAATACGGAAGTTGCTTTTGAAAAATCTGCAGCTACACTCCATGTTCCCGGCATATTCTCTTTGCTATCCGCCAATGGTCCTATCAACGCGATCGTTCCAGCCTTTTTTATGGGCAATATATTATTCTGATTTTTTAGTAGTACGAAACTTTGGGTTGCTATAGTCCTTGCTTCCTTACGATTAGCTGCAGTAAATACTTCAGCTTTTGCACGGTTTGTATCGCAATATTTATAAGGATCATCAAATAAACCAAGTTTATATTTTGCTTCCAATATCCTACGGCAAGCTGCATCAACTTCTGCCATTGATACTTTCCCGGTTTTAATAGATTGCTGCGTGGTAGTCAATAGTCCTTCACCTACCATATCCATATCTACACCAGCGGTGAGGGCCTGAGCAGAAACGGTTGCAAGATCTCCAATACCGTGTTCTATCATTTCATTGATACCAGTGTAATCTGTAACAACAAAGCCTTTAAATCCCCATTGTTTGCGAAGTACATCGGTTAACAACCATTTATTGCCGGTTGCAGGCACGCCATCTACATCATTGAATGAGGCCATTACCGAACCAACACCTGCATCAACAGCAGCCTTGTAAGGAGGAAGGTAATCGTTGTACATGCGTTGGTGGCTCATGTCGGTTGTATTATAATCACGGCCTGCTTCTGCGGCACCATACATCGCGTAATGTTTTACACAGGAAAGTATTGTATTATTTTTCGTTAGATCGGTTCCCTGGTAACCTTTTACCATTGCTTTTGCTATTTGTGAGCCAAGGTAAGGATCTTCACCACTTCCTTCTGCAACTCTTCCCCAGCGTGGATCGCGGGAAATATCAACCATCGGGGAAAAAGTCCAGTTAATACCATCAGCGCTTGCTTCCATTGCAGCTATCCTTGCGCTGCGTTCAATCAAACTCATATCCCAGGTACAACTCAAACCAAGAGGTATCGGAAACACCGTTTCGTATCCGTGGATTACGTCCATTCCGAAGAGTAATGGAATTTTCAGGCGACTCTTTTCAATTGCTTGTTTCTGTACATCTCTAATCTTTGCAACTGACTTTATATTGAAAAGCCCTCCCACTTTTCCCTGTTGAATTTTTACCGCGATATCTGAGTTACCTGCCTGCCCTGTAACTATATCTCCCGAACCAGGCAGATTTAGTTGCCCAATCTTTTCTTCAAGTGTCATCTTTTTCATAAGGCCATCAACAAATACTTTCATTTTAGCATCTGTTGTTTGTGCTTCTGCAGTTACAAAAACAAATAAGAAAAACATCATCATCAACCTTTGCATAATTTTCATGTTTCGAAGTTTTATCAAGTTTAAGAAATTTCTAGCTATTTAATAAGATATGGTTTAATTATTCTCTCCCAAATTGCATACCCCTGCTTATTCATATGCAGTTGGTCTTCGATAAATAGTTCTTTCATGATACTACCGTCTTTATTCATCATGGAACTGAATATGTCTATATATTTATCATCTCCACCTAAAAATCCACTGATAAGCTTATTTGCATCTTTCACTTTTTGAAGTAAGTGAATTCTGGATGGGCTTGGTTTAATTGATACAAATAATACCGGCGTTGCAGGAAATTTACCTTTTATAATTCCGTGTAAAGTTTTAAATCTATTAAATACTTCCAAAGCTGTTACGGTATCAGATGAAGCTAAATCATTTTCACCGCAGTATATCACTACTTGTCTGGGATTATATTTTGTGATAACGTCATCAGCATACCTGATTACATCGGGTAATGTAGAACCTCCGAATCCACGGTTCAGTATGGGATAACCAGCAAAATCTTTCTCTATATTTTTCCACATTCTGAACGAGGAACTTCCCGCAAATACAATTGGATGCTGCCCCTTAAATGAATAGTAAACAGCATCCTCGCTTCTGAACTGAGCTATCTCCTGCGCAAAGGGTTGCGCAAACGAGGTGGCAGCTCGAAAGCAAATAAATAAAATAAAATAAATCTTACAATATCTTTTCATACTATTTCATTTGATTCAACCTGTTAAGACTTGTGAAAGATGAATCAATAATAAAGCTAATCAGCTTTATTTGTTGTAGCCTTCTCTGAAACGCCATTTTCATTTATGGCTTCAATTGAAAAATAATACGTCTTTTCCGCATCCATTGCTTTAAACCAGTATTCATTAAAATCGTGGACCATAATACAACTGTATAATTTGTCGGGCGCAGTGCCATAATAAATATTGTAAGCAAATGCGTTATCTACAGGTTTCCATTTAATGTAAGCACTTCGTTTATCCTTCTGCGTTCGCAACACGATAAAATTTTCTACTGCATCGGGTTTTGCTCCATTACCTTTTCCGAAAATTCTTAATCCGCTGATTGCAAATTTACCTGTTGGCATATGAATATTCTCAAGTTTAATAAACCTGGCTTGTACAGGCTTTTGTAGTTCAACATAATCATGCGGCACATCAGTCTTATTTTTGCTTTTATCAACTAATACCGTCCATTTTTTTCCATCTGTTGAATAATAAATAATATACTGATGGAATTGACCGTTCCATTTACCGAGGCGATTACTATCTACATCCTGGTCGGCATAATTTATCTGCACGGCATTAACAGTAGAGATATTCCCAAGATCCGACTGCACCCACTCTCCTTTATTAGCTGAAGAAGCACTCCAATAAGTTTTAATGTTTTCATCCACGATATTATTTGCCGTATAACTACCAAGAGTAGACGAAACAGTAACCGGTTTTTTATAATTGAGCAACATCCATCCTGTAAAAGACGGTCGCAAGGTTTCCGAATTAACTGTACTGCTTGGTAGTGTCTGAGGATAATCACCAAAAGCCGTATTACAAAACATAATATCATCCTTATCAAAGCCTGCCGGCCAGATACCGATCCTTCTTTCAAAAGTATTTTTTACACATACAATACTCGTAGAAACATGCCAGTAATTGTTGTATTTATCCATAAATGTTGCACCATGACCTGCTCCTCTTGAGAAACCTCCAGGTTTAAAGCTAAGTGGATCAGATTGAGCACTGAAACCGTCCAGTGGTTTTTCTGATACAACAACACCGTCTGCATATCCGCTAAACTCTGTACCGGGAGCGCCATATTGTAAATAATATTTTCCATTGTGTTTCGTCATCCAGGCTCCTTCAATAAATGGATCCAAAAAAGTATTGTCCATATTTTCCCCAAACCGTTGCCAGCCAAATCTTTCTTGCTCCAGTAAATACATTTCCTTTCTGGTACCGATTGGCTGCATAGTTTTTCTATTCAGTTCAATACCATACAATGGAAAGCGGTTACTACTTCCGTTATACATGTAAAACTTTCCATCGTCATCTGTAAAAAAAGCAGGATCCCAACCACCAATATCAAATGAATCTACCAATGGTTTCCACTCATTTGCTTTGGGATTGGTGCTCATCCAGATTGTAAATTTGCTTGTGTAGGTTGAGCCAAATACCAACATCGTATCACCAATAACTCCAACTGCGGGCGCACACAGTTCATCGTATCCTGTATTCCATGGCCGTAGAAATTTTTTTGAAATAAAATTCCATTTCAACATGTCATCGCTCCACCAGTAACCCCATTGGTTGGTTGAAAACATATAATAGGTATTCTTGTAATTTACTATTACCGGATCGGCAGTTGCACGATGCCTGCCCCACTCACTAAAATTAGGTATCGGCGTATATCCGTAATCGATATTAATAGGATTGCAAAAGGTTTTTTGTTGGGAAAAAACGCAACTAGCCAAAAGCATTAACCCAATAAAAAAAATAGATTTTCTCATTATTAATATATTTATTTAAAATTCATTTTGGACAATAATACATATATATATCAATTCCAGTTCTTATATAAATCTCTTCAAATTCTGATTAAAGCTGCTCTTTTATCTGATTAAAATTATGGTGCCTTTTTTCACCCTGTATTTATTGTCATCAAAACGATAACTGCAAACCCATGTAAAAGTTGTTGACCCCGTTTCCAGTCCAGCTACTTTTCCATTCCAACCTTTGTTTACATCTGATGTTTCGAATATTTTTTTGCCCCAGCGATCATAAATTTCAAAATGAAATGCTAACAGTGCTTTATAAACTATTGGTTGAAAGATATCATTCAGTCCATCATTATTTGGTGAAAAGGCTGCGGGAAAATAAATATCATCAATACATAATCTTTCGCTTACTATTATTGTATCCTTTGTAATACATCCATTGCTAAATATGCCGGTAACAGTATAGGAACCTGTTTGATTAACATTTATTGTTGAAGATATTTCTCCAGTGTTCCACAAATATTGAGAAAATCCAGTGCCTGCATTTAGCTGTAATTTATCACTTTCACAAAGAAGCTTATCAACTCCCAGATTAATTTCGGGTGATGTAATTACATGCACTTGTATTGTATCAAAAGCAAGACAACCGGGGTAAAGTTCCGCAACAACTGTATAAACGGTATCTATCAGGGGATTGGCCACAACTAGTGATAAAGATGTATTGCTTAAGTTATAATCAGGCAACCAATGATAATTATAAAAACCTGTGGAAGCACTAAGCATAACAGTGTCGTTATTGCATTTAATTCTATCTGCTCCGATACTGAATTCAAATAGAGGAGCAGGGTTAACTCTAATTGTATCGCTGAATATATTTCCGCAAGCATCGGTAACTGTTAAATAATAATTGCCTGGGTTAGAAACTAGCAGGAAACTATCCATAGAATTATCTTGCCACAAATAAGATACAAAATCTCCCGGTGCCTTAATTGATATTTTGTTATTAATACAAATACTGGTATCTGAGCCAAGCCATAAAGACTGAGCAGGTTGCGTTACCATAATGATCATTGAATCCATTAAAATACCACAATCAGCCTGCATGGAAGCATACAAAGTGTAGGTTCCACCTGCTAAAAAGCGGATATTTGCTGAACTATCAGAATTATAAATTATGCTACACGGCGCATTACTGGAATATATAACTGCATTGCTACAATTGCCGCTTCTGGCATTTATGTAAAAATTTACACTGTCTTTACAAACTATTATAGCGCCCAAAATCTTACTCAATTTACAATTGTTCACATTGCTGCAATTGAGCTGCCATGAAAATCCGGTTCCGGTAAAAACATCTAATGTTGAAGTTGTTGTTTGATTACCAGAATTGTGTGATTCCTGCAAGTTTGGAATATCCTGCATAACGGCAGTAGAGGTAGTTACAATAAACGGGAACGGCTGATTGCTGCAACTCTCTAATTTACCCGACTTGGAGGTTTTAAGAATATTTGCTGCAATATCACTGTTCGTATTTCTCGTTAAACCAGCCACCACAAAGCTGGAATCGGAAAAAACTTTTGAGTCGAGGGCTACTTGTATATCAGGCATGGCTATCTTCCAACTCCATTTAGCCAGGTTATTGTCGTTTAGCGTGTATACGTAGTAGTCACTATTTGAAGCATTATCAAATTGTACTCCGGTTTTATAAAATGGGTCATACAAAGAACCCTGGTAGGTATTGGCAAAATCAATTTCTGCTTCCAGGTTTTCTATTCTTGTTACTGCCAGATTTAAATCTGACTCAAAGAAATTAACAGCAACCTGTGCATTATTATTTATACCATTATATCCAATCCGGCTACTTCCCGACATATTTACAATACCATTTTTAAAATGCATCTTATTTAATTCGTATTCAACATTCTCGCTTAAAGGCGCAATAGCATTTAATGCCATCCATTTTGCCCATACAACATCACCGAGGATTTTATCAGCTTTTACCACATAGTTTCCACTATAGTTTGTCAGCACTGAAGTACCAATTCCAGTTAAATAAAAAGCTGCCGGACTTTCTGTAATACCGGTAATTGAAATATTTAAATCATCACTACTAAGTTTTGTACTCCATTCATATTCGCCATTCAAATTTAACTTCATATACAAACCCTTTGTAACTGTAGAGCCTGATATTAACAATCCGTCATCTATTGTTTCAATAAGATCAATGTATTGATCTGAAGGCGAAGCGGCATTGTCGTAAGGTATTTTTTTCTGCCAGAGGAGAGCCCCGGAACTATTGAATCGAAGTATATAATTGCCGCCACTTGTTACTGCGTTAATACTTACGATAATCACTATATCGCCATTTTGAGTAACGACAGAAGCGTATGTTCTTAGGTCAACTTGCAAGGAGGGATTAACAATCCCAATAAATCTTGACCATACTAAATTTCCATTTCTGGAAATACGCATAATATTACCATAATTCCTTGCAATCTGCAGCTGGGCAAAATTATCCTTAAAAGTGCCTGCTACTATTATATCTCCTCCAGGGTATTCATGCACCTGAGAGAAATCGGAATAACCAGGGCTCGTTATTTTTCCAAAAAATGATATGCTACTACATGAATCTGCCCAAATAAAAGGCTGGCAAAATGCCTTACCACATGCTAACAATGACAGCGTAAAAAATATTATACAAATCCGCAAATAAACGCCAAACTCCTTCTGTTTTGAAACAGAAAAAATTAATATTGGAAACTTATATGGGACGAGTCTTTTCAAATTTATTTTATTCGGCTTCTCAAATGAAAGCTATATTTTCAATTTCAACTAGCATTTCCGGTAAGGCAGAACTACTTACCATGTTATGTTTATTTCATCTTTGTCATTAGAAAACAGTATCACCTGCTGCATTGGCTTTGGAAAATTATTAACCAGGTTTAGATAATAATTTTTGTCGTAGATATCACCTAAAAATTCCAATGGGTTTAACAGAGAAATTTGTTCCTTTGTAACAGTGGCATTTCTTTCGTTAACCCTGAAAACAGGAATAGTTTTCTTAAAACCATGTAACACAAGCTTTATAATTTTAAAAGCAGAGGAATAAGATCCTTCCTGTTTAGAAAAACTAATACGCTTGTTTTCAGCATTGAAAATAATATCCCTTTTACAATAGTTGCCATTCCTGTAATCGAAGCTGCTACCATCATCTTCGTAATAAGTAAATTTATTCTCTCCAGCTCCATAAAAAATATGCACCTGCAAAGTATCGCCAGGATTGTCTTTTGTAGATTGCACCTGGCTTTGTATGGGCAATACAGAACCGGCTTTTACAAAAATCGGTAATTGATAAATTGGAAATTCCTGCGACCATTCCTTTTCCCCCTGGATAACCTCATCACTATATATATCATACCAACTACCAGCTGGCAGATATATTTTTTTACTGAATTCTTTTGTGGTAACGGGCACTATCATCATTGCGTTCCCGAACAAAAACTGATATTGATATATGCTATGATAAACTTTTTCATCAAAAGGGTAATTGATGCACAGGCTTCTCGATACAGGCATTCCGCTTCTTGATGCTTCGTAAAAAGTTGAATAGATATATGGCATCAATCTGTATCTCAAATTAATATATGTCTTTGAGATGGCTTCTGCTTCTTCTCCATAACTCCAGGGTTCATTGGCCGTTGCAAAAAACTCTTTGTGATTTCTAACGTAAGGTGAAAACATACCAATTTCTATCCAGCGTTTAAAAAGATCTTTCGTTCCATCACCAATATATCCACCAACATCATAGCCGGTAAACGGCATGCCTGACAAGCCCATTTGATTATTTAGTAGTATTCCTGTTAAAAGGTTTTCGTCATTGGCTGTATTGTCGCCACTCCAAACAGACGCATAACGTTGTATACCTGAAAAACCAGATCGTGAAAGTATAAAAGGGCGTTTGTTTTTTCCGAATTTAAGCGCTGCTTCAAAACTACTGCGTGCCATTTGCATGCCATATACATTCTTTGCTTGCAAGGCATTTGCTTTTCTTCCATCAAAATCAAACAACAGATTGTCTGGAAGATAACTACCTCCTGTGGCTGGTTCATTCATATCATTCCAGTATCCATTTATACCATTGTCTTTCAGAAATTTCATTTTCTCTACCCACCACTTTCTACCGAGTGGATTAGTAAAATCAGGATAGTGATTTGTGTTTGGCGCTATGTCTGACACGAACAAGCTGCCGTTGCTATACTTCAGAAAAATATCTTTTTTCAATCCATCGTGATAAGCATCATAACTGCTATCGATTTTAATTCCAGGATTAACCGATGCCGTTAGTTCTATATTCATTTTAGCAAGTTGTGCTGATAATGCCTTCATATCCGGAAACCTTTCTGTATTTATTCGGAATGGCTCATAATCCTTTAGATAATCTGCATCCAATACAATGCAGTCGATTGGGATTTGTTTACTTCGAAATGCTTCGGCGATAAATTTTACCTGTGATTGAGGGTAATAACTGCATCTTGACTGGTGATAGCCCAAACTCCAAATTGGAGGCAATGGCATAGTGCCCGTTATGGTAGAATAATGCTCAATAATCTTTGCCACTGAAGTATCATAGAAAAAAAAGTAATCAGCTTCTCCTCCTTCAACATTTATAGAAGAAAAACCAGGTGTTGAAAGTCCGAAATTGAAAAAACTTTTGTAACTATTGTTGAGAAATAATCCATACAAAAGTTGATTTTGGATACCAATATAAAACGGAATACTGCTGTACATTGACAATCTGGGGTCGCCATATTTATAAGTATCAGTATTGTTTAAAGTTACTCCTGTTCCTCTCCGATCGAGGTTACCCAAGGCTTCGCCGAGGCCAACGAATCGTTCGTTTTTCTGAAGTACTTTATAAATACTCGCTTTCTCGCCGATAAATGTTGTTCCAAAACCATCGCCTTTTACATCTTCATTTATAACTCTTCCATCAATAGTTTTAAAAGTTACCCTAAAAGCAGGCGTTGTTTCGAGCTGCATAATAACTGTTGCGGTACTAATTTCAATTGTGTTTCCGTTTTCACTGATGCGGAAATTATTGAACAAAGGCATTTCCAAAGATGCAAGTGCGTAAGAAAAATTATCTTCTAAGCTATTCTTTGAAACCCTTACTCTAATGGTGTTTTCTGAATATGCGTAAATATAAAAATTGGCAAGGCTAGTTTTTCCCACTATACCATGGCTTGTTTTTTTATAAGAAAGTACTTTGCCAATATTTTGCACTTGTGCTGTAATGCCAGGTGACGCTGCAAGTATTATGATAGCAATAAAAATCCACCTATAGAAAAACTTTTTTAACATACTGATTACTTTTTTAAAATGATCCACCTGTTGCACATATTATAAGGCATCTCCAAAACGACTTTATAAAATTCCGACGGATATTTTTTTACATTTATAGTAGCTTTTGCATTACTAACAGGTACTTCACCCATTAATCTATATTCATCGTTGCCGCCAGATTTAAAATTATTTGTTGTGGCAATCCATACTTTTGCAATACCTTCTTTCTCTTGCGGTTTCCATTGCAGGTTTATCAAACCATTTTCGTAGGCAGCCATCATATTACTAGCAGATATTTTTCCAACCAATGAAACTCCGTCAACTTCCATCCTCTTTTCTTTTGGGATATCTATATGCAGAAATGATGCGATAGAAGGCATAATATCAACAATACCTGGTTGCGGCTGATAAAAATAATTATTCAGATTCTTTGCATTTGTTGCTATCCAGGTAGTTCGTTCACGCATTGTTTGTCCGCCGTGATGATACCCATTTTCCTCTCTGCCATGATCTGTGGTAATATATATTTGCCAAACCTCGTTGGTTGTTTGCTCACGGTAGCGGATAGCTTCCCATAACTTTAGTAATTTGTCATCAAGCATCAGTACTGCATTTGTAAGGTACTCGCTATTGCCATGGCGATGCCCCATTTCATCGGTGTACTCCAGGTACACCCAACTTAAATCAGGTGCTATTCTTTTTATCACAGCAGCGGCTGTATCTGCAACAGCATCGTCTATCAGGTTATAAAAATAACCGGTAGTATCGTGCGGATACAACACAGTATCCAGTTCCATACCATCAAAATAATAATCCGGTTGAATATTACCGGCTTCCAACGCGCTGCTGCCAACTAATTTTGTACGATTGTCAATCCATGTAGAAAAAACGGCTGTTATTTTATCTGGATATTGCGTTTTAAATAACCTGAAAATATTCCAATAGTGATAGTTAGGATCTGTTATTTCATTTCCCCACACATTGTGCTTGTTAACCCAGGTGCCAGTTAATAAACTGTTGTACCCATTTGAAGATATTGTGGGAGTTTCCGAATATCCATTTACTTCTCCGCCAACATACGCTCTTGTATAACCACCTTCCTTGTAAATTTCTTTTAAATGAGGCATTGGCAATTTTTCCAATAGATCTGCGGGTATTCCATCAGCAATCACAAAAATCGCCTTATGCTTTTTTTGAGCATATGATCCAGTTGTTGAAAAATAACAACAACATAAAAGTAACCAGTAAGATTTTATAATTTTTTTCAACTGAATTTTATTTGTCCATTTTTCTATTTATCTCTTTGATTAACTAAATTTTTTCTTACTTAAATCTAGGGCTTGTAAAACCCAGTTTCTTTAATCCATTTTGTATATCCGGATTCTTCATGAAGAGGTTCCACAGTAATCCGGTGCGGTAATTTTCTATCATAATAACAATTGGCCCCTGATCTATAGCCAGGTGCGACTGTGCATACCAGTTATGATGGATGCTGAACCCATCAACAAAACCATACTTACTCCAAATCTTATCTCCCATCTCATAATAGAAATATCGCAATGCTTCCATACTTTCTTTTGGGGTATACGGCATAGATGAAATGGCTGCCGTTGGCTGAATTACTCCACGATCATTTTCCGGACTATGGGCCAGGTACCCTTTGTAGCTATCTCCAGCTGTAAGTCCCCAACATTTTTCACTATATCCTTTAAACTTATTAGGATTTTCTTTACAATACTCCCTGTTTATAAGTGTGTGATTTTTCCCCTGTAGAAAATAGTCATTCCCCAGGGAATCTTTTAAACCATTTGGATCAATACCCTGAAAAGTATATTGTTCGAAAAATAGCGGACCCCCTTTGTCTTTATCATAATTACCTAAAGGCAACGTATAGCCGTAGTATTCTCTTCCATTCTTAAAACCTAAACTTCCCACCCAGGTTCCATCATAAACAGCTTTTGAAATGGAATGATATTGCGACGAGGCAGACATTATATAGGTTATAAGACATTCGTTGTATCCCCAAACCGGAAAATTCATGTCGAAACCGTTATATGGACTCCAGTGCCAGAATAATTTATTTTGATTATTTGTATGCCAGTTCCAGTTGGCAGCACCCCAAATCTGGTCTATGCGTTTGCGTAAGTACACTTCTCTTGGCGTGTTCTTATTAAAATATTCTTTCGCACACAGCATGCCCATGATCAGGTAAGAAGTTTCCACAATATCAGCGCCATCATCCAGGCGATCGAACTTGATTGTTTTACCTGTATTACCATCCATAAAATGTGGATAGATCCCGTGAAAGCAATCTGCATTTATCAGAAAATCTGCGATTTTTATCAATCGCCTTACAGCAGTATCACGACCGATCCATTTGCGATCTACTGCAACTACGGTACTCATGATTCCGAAACCTGTTCCGCCAATTGCTCCTGCGTCTGGACCAAAATTGCTCGTGCTGAAATTAGGTTCATCCCAGGCTTCATTAATGTAATCCCAATAATGTTCAGCTTTTACAGTATTACTTCTTTCCAATGCAAGCCCGCTATGAGGATGGGCTCCATGCCAAAAAAAACGAAAAGTTTGTTTTTGAACTGTTTCCAATAAGGCATCATCACTCAGTCCCTTTATAATTCCTACTGCTGCAATACTATCTGGACCATCTGCATATTTTCCATTTAATAGAGCTTCCACTTTTTGCTGAGATATACATGTCAGGCTAATCCAAATACAAAAAAATGATAAGGTTATCTTTTTAAACTTCATCTGTTGAAAATTTTATTTTTTACTTGGTTGTAATTTTTTCTTCCTCTTTGTTTAATTTACCTGATATCAACATTGGCTTCGAACCATAGCAATCTATTTCACAGGTAAAAGCATTTCCTTTTTTACATAAGGAGATTGAAAATCCAGTTTTCTCAATCCCATTTTTATCTCCGGACAATTCATAAACAGCTTCCATAATAATCCAGTTCGATAATTTTCAATCATCACTATTATGGGCCCCTGGTCTATTGCCAGATGTGATTTTGCATACCAGTTCTTTGTTTCATTAAATCCATCAATAAAACCATATTCGCTCCATAATTTATCGCCAAGGTCAAAATAAAAATGCTTTAGTGCTTTCATCGATTTTTCAGGTGTATAAGGGAACGCGGATAATGCTGCAGTAGGTGCTATCGTTCCCGCATCATTAGTGGGAGAATACGCATTATAACCATCGTAAGTATCACCGGCTGTTAACCCCCAGCAATTTTCTCCATATCCTTTAAATTCTTTAGGATTATCTACACAATAGGCATAGTTTATCAGTGTGTGATTTTGGTTTTGTTTCCAGTAATCGGCATACTTATCTTTCAAGCCATTTGGATCCAGTCCTAGAAAAGAGTAATGGGAAAAAAACAACGGGCCGCCATAATCAAAACCTAACGGTAATTCGTAGCCGTAATATTGTTTCCCATTGTTAAAAAAATTACTTTCAGCCCAGCCACGGTTATAAACCGCACTTGTTACCGGATACTTTTCGCCACTGGCTGCCAGGATATACATGATCAAACATTCATTAAAGCCACGCACCGGGAAATTCATCGCCCAACCATTGTTTGGGCTCCAATGCCAATAAAGCACTTCCTGTCCGCCTTGTGTGTACCAATTCCATTCAATCCCTTCCCACATCCATCCAATTCTTCCCCGTAGTTCGCGTTCTGTTTTATTTGTGGGATCGTTAAAATATTCACGGGCACACAGTAATCCCTGGAATAAAAAAGAAGTTTCTACAAGGTCGCCACCATCGTCTTTACGACTAAATGGAATTGTTTTACCGGTACTGCCATTTAACCAATGAGGAAAAGCTCCATGATAACTATCAGCTTTCAACAGAAAATTTACAAGTTTGAGCAGGAATTTCGCAGCAGTATCACGACCAATCCATTTTCTTTCGGTGGCAACTATCACGCTCATTATACCAAAACCAGTACCTCCTGTTGTTGTAACTTCATTTCCATATCCAAAATCTTCATTGCTTCTCTCTCTGGCCATACCACTAACAGGGTGCGCAAAATCCCAGAAATATCGAAATGTTTGTTTTTGTACAAGATCTAATAAGGCAGAATCTGACAAATCCTTTGGCCTTGCAGCAGGATTAAATACAGGGTTGCTTTTTTGGCCGATGGCTGACGAAACTAAAAAAAACAAACTCAGAATAAATAATGATAATGGATGTTTCATTTAATTATACATTTTAATTGACTATTTTCCACATTGAAAAAAGTGTAATAAAACTGCCTTACAGATAAGGAGCAGTAAATCCTAAAGACAACATGCCCGTTTTTATTTCAGGCGCACTGGTAAAAAGATCCCACAACAATCCAGACCGGTAGTTTTCTATCATTAAGATGATTGGCCCCTGGTCGATCGCTAATGTAGAACCGGCAAACCAGTTCTCCTTTAGCGAAAAAGCATCAGCAAAACCATAGTTACCCCATAATTTATCTCCCAACTTATAATAGAAAAATTTTAACGCATTCATTGATTGAACTGGTGTATATGGAAAAGATGAAAGCGCAGCAGTTGGTGCAATCACGCCCAAATCATTTGTAGGTGAACTGGCGCTATAGCCATTTGGAATATCACTCGCTGTTAATCCCCAGCAAAGATTACTGTATCCGTATTTATTGCCGGGATTCGCTACACAATAGCTGTAGTTTATCAATGTATGGTTGGTTGTTTGGGTTGTATAATTAGCATAAGCATCCGAAAGACCATTGGGATTTATTCCTAAAAAAGAATAATGAGAAAAGAAAAGCGGACCACCGTAAGCAGGGCCTAACGGCAATACATAGTTGTAATAGGTAGCACCATTCAAAAACCCGTTCGAACCATTGCTCGTCCAACCATTGTTATATACTGTTGCCGGTATACTATGCGTGGGAGAAGCTGCAGCCATTATATACGTAATCAGGCATTCGTTCCAGCCACGAATTGGCAAATTCATTGCCCAGCCATTGTTTAGGCTCCAATGCCAGTATAAAACATTTTGATTTGATTGCCGAAACCAATCCCATTCAACCCCATTCCATAAAATATTAATATCATCCCGCAAGGTTGTTTCTGCTGCGTTGTTGGCATTAAAATACTGACGGGCGCAAATTAAACCTTGCATCAGCAAAGAAGTTTCCACCAGATCGGCACCATCATCATTAGCACTAAAAGGAATTACAGCGCCAGTACTTCCATTTAACCAATGAGGAAAAGCACCATGAAATTTTTGAGCTGTGTTTTTAAGAAATCCAACAATAAGCTGCATTCTTGCCAACCCTTCTGTCCTGGTAATAAAAGAGCGATTAATCGCCACCGGGATGGCCATTACACCAAAACCAGATCCACCGGAGGTTACTGTTTCGCCTGAGTTATTTCTTTCTCTTGCTAACCCACTTACCGGATGAGCAAAATCCCAAAAATATTTAAATGTTTGTTGTTGTACCAGAGTTAATAATGCATTATCACTGAGTAACGGGAATTTATCTGTTGAATCGATTGCTGTTTGAAACGATACATTGATATCTGATGCCAGGCTGCCTTGTTTGATAGATTTTAAGGAGGTTGTTGCCTTTAACTGGTAACGTGTGAGATGATTTAATACCGTTGATGGGATTATCAGCAGCGTACTGTCGTTGTTTTCATAAGAATAACCTGTAGGAATTGTCGTAATTCCATTTTCTTTCAACGATACCGCCGATGAAACAGTTGATCTGTCTAAGGCATTGTTAAATGAGATTCTTATAGAAACAGCCGTGGCAATATTATAATTAACCGTACTGGTTATCGCCGAAACATTATCCAACTTTATGCTGTTGCCGGCTAATGCAGAAGGCAATGGATTAACAGGTGTAACTGTCTGGTCTTTCTTTTTGCATTGAACGGCAAAAAATAATATCGTTAGCAATAATGGCCAATATCGTCTTCCTGTTGAGCTATACATCACAATTAAAATATTAAGGTTGCAATTGAATGAGGTAATGCTGTAACTAAAACTGCTGTGCCATTAAGCCACAAATTATAAGTTGTTTTTGTATCTGCCTGATTCATTACAACAACTACAATTTTACCATCTGCATTTTTAAATGCGGTAGTTAACAATTGGCTGCGACTTGCACTGCTTATAACTCTTTTAGCTCCTGGCTTGATGAATTTTGAAAAATGACCGATATAATAATATGCGTTTGTATAAATAAGTTCACCCGTTTTTGTGTCTCCGTGTATGGGAGCAAAACAAAAATTGCCAACATGATTTGGACCTCCGGTTTCATCCAGCAGAATATTCCAGTCGGTAAATCCAACCATTCCGTTGTTAAAATCGTTTATCATAGAACGGGCATACTTTTCGCCCCATTGCCAATCAAAGTATTTCTTTGCATCAAAACTTTCAGCACACCCTTCTGTGAAGAAAATATTTTTATCAGGAAAAGCTTCGTGTACTCTTTTTATATTATCGTACATTGGGTTACCACCACTCCATCCTTCATACCAATGAAAGCCAATACCCCAGGCATATTTCGCTGCTTCAGGATCACTGAAATAAGTTTGGGCACGTTGGTAAATAAGATCACGGTTATGATCCCAAACGATCAGTTTTTTATCTTTCAGTCCTTCCCTGGCCATGATGGGGCCTAAATGGTTCTTTAAAAAATCTGTTTCTTCTTCAGCTGTAAAAATGCAGCTTTCCCAGATCTGCTTTGCCATTGGTTCATTTTGGATAGATGCGCCCCAAACCGGAACGCCATTTTTTTCATACGCCTTAATGAACTTCGTAAAATACATCGCCCAGCTATCGTAAAATTCTTTTTTTAATTTACCTCCATGCAGCATGTCATTATTATCCTTCATCCACGCTGGCGGGCTCCAGGGACTGGCAAAGAGGTTTAGTTTTCCTCCGGCAGCAACCATCGCCTCTTTGATAAATGGAATTTTAAACTTTTTGTCATGGTCGATATTAAATGATGTCAGTTCTTTATCGCCATCTTTGGTATAGGTGTACATATCGCTGCTGAAATCACAACTATTAATGTTAGTTCTGGCAACAGTGTACCCTATTCCTTTATCCTTGTCAAAGTAAGCTGTGATTAGCTCCTTTTGTTTATCTTTTGGCATTTTATAAAATGTTTCTGCTGAAGCATCCGTCATAGCTCCGCCGATACCAAAGAAAGTTTGAAATGTTTTTGAAGGGTCTACAAAAACGGTTATCTCATTTTCATAAGGCTGGCCTTTATCTTTAAAATAAAGAGTATCCGTAGCGGTTATTCGCAGTGTAGAACTATCCGCAGTTGTGTACACGACAACTTTCTGCGGTTGCTTTGAAGATTGCGCAGTAACGGAATTACTTAGCGTAATAGATAGCAAGAGCAGGCTGCCAAAAGCAATGTTGATCTTCTTCATTTTTATCATTTTAGGTTTAAAGATTCCTGTCATTTCGTTTATTTATTCAATTTGCTACTAACCGAACAGCTATACTTTTTTGCAATTATTAAGCTTTAGTTTCGCAGGCAGCTTTCACATTTACCTTTGCGATATTTACCATATATAAGTTGCTACGGCACCAACAGCCAGGGTGCTGACAGCAATTTTATCTTTGAATTTAATATTGAATGTTACAGCTTCACTACCATCATTTAAAACAATCAACACTTTTTTACCCGTTGCAGTTTTGAATGCCACATTTGGCATATTAGACACAAGGCTGCTGTTTATACGCACTGATCCCGCGGGCACAAATTTTGATGCGTGAGCAACTATATAATATCCTACATTCCTGCTAACAGCAGATCCATTGATTGTTAATGCTCCTTTGCATTCGGTACAGCCTCCAGGTGTATGCAGTGAGAAAGTGGGATCATTAGCAAGGTTCCATTCCAATGCAATGCGGCTCCAGTTTCTCATTGATCCAATGATAACATTCTTCAAGTGCCACCTAAGATCGCCATCAAAACTGCCACTGGCAGAAGTCCACTGTTCTGTGAAATATATATTCTTCTCCGGATACGCTGTGCGAACATTTGATAAAGCGCTAATATCTCCCGCATACAAGTGAAACGCAGATCCATCTACAAAGGGCTTTGCTGCCGCATCATTAAGTATGGAGATCGGATAATTCGGGTGATCACAATTATGGTCAAATAAAATAATTTTTGTGCTGATGCCTGCAATTTGAAATTCTGGGCCTAAATTATTTTTAATGAAATTGGCCTGTTCGGTTGCAGTCATTGACATGCTTGGATTATTAGCCGGGTTTTCAGGTTCATTCTGGATAGTAATTGCATCAATTGAAATTCCTTTAGCCTGCATAGCCTGAATATATTTTACAAAATATTTCGCATAAGCGGCATAGTATGTTGTAAGCAGACTTCCACCAATAGTACTGGCATTATCTTTCATCCAAGTAGGTGGACTCCAGGGCGAACCCAATATTTTTATATTCGGATTTATGGTAAGAATTTGCTGTAACAAAGGCACAAGGTCAGTAGTATCATCAGCTAAATTAAAATTAGCAAGTGTCACATCGGTTTGCCCTGCAGGCATATCATCATAACTAAAAACATTACTACTAAGGTCAGACGCACCAATACTTACCCTCAAATAACTTATGCCAATTGAAGTAGTACTGTTACCAAAAAGTTCATTTAACAAAGTTGATTTTGATGCTGCATCCATTTGATTGATCAAAAAAGCGCTTGCTCCCGTTAATGTATAGCCGAAACCATCTACCGATTGAAACGCAATAGACGAATCCACTTCTATATTTTGGTTTGCATTAGCTGTACTTGTAAAACTTATGTTGGATTGCTTTTGCAATAAAACTGACCGGTCGCCCCGGGTAAGCCACCACTCTACATTTGAAGCTGTTTCAGGAGGCGTAGGATCCGGGTTATTCTCAACTGTCTTTTTTGAACATTGGCAACAGCATAACAGAACTGATAAACAAATAACCGAAAGTTTTATTTTGATCTTAAACATTGCGATACTTTAAATATTATTAATAATTTCAAATCTTAAATTAATCATTAATCAAACAGCACTTTATTTAAAACAAATATTTAATTATTTATAATGCTTGTTTTAACAACGTCCATCATTAAAAAAATCATTTAACAGGTTCACTTCCTGCTTGCAATAATTTAATACCAGATGCCTTATCCTGCTACTTTAAAGAACAGCAATGCTGCGTTATTTCTTGCGATCACCATTATGTTTGCTCCATTTTTATTTTTCAGCCATTTTATATCCCTTATTTCACCGGTGACTGATGGTATTTTCCCCGTTAGTTTCACATTGCTATTTACGTAAGAAAAAACTGATGGCAATTGCGCATCATATCGTCCTTCATATGGCGTAACGCCATAAAAATTTCCTCCAGTTATAAAGCTGCTTTTACTGATTTGATCAACTGGCGAAAACGAAAATAAAGGTGCAAGTTGTAGTTCCTCTGGTAGATCTTTCCTTGAGTAATTACCTTTTCCGTCGTTAATAAAAACAGATGAGCCGAGCACTTCTGCTTTTAATTCTACATAATCTTTAAAGAGGTCATCAAACATAAACTGAACAGATTTTCCGGCTACTTCACTGTAAGTGAGATAAGCCTTTTTCAACACAGGTAACGACCTTTCCAATTCATCTTTACATAAGAAACTATATTCAACGCCATCAATGGTATAAGCCATCACTTGTTCTACAGAGCCGTTCTTATCAAAATCTTTTACATATAATTTTAAAGGGCCGTTCTTACCAGAATAAAATTTATTGTTGTGGCCCCAATTACCGGCAAGAATATCGGCAGCACCATCGCCATTTACATCTGCCATTGTAATTGTTTGCCATAAACCTGTAGAGGCTGAAATATCAACTTCTTTAAATTTTCCGTTGTTATTGATAAACGTGATTACCGGCATCCATTCTCCGGTTAATATAAGATCGGGCCAGCCATCTTTGTTTATGTCTGCAAACGCAGCCGTTGTTGGCATACCCAATGGATTTTGTGTAAACACAGCTGCTGGTGCGATGGTAAAATTTCCTTTGCCATCGTTTAGCAACAAATAAGGTGATTGTGGAATACCATATTGAGTGGCATCGCTTAACACAGCAACAAAAAGATCCAGGTCACCGTCTTTATCAATGTCCGCTACAGCAACACAAGATTTATTCTTCAACATCGGCGGAAGGCTTGTGGAAACCGTAAAATGTCCTTTGCCATCATTTATGAAAAGTTGATCTGCCAGCCGTTGGTCGCCGTCTTTAAACTGGTTGCCACCGCTTACGGTATATAGATCAGGATATCCATCACCGTTAGCATCAAAGAAAAGAGCATCAACCTCTTCGCTATTAACCATTTTATTGAAGACAGCGGTATCTGCCGGAGTAAATCTGCCATCGCTTGTTTGTAACATCAGTTGACCTGCCTGTCCATAAGCGCCACAAACATAAAAATCATCAGCACCATCTTTATTCACATCGGCTATGGCAATTTTTGGGCCCCTTGTAGAGAGCTGGTGTGGTATCAGGTATTGTATGTTATAATCTAAAAAGTCATTTTCCTTATGTAACCAGTTTACTGCAACTTCAGCAGTGATATCCTGGAAGAGTACTGGTGCAGGTTTGAAAAATGTTTTTTGATCAAACTTACCGGTAGCGTCAGATTGCTTTACTTCCAGTTTTCCTTTAACAGGGACATTTTTCAGTACCTGGAATTGTTGTTGTGGCCATACAATGAGAATACTATCTATGTTTTTAATACTGTCTAACCCAACATGTAATCTTGCTTCTCCCGAAGATTGAAATCCTCTTGTTAGCATTAATTGTTGGTACTGCATTTTTCCTCCTGCAAACACCCAGGCTTTTGCACCAATACCAAATGTATTATTGCCACTTCCTTTGAAATTTATGCTAAGTGTATTTTTAGCAGCTGTATTATTTTTTAGTATTACTGCCGGGGCATTGATACAATTCATAACGATATCCAGGCTTCCATCGTTGTTAAGATCGGCATAAGAGGCTCCGGTAAAGTAACCTTTCATTTTTCCTGTACCCCATTCATCACTCACATCTTTAAACTTAAAGCCACCTTCATTTCTAAAAAGAAAAGGGTGTGAGCTGCCATCGGGCATGCTCTCAATAGCAAGGTCATCATACTTATCTGTTTCCTGTCGTCCTTTCTGAACATCCAGATCAGATACGAAGCGAATATAATCGAGGTCTACCGGCCGTTTTACAATTCCACTTGACACGAGTAAATCTTTTTTTCCATCGTTATCAAAATCTGCAAATAACGGACTCCAGCTCCAGTCTGTAGCGGCTACGCCTGAGAGTAAGGATGTCTCACTGAAACTGCTTCCATCACCATTATTGCTTTGCAGACTATTTTTTGAATACTGCTTTTGGTAGCCGTGCATGTCCAGCTTTAATTTATAAATATCAGGATTCTCATCACTGCCATATGTTTTCAATACTTTTTCATCTGGCGGTAGCATATCAACAGTAATAAGATCTAATTGGCCATCATTATTAAAATCTGCAATATCATTCCCCATACTAAAGCGGCTGTAATGATTAAAATGCTTTGCGCTGCTTTCTGTAAAAGTTCCGTTGCCATTGTTTACGTAATAATAATCGTTCTCATGAAAATCATTACCAACATAAATATCATCCCAACCGTCGTTGTTCATATCACCCACAGCAATACCTAAGCCATAGCCAAGGCTGCTTTGCAATATACCAGCCTGCGCAGATACATCCGTAAATTTTCCGGTACTGGCTACATCGTTACGGTACAAGCGGTCTCCCGACAAAGGATCATAAGTTCTTCTCCTGCTTGTATCTACAATATTTGAATGAGGATGATGAGATTGATTGAGGATAAAACAATCGAGATCACCGTCCTGATCGTAATCAAAAAATACAGATTGGGTTGTAAAACAGGAAGTATTTAATCCGTACTTTTCTGATTCTTCTGTGAAAGTATTATTTCCACGGTTAATGAATAATTCATTGTGGCCCTTAAGCCCATACCCGTTACTGATAGTAGATACATAAATATCCAGCAAGCCATCGGCATTTACATCGGCCATTGTAACACCGGAGCTCCAATCTGCTGTTCCGGCTACACCAGCCTGATGTGTAATATCTTCAAACTGAAAATTGCCCTTGTTGAGATACAATTTGTTCCCTCCAAATTTATTGGCAGTAAAATAAATATCTGTAAGCCCGTCATTATTTATATCACCTGTAGCAACGCCACCACCATTATAATAGTAGAGATAATAAAGTATGCTGAACATCGGTTTTTTTTCCAGGTTGTTGGAAAAATTAATATGCGTTTCACTGGCAGGAAGGCTGGTAAATAAATGTTGATCTTCTTTGCTTTTGCAGGAATTCAGCAAAAACAAAAAAAATGCTGGAAGAATAAAAAAATAATTTCTAATCTTTATCATCAAGTGTTTATTTACCTTTTAAAAATGCCAATACCTTTGCTGTTTCAGCAGGGTAATTTTTTATCAGATGCGTATGCATTAAAGCCGGTGTTGGTATTTGTTGGCCTTGCAATAACACGGCTATGGCCCTGGATTGCTGCTCCGGCATATGGCATCCGATGCAATTGTTACTAATAGATGTAGTAGAGATGGTTCCTGTCATTTTACAAACTATGCCATCCTTGTGTTCACCGTTATGACAGGTAATACATCGTTGCGAAAACACTATCGGATTATTCTTTTCGTTTTTATGCGGGTCATGGCAGGTATTGCAGGTAAGTGTATCACTCATCATAAAACACTTACTGGCTTTTAACAACCCAAGCTGGTTACCATGAACATCTATACTATTTACATCCGGACTGCTAGAATCTATTTTAAAAAAATCAGCTAACCGATCACCTGCGGTAAAAGAAAAAGAGGCCGTAGTTTTCTGCAACCTTCCACCATGACAAAGTGCACACAGATCGAGGCTTTGCTGCCTGGAAAATAAAGCGGGGTTAATAATAAACTTTGCTTTTTTTTCCGTTGGATTAGCCGTTTGAAATTCAACATGTTTTGCAGCCGGACCGTGGCATTTTTCGCAATCAACTCCGATGATCATCGTGTTCCTGTTAAAAATTTCCGGTTCTGTTCCTGCTGCTGATATGCTTTCTGCATAGGTGGCATGACATTCCAAACACCGGGAAGTAATCATCCTGTTGAATGCTATTTTGTTAGGGTAGCCGGGACTGTTACTCCACTGGTTGGCGCTGGTAAACCAGGTAATGGGCATCTGCACCAGCTTATCTCCGGCCCAGGATGCGAAGGATTGACCTTTAGCTCCGGATCCAATTACGAGATCAAAAGCCTGTTTCTTTTTTTCAATTCCATTGATGTATGCCACCTGGTAAAAACTGTCTCCCCGATGTTCCATCATCATCATTGAGGTATTATCATACAAAAAGCTGTTGTGGCCCTTTTCGAAATTACCATGGATAGTTTTTTCATCTGCATTCATGGAGGTTTGAAAATGTGCAGTTTGTTTATGACTTTCTACAATGTCATTATGACAACTGACACAGGCGTTTGATCCTGCAAATAGCGTACGCTGATTAAATTTTTCAGTAGCAGCTTTAGAATCAGCTTCTTTCTTATTTACACATTTGGTTAAAAAAAATGCACACAACGATATTATAAAAAGCATTAAAATATATGATTGGTATTTTATCACTATCTATATGGTTGTAAGAACAAAATAATTTGAATCTTAGCATTCCGGGGCGGAGAAAAATTAAAAAGGGCTGAACATAACTGTTAGCCCTTTTTAGATATACTGATTGCTTATGAAAAGAAAACTTATAGTTTGCTGTTATACAGATCTAGTACTTCTGATGGGGAAAGAACAGTTGAATATAACCTGAACTGGTCTAAAGAACCATCGAAGTTACCCATCCATCCGTTTGCATTTTTAGCTACCGTTCCCGCACCACCAATAGTAAATCCAGTGATAGGCTTATCGTTGCTCGTGCCATTATCAAATACCAATGGACCGCGAGGAGAACCACCATTCGTTACATTACCAAAACCTGCAGGCAGGTTGGTTGGCGCAACACCATCTATATAAGTACTAAGTACTGAAGTAGATTCATCATAAGTGAAAACCAACTGATGCCATTCACCATTTAAAACGTTTGGCATTGCCTTGGTTCCAACGAATTCAAACCATTGGTCCATCAGGTAGAATTTAGCTGCTGCTGCTGCCGTGGTGCTTTGGCCTCCATCTTCAAACAACAAGAACATTTTCAGATTGGTCCAGCTGTAATCTTTTGAATTTAAAGCGAAAGCAAAGTTTGTTCCCAAACCTGCTGCCTGCGGCGTTTTCTTAAGCCAAAAAGCTAGAGTAAAGCTTGTTGATTTTGAAAAGTCGTTTGCTGCGGCATACTGTGCAAAAGCATCAGGGTTACCCTCATAACTTTTACCGGTAATACCATCTCCGGATCCGGCAGAATTGGAAGCAGGGAAATTAGCTCTTATACTATCCACTCCATTCATTAACGGGTTGGTAGTAGTGCCATCGTAAGCTGCATAAAACTTCAATGGACCGCCGGGAGGATTTGCATCCACAGGATAATCGCTGAATGCTGGCTGCGTTGTTTTTTTACAACTGCTGGCAACAACAAACAATACCAGCACAAAAAAAGAACTCTTAAGTATTCTGTTAATTGTAATCATAATTAAATTTTTAATGTTTTTCTAAATACGTTTTTTATTACCATTCAGGGTTTTGAATCAAAACTCCACCAGATAAATCAATTGCTTGTTGTGGAATAGGATAGAATCTGCAACGGTTGGTGTAACCAAGGCTACCCAATTCGGTTACAGCATCTCCCCAACGAACCAGATCATAAAAACGGATTCCTTCCATAGCAAATTCCCAACGCCTTTCGTTTTTGATGGCAGTTCTCATAGCTGCCTGTGTTGTAAACGGAATAAACGGTACAATTGTTCTGCCCGCGCCTAGTCCGCCACTTGCTCTATTCCTTATTAATTCAAGATTCTCCTCTGCTGTTGGGCCGTCGCTTAATTCATTTGCTGCTTCAGCCAACATCAATATTACATCAGCATAACGAATGATCCTGTGATTGATCCAGTCTGCTCCACCACTACCAAAAATCTGGCCTGTAAATGAACGCATAGCAGGATCAGAATAAACTTTTTTATTCCAATATGGCTGGTCTAAACTTGTACCAGGTGCAAAAGGAGGCAATGTTGCTCCGTAACCGCCTGAAGCCGGGCCACCATCAAATTGGCCGGAAAATAAAACTGTTGCTGCTTTACGCGGATCAGTGTTATCCCAATCGTTTACCAATTTTTGCGTAGGGCAATTCCATCCCCAACCAAGATTCCAAACATTGCTGGCACCACCTTGCCTTACATTCTGGCAAGTACCCCACTGAACACCATTGTTTTGGGTTCCGTTTTGCCCTACATTAGCCTGCATTTCAAAAATAGATTCCTGGCCATTTTTTCCAGCACCATTTATTCCATCTTTCCAGATATCCGGGAAATTAGGTTCCAGGTTATATTCACCGGATAATTTGATTTCGGCACAAATTGCAGCTACTCTTGCCCAGTTTCCACGATACAAATGAGATTGAGCCCATAAAGCATTTGCTGCTCCTCTGGTAATTCTTCCCGGATAAATATTAGACCCAGCAACGCTCCAGTTAACAGGAAGATATTGGGTTGCCACAGCAAGATCTGCATCAATCTGAGCATAAATATCTGCAGCCGGAGATTTTGGCCTTATACCATCTGCCGCATTTGTGTAAAAGAAATTAATTAAGGGTACGTCGCCATAGGTTCTAACCAGTTCATAAAATGAATACGCTCTGAAGAACATAGCCTCACCAACATTTCTTAATGAAGCCGGATCAACAGCATTTAATGAATCTGCCGTGTAAATAGCCTGGTTTGCCTGGTTGATCATTGTATAGTGATCATTCCAATAAGTGTTAGGCGCCCAATCATCCTTGGTATATTGAAACGTTTCAAATTCTGTAACGATCTCTGCTCCATCAGTGGCACTGCTACCTTTTTGAGCATCATCATCACGAATACTATGAAAATCAAGCCATGGAAGTGTAGAAAAACCCGCATATGATCTTAAGGTATTATACATTCCAAAACTCTGTCCTTCCAATACACCCTGATTAAGGTCTTCCAGTGATGCCGTCAATGGCTTTTTATCCAGGAACTTTTTACAGCCCATTACCGATATCAGCATCGGCATGGTTAGTAACAAGCACCAAAAAAGCATTTTGTTATTTTTCATATTCTTTAATTTTTATGTATTAGAAAGTTACGTTTAGTCCAAATGTTGTTACAACCGGAATTGCTCCTCCTGCATTGTCATAACCAAAACCGGTTGCATCGCCACCGTATTCAGCTGTATAGCCAAGGTTGTTTTTCCAGGTTTTAAGGTTTTGTACATTCACGAATAAACGCAAATTCTTCATTTTAACTTTAGAAATCATCGCTTTTCCAAAGCTGTATGCTAATTGAATGTTCCTTAATCTGAAATAGCTTCCATCTTCAATATTATAAGTTGAACCATTGTAGTTGAACCTATCTCCCTGGCTTAGGATTGGAACCCAGTTTGAAGTTCCTTCTCCACGCCATCTTCCCAGTTTTTCAGCTGAATAATTTACTCTCTGGAAAGGTGATTCTAAAGATCCCCAGGTTCTAAAGATCTGGTTTCCGTATACTCCGGCAAAATCAAGACCAAGGCTAAAACTTTTATAATTTAAATTAATATTAAAAGCATAGTTGAACTTTGGTGTTGGGTTTCCAATGAATGTTCTATCATCAGAAGTAATCTCGCCATCCGGAACTCCATTAGGACCTGAGATATCTTTAAACTTGAAATCACCTGGCCTATAGGCTCCTAAAGAAGATGCAACCGGTGAAGCCAGTATATCTGCATAGCTCTGATATAACCCTTCTACTACATAACCATAAAATGACCCAATTGGTTGACCAACTACCGTTCTACTTTCTGCACTTCCGTTATTTTGGAATCCTCTTGAGATATATCCACCCGGAAGATCAGGTGAAAGCGTTAACACTTTATTCTTAAGAAAGGTTATGTTTCCGCCTACAGTTAGGTTTAGATCTTTTGTAAGTGTCTGGTTCCAGGAAGCAGTAAATTCTTCACCCCAGTTTCTTATGCTACCACCGTTTGTTAACTGATCTTTTAACCCGAGTGAGCCAAGGCCAATGTACAACATCAGGTCTTTGGTAGTATTGTTGAAATAGTTGAATTCAAAACGTAACCTGTTTTTAAACGCGGTTAATTCAAAACCTACTTCTTTAGCATGTACAGTTTCCCATTTAAGATCCGGGTTAACTCTGTAAGCCTGTACAGCCGCATTATAACTGTAAGTTCCAAATACTGCCGCAGTTCCATTCACTAAATTCGGATAGAAAGGATAATAGTTAGTTGCTCCTGAATTTAAATTAGGCGTTGTTTGGTTTCCCAATACTCCAATTGAACCCCTGATTTTAAGGAAGTTAATTTGCTTAATGTTATCCATGAACTTCTCTTTCGTTAACTCCCATGCTCCACCCAAAGCCCAAAATTGCTGGTGGCGATTTTTTGAAGGAATTTGTGATGAAGCATCATCACGATAAGATGCATTAAGGAAATATTTTCCTTTATAGTTATACAAAGCCCTTCCAAGATAAGATACAGTTGTTTTTTCTGCCTGTGCAGAAGTAACAAATGTATTTGCACGATCTTCAAAACCATTAGAAAGATACCAGAATCTTTTATCATCAGGAATTGGTAAAGCGTTACCAGTTGTAAATGGTTTAGCTGTACCTGACGTATTGAAGAAACCAAAATAGTAAGTTGTAAAACCACCGGTAACTGTTAGGTTATGGTCGCCAAAACTCTTTTTGTAATTGAGGATATAATCCTGTTGGAATTTCTTATAGTTACTGTTGTTTTCGGTAACCTGTGTTCTTTCACCGTATAAGAATGGATCTCCTGTTAAAGGATTGTAGGCATAATATAAAGGATCATAATTCCTGTTGTTTACATTGCTCATATCAGCATACAATGTAGTTCTGAAATTAAAATTCTTTAAAAAGCTTACTTCAGCAAATACACTTCCAACTGTTCTGTATTCAATATTTACTTCTCTGTTCCATGTATTTTCTGTAGACAGCAAAGGATTTACAACACCGGAAGTTTGAAGTGAAGTAGCCAGAGCTGAATAAGCATTAACATTTATACTATCGCCACCATAAGGATTTGGTACAAAAAAACTTCTTGTTCCTGCAGAAACGTTTGGCATCACCTTTCTTGCATCATCTAATACAGCTGTTGCATTGTAAGGATTATTCTGCCTGGAAACATTTAGGTTTATTCCAACTTTTAACGCTTTGTTCAATTTTAATTCGTCACTAAAAGAAAGCTGCCATTTTTCCAGTTTCTCGTGTCTGATAATTCCTTCATCGTAAATATAACCTACACCTAAAGAAAATTTATTTTTATCTGAACCACCTGAAACGGTTAAATTATTATTGTTGAATTTACCGGTTCTTGTTACCGCATCAATCCAGTCTGTATTTGAATTCAATGCAGAATAATCGGGCGTTGCCACTCCATTATTTGCATTTTCTTCAGCGAATAGTTCATTAAACTGCTGTGCATTTACCAAAGCAATCTTATCTACCAGTTTCTTTGTTCCATAACTGGAATTGAAATTAACTAACACCTGACCTGCTTTTGCTTTTTTAGTAGTGATTGCAATAACCCCGGTTGCACCTCTTACTCCAAAAATGGCGAGTGATGAAGGATCTTTTAATACTTCAATTGATTCGATATCATTAGGATTCAGGTAATCAATATTATCATTGAGAATACCATCTACAACATATAAAGGTGATACCTGACCAATACTAACGGTACCCCTAATCCTGATATCCGGAGCAGCGCCCGGTGTACCATTATTTACAATTGACAAACCAGCCACCTTTCCCTGCAAAGAAGCAACAGGATTAGAGTTAGGTTTATCAGAGATTTCTTTACCGCTTATTTTAACGATAGAACCTGTTAGGTCTCTCTTACTGGCAGTACCGTAACCAATCACCACAACTTCTTCCAGTTTCTGATTAGATTCTTTTAAGCTAACGTTTACGGTTGTACGGCCACCAACCGGAACTTCTAGATCATCATACCCAACGTATGAAATAACAAGAATATCATTATCTCCAACAGTTAAACTGTAATTACCACTGCCATCAGTTGTTGTTGCTTTAGCCTTGTTACCTCTAACATACACAGTAGCTCCAGGCAATGGGTTACCTTTTTCGTCGGTAACTTTTCCCGTCACTGTTATATCTGCAGGCTTATCAGTTAACAAAGGCTGATAAATAACCACGAGGTTATTCTCCATCATCTTGTAACCCAACCCTGTGCCATTTAATAATTTTTCCATTACTTCCGGAAGATCTGCTTCGTAAAAACGGGCATCAATCTTTTTTCCTGCAGGAATCAGGTTGTTGTTGTAAACAAAATGATAATCACTTTGCTTTTCTACCTGTTCAATAGCAGATACGATACCAGCTTTTTTCAGACGCAAAGTAACGTTCGTCTGGCTTTTAGCTTGTACCGACAACTGCATCATGAAAAGCAACATGATTGTTGATAACAACCTCATACTTTGTACGAGTCGTTTTTTTGTAATGGCAACTCTAAGGAGTGCGGTTAGTGGTTTGGTAGACATCATCTTTTTCTCATTTTTAAAAGTTAAACAAAAGTGCAGCTACCTGCTTCTTCTGGGAATTTGGGTTTAATAATGCTAGTTTTGGTCTTAAGTCTTTATTAATAGATAATAATATTATTATTTTCTCTCCGTGTTTTAAAATTATTAGCCAATTGCAACGATAAAATCACCTGCGCCAGATTTTCCTGGTAGTAGGTGCCGGTACATTTCAGCTCTTTTAAATTTTCATTTTCCAATATTACATTTTCGCCATACCACCTCTTTAACATTACTACAATATTTTCGAGTTTCTCATTCTTAAACATGAGTTTATTCTGCGTCCAGGCAATTTCTTCAATAATATTTTCTTTGGGATCCTGCTTTAATTTATCGATGATCACCGAAGCAGTACTTCCAGCAGAAGCTGTCGATTTGTTATTAGTGTAGTGAGGCTTTTCAGAATTTGCAGCATCAACGACCTCATTTCCCGTGTTTAAAACACTTATTTTTTCATTAGGTTTTAAGATGATTTTTCCGGCTTTCCTGTTGTTGATTATTACTTCAATAGAACCTTTTATCAAGGAAGCTTCGCTGGTTCTGTCTCCGCTATAGGCTTTCACATTGAAAACTGTTCCCAGCACTTTTATATCCATTGCTTTTGTATGGATGATAAAAGGGTTTTTAGCATTGTGGGCAACTTCAAAAAATGCCTCTCCCTGTAAAGTAACTTCACGTGTATTTCCTGAAAAATTCTCAGGATACTCCAGTTTACTGTCTGCATTTAATGTTACTAGCGTGCCATCTGCTAACTTAAGACTGGTTTTTGAACCGTTCCTGGTGCTGATCTGGTTCCTGGAAATAGCTGCCGTTTGAGTCTTATTTGTATTGAAATTTATTAAAACAAAACTGCCAATTGAAAGTAAAACAACGATTGATGCAAACAGCAACAATAATTTGTTTCTTTTTGAAGAAGTAGGAACAAAGTTATCTTCAGCCAGGTGATCAACATTTACCGTTTCTAGTACTTCCTCGATACCTCCTGATTCCCTTAATTTGATTAGTAATTCTTTGTATTTATTTTCTGAGTATTGACTGTTGAAGACCGGCTTGCTGTGCCAGATATCCTGTAACAGTTCCATGGAGTAGTTTTCATCGGGATTTTGCTGCAAAAGCTTGTCTAATTCCAATAGCTCCTGCTCAGAGGATTCACCGGAAAATTTCCGGGCCATCAGATTCCAGATAAGATCAGAATTGGATTGTTCCATATGCATGCGTATATATAGACACCCGACAACACGAAATCTACTAAAGAAATAAAAAAAAATGTTAAAATATTATTCTACACTGTTATTTGGAGATTTTTTAAGGCTGAAATTGACCGCACTGCTAATCTTCTTTAAGGCTATAGCCATTTGATTATCAATAGTTTTTACAGATATATCCAGCAACTTGGCAATATCATTGTATTTTAAACCATCTTCCTTTGCCAGTTTAAAGATAAGCTTGCAGCGAAGAGGAAGATTCTGGATCTCAAACTCAATTTTTTTAACTGCTTCGGTTGTAATTAGTAGCTGTTCAGGATTATAACTAACTGCAGGTATATTCAGCGACATTTCATCGAGTGAAATAATTTCTTTTCGGTAGTGTCTGGAAAGGTAATTTAAAGCGGTATTTTTTGTACTGATATAGAGATAAAGTTTAAAATTCTCTATTTTGTTGATGCCCGATCTGTTTTGCCAGATCTTTAAAAATACATCTGAAACGATATCTTCAGAAAGTTCATGATTTTTTATGATAGAATAAGCGAATTGCTGCAAATGATTTATATGGAGTATATACAACTGACCAAAAGCATGGTGGTCGTTGTTTTCGGCAATCTTGTTTTGAAGTTTTTTTATCTCTTCGGAGTTCAACATATAATTGATGATATAAGCTTCACAATCAGGCATTAAGGTAATGCAAATATCAATACAACAATCGATTTGAGCGAGAACAATCAAAATTTATAAATAAATGGAAAAGGAATTATAGTTTTCTTTACTTTTGCTGCCTGTTATCAAAAATAACAGGGCCTATAGCTCAGTTGGTTAGAGCACCTGACTCATAATCAGGGGGTCCCAGGATCGTGCCCTGGTGGGCCCACAGTTTTAATAAAGGGGTTTCAAAAAAATTTGTTTGAAACCCCTTTATTTTTTTGCCTACTTATATTTATAAACTGTTTTAGAAGTAATCCTTCAAATAGTCGCATAATAAAAATTGAATTCTGAAATTCCCACACCGGCATCCTCAGCCTATTCCTCAATTATAAAAAAAGCTATCTTCGCAGACTTTTAACAATAAGGTTATGCTTGATATACATTTTGCCGGTATCATTTAACCTTTCATTAACCCAGCAGGCATTTATTTTTGCCGGCACAAGAACAGATTATGAGAAAATATTTAGTGATGCTTATCGCATTGGTTGTTACCCTACCTGTGTTTGCACAAACCAGCACGCCTACAAAAAAGAAGAAGTTTAATTTAAGCAACCGTTCTAGTGATCATTTCATGCTACAGATTAGTAAAGATAGCTGGATGGGAGCCGACGACAGTGTGAGTAATCGAATAAAGGGTTTTTCAAAGGGTTTTAATACTTACCTTATGTTGGACCTTCCTTTTAAATCTGATCAGCGTTTTAGCGCAGCTTTGGGATTAGGTGTGGGTACCAGCAGTATCGGCTTTAAAAAAACATATGTTGATATAGCGGCACAAACTCCCCGCATACCTTTTACCCCTGTTGATTCATTAGAACATTTTAAAAAATTCAAACTTGCAACTACTTATCTTGAATTACCCATCGAACTCAGGTTTACCGCTAATCCGGAAACTCCCGGCAAGACAATAAAGGCCGCAATCGGGCTCAAAGTTGGAACACTATTGAATGCTCATACAAAAGGTAAAACCTTACAGGATAAATCGAATAATACTATCAACAATTTAACTGAAAAAATCAATTCTAAAAGTTACTTTAACAGTACTCGTTTTTCTGCAACTGCCCGAGTGGGTTACAGCTATTTCAGTGTTTTCGGATCATATACTTTAACTTCTTTATTTAAAGACGCAGTGGCACCCAATACCAAGCTCCTTCAAATCGGCTTAACGATAAGCGGTTTATAATATTCATTTTAGTTTTTCATAAAATCCCTACTTAAGCAGTGGGGATTTTTGTTTGCTGGTTTGCAATAAACTAATTTTGCATTTCAACATGGGTATCATACATCATGAGCGATGAAATTAAACATGAATGCGGCCTGGCTTTTATCCGCCTTCGTAAACCTTTTAGCTACTATCAACAAAAATATAACTCAGTATTGTACGGTTTAAACAAACTGTACCTTTTGATGGAAAAACAGCACAACCGTGGGCAAGATGGCGCCGGCGTAGCGGCAGTTAAACTGGATACTGAGCCTGGCTACCCTTTTATGTACCGGATCCGTAGTAACGCCAACCAGCCTATTGCTGATGTATTTCAGCGGGTGGGCAGGGAAATTGATGAAATCGAAAAATACCAGCCTGATATTAGAAATCACCCCGGCCTTATGAAAGGGCACTTAAATGTAATGGGTGAGGTTTTGCTGGGCCATTTACGCTACGGTACCCAAGGGAAGAACAATGTTGATTTCTGTCATCCATTTATAAAAAAACATACTATTCCAGCCAGAAACCTAGCATTGGCAGGAAATTTCAACATAGTAAATACTGAAGAACTATTCGACCTTGTAAATGTTTCTCCAGGTGAATTTCAGTGCCAGAGCGATCTTGCGGCTATGATGGAAGTGATTCATCATTTTCAGGTTAAAGCAGATGAAATGGCACCGGGTAAAATGGATATTGGTGCTGTACTTAAAAAAGCCACTCCTATGTTCGACGGAGGCTTTCATTTTGCAGGCATAGTTGGTAACGGTGATGCTTTTGTAATGAGAGACGCAAATGGAATACGCCCTTCCTATTATTATATTAATGAAGAAGTTATTGTAGCTGCTAGCGAAAGAGCTGCTATCCGCACTGCCTTTAACCTTGAGGAAAATGAAGTGCAGGAATTAATGCCGGGTATGGCGTTAATAGTTAAGAATGATGGAAATTATACTCTTGAACAGATACTCCCGGCAAAAGAACGTAAAGCTTGTAGTTTTGAAAGAATCTACTTTAGCCGCGGTAGTGATGAAAAAATTTACCGTGAACGTATTGCTCTTGGATATAACCTCAGCAGCATTGTTCTAAAAGCAATTGATTACGATCTTAAAAATACCATTTTCTCTTTCATTCCCAATACAGCAGAAATTGCCTTTTATGGTTTAATTAAAGGAGCGGAAGATTACCTTAATAAGATTAAAATAGAACGCATCCTCAGCTGGGGGAATAATTTTGATGAAGAGAAACTATCGGAAATGGTTAATCGAAAAATAAGGATAGAAAAAATAGCCATTAAAGATGTTAAGTTACGCACCTTCATAACGGAAGACAATAGCCGAAATGAGATGGTGCAGCATGTTTATGATATTACATATGGTACTGTAAGAAAAAATACTGATACTCTGGTAGTGATAGACGATAGTATAGTGAGAGGAACTACTTTAAAAGAAAGTATTATTAAGATGTTTAACAGGCTTAACCCAAAAAGGATAATCGTGGTTTCTTCTGCCCCGCAGATCCGTTATCCCGATTGTTATGGTATTGATATGAGTAAAATGGGCGATTTTATTGCCTTTAGGGCAGCTGTTGCATTATTAAATGAACGGGGACAGGAAAGTTTACTTACCGAATTACTTAATAGGTGTAAGGAACTACAGGTTAATAACCAACTTCATACAGAAAATGTGGTAAGGCAGGTGTATAAGGCTTTTACGCTGGATGAAATCAGTAATAAGATTGCTCAACTAATTACGCCTAAAGATGTAAGTATTCCGGTAGATGTTATTTACCAGACAATTGAAACCTTGCATGAGTCATGTCCGAATAATAAAGGCGACTGGTATTTTACAGGAAACTATCCCACACCTGGAGGAAACCGTGTTTGTAACCGGGCATTTATGAATTATGTAGAGGGGAAAAATGTTAGAGGTTATTGATAAATTTCCCGCAGAGTTACAATGATTAGAAATACGCAGATTTCATAAGATGATATTTCTGCAAATATCTGCGGAGCAATCTCACAATTTCAGCGGGGAAATTTTCCGCAGATATAAAATGATTGATTACACACAAATTCTAAAAGATAAATGTTCTGCAAATATCTGCGGAGCAATCTCAAAATTTCAGCGGGGAAATTTTCCGCAGATATAAAATGATTGAATACACACAGATTCTAAAAGATAAATGTTCTGCAAATATCTGCGGAGCAATCTCACAATTTCACCGGGGAAATTTTCCGCAGATATAAAATGATTGAAAATACGCAGATCTAATAGATCAGTTTTCCACGAATATCCGCGGGGAAATCCACTATATTCTGCGGGAAATTTTCCGCAGATATAAAATGATTGAAAATACGCAGATCTAGTAGATCAGTTTTCCACGAATATCCGCGGGGAAATCCACTATATTCTGCGGGAAATTTTGCGCAGATATAAAATGATTGATTACACACAAATTCCAAAAGATAAATGTTCTGCGAATTTCTGCGAAGCAATCTTACAATTTCAGCGGGGAATTTTTCCACAGATATAAAATGATTGAATACAAACAGATTCTAAAAGATAAATGTTCTGCAAATATCCGCGGGGAAGTCCACTATATTCTGCGGGAAATTTATGAGCTGATATTCTAAAAAAAATCTTCCCTATTTCCTTTTCTTTTACAATAAACCACTTACCACATCGGTAAATATAAATCTAAACCTTATTTGCATGCTCTTTGGCACTTGCAAAAACAGTAGTTAAGTGATGCCGGTTATGCGACTGTTCGTTTTCAACTATTAAGTTCTTTCCACAGTTTCTTTTTCTTATCAAAACATTTACTATCGCAGCGCCTATAGCAACTCCTGCAGTAATTAATATTATTTTCTTCATTCTATTAAATTTTTCTAACAAATAATTTTTTTCTAAGCCACCTCTTCCAATGCTGCATAATTAATGTCATCTTGAGCTATACCTGTAAGTAAATCATCAGCATCTTTCTCTTCTTTCAGGGTTTTTATAAGCAGATTGGCTACCTTGTTTTCCCCCAAAGTTTTGGCCAGCTGAGTAAGGCCACCGTAAGTTGCTATCTCATAATGTTCCACTTTCTGCGCTGCAAGAATAAGACCTACATCCCTTAAAGCAGTACCTGCATCAGTATCTTCAATAATTGATTCACCTTCTTTGGTGATTCCATCCATAGCCTCACATTTTTTTCCAACAGCTTTTTCATCTAATAAACTGAAAATTTCTTCTAGTCGGCTTACATGTGTTTTAGTAATATCTAAATGACTAGTAAATGCAGTTTTTAACTCTGAAGAAGTAGCTGCTTTACTCATTTTTGGTAGGGTTTTAACGAGAAGTTTCTCAGCCCAATAGATGTCTTTCAATTCATCAATGAAAAAATCCCTTAATGCCGATGACTTGGTAATTTCAGCTTTCACTTTTGATTTTAGTGTGGAATTGGTATTACTTGTTTTTGATGAAGTGATTTTTGTTGACTTTGCCATATAATAATATTTTAGTTACGAGTTTCGTTTATGAATTTCAATAATAATCATGCCATTAATTTTTAGCAATGAGTTTAGTTTTTGTATGAGTAATAATTTCCTCTAAATGAATTTTCTGTGAAATTTTTGTAGAAATTATTTCAATAAAATTTTAAAAAAGGAGAGTTTAAGAAACTTATAGATATTGAAAAGTAACAGACAAGTAAAAATAACTATAGGGACTTGTGAAGCATAAAAAATTCGAGCAAGAGTTATTCTTGGATTTTAGAATTCTGTATTCAACTTTAATTGCAGACTAGATGATAAATAATTTTAAATTCTTATCACATTGTAGATAATATGGTGCAACATCACTAAACTGTTCGGGTCATTCATTTCATAAGTAATATCAATAATTTTTATAAATCAGCTTTACGACCTTCAAAAATGTTTACAAAACCTGTACGATCAAAAATTTCAGGTAGTGGGTATTTTCTTGTCCGCTGATAATTGGGTGATCTGCCGATTGGGAATTAAATACTACTTGCCTTATCCTCCGTTTAGCGTCTTTGGCAGCCATCTGAATAATATTATTAAACTGTTCTGGCTGAACAAGATTGGTACAACTTGAGGTAACGAGGAAACCGCCTGGCTTTACCAGTTTAATACCTCGTAGGTTGATTTCTTTGTAACCGGTAATTGCTTTATCAATGTTGCTTCTGCTTTTTGCAAAAGATGGTGGATCCAGCATTACTACATCCCAGCGTTTTTCTTCTTTTGTGAGATTTTTCAACACATCAAATGCATTTACGCATTCAAAATGACACACATTTTCAAGACCGTTTAATGCTGCATTTTTGTTGCACATATCTATAGCACTTTGAGAAATATCAAGTCCTAGTACCGATTTAGCGCCATAGTAGCCGGCACTGATCTCAAAAGAACCTGTATAACAAAAAGCACCGAGAACATCAGCATCCTTTACGATATTCCTTACGGCCCGGCGATTATCCTGTTGATCGAGAAAGTATCCTGTTTTTTGACCGTTCGCAATATCAACATGCATGCGTATTCCTCCGCTCCCATCAGCATTCGTATTTTCCTTTATAATTATGTTGGTATCAAACGGTTCAGATAAAAAACCCTTGTGCTGCTCCATTCCTTCCAGTTCCCGAACCGGCACATCATTGCGCTCATATATCCCTTTGGGTTCAAAAAGGCGATTCAGTGCTTTAACAATGGAAGGTTTCCACACATCAATTCCTAATGCCAATGTTTGTAGTATAAAATAATCGTTGAACTTATCAATGATCAATTGGGGAATGTCATCTGCTTCACCAAAAACAAGTCTGCAGTTTTCGGTATAGCCTAAACGCTGGCGATATTCCCATGCTTGCTTAATGTGATTGTAAAAATAATCGTCATTGATAACTTCATTTTTATTCCGGGTAAGAAGTCGAACCGATATCAGGGAACCTGGATTATAATATCCTCTGCCAATAAATATTTTATCAAACGTATATACATCTACGATTTCTCCAGGCGCCGCAGCTGTATCCTTTTCCTTTCCTTTGTTAATCTCGTTAGAAAATATCCATGGATGGCCTTGCTCAACTCTTCTGCTGATATTCTTATTTAGCGTGATACTTTTCATGCAGCGAATTTAGAGGTTTTGGAGTTGATTGGGAAAAGCAGCAATGCTTTTTCCCTGCTGTTATTTTTAATATTTTGTAGGAAAGTTTAATAGATAAGCTTTCGGTCAATCCTGTTTCATTTTTGATTTCAGATAAGCCCGCCTAAATTTCAAAAGATCAATTTTTGAACAATCCTGAATGGCATTTTGAAAATTTCCAATCGTATTTCAGATGCAATTCTATGCCAGCTTTTTTGCCACCGGTTTCAATAGCTTCCAAATAAAAAAAGCCTATAAACATTGACGTTTACAGGCTTTTTTTACTTTTTCTGCTCCCCCCGCTGGACTTGAACCAGCGACCCTCTGATTAACAGTCAGATGCTCTAACCAACTGAGCTAGGGAGGAATCTACCCCTTTCGGGGATGCAAAAATAGGGATTTTTAGTTTTGGGAGAAAAAATAATCGAAACTATTTTAACCAATTAAGAAAACCGCCCATTTCTATGCCTATAAACACGCCATTTTCTCTTTTTTCTATGGGGAAAGTCTTTAAGAAATAGCCTTCCCCACTCGTATTGCGGCCATTAGCGAGGCTAAATTTATACCGATGCAATGGACAAACAATATTTCCCAATGCATCTATATAACCTGCAGAAAGATGACCTCCCGCGTGCGGACATTTGGCCGCACAGGCAAATAATTCATCTTTAACCCTAGTAATACAAACACTTTTACCTTTTACCTCCAACTGAACCATCCCATTTTCTGAAAATGATAACTCCGAAACATCATCGGCAATCTTGTGCCACTCATAGGTTTTTGAATGCTGCATGTTTATTTTCTGAACTTCCGGAGTAAACACCGGATCTATGAACTTAATTTAATATTTACAAATAATTACGCACTAACAATTCTAATGTATCGCTAGATGTTTAATAAAAATACTCTGCTTTGTAGGGATACCTGATCTGGTACATTTCCCGAACCTTATTTAAGATAGTTTGCCTCAAATTATCAAGATTAGTTCTTTCCGTAGCTGAAACGAAAACGCAATTTCCTTTTGTTTCTTCCTGCCAGCGGTCTTTCAATTCCTGCAAAATATGCGCTTTCACATCTTCCTCCAACCATTTATCAAAAGCATCTTCCGCATACTTATCCATTTTATTGAATATCGTGATTGTTGGTTTGTCAGTGCAACCCAATTCAGCCAGGGTTTTATTTACAACCACTAACTGTTCCTCATATTTCGGATGAGAAATATCTACAACATGCAAAAGTATATCTGCTTCTCTAACCTCATCTAGTGTGCTTTTGAAGCTTTCAACCAAATGATGCGGCAGCTTTCTGATAAAACCAACGGTATCGCTTAGTAGAAATGGAGTCTGTTCAAAAACTACTTTACGTGTGGTAGTATCCAGCGTCGCAAATAACTTATTTTCTGCAAATACTTCACTCTTGCTTAATACATTCATTAGAGTAGATTTCCCCACATTTGTATAACCTACCAAAGCAACTCTGATAAACTCCCCTCGTTCCTTTCGCTGTGTAAACGATTGTTTATCAATTTCGGCTAACCGTTTGCGTAAGAGCGTGATCTTATCCTTTACAATACGGCGATCTGTTTCAATTTCAGTTTCTCCCGGACCGCGGGTACCTACACCACCTCCCTGTCTTTCCAAATGCTTCCACATACCTTTTAAGCGGGGAAGGATGTATTGGTATTGTGCAAGTTCAACCTGCGTTTTTGCCTGTGCACTTTTAGCACGGCTGGCAAAAATATCCAGGATGAGATCACTTCGATCAATTGTTTTTGATTCCAGTATTTTTTCTATATTGATGATTTGCGAGCCAGTTAGCTCGTCATCAAATATAACCATGCTGATATTTCCTTTCAGTTGAATGTATTGCTTAATCTCCTCCAGCTTGCCTTTACCAAGAAAAGTCTTACTATCGGGGCGCTGCATTTTTTGCGTAAACCGTTTTACCGTTTTTACACCGGCTGTTGCTGCCAGAAATTCTAATTCATCCATGTATTCACTAACCTGTAGTTCTGTCTGCTCTTTTTGAATAATGCCTATGAGCAGTGCATTTTCCTCTTTGGTAGTGATAATTTTTTTTTCTATCAAATTGCTGATTTTTTTTTCTATTACAAAGATATTTTTATTTACGGGAAATTGAGCAACAACGCTGAAACAGCTATGTTTACCAAATAGCTTGTTAAATCGTTACTCCTCAAATATTACTTAAAACAAAAAAGCAGGTGAATTTCACCCGCTTTTTAATATGTAAAAATTTCTTCTTAATTAACTGCTGCTGCATCTGCTACAGGCTGCCATTTTTTTAAAGCATCGCATCCTTTATACTCATCATCTATTTTAATAAAATAGGTTTTAATATGGCTATCAAACCACTTTTCCAAAGCTTCTTCTTTCTTTTCTTCGAGTGCACGGGTAGAAACTTTATTATAATCGTCTCTCAGATTTTCGCGATGAGGTTCAGATTTTGATTTCAGGAAAACGATACGCACTCCTTGTTTACCACGTTCATCGGTGTAGGTTACGGGCTGAGAAAATTCTCCCACGTTAAGATCTTTCAGCATTGCTACAAGGTCTTTGTCCAACTGATCAATCGTTAAAAAACTGCCATCTCTTCCCTGCATCATGCCGGCGGTAAACTTACTATAATCATCATCACTGTAACGTGCAACAGCGGTTCCAAAATCGATGGTTCCTGATATGAGATTCGCTCTTACAGAATCCAGTTTTTGAAAACCGGTCTTCATTTCAAACTGAGTAACCTGCGGAATTTTTAATATATGCCTAACCACAGCATCATCACCTGCTCGGCTTACTAATTGAATGATATGCCAACCAAATTTGGATTTAAACGGGTTAGATACCTGACCTTCTTTTAGTGAAAATGCTTTTGATAACCAGGTTGGGTCTAGGTCTTTTTGATTGCGGTTCACTTCATAACGGCCACCATTAGCCTTACTGCCAGGATCTTCTGTATTAGCAGTAGCCACTGTGCCAAAATCTTTTCCTGCTTCCACCTGCTTTTTGTATTCGGTTAATTGCTCTATGCAATATTCCTCAGCTTCTCTGCTGGCTTTTGGATAAACAACAATTTGTCCAATTTCTACTTCACTTTCGTATAAAAATAAACTGTCTGTTGGGATCTTATCAAAATATTGTTTTACTTCATTGGGCGTTATTTTAATATCATCTACAATTTTATTTCGCATCTGGCCTGCCAGTTTGCGATCGCGAAAGCCTTCTTTAAAATCTTCTTTTAACTGGTAAATAGACTTTCCTGCAACTTTTTCCAATTCCTCTTTGGAACCATATTGTCCGATAAAATACCTGATCTGGTTGTCGATATCAGCTTCAATATCTTCATCGGTAACCGGAATAGAATCTTTTTCTGCCTGTAATACCAGTGCCTTGATTCCCATACTTTGCTGAAGGGTCATACAACGTGCATCTTCCGGTATCTCAACACCCTGGCGCTGCATATCCATCAAGCTATTATCGATATCGCTCTTTAAAATAATCTTGTTTCCAACTACGGCAACAATCTTATCTGCAACCACTTTTTTAGGTTGCGCAAATGCAACGGTAAAAATAGAAAGCAGGCCGGCAGTTAGTAAAATTCTGTTTCTCATAATAATAAAAAATCAATTACTGATAAATGTTGTCAAAATTAACCTTGTGTAGCCGTAAGGTGGCGGCAGGTGTTTCATTTAACAAAAAATTGTAGCTATAAAACAGCAATGACATCCTATATAAGATGTCATTGCTGTTCCTGGATAAAGCGGCAAACTCATTCTTCGCAGAATAAACCTATCTATCCGGAAAGCTTATAAAGTTCTTTTAACTTCTACTTCTTCAAATGCTTCTACGATATCTCCCATTTTGATATCATTGTAATTTCTAATTACCAATCCGCACTCCATACTGGAAGTTACTTCTTTAGCATCATCGCGGAAACGTTTCAAACTGGCAAGTTCACCTGTAAATATTACGATACCGTCTCTTACCAACCTGATACGGTTGTTACGGGCAATTTTTCCATCCAATACAAAACAGCCGGCAACGGTTGCTTTATCGAAACGGTAAGTTTCTCTGATCTCAACATTTCCAAGTATCTTTTCTTCCACAGTTGGCTCAAGCATACCTTCCATGGCACTCTTGATTTCTTCGATGGCGTTGTAGATAATAGAGTAAAGTTTTATCTGGATAGATTCGCTCTCTGCCAGTTTAGCTGCCTTCATAGATGGACGCACATTGAAACCAATGATGATCGCATCTGATGCATTTGCCAACGTTACGTCACTCTCTGTGATAGCACCCACTGCCTTGTGAATTACTTTTATTACAATTTCTTCTGTACTTAATTTTTGTAGTGAATCACTCAATGCATCCACAGAACCATCCACATCACCTTTGATGATGACATTAAGTTCTTTAAAGTTACCCAATGCCAAACGACGTCCAATCTCATCCAATGTAATATGTTTCTTGGAACGGATTCCCTGCTCACGCAGGATTTGTCCGCGTTTATACGCTACAGCTCTTGCATCACTTTCATTTTCATACACTTTAAATGTTTCACCTGCTTGTGGCGCTCCACTTAAACCCAATATAAGTACTGGTGTAGATGGTGGCGCTTTTTCAATACGCTGGTTACGTTCGTTGTACATGGCTTTGATTTTTCCGAAGTATTGTCCGGAAACAATCATATCTCCTAAATTCAATGTTCCATTCTGTACAAGTATGGTGGCCACATATCCACGGCCTTTATCGAGCGATGCTTCAATAATGGTTCCGTTGGCTTGCTTATCAGGATTGGCCTTTAGCTCAAGGATATCCGTTTCCAGCAATATTTTTTCAAGCAAAAGATCAACATTTAGACCTTGCTTGGCACTTATTTCCTGGCTTTGAAATTTACCACCCCAACTTTCTACCAATATATTCATACCGGATAATTGTTCCTTTATCTTTTCCGGATTAGCGCCGTCTTTATCAATTTTATTGATTGCAAATATCATCGGAACAGATGCTGCCTGTGCATGTGAAATAGCCTCTTTTGTTTGAGGCATCACGGCATCATCTGCAGCAACAACTATCACAGCTATATCCGTAACCTTCGCACCACGTGCACGCATAGCCGTAAACGCTTCGTGACCCGGAGTATCCAGAAAGGTAATCGCCCTTCCATCTTTTAAGGTTACTTCATAAGCCCCTATATGCTGTGTAATACCACCGGCCTCACCGGCAATTACATTTGTATTCCTGATATAATCAAGCAATGATGTTTTGCCATGATCTACGTGACCCATGATGGTTACAATAGGTGCTCTTGGTTTCAAATGTTCTTCTGCATCTGCTTCTTCTTCTTCCTCCAGTTCGGCAGCGTCATCCACACCTATAAATTCCACTTCAAAATTAAATTCGCTTGCTACCAGTTCAATAACGTCGGCCTCTAAACGCTGGTTAATGGAAACCATGATACCAAGGTTCATACACTTGCTGATGATATCAGCAAAACTAACTTCCATCAAACCTGCCAGTTCACTAACAGATATAAATTCGGTAACCTGAAGTTTATTTCCTTCCATTCCTTCAGCACCCATCTGCTCTGCCATTTCTTCACGCTTGGCTTTGCGGTATTTTGCTTTAAGGCTTTTTCCCCTGCCGCCGGAGCCTGCAAGTTTTGCCTGAGTTTGTTTTAATTTTTCCTGGATCTCTTTAGCATCAATCACTTTATCTTCTCTGCGTACAGGCGTTCCTGTTGCAGGCCGTTGAAAACGATTGCTACCTTGCTGGCCGGGACGATTTTGCCCTCCCTGACTGCGGCTATCAGGAATAGGCCTGTTACCTCTTGGTGGTCCACCGGCGGGGCCGTTGTTTTGTCCGGGTTGTGGTGGTGCCCCTGGTTTACGAGGAATTGGAATACGCTTACGCTTATGTCTTTCTTCGTTGGTTTCTTTTTTGGGCCTTGTATCATTATCTACCGGCAAAGTTATCTTACCAAGAATTTTTGGTCCGGTTAATTTTTGTGCCTGTATATTTTCAATTACTGGAGCTACTGCCACAACAGGCGCTTCCACTTCTGGTGCCGGAGTGGGAGTAACAGGAGTTGTCGCCGCGGCTTCTTTTACAGAAGGGGCAGCTTGCTCAACAGTTTTAATTTCTTTTTTCGAAGTTGATGTTGATTCCTCTTTATTTGTAACAGGCTCAACTTTAGTTTCTTCTTTCTTTTTAGTAGACTTTTTGGGACGGGTAGAAGAGTCGATAGCATCGAGGTCTATTTTATCTAACACCTTAGGCGCTTCCAGTTCCGGTGCTTCGATGTTTGAAATAGAAGCTGTTTCTTCTTTAACTTCAGGTTTATTTGCAGGTGCCTTTTCTTCTTTAACAGGAACAGGTTCTACAACCGGTGGTGCTATTATAACCGGTTCCTCTACCGGCGTTATCTCAGCCGGCTTTTCTTCTACAACAGGCGTTGGAACCGGGGCTTCAACCTTAGCAGCTTTCTCTTCTTTTTTCTTTATTGAAAGATCTTCTTCATCTCTTTTCTTTTTTGGTTCATTAGAACCAGCGCCTTTCGGCAGGTCTATCTGCTCTGCTTTTTGCTTGGCAACTTTATCGCCCTGAAACTCTGATTGTAAAACACGGTACATCTCTACAGATAATTTTGTAGAGGGTTTTAAATCATCGCCATTAAAACTTTTTGACACAAGGAAATCTATCAAGGTATTAGTACCTATGTTAAATTCCTTGGCCGCAGCCATCAACCTTGGTGTATTTAATTCTGACATTCGATGTTATAAGTTGTCCAGCAGGACAAGTTTCTTTTTTTGTTACTAAATGTATGATAAATGACGTTTAATGTATGAGGTAGATTTCCGATCAAAAAACGACCATACATCATACATCACATATTACACATCATACATGCTATTATTCTTTTTCAAACTCTTCTTTCAATATCCTTCTCACTTCTTCGATAGTTTCTTTTTCCAGATCTGTTCTGCGTTCCAACTCCTCTGCAGTAAGATCAAGCACCGAGCGGGCTGTATCGCAACCAACTTTTTTAAGTGCTTCAATTACCCATGGTTCAATTTCATCTGAGAACTCTTCCAGGTCAATATCAAAATCATCTTCTTCACCTTCATTATCGCGGAACACGTCGATTTCATATCCTGTTAATTCGCAGGCCAGTTTGATGTTTACTCCTCTGCGGCCGATGGCCAGAGAAACCTGGTCTGGTTTCAGGTACACATTTGCGTGTAGCTTTTCAGTATCCAAATCGATACTGGTGATTTTAGCCGGGGTAAGTGAACGTTGAATAAGCAATTGCGTGTTTGATGTCCAGTTAATCACATCAATATTCTCATTTTTTAATTCCCTTACTATGCCATGGATTCTGCTACCTTTCATACCTACACAAGCACCTACCGGATCAATTCTATCATCATAACTTTCAACAGCTACTTTAGCTCTTTCACCCGGATCACGAACAATCTTCTTAACAACAATAAGGCCATCAAAAATTTCCGGAACCTCAATTTCAAGTAATTTTTCAAGAAAAGAAGGACTGGTGCGAGACAATATAATAACAGCCTGGCTATTCTTTAGTTCAACTTTCTTTACTACAGCGCGTATTGTTTCACCTTTTTTAAAGTAATCGCTTGGTATCTGCTCAGATTTTGGCAGTAACATCTCGTTACTGTCTTCATCCAATATCAGTACTTCTTTTTTCCAAACCTGGTAAACTTCACCAGTAACGATTTCGCCTACACGATCTTCGTATTTTTTAATAAGAATATTCTTTTTCAGGTCGTTAATACGGGCAGCAAGTGTTTGTTTGCCGGCCAATATTGCCCTGCGTCCAAATTCCTTCTGGATATCTACTTCCTCGTACAATTCTTCCCCAACGCTATAATCGGGCTCTATTTTAATAGCATCTTTTAGTTCAATTTCGGTGAGGGTGTTGTAAAGATCATCATCATCTACAATTGTGCGCCTGCGAAAGATCTCCAGATCTCCCTTCTGATCATTAACGATTACGTCAAAATTTTCATCGCTACCGTATTTTTTACGGATCAGGGTTTTAAAAACGTCTTCCATTACCTTCATCAGGGTGGGACGATCGATGTTTTCTGCTTCCTTAAATTCCTGGAAAGAGTCTATTAAATTGATACTTGCCATATTCTCACCGGCCTCATCCCCGATTTTTATCGGACCCCCGCCGGCAGGAGTTTTTTTGTTAACTAAAATTTTATAAGAACAACTGCTTCTTTAATTGTTTCAAAAGGAATAGTTAGTTGTTTAACTACCGCTTTTTTGTTTTTTCCTTCCGTAAACTCAATCAGGATCTCTTTTTCGGTTACGCTTAACAGTTTGCCGGATTGTTTTGATCCATCCTGCAAAGTAACTTCCAGATCGCGGCCGGTATTTTTAATGTATTGCCTGTGCAACTTCAACGGTTCTTCTATTCCCGGACTGGAAACTTCCAGTGAAAAATCGCCATCAGGATAGATAGCCATTTCCTCCATAATCTTATACAAGGCCCGATTGATTTTGATACATTTTTCTATACCCAGACCGCTGTCGGCATCCAGGTAAATTTTGATGTTATTGATTGGTTTAATCTTGATATCAACCAAAAAAATATCATCCGTAAGTAATGGATGCAAGAGTTTTTGTACTATTTCTATTTGATCTTCCCGGCTCATGAAAGGCTTTATAAAAGAAGAAGGGAACACCCGGTTCCCTTCTTACTGTTTCTTTATTCCGATGCAAATATAAGAACTATGTAATAAATAGCCAAATGGACTTTGGTTTAAGTAGCTAAAATCGTGTGAAATCGAAATATCGTTAACACTTTATTGAAAACAACCTATCGCCATTCGTAAAAAATTAACAATAATGTATTTACCTGCTTTATACCTTTGCTTTATGAATATTTTTAAGCTGGCTTTTGAGTTGTTCATTATTTACATGGTATATAAACTCGTTTTCGATTTTATCATCCCTGTTTACAGAACAACCAGGCAAATGAAGCAAAAGATGAGCGATATGCACCAGAAAATGAAGGAACAGGAGCGGAATCAACAGCAATTTAATGCACCAACGGATAAAAAAACAACCGTTTCTTCCCCAAAATACGCAGATGATTATATTGATTATGAGGAAGTTAAGTAGCTATTTTCTATAGTTTAAATCTTCTATCCGTTCTCCCGGTAGCAGCAAGTGTGTTTTAAATCCCATTTTATGAGCGGTTTCAATATTTGGCCTGGTATCATCTATAAACAGCGTTTCTTCTACAGAAATGCCTGCGTCTTTCAGTACAAATTCAAAAATATCGTTATTCGGCTTTCTTAAGCCGATCAGGTGTGAATAATAGGTTTTCTTAAAGTAAGGCTCCAGCGAACTTTCTCCAATTTGATCTTTTAATATTTGATTAAAAGCATGAAAATGAATGGCATTGGTGTTACTCAGCAAGTATAAATTACTTATTTTGTTCAATTCTTTTAAAAAAGCCAGACTTTCTTCCCTGAAATCGAGCAACATGCTGTTCCAGGCAATTTCTATCAATTTGTTGGAAATTCCGGGCCTGCCCACTTTCTGTAATACTGTATAAAAATCCTCGCTGCTTATCTGTCCTTTCTCTAATTTTTCAAACAGTTGATCGGCTTTAAATTGTGAAAACATATTTTCAAAATCCTGAAATCCTAATTCTCTGAATGCGTTAGTAGTTCTATCAAAATCCAGATTGATCAATACACCTCCGAGGTCGAATAAAATATTTTCAGGAATTTTCATTTGTAAATTTATCACTGAAAATACAATATTTTAAAAATGAATTGTGATCAATTA
>CAZCAA010000011.1:65305-83489 GCA_964496585.1 uncultured Ferruginibacter sp.
TAGGGCAATAATTTCATCCACCCAAAATTTATTTATGTTGAGCAAATAACCAGGGAAGTAAATCAGGTTCTGCAAACGCAGCATCCCAGCTGTTGTGATTGGCTTCAGGATATAAATTAAATTTTACAGAACCTTTTTGCTTAATTAAAGCATCAACCATTTTTTGTGAAAAAACGGGCGGAACAACATCATCTTTTGCGCCATGAAACACCCACCATTTTGTTTTTTTAATTTCCTTTGCAATCAAAGGATTTGCTCCGCCGCAAATAGGAAATGCTGCAGCGAACACTCCAGGATTTCTGCGAACAAGTTCAAATGTTCCCATTCCTCCCATTGAGAGTCCGCCAACATACACCTGATTAATTTTTACCGGATAAGTTTCCATCATATACTGCAGCAGCAAAGAAAGTAATTCCATATCTTTTGTTGGCGGGCCGGCCGCCGGAAAATGAAAGGCGATGAGTGAAGTGCTGTCATAAAGCCTTGCAACCTGGCTCCAATATCCAACATTTGAGCATTGCGGAAAAATAACAATGGCCGGGAATTGTTTACGGACAGATTCTTTCAGGAACAGTGTCGCACCATGAGTTAACTGTGCCTGGTTATTGTTTCCTCTTTCTCCGGCACCATGTAAAAAAAACAGCAACGGATACTTTTTCAATGGATCATAATTTTCGGGTATTAGTAACCGGTAGGGAAGTGTATCGCTGCCTTGTACCAGCCAATTTTTTTTATAAAGCGAAAAATCCTGCGCCTTGCAAAAGCCGCAGAACAAGAATGATAAAAAGAATAATAAAACTAGTTTCTTCATCATTTTAAAATTTGCTTTGTTTCTTGTTTAAAAGTATCAACCGTTAGTATTAGTTAAGCGTGTTTACTTTCTGCACCTGGCAAGTTAAGATCTATAACATATGAGATTAAACAGCAAGCTTACCCTAAACACCAAACATTTAAATTCCTGCAGCCGATAAATCCATTAATTTAATTCGGGAATAAACTGTATTAGTAAAAATAAACTTAACTTCCAATAATCCATTTAGACCTGTTTGTTTGCTTTGTAATTTGGTTGTAATTATCTATTTTAGATCAAATATATAGAGTGTTAAAACTACATTTTCTTTTGCTTTTGATTATAGAATAGTTAATAAAGAAATATCAGATAGTTTTGGAACTACTTTTTTGAAAACAACTGTACAAATCATCGTATGTAAATCTACATTTCAATCATAATATTTTTCCTATGCGATTAAGATATTTTATTACTTTATTGGTCTTTTTGTTCGTTTCCTGTAATCTGAAGAATAGCGATAAAAAACAAGGAACAAATCCGGCAGAAACGGATACTATTAGCAGTGAAAACGGAGAAAGTATTGGCCAAACTTCCGGCAGTTCTGATAAAGTTGGAACTAATGGCTTTTGGGAAAAATTAGTGATGCACGAAATCCGTAACTCAGATGGAGTGGTAGCAGCAACAATTCCATTTCCATCATCATGGAAATTAATGGCGGCTAACAGCAATGGAGGGCCGTCTATTACCGGACCAAACGGCATCAATATTACTGATTTCCCTTTACAGAGTTTCATGTATAATTATAATAGAAATTTACAGGAAGCCTATTCCCGTGGAGGTCAACAAATGCGTGAGATGCCAGGTGTAGAGCAATTAATACAACAGGATATTATTCCGTGGGCACAAAACAAAGGCATGCAATATGTGAAGTATTATGAAATACCTGAAATATCCAAAATGGATTTTTGGTACAGTGAGCAGTTATTTAAAGCTATGCCCAGCCGGCCGGATGTTGCTGCATTTGGAACCGAGTGGAAAACAAGCGAAGGTAATCCTTACTTCTTGCTATTACACATAAACGTTAGTACCAGCCAGGCGATGCAAAACTGGTATTATACGGCCTCTGGTTTGGAGGCCGATCCAGCTCATTTTGAAGCTGCAAAGAAGCAATATATTTTCAGTCTTGCAAATATGCGTTACAACCTGCAACCGATTATGACCTACAATCAGCAGGAAGCACAAAGAGTTGGGCAAAGCTGGGCACAACACAATCAAAGAATGGCGCAAAATCAGGCGAATTTTGAAGCGAGCCAACGTGCTTTTGTAAATAAAAGCAGTGCTATTAATGATGCCATTATGAGCGGATGGAGAGATAGAAATGCGGCCAGTGATAAACAACAGGAGCAAACAATTGATAATATTTATGAACGAAGCAATGTGCAGGATCCCGGCACAGGGCAGAAATATAAGGTAGCGGCTGGTTCCAATCAATATTGGATGAATAGTAACGGGGAATATATTGGAACGCAGCAAAGTACATACGACCCTAACCTTGATAACAACATGAATGAACAGCGCTGGCGTGAGTTGAAAGAGATAAAACCTTAAATAGACAAATCACTTGCGTTTTTGATTTCTTACATTACATTAGAAATTACTCCTTATAAACATGCTGTTTAAAAAAGCCGGCTTTAGACAAGGCCGGCTTTTTTGTGTTAGTACTTTAGAATTAATTGGAAAATAAAGCAGGATCTAAACCTGGGATTACTAAATCAAATCTTCTTGACATAATCTGTTATTTGCAGCATGTGATATATCCCATTTTTAATGCCAGTTAGCTTTTGTAGCAAGGAACTGGCAAAATACCCATTACTACAAATAATATTCATCTTGAATTCGGCAAATAAATTCCCCATTTGGGGAAAACAGTTTATGATTTATTATTACTTAACGAGTTTAATCATCGTTTATCCCTTACTGGTAGTATTAATTCTCATGGCACGGAAAATGATTGTCTGTTATTGGTTTTTCATAGGATATTGGATTTAAAGCGGGGCGCTGTTTCTACAGACAGCCCCTTTTTTTATTACAGAGTGTTTGGGGATTCTTTCTTTGGAAAATTGATATGTTTTCACCCAACGTTAAATTCTTTTCTACCTACTTTTCAAGAACAGTTATCCATATTGATTTTATTTATTATTTTTAGAAGAGTTTGCATTAGTCGATCATTAGGAGTAAAATAATTGCTAGCTAAAAGCTATAAACGATACATTTATGATAAATAATTTCAGGCTGCTTTTGTTAGTAGTATTGGCGGGCTTGTTGGTAACAAGTGGTTGTTCTGAAAACAAATCAGCGGGGGCAAATGAAAGCGGGAAAATTGCAAGTTTGCTTGACTCTTTTAACATTTATGCAGGCAAAGCAGACTTCAATAACTATTTTAAATATTACGCCGACGATGCCATTTTTATAGGCACCGATGCCAATGAAAGATGGAATAAAGCGGATTTTATGGTATGGTCGAAACCATTTTTTGATAAAGGCAAAGCGTGGAATTTTACTACTTTACAAAGAAATATCTACTTTGATGAAACCGGAAGCGTTGCCTGGTTTGATGAATTGTTGAATACACAAATGAAGATATGCCGTGGATCCGGAGTATTGGTAAAGAATGGCAATGATTGGAAAATAAAGCAATATGTTTTATCTATGACTATACCCAACAGCGTTCTCGATTCGATATTACCAATCAAATCTCCCGAAGAGGATTCAATCATAAATAAGCTTCTTGCAAAGTAGCATTATAGGTATATAGAAAAAACATAGCTGAAAAGCTGATATATTAAGATGAGAATGTAATTATAAATCGGTATGAATATTTTACGAAAAACCTGGGTTAGAATTGTCTTGAGCTTACTGGCAGGAGGCCTGGTTACTGAACTTATTCATATAAGTAGCGGTGACCCTAACCGCGCCTCTACAACTGCCGATAGTTATTGGGTTTTAATTATAGCTTTTGTCTGCTATTTTATTCTTACATCAATATTTAACAGGAACAACTAGCCTGCTTTACTATTTTTGCTCATTAAAAAATATTTTTAAATTTATCCGGTATCAACAAACCAGGAAGTGGCTTACATCCTAAGTTGACCAGCAGCAAATAAATTATATTTGAAACAAAATAAATATGCATTTTAACATTCAAATTCTTAATCAGTTATATGAAATACAGCATAAAATTGATGACCTTAAAATAGCAGCAAGCTTCGAAAGGAATTTTAACCGCCTGTACTCCTTATTCAAAGATGAAGGATATATGATTCAGGATCCTACCAATGAAATTTATAATGAATCGAGAACAGATTGTGAAGCCAGTATCATTGGCGAACCTTCGCAACGCATGAAGATTTCTAAAACAATAAAACCTATCATTTACCGCAGTGTAGATGGCAATATTCAACTGGTACAAAAAGCTGTAGTGCTTGTAGAGAAAAACTAAAAAAATGAAATCAGTAAATATCGGAATCGACCTGGGAACAACTAATTCGCTTATTGCGAAAATGGAGAATAACCAGGTGCGTGTTTTTAAGAATCCCGTGGGCCAAAAAGAAACACTGGCATCAGTTGTTGCTTTTCGCAAAGACAGAATACTGATCGGGGATAAGGCTAGAGAGTATCTTACCAAAGATGCTGTAAATGTTTTTGGTGGGTTTAAAAGAAAAATGGGTACCGATGAGAAGTATTACGTCGTAAATCTTGATGAGAATGTAACGCCAATTGAACTCTCTACACTTGTATTGAAAGAATTGAAAAATTTTATTCAATCAAACGAATCATTAGAAGCCTGCGTAATAACCGTACCTGCTTCCTTTGATAGTATGCAAAGCAATGCTACTTTAAAGGCCGGATTGGATGCGGGTTTTCAGGACGTATTCCTTTTACAGGAACCTATCGCAGCCAGCCTCGCATTTTTCAATTCTTCCGCAGATGGAAAAGAAAAAAAAGATGGCTATTGGCTGGTGTATGATCTTGGTGGTGGAACTTTTGATGTGGCATTGGTAAAATCATCCGAAAACGACCTTAAAGTAATTGACCATGAAGGCAATAATTTCTTAGGTGGAATGGATTTCGATTTTACTATTATCAATAACATTATTGTTCCTGCCATCATCAGGCAAACCGGTATCAAAGATTTTGAAGAAGAGTTTAGAGTAAAATATGGTAAATACGAAATGCTGTATTACCAGGTAATGTATTATGCTGAAGAAGCCAAAAAAGAACTCTCAAATACTTCAGCTACTTTAATAGAATTCAGTGCAACTTTAGATGGACAAAATTACGATTTCAGCATACCAATTACAAAAGAGACAGTTGATGAACTTTTTTTACCAATCATACAGGAAACCATTACGCTGTTGAATAAAATTCTGCAGCGAAATCTCCTAACCGCCACCGATATTAACCAGATTGTACTTGTTGGTGGAAGCACCTTCCTGCCTCAGGTAAGGGAACAACTTGTTGAACAAACCGGTTTACCCGTAAATTTCAGCATTGATCCAACTACTTCTATCGCAACAGGAGCTGCTTATTATGCAGCGAATAAATATTACGAACCAAGGATGGCAGGTACCGAACCCGCTAGCAACCAGACCGTAGCAGATATTCTTTCCAGCGTTGACTTTAATCCGATAGGCCTTCAGGTAGACGTTTCCTTTAACAAGAGCAGTCGTGACATTGAAGAAGTATTGCTGATTGTAACTAATGGCAATTATGATAATAAATATTACCGCATCATTCGTTCGGACGGTGGATTTGATACAGGGCTAATTAACCTGAGATCAAAAAAAACAGAATTTCTTCCATTGATAGCAGGAATTGCTAACCAGTTTAATTTGCATGTGTACGATGAGCAGAAAAATGAAATTCAGTCACTACATAAAGATATCAGCATCACGCAGGGGATTTATAACATTGACGGGCAACCGCTTCCTCACGACATATCGATTGAAGTAGATGACATTGAAAATAAAACTACCAAACTCGAAGTAATATTTGAACGCAATACGTTGCTACCACAAAAAAGAACGCTGTACCGTGAGGTTTCCAAGACAATTAAAAAGGACAGTAAAGATTCACTCATCATAAATATACTCGAGGGAGAAAAAAATTCCCGCGCTTCTTCTAATCTTACCATTGGTTGTATTGAAATTTCAGGCAAGGATATTCCGGTAGATCTTATAAAAGGATCAGACATAGAAATTCAACTGGAATTAACAGAATCAAGGGTATTGAATACTTCCGTGTACCTGGTTATGACACAACAGGAGTTTAAAAATGTTTTTTCTATTTCGGAAAAACAAGTGAATATTCCAAGGTTGAAAGAACAGTTTATTCAGCTGGAAAACGAGTTGATTGTTACGCTGCGGAAATTTCAATTTAATGACGATGATATATGGGAGATAAAAGGATCGGCCTACCTGGAAGACCTGCAATTGCTGAAGCAAAAATTGTTTAAATTAAAAGACAATGATAAATCTGATGAGAAATATATAATCGCTGAGAAGATGACTCGTATTTCCCAGGATGTAGACAAACTTGGCGGTAATGAAAGAATTGCCCAACTGATTGAAACTTATCTTCAACAAAAGGAACAGGTAATTGATATTATAAAAACGGTTGATTTTGAAAAAGATGACCTCACGCGCCAGTTCCAAAAAATAGAACAGTCGGAGGCTTCCTTTATGCGTTCAAAGAATGTTTCTGTAATAGAAAATAAACTTCAGCAATTACACGACCTTCATTGGGCGGCACTTTCTAACACGACGAGTTTTTTAATATCCAAATTTATCGAATTTAAAGGATACGAAGCCGGAGATTTTAAAGATTTCCCCGCTGCAAACAGCATTATTAAAATTGCTGACACAGCATTGGCAAATGAAAAATATCCTGAGTTCAGAAGGAATGTTTTCCATTTATCTTCCCTGCTGAAAACCAGTACGCATATTCATAATAAAGATTTTAAAGGCACCGGCATTGGCTAAACATTACTTATCAATCATACGTCTCTTTGAACATGGCACTATCCCTTATACAGGCGATATTAATATATCAAGGATAAAGAAACAATTGAATGCTGAATTCAGTTTGAATGCTTCCGGTTTTATAGAAACGGACGGATACGTGTACAATAAGAATGATGTTTTTGAAGAATTAGGAAGAGAAGATTTTTTTCAAAGGCTTCCTTATCATATTGGAATTTGGGAAAACAAAAGCATCCTGGCTTTACTCGAAAAAAATGTTTTTAATAGAACAGCGCTGCGCCCCGAAATTAAAAAATTTAATAACGACAAAAATTTTGATGAATTTTTCTCTCCGTTTTTTGCCGTTCCATTCAATACTATTTCCAGAGCGCTTCTAAATGAAGCTAATTTTAATGATCTGGGAGAGCTTTTATTGTATGAAGATTTTTTACAGCCTGCCGAAAGAGAACTCGGTTTTAAATCTATACGCTTATTCCTGGATGAAAATATTTACCTGCTTAAGAATGTTAGTGAGGTAAATCTTGATGTAACCTTAACAAAACTATCTGCCTGGACTAAAAGTGACTGGCACGACTTTATAAATTACTTACCTTACGAATTTGATTCAACAAAAAACGATCTTGTTGTTTACCTGATCAGCTTAACAGTTAAGATACAGCATTCGCATAAAAAAATATGCCGCATTATCAGCAATGAATTGGTACAATTAACAGATCTTAGTCCGGATCTATCCGATACAATTGAGAACAATGACAGGGTTTATAAAGGAAGAAACGTGAAACAGAAAACCGGCTCTGGTCCTGCAAATTACTGGTGGGTGATCTGGATTATATTGCTGCTTATTCGGGGGCTGGCTAAATGTTGATAAAAAGGACTTGGATAAACCAGCGTTTAAGTTAGCTTTTGATTTGTATTTTCATGAAAACAAAGCATTGATTTATCATTTATTTTATGGATAAAAACCTGCATGCTGTAGCATTATTTAATAAGCTGGCCTCATTATATCAGCAGAAATATATGGATGTAGATCATTATGCTGAGGGGTTGGATACCTTTTGTTCCCTGCTCGAAAAGAAAGCCGCGTCTATTTTTGAAATTGCCTGTGGACCGGGTAATATCACAAAGTACCTCTTAGATAAACGAGCAGATTTTAAAATAACAGGAACAGATCTTTCAAAAAACATGATTGAACTTGCCCGGGAAAATAATCCGGCGGCAAGTTTTGAACAAATGGATTGCAGAAAATTAAGCTTGCAGAAAAATACATTTGATGCTGTGGTTTGTGGCTTCTGCCTGCCTTATTTAAATGATACGGAGACTCAAAAGTTATTTATTGATATTGAAAAACTTCTAAATAAAGATGGTGTTTTATACATGAGTACAATTGAAGGAAATTATGATAAGTCAATATATAAAAAAGGAAGTACCGGTGATGAAATCTTTCAGCATTATTATTCAGAAAAACATCTCCGTATGCTGATGGAATCGTTAAACCTCAGCATTATTTATTTACATCGTGTACCAATCATAAATGATGAGGAAACAAATGATCTAATTTTAATTGCAAAAAAGAGTAACTAATATTTATTCCTTTCAAACTTTTTTTTAAGATGATCCCGATCATTTACAATTTGTATTAATCTATTTAAACCACCTTTTTAATATGAAGCAACAATACACTAATCACAAGAAACTTTACACTCCACATCATTTTATTTTTCTACCATTGATGCTGTCTCTAATCACTTTAGGATTGGTGAAGGCTTTTCAGCAAAACAACCAGCAACTTGAGTGGTTATTATTCAGCGTTGTTTGCTTCTGCATACTTTACCTTGCCATCATGTTGCGGCAACATTATGCTTTAGGCAACCAGGACAGGATCGTTCGGCTGGAATTTCGATTGAGGCATTTTGAATTACTAGGCTATAGCTCAGTAGAAGTAGAAAAAAAATTGAATTTTTCGCAAATAGCTGCATTGCGTTTTGCAGATGATAGCGAATTTAAATTGTTGCTGGTTAAAGCTGTTAAAGATAACATGAGTGCAGATACCATCAAAAAATCGATAATAAACTGGCAGGCAGATAATATGCGGGTTTAAGTATTTATATAAAAATATTTTTAAATTAATATACTGATACACTTTTTCTTTAATTTGACCATCCACATAAATACATTTAAATAATCCAGTGTTTAAAATTTTGAATAAAATAGGTTCTATTGTTTTCATTCCTCTTTTACTTCCAATTAACTTTAATAATAGACCTTTGCAAATTAAGGCGAACATTAAATATTAAATTTTTATATGGTACAATTAACTTGCATAAGCATTTGATGCAGTAAATTTATTATATTCAAAATCATAATTTATATCATAATTTTCCGAAATGGACAGCATAGCAGCAATCGCTTTGATAAAAGAAAAAGAAAGGTTCGAAGCTTTATTTGAATATGCATCAATGGGTATCCTGGTTGCCAATAATTCAGGTATTATTGAAATGGCAAACAGTTATTTGTTGTCGCAGTTTGGATATGAATCAAAAGAAGAACTGATAGGGAATCAGGTAGAGATGCTGATACCTTCCAGGTACGATAGCGTACACCATAAACACCGTAATGGTTATGTAGAAAAACCTGAACGTAGGCCGATGGGTGTTGGCCGGGATCTTTTTGCCAGAAAAAAAGATGGATCTGAATTCCCCGTAGAAGTTAGTCTTAGTAACTATTCATCTAAAGACAGCATATTCGTAATTGCTTTTGTAATTGATATTACCAAAAGAAAAGAAATTGAAAATGCCATTCTCCTGCAAAAAGAACAACTGGCAGATTATAATCTTAAAATTGAGCAGCTTAACGATCAGCTGGAGCAAAAAGTTGAATTAAGAACCAGCCAGTTACAGGAAGCTATGCAACAGATAGAGGCTTCCCGCGATGAATTAACAAATGCATTGAGTAAAGAAAAGGAGCTCGGCGATTTGAAGAGCAGATTTGTTTCGATGGCATCACATGAATTTAGAACTCCTTTAAGCACAATACTTTCATCGGCATCATTACTGGCAAAATATACAGAAACTGATGAACAGGAAAAACGCACAAGGCACATCGATAGAATAAAATCTTCTGTAAATAACTTAACAGATATTCTCAACGAATTTCTGAGTATCGGAAGAATTGAAGATGGAAGAATAGAGACCCGTTATAATAGATTTAATGTAGAGGAGTTTATTAGTAATATTTGCACAGAGATAAAAATGATTGCCAAACCTGGTCAGCAGTTCAGGTTTAGTCATTCAGGTGAAAAATTCATAAAATTGGACGATTCACTTTTAAAGAATATAATTTTTAACCTTTTATCCAATGCCATTAAATTTACAGGAACTGAAGGCATCATAGAGGTGAATTCTTTAGTTGAAAAGGATAATTTTACCATCACTATCGTTGATAATGGTATCGGTATTTCTGAAGAAGATCAAAAACATCTGTTTGAACGTTTCTTCAGAGCATCCAATGCAACAAATATTCAGGGTACGGGGCTGGGACTCCATATCGTAAGTAAATATGCCGAATTAATGAATGGACATATCAGTTTTAAAAGTGAACTGGAAAAAGGCAGCCGCTTTACTATTTCTTTTGCAAATCAATTGTAACATTATGAAAAATCGGATTTTATTAATAGAAGATAATACAGAAATCAGGGAAAATACGGCAGAAATTCTGGAATTGTCCAACTACGAAGTAGATACCGCTGAAAACGGAAAGATTGGTATAGAAAAAGCGCTGCGGCAAAAACCTGATCTTATAATTTGTGATATTATGATGCCAGTTCTTGATGGTTATGGCGTGTTGCACCTGTTAAATAAAAATGAACAGCTTTCGGGCATTCCTTTTATTTTTCTAACAGCAAAATCTGAACGTGGTGATTTTAGAAAAGGAATGGAAATGGGTGCCGACGATTATATAACGAAGCCTTTTAGTGATATAGAACTCTTAAATGCAATTGACAGCCGATTTAAAAAAATTGAAATACTTAAAAAAGAATATGCTTCCAACACTGAAGGAATGCAGGAAATGCTAAGTGAATTTGGCAATGAAGACAGCCTGAATAATATTACAGAAAACAGGGAAGAAAATATTTACAGAAAAAAACAATCAATATATATTGAAGGAAATCATCCTCATAAACTTTTTTTTGTTAAGAGCGGAAAAGTAAAAACCTTTATCAGCAATGAGGATGGAAAGGTTCTTACTACCGGGCTTTTTGGTGAAGGTGATTTCTTTGGATACACAGCTTTATTAGAAGGAACTGTTTACCATGAAACGGCGGAAGCTATAGAAGAAAGCATAATCAGCGATATTCCTGTTGATGAATTTCATAAATTGTTATATCACGATGCAGCTGCTACAAGAAAAATAATTCAATTGCTTTCCAGAAATATTACAGAGAAAGAACAACAGCTTTTAAACATCGCCTATAATTCTTTGCGAAAAAGGGTAGCAACTGCGCTCATTACTTTACAAAAAAAATATGGCAAGGAAGGAGATAATGTTTTTGAAATAAATTTTTCGCGTGAAGATCTTGCTAATATTGCCGGCACAGCAACCGAATCACTCATACGTACCTTAAGTGATTTTAAGAATGAGAAACTGATAGACATACAGGGCAGTAGAATATCAGTTATAAATGAGAAAAAACTGGCTGGAATGTTGAACTGATGATGTTCAAATAAAAGACAATAAGTACTGGTTGAATTCTGATTTCAGTGCTAAAAATTGTTTATCAAAATGGCCCATTTCGTTATGTAGCTTATTGTATTTTATTGTAAGTTTCTTTTCATCGCCGTATTTTCCGGCTATAAAATCTTTCAACGAGCGTTGCAGATAAATTACATCAGACTTTAAGTCTTTTATGCAGTCATCATTATGAATAAAACCATTCTGAAAATACTCGGCTTTGGCAATAAAATTGCTATCCATGGTATTGTCTAGCACCAAAGAAAGCCTGGTTTTAAGGAAAGCATTTTCCTGCAAGTAAAAATCAAGTGCCCGTTCCCAGGCAAGGTCTTCCTGCAGATAATGGTTTACGCCGATATGTTTCGTTGCATTCATAATATTCCCCTCGTTCAAGCAAAAATATTTATACTGAAAGGCTTTACACAAAACCTTTATCAGTTTTGTTACTGAATTTAATCATGACACTCAATGTATGGATCCATTCCATGATGTCGGTTACTCACCGAAGGACTTAAGTAGGGAATATTAAGACCGAGACCTCTGATAATTAAAAGGACGGCCATGGCAAACATCACATAAGGATATAGCTTTTTTATTCCTTGTCTTACCCTGATACTAATAAAACCTCCAAAGAATGCTATACTCCACATAACCGGCAATGTACCCAAACCAAAAGCTGCCATAAACAAACTACTTTTTAAAACGGATCCGGTAGAAATAGCTCCTGCAATTGCCAGGTAAACCAGACCGCATGGAAGTAATCCATTTAATAATCCTATAAAATAAACGGAATGATAATTTTTTCTGATGAACAGTTTACCGAGAGAAGCTCTGATCTTTTCAAAAATACGCATCAGCATATTTTTCCTGGCGAAGATTTTCTTAGGTAATAATATAAAAATGATGATCACAATTCCTAAGGTAACTGACAACCCTTGCTGGTAACCAAAGAATGCAATGCTGCTGCCGGCAATTCCAAAAAATGCACCCAATATAGAATATGTTGTTACTCTACCAAGATTATATAACAGTGTTGAAAAAAAACGTGAAGTACTGTTATCTGTTACAACCGGTAACGCCAAAGCCAGTGGCCCACACATGCCGATGCAGTGAAAGGTTCCAACGGCTCCCATTATCAAAGCGGTTATAAACAATGTTATCATGGAACAAGGATTTTATCTTTATAATAGTAGGTAACTCCTTGTGACTGCCAGTTTATTTGTAGTTCATGCAACCCTTTATTAGCCGTAGGAAGACCGAAAGTGATGGTTGCTGTGTTTGTTTTGTATTCTCTCTTTGTGTCTTTGCTCTTGTCAGCTATACAATACAAAAGTACCTGCGCTGTAACTTCCTTATTTTTCATTTCTTCCGGAAAAATAATATCGATAACGCCATTCTTAAGTTCATATTTTACAGAAGCAGAAAGTTGATTAGATCTTTGAATCTCATCAATTTTCTGTTGATATTTTAATTCCTGTTCATAATAATCAGGCGTAACCAAATCCTGGTTTTGCATGGTTGATTTGAATACCAGAAAGCCAATACCTCCGATAAAAATCATGTACACTATTAGTATTTTATATCCCCAGTTCATGATATCATTTTTTATTTATTAATAATTTTCAGGTCCGATAAACTTTGCTTCAATTGTTTTAATCTTTTTTGTAGAATCATATAGTCCGATCACCACTTGTGTTTTCCATCCTTTTAAATCAGCCCTGTTTAGTTTCACAAAAAATTGCAGCGAAGTATAATCCTCCTTTTTAATAACCGGTGACTCTTTGTTTATCATAGTTATTTCGCCCGGCATATTTTCTAGTTTCAGGTAAACAGGTATATCATTATGTGTTTTATTTGCCAGCTTAAGGTTGTATAAGTTAGCTACTCTTCCATCCGGCATTGAAGTGTACGTCATACCTGCTGTACGCATCAGCCTTGCATCGAGGTCTGTTCTGCTTACCATCAGAAATACCAATAAGAAGATCAGCAGCGTAAGCACAGCTGTGTAAGCTTTTATACGCCTGGTAAATTTTAGTTGCACTCCATTTTTTATACTATTCTCAGAAGCATATCGTATCAACCCAACGGGCTTATGCACACTCGTCATAATGGCATCACAGGCATCAATACACGCTGTGCAGTTTACACATTCTAACTGCGTACCATTTCTGATATCAATGCCTGTAGGGCATACTTTAACACACGCATGGCAATCGATACAATCAGCAGTAGCTGCTACCGGTTGAACAGTATCCATCATGCGTAGCACATGATCACCACAGCCTCCATCTCCCTTACAGTTGCTACAATCATGATCATCTTTTACTTTGTAATTATCTTCTCTTTTAAGTTTTCCTCTTGGTTCCCCACGTTCATAATCGTAAGCAACAACAATCGAATTTTTATCAAGCAATACGCCTTGCAATCTTCCGTAAGGACAAACAACAATACAAGCCTGCTCACGAAACCACCAATAAACAAAAAAGAAGACTGTGGTAAACAACATCAACGAAACAAAAGTGCCGAAGTTTTCAGCGGGATGTGTAATGTCGTCAATCAACGAATCCATTCCAACGAGATACGCCAGGAAAAAATTTGCAATGATAAAAGAAAGTCCAAAAAATAGTATGAATTTTAATACACGTTTACGTATCTTTTCAGCATTCCAGGACATCTTCTGGAGTATCTTTTGTTGTGTTGCATCACCATCTATCAGGTACTCGATCTTACGAAAAACCATTTCCATAAAAATAGTTTGGGGGCATGCCCAGCCACAAAAAACCCGACCGAAAACTACTGTAAAAAGTATAACAAACACAATGAATGTTACCATTGCAATTCCGAAGATAAAAAAATCCTGCGGCCAGAAAATCATACCAAATATGATAAACTTACGTTCCATCACATTAAGCATGATCAATGGCTCTCCATTTACTTTAATAAAAGGAAGTGTAAAAAATACAATAAGATAAAAGATACTGAAAAGTGTTCTTTTATTGTATAACTTACCTTTGGGTTTTTTAGGATAAATAAAATTGCGTTTACCCTCTTTCGTTATAGTAGCAACTGAATCTCTGAATTCTTCCTGTTTTTCCAATAACGAAGTAGCCATAGCTTGTATAATTTTTTTTGTAGTCGATTCTTTTCTCTACAACTATCTTATTTCAAAATGACAGAGTCTTTGTTACCTGATATGGGTGTGCTTACAGGAGCAGCGCCTTCTTCTGTATAAAGATCACCTTGTGGTTCTTTGCCATTAGGAGGATTGGTTCCATGTAATTTTACTATATATCCTGCCATATCTACTATCTGCTTTGGAGAATAATTTTTCTGCCAGGCTTGCATTCCTTTATCAGGATATCCGTGCTTTATGGATAAGTAAATATCAGTTAATGAACCTTTGTGAATCCAGTAATCATCTGTAAGGTTGGGGCCGGCGCCGCCTTCTCCCAATTTACCGTGGCAGGTCCAGCATACAGTATTAAAAATTTCCTTACCCGCTGCAATTTCACCGTCACTCGGCATCTTTAAATTAGCTTCATCTACTTTATCAACGTTTTGTGATTCATAAATTTCTTTTGCTATCTGCGCATTTGCAATTTCCGCCTGGTATTCTTCTGTAGGATTTTTACCGTATCCTAATACATGAAAATTGATCAGATAAAGTGCCGCAATCACAATCGTGATAATAAAACCATATTTCCACCATGGTGGAAGGGCGTTATCCAACTCTCTTATTCCATCATAATCATGATCTAACAGTATATCGGCTTCTTTTTCAACCGGTACTGCTTTAGTAAATAATTTTTTATCCATCTTCAACCACCAACTTTTTAAGCCACCAAAACTTACTTTCTTCTCCTTAATTATTAGCTCAGATTGAATCCGGTTAATCAGGAACATCATGAAAAATACCAGGATTGTTTCCAGGGCAATAACGGCAGCGAGTACCCAGAAACCAGTACTGTCCATTCCGCCATAGTTTGGCACCACCTTTATCACTTCAGCAGGAGCATCTTGTGCAGCAGATGTTAAGGACAAAAGTGAAAACCCCAGTACTATAATTGCGGCAAGTAATTTTTCACCTGGTTTATTCTTGTTAAGCAATTGTTTTCCAAGTGTTACAAGTACATTTCCCATGCCCCAGATAACGAAAGCTAAGATGAGGGAAATAAATCCCATCAGTATTACTACCAGGTTATTGGAGGAGGTAACTGTTTTTGTGGCATCCGTTGCTGTTTGTGCATATGTTGCTGTTGCAGTAAAAGGAATACATATACTTAATAATAGTTTTGGTACCAGCTTTTTAATGAAGTACATAAATTGGTTTTTATAAGTTGGTTATTGTTGATTCATCCTTATCATCTAATGGTATATTAGATAGTGTTGTGATACTTTCCTTGTCCATTTTCTTTACATAGTAAAGCAACACAACAAAAAACAGGAAGAATATCACCAGGGAAATCATCGGATATACCTGGGCGTGTTCTATTTTTTCGGCATATTGTTTTATAAACTTGAACATGTTGTTACGCTTTATAAGTTATTTATTTGTTTTGCTGATATCAGTTCCCATTCTTTGCATGTAGGCGATCACGGCAATTACTTCTTTATTTGGTGTAATCCTGATACTATCAGATTTTAGATTTTCTACAATGCCTTTTGCTTGTTGCATAAGATTCATGTTGGCAATTTTGTCAAATCCCTTTTCATAAGGAACACCCAGTTTCTGCATTGCCCTTATTTTTGCTGCGGTTTCTGATGTGTCTATTTCCTGGGTTAGAAAAATTTCATACGCGGGCATTACGGAACCTTCACTCATAGAAGATGGTTCCCTGAAATGGCGGAAATGCCAACCATCGGTCTTCTTCAGGTTTCCGGCTCCTTCGCGTGCTAAATCTGGACCAGTTCGTTTACTGCCCCATTGAAATGGATGATCATAAACAAACTCACCTGCTTTTGAATACTCTCCATATCTTTCTGTTTCACTTCTAAATGGACGAATCATTTGCGAGTGACAGGTATAACAGCCTTCTCTTACGTATATATCACGTCCATGTAACTCAAGTGGTGTATATGGTTTTACGCTGCTGATAGTTGGAACATTTGACTTGATCATAAATGTTGGAACGATTTCAATTGCACCTCCAATCAAAATCACAACCAGGCTTAAGATCATTAACTGTATAGGTTTACGTTCAATCCACCTGTGCCAATGTTCACCGGTATGCCTTGCGCCATCTTTCGATAATGGGGCTGCTTCCGCAGGTTCGTTAGCAATCAGTTTTCCTGATTTTACCGTTTTATAAATATTGTACAGCATTATCAATACACCCACCAGGTATAGTGTACCACCCAAAGAACGCATGGCATAAAACGGTTTCATGTAGGTAACTGTTTCAAGAAAGGTATATTTCAACTGACCGCTTTCTGTAAACTGCTTCCACATACTACTTTGTGTAAATCCAGCCCAATACATTGGCACAGCGTAAAATACCATACCCAATGTTCCCAGCCAGAAGTGATTGTTAGCAAGTTTTTTAGAATAAAGCGTAGTTCCGAAAATGCGTGGCATCATCCAATATAAAATACCAAAAGTGAGCATTCCGTTCCAACCCAAAGCGCCAACGTGTACGTGAGCAATGATCCAGTCTGTGTAGTGGCTTATAGCACTTACATTTTTAAGTGAAAGCATTGGCCCTTCAAATGTGGCCATACCATAAGCTGTTACAGCCACCACCATAAATTTAAGAATAACATCATCTCTTACTTTATCCCAGGCTCCACGTAATGTTAACAAGCCGTTGATCATACCGCCCCAGCTTGGGAAGATCAACATAACGGAAAAGACTACCCCAAGAGATTGTGCCCAGTTAGGAAGTGCAGTGTATAATAAATGGTGCGGTCCTGCCCAGATATATAAAAATATCAACGACCAAAAATGTATGATAGACAGCCGGTAGGAATAAACCGGACGGTTAGCCGCTTTTGGCATAAAGTAATACATAAGTCCCAGGTAGGGCGTTGTAAGGAAAAAGGCAACAGCATTATGGCCGTACCACCATTGTACAAGTGCATCCTGCACACCGGCATAAAAACTATAACTTTTTAACCAGGTGTAAGGCAACTCTCCCGAACGAACAAGGTGTAATACAGCAACGGTAACAAACGTGGCGATATAAAACCAAATAGCCACATAAAGGTGCTTCTCTCTTCTTTTAATGATGGTGCCAAACATGTTCCAGCCAAATAATACCCAGATAATTGTAATGGCAATATCGATAGGCCAGATTAGTTCAGCATATTCTGCTCCCTGGGTAAGCCCCAATGGCAAAGTAATAGCCGCGGCAACAATAATGAGCTGCCATCCCCAAAAATGTATCTTGCTCAATGCGTCACTATACATTCTCGCTTTACACAGGCGTTGAAGCGAATAGTACACGCCCATAAAAATTCCATTACCCACAAATGCAAATATTACTGCGTTTGTATGCAATGGACGAAGCCTTCCAAAGGAGGCATACTGTGTAATATTCAATGAAGGAAATACAAGTTGCAAAGCAGCCCATAAACCGACCAGCATTCCAACTGCTCCCCAGATCATGGTTGCGTAAGCAAAATTCCT
>CAZCAA010000012.1:0-35865 GCA_964496585.1 uncultured Ferruginibacter sp.
CCAAGGCCATTTGGTGTTTTTTATGAAACTGAAAGAGCCTGTTATGAAGATGTGATGGCTATGCAAATTGAAGATGTGATCGCTCAAAAAGGAAAAGGCGATCTGGATAAATTGTTACGGGGAAGAGAAACCTGGACGATCAGTTAAATATTTTAATTATAAAAACTACAAAAAAGGAACCGTCAAAAAAATATTGACGGCTCCTTTTTTACATCAGCTATTTATTAAACCAATTTGTTCTGCAATAGATATTCTGCTATTTGTACTGCATTGGTGGCGGCTCCTTTTCTTAAATTATCACTTACAATCCAGCAGTTAAGCGTGTTTGCACGGCTTTCATCTCTCCTGATGCGGCCCACAAAAGTTTCATCTTTGTCATGCGCTGTTAGTGGCATAGGGTAAAGAAACGCGGCCATATCATCTTGTACCAGCAGACCGGGCGAAGCAGCCAGCAAAGTTTTAATATCTTCTAAATCAAACTCATTTTCAAATTCTATATTTACCGCTTCACTGTGGCCACCGATTGTTGGAATGCGTACACAGGTTGCAGTTAGTAAAATGGAATCATCGCTTAAAATCTTCCTTGTTTCATTTACCATCTTCATTTCTTCCTTTGTATAACCATTTTCTATAAATACATCCACCTGTGGTATGGCATTCATATCAATTGGATACTTATAGGCCATCTCACCTTTAATGCCTTTTCTTTCGTTCATTAATTGCTCTACTGCTTTTACGCCGGTTCCCGTTACACTTTGGTAAGTACTTACCACTACCCTTTTTATCCTGTATTTATCATGCAAAGGTTTTAACACCAATACCATCTGTATGGTAGAACAATTGGGATTGGCAATGATCTTATCAGATACCGTTAACACGGATGCATTTACTTCAGGAACGATTAATTTTTTTGCAGGATCCATTCGCCAGGCACTGGAATTATCAATTACCGTAATGCCGGCAGCTGCAAATTTGGGCGCCCACTCCAATGAAGTGCTGCCTCCGGCAGAAAAAATAGCAATAGAAGGACCGGCATCAATTGCAGCCTGCATTCCCACAACTTTGTACATTTTACCTTTAAAACCGATCTCTTTTCCAATTGATCTTTCTGATGCAACAGGAATAAGTTCTGTTACAGGGAAATTTCTTTGTGCCAGTACTTCCAGCATCTTAGTTCCTACCAATCCCGTGGCACCCACAACAGCAACTTTCATCGTAAAAATTTTTACAAAAGTAAAACATCCGTGATGGAAAATAAGGCTTAATAAATATTAAATAATCTGCAGGTAACCGCTTTACAGAAAATTGTATCTTTAAAAGCTAGTTATCTTATTATGAGAAAAAAATTACTTGTCGCCCTGGTTTTACTTATTGGAAGTTTTAATAGTATTGCCCAGTTAACGGAAAATTTTTCTGACGGCGATTTTACTAATAATCCTGCCTGGGTTGGTGGCGCTGCCGATTGGATCGTGAATCCGGCTTTTCAGCTACAAAGTAATAACACTGTTGTTAACGGCACTTATTATTTAAGTACCGACAATACAAAAGCAACAACAGCCCAATGGGATTTTTTTGCGCAAATAAGTTTTAATCCTTCATCAGCCAATTATGTAGATGTTTTTTTAACTGCTTCTGCTTCAGATTTAACACAGGCAGCAACAACAGGTTATTTTGTAAGAATTGGCGGAACAGACGATGAGATAAGTTTGTTCAGAAAAGATAATGGTACAAGTGTAAAAATTATTGATGGTGTAAATGGCTCGCTAAACAGCAGCTTGAATGCGATTCAGATAAAAGTGATCCGCGATGCTTCCAACCAATGGATTTTGCAACGCGTTATTAATGGCGGACCTTCTACAAGCGAAGGAGTTGTAATTGATGCTGATTACCTTACCTCCTCCTTTTTTGGCATATTGGTAAAGCAAAGCACTGCCAGTTTTTTTCAAAAGCATTTTTTTGATGATATCATTATTGGTGATTATGTTCCTGATGTGCAAGCTCCTGTTGTTATAACGTACACGGCTACCAGCGTAAATACACTAGATATTTTATTTGATGAACCGGTTGACCAGGTTAGCGCTGAGTTGATTAGCAATTATGTAGTTAACAGCGGTATCGGATCTCCGGTTTCAGTTGTAAGAGATGCCGTAAATACAGCGTTGGTTCACCTGATTTTTGCGGCCAATTTTCCGCTTAACGCAACATTACAAATTACCATAAACGGCGTAAATGATCTTTCTGCAAATGCAATTAATAATCTCACAGGTAATTTTAGTTATTCGGTTCCACAACAATACGATGTGGTTATAGATGAATTGATGGCCGATCCCGATCCACAGGTGGGCCTCCCAAACCTGGAATGGCTGGAGCTTAAAAACACCTCTGGAGCCGATATCAATCTCCTTAACTGGAAGCTTGGAAAGACTACTGGAGAAAGTGGTCCCATGCCTTCTTATATTTTACGGCCAGATAGTTTTGTGATCGTTTGCACCAGCAGCGCTGTTGCGGCTTTATCTGCTTACGGACAAGTAATATCCGTTACGAGCTTTCCAAGCCTTGGCAATACCGGAGATCTGGTTTACTTGAAATCGGCACAGGGAGTTGTAATACACACCGTAAATTATACAGATAGCTGGTACCAGAACCAATTAAAGCAAGCTGGTGGCTGGACCTTAGAAATGATAGACACCAAAAATCCATGTTCCGGAGCTAACAACTGGAAAGCAAGTGTAGATGTAACCGGAGGAACACCTGGACGAAATAATTCGGTGGATGGCGTAAATCCGGATAGCGAAGCACCCAAATTATTGAGGGCTTATGCAAACAATAACCTGAATATTACATTGGTATTCAACGAACCATTGGATGCCTTAAATGCGGCAAATGTTTCCAGTTATAGCGTAAGTGATGGCATTGGAGTTCCGGTTACAGCAACAGCTGTTGCGAATTTATTCGATAGGGTTCAATTGCAATTGAATGCTGCATTGCAACCAGGAGTTATCTACACAGTAACGGCAACGGCTGCCCTAACAGATTGTGCCGGAAATGGGATCGGTTCAACGAATTCAGCAAGAGTTGGCCTGGCCAATACAACGGTAGATAGTTTTGATATTGTAATAAATGAAATTCTTTTTAATCCAAAACCTACGGGTAATGATTATGTTGAGATCTACAACCGGAGCAATAAAATCCTGGACCTTAAAAATGTTTCCCTGGCAAATGCATCGGCATTTCAGCAACTGAGTTCAGAAACTTATTTATTTTTCCCTGGCGATTTTATGGTGCTTACTGCAGATAAGAGCCTGGTGCTAAACAACTATATTGCTAATAATATAAATGCTTTTATTGAAATATCGATGCCATCTTTTAATGATGATGAAGGTGATGTAAGGATATTAAATGAACAGGGAAATATAGTAGACCGGGTTGCTTACCTGAACGATTGGCATTTTAAACTTATCAGCGATGAAGAAGGAGTTTCCCTGGAAAGAATTGATTATAATGCTGTTTCGCAAGATGCTTCAAACTGGCATAGTGCGGCGTCCAGTGTTAATTATGGAACGCCCACCTACAAGAATTCACAGTACCGGTTAGACGCTGCAGTACAGGGCGAGATCAGCATTGATCCGAAAGTATTTAGTCCGGATAACGATGGAAGAGATGATGTAGCAACCATCAATTATAGTTTCCCGGAGCCAGGTTATGTATGTAACATTACCATTTTTGATGCAGTGGGAAGAAGAGTAAGAGATTTGCAACGCAATGCACTTTGTGGCATTAAAGGCTATTACAGATGGGATGGGTTGGGTGAAAAAAATCAGAAGTTAGCGGTAGGTATATATGTGATATATGCAGAAATATTTAACCTGCAAGGAAAGACAAAAAAATTCAAAAAAACAATAGTGCTTGCAAGAAAGCAATAATTAATTTATTAAAACATTATTATGCGTCCATTCACTATTTTGGCGGTTAGCAGCAGTTTGTTAATTATAAGCAATTGTACAATGGCACAAAAGACTATGAAAGCACCAGGTTATCAATGGCCCGAAAATATCAACCCTCCTGTAGCAGAAAAGAAGCAAAAAGAACTAGTGGCGCACGGAGATACCCGAATTGATAATTATTACTGGATGAATGATTTTTTTAAGAAAGGTCCGGATAGTAATAATGCCGTAAAATACCTGGAAGCTGAGAATAAATATTACGAAACGATGATGGCAGGTACCAAGACGCTGCAGGAGAATCTTTACAACGAAATGAAAGCGCGGATAAAGGAAAAAGATGAAAGCGTACCACAATTTAAAAACGGATATTTCTATTACATCAGGCAGATAGAAGGCAAAGACTACTACCTCTACTGTAGAAAAAAAGGTTCGTTAACTGCAGCCGAAGAAGTATTACTGGATGTAAATGAAATGGCAGAAGGGCATAACTATTTTTCGGCAACAGGTTTTGATGTAAGCATGAACAATAAATTGCTTGCTTACGGTGTAGATCTTTTATCAAGACGAGAGTACAAAATTTATATAAAGAACCTGGAAACAGGTGAGATTTATGCAGACGTAATTCCGGATACAGAGGGCGACCCTGTTTGGGCAAATGACAATAACACAATTTTTTATACGGCCAAGAATCCTGTTACCTTACTTTCTGAAAAGATAAAGAAACATACGATGGGAAAAGATGCTGCTTCTGATGTTGTAGTGTATGAAGAAAAGGATCCGAGCAATTATATTGGTGTAAATAAAACAAAGTCTGATAAGTTTATCATGATCACTTCGCAGGCCACACTATCTTCTGAAGTGAGGTTTATTGATGCTGCAAAACCAGAAAATGAGTTCCAGGTTTTTCAACCAAGGATGAAAGATGTTTTATACAGCGTTGATCATGCCAATTCAACATTTTATATTCGTACAAATAAAGAGGCGCGTAATTTTAAGATAATGACAACTGCAGAAGATAAAACTGCAGAAACCAATTGGAAGGAAATGATTCCTCATGATGATAAAGTACTGATACAAGGGTTCGACCTTTTTAAAAATTACCTGGCTGTAGCTGAAAGAAGAAATGGATTAACGCAGATCCGCATCATCAACCTGCAAAACAACAGCGCTCATGAACTGACATTTGATGAGGCTGTTTATACGGCAAGTATTGCAGGTAATCCAGACTACAACTCAGAAACGCTTCGCTTCAATTATACTTCCTTAACTACACCAGCTTCTGTTTATGATTATAATATGAACAGTAAAGTAAAAACGCTGATGAAGCAACAGGAAATTCTGGGAAAATTTGATGCTACGGATTATGTAACCGAAAGACTTTTTGCCACAGCTACAGATGGTACAAAAGTTCCCATGTCGGTAGTGTATAAAAAGGGAACCAAAAAAGATGGTAAAGCTCCTTTGCTATTGTATGGCTACGGATCTTACGGCGCAAGCATGGACGCCAGTTTTAGCAGTGTAAGATTAAGCCTGCTCGATCGTGGATTTATTTACGTGATCGCTAATATTCGTGGTGGACAGGAAATGGGCAGGTATTGGTATGAAGACGGAAAGATGTTAAAGAAGAAAAACACATTTACAGATTTTATAAGCTGTGCCGAATTCCTTATTAAAAATAAATACACATCCAAAGAGCATTTGTATGCTATGGGTGGAAGTGCCGGAGGTTTGCTGATGGGTGCAGTTGTAAACATGCGCCCGGATTTATGGAATGGAATTATCTCAGCTGTACCTTTTGTAGATGTTGTAACAACCATGAGCGATCCATCTATTCCATTAACAACAAATGAATATGATGAATGGGGAAATCCGGAAAATAAAGAAAACTATTTCTACATGAAATCTTATTCTCCTTATGATAATGTGGAAAAAAAGGGCTATCCAAATATGCTCATTACAACAGGGTTACATGATAGCCAGGTTCAATACTTTGAGCCTTCAAAATGGGTTGCCAAACTAAGAGAAATGAAAACTGATAACAATAAATTACTCTTGTACACTAATATGGAAGCAGGACATGGCGGGGCATCAGGAAGGTTTAAAGCCTTGAAAGACCGGGCAAGGGAATATGCATTTCTATTTGCACTGGAAGGAATTGCCAAATAACCGGAATAAATTGATTTGCCGGCAATGCTTTCATTTTATTTTTAACCAGTGTTGCCGATGTTATTAATTTCGTCGTCCATTGAATCCGGTTTTTTATCGAGCGTAGATTTTACCAGCAGATAACCACCAAATCCGCATGCCATTGCAAATGCCATTAATCCGTATAAAGATTTTTCGTCGCTCTTGTTAAAGCCAAACAGCATTACGCCAATGAAGAGCCCAATCAATTCAAATCCTAACCAGGTGAGCACGGTATAAAATATCCATTTTCGGGCTGGCAATCCTTTGCTTCGTGCAATGTTGCCAATGTGGCGGCAAAGAAATATTAACAGGATAAGATCGATCATAATAAATTCATTTTTGCTGTTCTATTAGAATAAGCACAATTCATTCAGCCGCACTATTCAAAAACTTTTTCTTCTCTTGATAGCTGGCCTTCCTTGTTGATACCTTCTATAATTACTCTTATTTTCTTACAATTATCACTGTTGTAAAAAGGTATTTTTATTCTTCTTTTATTTTGATCCATCAACAGAAACGGATTCCAGTAAAGCGTTGTTCTAAAATCATTTTCCGGTGCCCTGTCGGCTAATGTTTCATAATCAGGAGAGTAAAATTCTTTATAAGAAGAGTAACCATTCAACCTTACAAAATCCAGGCCCTTGGTAGCAGCTGAACCAGCTTCACCTTTTTTTGTGTACACCGCAATTGCACCTCCTGCACCACCACTTGTTGCGCTAAAGAATGGTGGCCTGAAAACCTTTATCATGGCAACATCGTTCATTGAAATTCCCTGAACCATGCTAAGGTCGGAAGCTGATTCATTAAAAAATATACTGGTAGCAATTCCGCGCCAGGTAACCGAGGGAGTGCCATTGGTAGAAACAGTCATACCTGCTACCCTGCTTTTCAGGTAGTCAAGTACCGTTAAAGCCGACCTCGCCAGCGGGTCATCTTCAATGGCAAAAACATAAGCGTCTGACCCTGTAAAAAACCCTGATGCATATTTCTCATCTAAAATCTGTTCGCGTGTTTTTATAGATGATTTTACCGTAACAGTTTCCAATGATTTTACTGTTTTTCCTTCTTTAAATTCTTCCGATATCAATTTTGCGATCTTCTTGTTTTTTAACATTGTGGAAGAATCGGGCATAGCTGACGGTGAAAGTGCATTAAGATAAACAGCAGCAGGAGGACGAGCATTTGCAAAACTTGTTCTGATGGTAAAACTGGAAGTGGCAGTAAGTTGCTTGTCTTTATCCTGGTTAAACTGGTAATAAAGTTTAGCTGTGTCGTAAAAAGAAATACCGGTTACGCCAAATTGCCCTTCTTTATTTACCGGCATTGAAAAAACATCATCTCCACTTTTCGTTTTTAAAATTCCTGTAACTTCTCTTCCTTTAAGCAACATGGGCGAAGGGCCGTAAACATTACCATTAATGCTGATAAAATCTTCTGGTTGAAATTTTACAACCGGCAATTTGTTTGCCACCAGATCTTCCCATTTAAACCTTCTCCAGCCATTGGTGAGCATTACAAGATCTAACTGCTGTGCCACAGAATCTTCTTCTGAAGAAAAGTAGTATGCCGGATTGTAGACGTTACCTTTCAGATCGCTGCTGAGCAAAATATTTGAGTAAATATTATCCCTGTTTGCAGGCATGGCCGAGAGGCTTTCATCGGTAACTGAAATAGAAAGATTTGTAACGATACTACCGCCAACGTCTACCTGCAAAGTATTGTGTTGCCTTTTTGTAAGATTAAGTTCAACCGCATGTAAGTCAGTATTAAAATAATAGCTACCGTTGTTTACAAAGAATATCCGTTCTGCTACCGGTATTTCATCAGCATTAAACACTGTTAACTGCACAATTCCATTAGCGAGGTTATCTACAGGAAGCGGCGCTGTTACTTCTTTCTTTGCCGACAAATTTATCCTGGCGCTGTAAATGATCTGTTGTTGAATTTGTGCGATTACAAAAAAGGAAGTATTGGGAAAATCCACCGTATCAGGGCGTTTTAACGTATAGCTGACGTTATTTTTTACATTTTTTACCGATAAGGATATCGTATTATTTTTTGCTGCTGGCAAAACTGTTTCATGCGTTACTCCTTTTTTATCCTTCCATATTGCTTTATAAGTTTCATCAGCTTTTGGTTTGAATGCGAAAGTTCCCATACCGTTGTGAACGCTTTCAAAACTTAAAACTTTAGCAGCTTTTTTATCTACGATGTTTCCTTTTACATTTATAGGATTTCCATCATGGTCGGTAGCCTTAAAGGCAAGTAGCGTTTCTACATTGCTTACGAGATCGCCTCCCTCAGGAAAAAAAGTTAGTGTATAATTTGTTGCTTGTATATTTTTCTTTGCTGTACTGCCCGCACTGATAATATTTATCGGCTTAATATATTGAAAGGAGGAATCAAAATTAAGCATCCATGCAGTATAAGCCCGAACGTAAACAACACTGCTTTTAATGCTATCCGGTAGATCAAAGAACGATGCTGCTCCAGCTTCTACCACCGACATCATTTTCTTTTGTAATACTTTTCCATTATCCCCTATTAATTCTGCATACAGTGTTTTACTGATGGTTGAAGGAAGGTTATTTGAAGTTAGATATGCTTTGAACCAAATAGTTTCTCCTGCATTATAATAAGGACGATCGTAGTGCAGGTAGATTTTTTCCTGTGGATATTTTGCATCCAGATTGTACAATAAAGAATCCAGTCTTTGTGCCGAAACGAGGTTGCAACCGAAGGTGAATACCAATAGTAAAACGACAGAATTGAAACGACTTTTAACTTGCATTAATATAATTTGGGTTCAAACATCAAAATAAACGAATGATAGCAAAAGTAAATACTAATCAAATGCTAAAGAACAATGTTTTAGAATCATAAAAACAACATTCATGTAAAATAAAAAGATGATATCTAAATAAAAAAGATATCATCTCAGTTAGTTTTTAATAACAGTATTTGTTGATAAAGAAGATAACCGTTTAGTACCTCTTTTTACATTTGTTACACAAGGTCAATATCAAAATTAACCAACTGTACAAACTCACTCAGGCGTTCATCAATATCAGCTTTGGTTATCTCTTTCAACCTTTCAGAACCAAATTTTTCCACACAGAAACTTGCCATAGCGCTTCCTACGATGATAGCTGTTTTCATATTTTCAAAACTGATATCTTTTGTTTTTGCCAGGTATCCTATAAAGCCACCAGCAAAGGTATCGCCGGCACCGGTTGGATCAAATACCTCTTCTAATGGCAAGGCTGGAGCAAAGAAAACGTGGTTTTTATGAAACAGCAGCGCGCCATGCTCTCCTTTTTTTATGATCAGGAATTTTGGACCCATTTCCAAAATCTTACGGGCAGCTTTTACCAGTGATACTTCTTCGCTCAATTGCCTTGCTTCGCCATCATTAACAAGCAATACATCTACTTTTTTTATTACTTCTTTCAGGTCATCCAGCGCAATATCCATCCAAAAATTCATCGTGTCCATAACGATCAGCTTTGGCCTGACTTTCATTTGGTTGATAACGCTTAGTTGAAGTTTCGGCATCAGGTTGCCAAGCATTAAAAATTCTGCGCCCTGATAGTTTTCTGGCACTATCGGATTGAAATCTTCCAGCACATTAAGATCTGTAACCAATGTATCCCTGGAGTTCATATCTATATGGTATTTACCACTCCAGAAAAAAGATTTCTTGTCTTTTACTACTTCAACGCCATTGGTTTGTACACCACGCTTTCTGAGTTCTACCATTTCTTCTTCAGGAAAATCATATCCAACAATAGAGATTTGTTGAACTGGTTGTACAAAATTGCAGGCAGCATAAGCTACGTAGGTAGCAGATCCACCTATAATTTTATCAACTTTGCCAAACGGCGTTTCAATGGCATCAAAGGCCATAGTGCCAACGGTGATTACAGACATATAGAAATTAATTTTTATAATTTTTAAACGCTGCAAAAGTAGCGGAATAAATCCTGTTTTTTTTAAGAAAGGCACAAAATGTGCTAATTTGTAGGCATGCTGATACATATTCACCCCGAAAATCCACAACCGAGGCTTATTAAACAGATGGCTGAATGCCTGAAAGATGGTGGTGTGATCGTGTATCCAACCGATACAATTTATGGATTAGGTTGCGATATCCTGCAACCGAAAGCAGTGGAAAGAATATGCAGGATCAAGAATATTGATCCACACAAGGCACAATTATCTTTTATTTGCAGAGATCTCAGCAATTTAAGCGATTATACAAAAAGTATAAACACACCTTTATACCGGATCCTGAAAAGTTATTTGCCAGGTCCTTTCACATTTATTTTGCCGGCCAGCAAACAGGTTCCTAAAATTTTGCAAAGTAAAAAATCAACTATTGGTCTTCGTATACCGGACAATGAAATTTGCCGTCACATTTTAGATGCATTGGAGCATCCGCTGTTAAGCGCCTCGTTGCCGGGCGATATGGTGGAAGAATATACCGACCCGGAAGTGATCAACGATAAATTTAACGGACTGGTTGATTTTGTGATTGATGGTGGTATTGGAGGAATGATTCCTTCTACAGTAGTTGATTGTACAACTGATAACTGGCACGTGATTAGACAGGGTTTAGGAGAATTTTCTATGGACAACTGATTACTTTAAGCCGGTTGCCTGGATATTATATTGAAGCTTTGGCGGTGGTATTTGCAAAGTCCTTCTTTTTCAATTGCCAGGCGGTGTTCCAAAGTGCCATATCCTTTATTTTTATTCCAGCCGTAGTGCATGTATTCGGTATGTATTTGCTGCATGTATTCGTCGCGGTAAGTTTTAGCAAGAATACTGGCTGCTGCAATTGAAGTATAAATACCATCTCCTTTTATAATACATTCATGTTTGATCTCTTTGTAAGATTTAAAACGGTTGCCATCTATTAAAAGTAATTGTGGAATACTATTTAATTGGTCCAATGCCTTATGCATCGCTTTAAAAGATGCCTGTAAAATATTAATGCGGTCTATTTCGTCATTGTCAATGGCTGCCACAGCAAATGAGATTGATTCTTTTTCTATCACAGGACGCAGGCTGTCACGTTGCTTCTCGTTCAGTTGTTTACTATCGTTCAATAATGGATGAAAAAAATCTTTTGGTAAAATAACGGCAGCTGCAAATACTGGTCCGGCATAACATCCCCGTCCGGCTTCATCTAGACCAGCTTCTAATTTTGATTTGTATAAAAAAGGTAGCAACATGCAGCAGCAAATATCTGAAAAACGGTTGAAAACATTCTACAAATTGCTACAAACAATTGTCCCTGCTGTACATTTGCATAGTTATGGAAAATATAACGAGGGAAAAAAATAACAGGCAGATCGGAAGGTGGTTGTTGGCAGGTGTAGCGATGATCATCATTCAGGTAGTTTTGGGCGGAATTACAAGATTAACCGAATCGGGCCTTTCGATCACTGAATGGAAACCAATTACCGGCGCATTGCCTCCATTAAATGATGCCAGCTGGCAAACGGAATTTGAAAAATACCGCAATACCGATCAGTTTAAATATGTACACCAGCACTTTTCTTTGAGTGATTTCAAATTTATTTTTTTCTGGGAATGGGCACATCGCTTTTGGGCGAGGTTACTTGGCATCGTATTTCTGATAGGGTTTGTATATTTTCTTGTTCGTAAAAAATTCAGCCCTGGCATAATCTTGCCGATGATCATACTTTTTTTACTTGGTGCATTGCAAGGTGCAATAGGATGGATAATGGTTAAAAGCGGATTGGTACCCGAAAAATATTTCGTAGGACATATTGAACTTACTACACATTTTATTGCAGCGATGTTGCTGTTGGCTTATACTTTATGGTTTGCACTTGGTTTATTAAACAGACATTATGTTTACCATGTCTCATTAAGGCGATCAGTGATTTTTATCATTGTGTTACTATTTATTCAATTAATTTATGGAGGTTTTATGGCCGGTTTGCATGCCGCAGATTCTGCTCCAACCTGGCCAGATATTAATGGGCAATTTGTTCCCGCTTCGTTTAATGAATTATCGCCCTGGTTTCAAAATCTTATAGATAATAGGCTGGCTATACATTTTATTCATCGCAGCCTCGCTTATGCATTACTGATATTAGTACTGGTTTTCTATTTCCGTTCTGCCGCACTGGCTATCAATCCATTTTTCAGCAGACTAAGAACATCGTTGCTTTTATTCATTTTCGCCCAGGTAGTACTGGGGATTTTGGCTGTGCTGAATGCCACAAATCCCAATTCATTTGTATGGCTGGGCGTATGCCACCAATTTACTGCCATGTTGCTGGTAATGTGCCTGGTGGCATTATTATTCGTAGTTAGAAATGATAAAAATATTATTGCAACAGTATAACTGCAGTATTCTTTTCAACTGCATAGCTGATGAATAACTTAACTGATGCATCCATAGAACAGTTATGTATTAATTATTATCTGGCTTGACCTCACCCCAACCCTCTCCCAGGGAGAGGTACTTAAAACTCACGACCCAAAAAAATAATATCAAATATGAATAACTATGTGGATCAAGCTATAGAATTTACTTTCTCCCTTTTTTTAAAAGCATAATAACATAACGTGCTACTTTATTGACTTGTGTAAATAACTGAAATCATAAAAGCCGCCGTTTTTTTGTACATTTAATCAATAGCATATATATGAAGCCGTTGATTAAAAACATTTTTTATTCTTTTCCGATACAGCTATTTATTCTCCATTTCAGGAAGTACCAGATTTTGTTATTATTCTGGTTTATGCTTGCTAGTACAATCAATAGTGGTTTTTTGAAAAATTTTGGCGCCGATGCTTTATTTTTTTCACCAGAATATCTGGGAGAAGTTAATTTATTAGGCGCCTTGTTTACAGGCATAGCATTAGGGGTGTTTATAATGAGCTGGAACGTTACTACTTTTATTTTGCATACTAAACGCTTTAAATTTCTTGCTACCACTGCCACTCCTTTCTTTAAATATTGTATCAACAATGGAGTGTTGCCCTTAATATTTATTATATTTTATTTTATTAAATTATACCGGTTCGATGATTACCGCGAGTTAATGTCGGACCGCGAAATATTTACCCTGATTGCAGGGATATCATTAGGATTTATATTGTTGCTGTTAGTTTCCTTTCTCTATTTTTTTAGCGCAGAAAAAACTATTATAAGAACGATTGCCCCAATAGTTGGGAATCCTGAGTTATTTAAAAAGACCTTTACAGGGAAGCATCATACAGATGAATTTGGGCTTAAAGTAAGTTATTATCTGAGTGGCAGGTTTAGCCCGCGAAAAGTTAGAAGTGTAAGCCACTACCGGCAGGATTTTATTGATGCCATATTTAAGCGGCACCATATAGCAGCAATTGCGAGTATGCTGTTATCATTTTTGTTCTTAGTGTTGGTAGGTTTTTTACTGGAAAATAAATTTTTTGAAATGCCTGCCGCTGCCAGCATCTTAGTATTTTTTGCTATAATGATTGCAGTAATAGGTGCGCTAACTTATTTTCTTCAAAGCTGGAGTTTGCCTGCTGCTATTGTGTTGCTGTTGCTACTGAATATACTTTATAAAACGGAGGTGATTGATCCACGTAATAAAGCGTATGGATTAAATTATACCAATAAAAATTTACGTCCCGCTTATAATAAACAATCCTTACAGGCTTTATGTAGTGAAGAGAAAATTGCGGCAGACAAAGCAAACATGCTGGAGATATTAAATAAATGGAAAGCAAATCAAAATGAAGAAAAACCGTTAATGTTTTTTATTAATGTAAGCGGTGGCGGGCTTCGCAGCGCAACTTTTGTTATGAATGCTTTACAAAAACTAGATAGTTTATCGGATGGTGAAATCATGAAACATACTTTCCTGATCAGCGGTGCCAGTGGTGGAATGTTAGCAGCTACATATTACCGTGAGTTGTATCGAAAAAAACTTCGTAACAATCAGGTCGATCCTACCCAAAGTATTTACACTGATAATATTTCCCGCGATCTGTTAAATCCTGTTTTTACTTCTATGATAGCCAGGGATATTTTTGCCCCGGCACAGAAATTCCGGGTTGGCGATCAGGTGTATGTAAAAGACCGTGGTTATGCATTTGAAAAAAAGCTTGCCGACAATACCAATGGAATTTTAAATGTGCAGTTAAAAGACACACGCGCCGATGAGAGCAGTGGGCGGGTTCCCCTTATTATATTTAATTCTGTGATAAAAAGTGACGGAAGAAAGATGATGATCAGTTCGCAGCCGTTAAGTTTTATGATGAAGCCTTCTTTTTTATCAAGTGATAAGAATGCCGGTGCGGATGCGGTAGATTTTTCGGCTTTATTTAGTAACCAGCAACCCGGCAACCTCAGGATATTAACTGCTTTGCGGATGAACGCCACATTTCCCTACGTATTGCCCAATGTATGGCTACCAAGTATTCCTGTAGTTGACGTAATGGATGCAGGATTGAGAGATAATTTCGGACAGGAAACCACGCTACGGTTTATTGATAATTTTAAGGATTGGATCAGTGCTAATACAGGTGGCGTGGTGATCCTTCAGTTGCGTGACAGATTGAACGACAATTGGCAACAACCTTTCGAAACCAATTCTATAGCTGATATGATTGTTACACCGGCAACGATGTTACAGCACAACTGGTTTAAGCTGCAGGATTATTTTCAAACAGATCAGTTTAATTATTATAAGCAACATGCCGACACAACAATAAAACGTATATCGATCATGTATATGCCGCAAAACCTCGAAAAAAGTGCAGCACTTAATTTTCATTTATCAGCCAGAGAAAAACGTGATATCGGTCAATCATTTAATAATGAAGTAAATAGAAAGGCACTTGAGCAAGTGGTGAAACTGCTTAAAAATAAGTAAATAGGTGAAGTAGTTATTTTAACTGAATAAGCTTAAAGGCTTTTTCGATGATATTTATTTCAAATTCATGGCTTGTTTCGGTAGGTTCTCCATCAATATGCAAGGGCGCCGTACCGGTATTTTTAATTCTTATTTGTTTTGCCTGGATGTATTGTATTCCGTTATTGCCAAATCCATCCGACAGCACATCCTGCAATCCTCCGAAGCTTACATGCTTTAACAATGAATAGATCATTTTTAATTTATTCATTTTGTTTACAATCACAATATCTAATAACCCATCGTGTAAGCTTGCTTTAGGCGCGATGGTAACATTATTGCCAAACTGATTACTATTGGCAATGCTTATAAAAAATGCGTTTGTATTTATCGTAGCGCCATTTAGCTGAATTGTAAAGGGATAAGGTTTTGCAGAAAAGAAATTCTTAATGGTTTGCTTTGTATAGGTTACCAGCCCTCGTCTTTTTTGTTTGGCAAAATCGTGTGCTACCTGTGCATCAAAGCCTAATCCACATAGCATACAACTGAAATGATTGTTAATGAAAAACGCATCAATATAATTGGAAGCACCTTTAAGTATGATTGCCATTGCCTTCACAGGATCTTTTGGAATACCGGCACTAAAAGCAAGGCCATTTCCGGATCCCATTGGTATAATTCCCACCTGAACATTAGTTTTAAGAAGTGAGGCGCATACCTGGTTCACCGTGCCATCTCCTCCGCAAATAATGATATCAGTTATTTTTTGTTCATTGATCAATGAAGGCAGAAAATGATAATTACCATCCTTCATGGTTGCTAAAAACTGGTAGGGAAAATTTTCCCTGACCATAATTTTTTCAATAAGCGTTTTTAGAGACGCTTTATTTTTAGTTCCTGAGATTGGGTTGATGAAAAATATAAATTTTCGTAACATTTGTTTTTAAAACTGAAAGATTAATTATAGGAACGATATTTTTTATATTATTTTTTACCACCTGATTAACGCGCTTCCCCAGGTAAAACCGCTTCCAAAAGCAGCCAGGCAAACCAGGTCACCTTCTTTTATTTTTCCTTGCTCCCATGCTTCGCATAATGCAATTGGAATGGATGCTGCCGTAGTGTTTCCGTATTTTTCTATATTATTAAAAACCTGGTCGTTTCGTAATTGTAATTTTTGTTGCACGAACTGTGCAATGCGTAAATTGGCCTGGTGTGGAATCAGCAAACTGATGTCTGAAGGTTGAAGCCCGTTGGTAGTTAATGCTTCTATGATCACTTCGGGAAATTTTGAAATAGCTTTTTTAAACACCGTTGGTCCATCCATGTTGGGAAAATTTTGTGCTTTGTCGATCATGTTATGGCTCATAAACATATCGGCAATTGGAGCTGCTGCGAAATCAGCAACAGGCGTTTCCATCCAGTGATTGGCATGTGTTCCGGGATTGAACATGGCAAGAATCTCTGCTCCTTCTCCATCACTGTGTAAATGTGTACTAAGGATGCCTTTTCCTTTTTTATCGGTTGGTTGAAGCACAACAGCGCCAGCACCATCACCAAATATCACCGAAATATTTCTTCCACGCGTAGAAAAATCCAGACCAAAAGAATGTTTTTCACTTCCTACCACCAATATATTTTTATACATGCCGGTTTTGATAAACTGATCTCCGATAGAAAGTGCATATACAAAACCACTGCATTGGTTTCTTACATCGAGTGCACCAATTTCATTCATTTTCATTGCACGTTGCAATAATACTGCACAACCAGGGAAGTAATAATCCGGACTTAAAGTAGCGAAGATGATAAAATCTATATCCTTTGCAGTAATGCCGGCCCTTTCGATGGCAATTTTTGCAGCTTCAACACCCATGGTAGTAGTGGTTTCATCTGTTCTATGGGCATACCTTCTTTCCTTGATACCGGTACGTTCCTGTATCCATTCATCAGAAGTATCCATATATTGCTTGAGGTCGTTGTTGGTAAAAATATTTTCAGGAACATAATATCCTGTACCCGCGATTGTAGATTGTGGCATGCGATCTTGCGTATTAATGGAACTGCCAAATTACAATTTTAGAAACGAAGTGAGGCGTAGAAATTTTTTACGTAAAAAGGCTAACAACGATAAATTACTAATTTACCCTGGCCATGCCTACTAAGCAAAACTCTTCATCATATAATGGATAACGCCTCATTTTAAAATGTAATTCCACGGCTTGCTTTAATTCAGCATTATTTTTAATGAGCTTCATGGTAAAATGCTCACATAGAGGAAGAATTGTTATTTTGTCGTTTTTATAAATAAATTCTGAAATGTAATACTGTCCTTTAATCTTAATATTCAGAAATCTTCTGGAAGCTGCTTCACTTACAAATGCCGTTGCTTTAATTGTATCTTCTCTGATTATATTGTAATTGGTGAGCGCTTGTATATTACCTGTGAAGTTCAGGTCATATTCATAGTCGTTTAATTTATCAACAATCATTTTTATTGGTCTATCCTGCCCATCGGCACCTTTAATAATAGAAGCCCATTTACCCACAAAAAAATCTTCAGTTAAAACAGAAGGTTCATCGTCTATTTTATAAGATGAGCTATATGGACAACCAGTTAAAACAAATAGGGAAGAAAGCAAAATAATAAATATCCCTATTTTATTTATGAACCGGAAAGATTGGTAATTAATCATGTAATACAAAAATTATTTTTGAAAGTTTATGCTGTTTACTTTCCCGGTAAAAAACTTTGATGCTAAACTTTTGCTGTATTAAGTGAATTCCATAACATATCTTTTAATGACGCCAGGTTGTAACCAGTAACAGACGATATGAAGATATGCGGAATATTTTTTGGTAGTTCTTTTTCAATCGCTTCTTTTAGCTCATCATCCAACATATCTGATTTACTGATAGCGATCACAAAATCCTTTTGAAGCATTTCGGGATTGTATTGTTCCAGTTCGTTTTTCAATATTTCAAATTCTTTGAAATGATCTTTACTGTCTGCAGGTATTAGAAAAAGCAGGATTGAATTTCGTTCAATATGGCGAAGGAATCGGTGTCCCAGCCCTTTTCCTTCTGCAGCTCCTTCAATAATTCCGGGTAGATCAGCAATACAAAAACTTTTTGAATCACGGTATTCTACCATACCCAACTGTGGTACCAATGTGGTAAATGCATAATCGGCAATCTTAGGTTTAGCAGCAGTTATGCTTGACAGTAAGGTTGATTTTCCTGCATTTGGGAAACCTACCAGGCCCACATCTGCCAAAATCTTTAATTCTAAAACTCTTATACCTTCTACACCTTCCTCACCAGGTTGCGCATATTCGGGTGCCTGGTTCGTAGAAGTTTTGAAATTGGAATTGCCCAAACCACCACGACCACCTTTCATTAAAATTACTTCCTGTCCGTTTTCGAGTATCTCTGCTTCTTTTTCTCCGGTTTCTTCATTGAAAGCAATGGTTCCTAATGGAACTTCAATAATAATATCTTTGCCACTTTTGCCACTCGAGTTATTACCTGCACCATTCTTACCATCTTCTGCCAATACATTTTTAAAGTAACGCAAATGCAATAAGGTCCATAACTGCGAATTCCCTTTTAAAATAACATGCGCACCACGTCCGCCGTCGCCACCATCGGGTCCTCCCATAGCAGTTAATTTATTACGCATAAAATGCTTACTGCCTGCACCACCATGCCCACTGCGTGCAAAGATCTTAATCTGGTCTACAAAATTTGATTTTTCCATTGCTGCGAAGTTCAGCAATTTTTATCCATTATTTTTGTGAACCTTAAGCAAAGTATATGAAATCACTCATTTTAATTGCCTTGATAACAATTATCGGCTGTAGCCCATCAAAAAATCAGAAAAATATTGGTATCGATGAACCGGTGCAGGAGGCAGTTAAGGAGTCTGCAGGAGAAATTCCTGAATGTTTGCTGAAAATGATAAAGCAAATCCGGGCAGAGGAAAAGCAGAACCCGCCTAAAAGTATTTACAGTTATTTGTATAAAGGACAAACTGTTTACTATGTAACGCCTCCTTGTTGTGATTTTTTTTCAGATCTTTTTGATAGTAGCTGTAAATTAATAGGACATCCTGATGGAGGTTTCACCGGAAGAGGAGATGGCACGATTGCTGACTTTAGAGATAGCGCTAAGAATGAAAAACTTATTTGGAAGGACGAACGAAAATAGATCAACTCTTGGATTGGTTCCATGTTTTGTAATCACGGGATTGCGCAGGAATGGATGTTGGTAATTCCCTCAGTGGTTGGCAAGCCTCCCAGTATTGTTGCATTTCCCTGGGTAATTGTTGGTACAGGTTGGTGCCGGCTGTTTTCCAGTTGATCATATCATCAGTTACATCTTTTATTTTTTTTGCAGGATTACCAACGATGAGACTTCTGTTTTCAAAAATAGTATCTGCTTTTATAAAACTCAACGCACCAACTACCGACTCATCTCCAATAACCACGTTATCCATGATCACCGAGTTCATTCCAATGAGGCAATTTTTGCCGATGGTTGCTCCATGAATAATTGCTCCATGACCAATATGTGCAGCTTCTTTTAGTAAAACAGTAACGCCCGGAAACATATGGATAGTGCAGTTTTCCTGCACATTACAACCATCACTGATAATGATCTGCCCCCAATCGCCCCTGATAGCTGCGCCAGGACCAATGTAAACATCTTTTCCGATGATAACATTTCCGGTTACGGCAGCCTGCGGATGAACAAAGGATGACTCCTGTATTACCGGAACGTGACCATTGAATTTATAGATCATAACAAAGATTTATTTGTACGAAAGCAAGTGCCTTTAAATAATGCCACCATGTGATCGTGCTGGTTGGTAATGGTAATATGGTATAGTCCGGTAGATTTTCCATTGTGTAATTCTTTTGCTTCAGCAATTAATACATCGGCAACATGCACGGGTTTTGTAAAGTTGATGGAGGTATCCAATGCAACAGATAAAACATTCCTGTTATTGCAGGCAAAAGCGAATGCACTGTCGGCCAGCGAAAAGGCTATTCCGCCATGAACAATTCCAAAGCCGTTGATCATTTCATTTCGAACGGTCATTTTTATTTTGCTGTAGCCTGCAGATACTAATAATACTTCAATGCCCAACCACTGGCTAAAAAGGTCGTGTTGCATCATATGTGTTACAACGGCTTCGGGAGTATGGGTCATGTAAGTTGGATTTAATTATTCAGATCATTTTATTTTCAAATAGTAGAGCTACAACTAGCTTAATGTCCTTTGAAAGCAGGCTTGCGTTTTTGTAAAAATGCTTCTACTCCTTCATTATAATCATAGGTTACTGCGGCTATGCGTTGCAGTTCATCTTCTTTTAAGAGTTGAGATTCCCAGGAATTTGTAAGAGATTCATTCAATGCCTGTTTGGTGAGCGCCAGCCCTTTTGTTGGCATTTGGGCAAGTGTATGTGCAATCTTTATACTCTCTTCATTAAATGATTCATCCTCGAAATATTTGTAAATCATGCCAACTCTTTCTGCTTCTATGGCTGTAATTTTATCCGCCATCATCATAAAGGCACTGGCTTTTTGCCAGCCAATCAGCCTTGGCAAAAAGAATGTTCCTCCACTATCAGGTATCAAACCGATCTTGCTGAATGCCTGTATAAATGACGCAGATTTTGCTGCCACTACTACATCACAACACAAAGCAATATTCGCACCTGCACCTGCAGCCACGGCATTTACGGCTGCCACTACCGGTTTTGGCATGTTCCTGATCCTTGTTACAATTGGATTATAGTGTTCGCTCAGGATGCGGTCTATTCCCATGGGCTCATCTCCGGTTAATTCTGCCAGGTCTTGTCCCGCAGAAAAAGCTTTACCTGATCCTGTTATCAACACGCATCTTATATCTTTTGAATTGGCACATTCATCCAGGTGTGTTTGCAACAACAGCGCCATTTCCCTATTGAACGAATTAAATTTTTCGGGACGGTTTAATGTTATAAAAGCAATATTATTTTCAATTACAAATAAAACAGAAGACATACATTAAGTTTAATGAGTTTTTCTAATTAGAAAGATTACACTTCAAAACTGTTTACCTCTTTATGATGTAGCAGAAATTGATTTACGGCGTCATAATTTCTGTCGGGCGAACTGATGCGATAAAGATAAACAGCATCATTATTTTCTTTTACTATTTTCATGCAACGATAAGTAAGGTCATGCGAGTTAAAAAATATCTCCAGTTCATTCTTAAAATTATTTCCCAGCTCAACAGTGCGGATCTTATAATCTTTTACACGGTGTAATTTATTTATAAAACGCTGCACGGGTTCCAGCACAAACAATACTATTACAACCATGCTGGAAACAAGGATCGCTAATGGGTAATTGTGAAAGCCAATTGCCATTCCAAGTGCCGCAGTAATCCAGATGAGCGCTGCAGTGGTTAAACCGTTTACGGTAATTCCTTCTTTAAAAATTACACCTGCACCAATGAAACCAATACCGGTTACGATGTTACTCGCAATCCTATCTGAAGAGCCGCCACCCGCTTCTTTCGATAAAATAGTATATAAGCATGAGCCTACGCAAATAAGGATCATTGTTCTAAAGCCAGCTGGTTTACTCCTGAACTCACGTTCCAATCCTATTACTGCACCAACTACAAATGCTACTGAAACCTGTGCTGCTTCTTCAAAATAAATTGAGATATCCATAATTAAAAGAGAATAAATAAAGATAGGAATATTTAATCAGGCGAGGCTTGTGTCTAAAATATAGTAAGAATCAATTTATTAATAAACAGCTTTCGGTAAACAAGGCTGACAATAGATCTTTGTATAAAATTAAAAAGGAGAACCACTAACTTTATATTCGTACTAATGGCATTTAAAATAGTCGAAAGGTTCTTTGCAATCGTTACATTGATATAAAGCTTTGCAGGCAGTAGAGCCATACTGGCTAATTAACACTGTGTTGGAAGAGTTGCATTGCGGGCATTCTACAGTCCTATCCATTTCTCCATTTCGGCGCTGGTTAGGTGGCGCAATGCCGTATTCTTTTAATTTTTTCTTACCATTTTCGGTCATCCAATCAGTTGTCCATACAGGAGATAATACGGAAGTGATCTTGATATTTTTGTATCCATGTTCAATAAGTTTCAATCTGATATCCATGCTGATGGCATCCATGGCAGGGCAACCAGAATAAGTTGGAGTGATGATCACTTCTATTTGATCTGCATTTATTTTAATATCCCTTACTATGCCCATATCTAAGATACTGAGCACAGGTATCTCAGGGTCGCACACCATTTCCAGCAACTGCCAGATATTTTTTACATCTACAGGCTCATCAATATTGTTTAGTTCTTTATTCATGATTTTTTATTACCATTCTGCCCCGGGATAAGTTCTTTGGAGTGATTGCATCTCAGCCAAAATAAATCCCATGTGTTCGGTGTGGGTGCCTGTTTTTCCACCTTGCTGCATGTAACCGCTGGCCGGAATTTGAAGTGTTGCTTCTTCAAAAATATTGCTTACAATTTCCATCCAGGGTTTCTGCAAAGCTGCTACATCAGTTTCTTCGTAGGAAGCAGGAAGAAAACATTCGCCAGTGTACATCCATAAAAAATCAACTGCTTTATTAATACGGGCATTGCTTTCTGCGGTTCCATCTCCCAAACGTATTACCCATTCGCTGCTCCATTTTAAATGGTAGGTGGTTTCTTTCAAAGATTTTTCTGCAATGGCCACCAGTTGTTCATCGTCACTTTGCAATAATTGTTTATATAACAGTGACTGGTAAACGCTGAAGAAAAATTGTCTTAAAACCGTTTGCGCCCAATCGCCATTTGGCAATTCGGTTAGCAGTAGGTTTTTAAACTCCCGCTCATTTCTTAAATAAGCCAGACTGTCTTCCGTTTCAGTTGACCCTGTTGATTGGCTAAGCAGATTAGCAGCATGCTGATAAAAATTTCTTGCCTGTCCCAACAGATCAAGGCTGATATTGGTGATGGCAATATCCTGTTCTAAAATAGGGCCATGAGCGCACCACTCGCTGTTTCGTTGGGCGATAATAACCGCACTGTCTGCAAGATGCAGAATGTAATTAATATGTTGATCGATACTACGAGTTGCTGAATGTTGCATCTTAATTTTTTAATAGTTACAACCAGGTAACAAATATGTTGTGCATACCTGGTTCTCGATTACCTCCGTTTACATGTGTTTCACTTCCTCAGGTAATTCGTAAAAACCAGGGTGGCGATAAATTTTATCTGCCGCAGGATCAAAAAAAGATGCTGCTTCATCCGGGTTGGATGCATGAATATATTTGCTTTCTACAACCCAAAGACTAACGCCTTCCTGCCTTCTGGTATAAACATCACGGGCATTTTCCATTGCCATTGCTGCATCAGCTGCATGAAGGCTTCCGGCGTGTTTATGATCGAGGCCTTGCTTACTCCGAATAAAAATTTCCCAAAGCGGCCAGGCGGTTTCGTTGCTAGCCGGCAGGGTATTTTCCGAACCGCCTCCTTGTTCTTCCGGAATATCGCCGTAGTAAAATTTTCTAATTTGAATATTCATGATATTTTTTTAACCTGGTTTAAAAAACTTGTAAGCCTGGGCTTATTTTTTTTGAAAGAGCAGTTGATAATTAAACTGTACCGGCATTTTGTAATGTCGCAATTTGTTAACTCAAACACTGAACCTCATCAGGCCGCTTGCTGTTTTTGTCTCTTCGCTTTTTTTTCTGCATATGCCAATGCAGCTTCTCTCACCCATCTCCCTTCTTCATGCGCTTTGCGCCTGGCTGCCAGCCTTTGTTTATTGCAGGGGCCGTTGCCTTTTACTACGTTCCAGAATTCTTCCCAATTGATTTCTCCAAAATCGTAATGATTCCTTTCTGCATTCCATTTCAGATCCGGGTCGGGAAGTGTCATACCCAATAATTTAATTTGTTGGGCGATCATATCTATAAATTGCTGCCGCAACTCATCATTAGTTTTTCTTTTAATTTTCCATTTCATGCTTTGGTCGCTGTTGGTACTTTCACTGTCTTTTGGACCAAACATCATCAAACTCGGCCACCACCAGCGGTTGATAGCATCCTGACACATAGCTTTTTGAGCAGGAGTTCCCTGGCTCAAGACCAATAGAGAAGCAAAACCCTGTCTCTGATGAAAACTTTCTTCTTTGCAAATACGAACCATTGCCCGGGCATAAGGCCCATAAGAAGTGCGGCAAAGCATTACCTGGTTAAGTATAGCGGCGCCATCAACAAGCCAGCCAACGGCTCCCATATCTGCCCAGGTTAATGTAGGATAATTAAAAATGGAAGAATATTTTGCTTTTCCACTCAAAAGGTCATCAATCATTTGTTCCCGGCTGGTGCCCAATGTTTCTGCTGCGCAGTATAAGTATAAACCATGACCAGCTTCATCCTGCACTTTAGCAATCAGGATCGCTTTTCTTTTTAACGAAGGTGCTCTGCTGATCCAGTTTCCTTCTGGTAGCATACCAACAATTTCACTATGGGCATGCTGGCTGATCTGCCGTGTATTTGTTTTACGGTATGCATCCGGCATCCAGTCGCGCGGTTCAATTTTAATCTCGTTATCTATTTTATCCTGAAATATTTTTTCCAGATCTGCTAATGGCATAATGCTGATTTTATACTGTAAAAATAATAAAAAAAACTAACAAGTGTTAGTTTGTAGGAATTTTATGATTTTCGCAAGAAAGCTTATGACCAGTTGTTTTTATGTGCCATCGACATTACCTGTGCCCTGGAGTTTACATGCAATTTGTGGTATATATTGGCGATATGTTTACGTACAGTGAGTACACTCAGATTTACTTCAATAGCTATCCTTTTTGCATCCCAGCCTTTAATCATTAGTTGGAGGACCTCTTTTTCCCGGTCGGTAATTACTTCAGGAAAAGTAGTTGCAGGTACGTTTGATTCAGACCTGGAGCCAGATGTGCTTAATAGTTGTAAAGCCTTTCTGGCAATTGCCGGACTCATGGGAGCTCCGCCAAACTCCAGAATTGTTACAATGGCATCCTCTAAAACGGCAGCATTTTCATGCTTTAGCAGGTATCCGGAAGCGCCTGCTTTGATAGCTTCAAATATTTTTTCGTCATCGTCAAAAACGGTTAGTACAATGAAATGTATATGTTGGTAAAGGGATTTGGCAAGTCTGATGGTTTCAATACCATCCATTTCAGGCATTTCAAGATCCATAAAAATTACCTGCGGTAAAAGCTGATGAGGTAACCCTTTCAATTCTTCCAGACACTGGTGGCCATTGTCTGCAGAAAAAACCAGTGTAAGATTTGGAAACAGTTTTATCTTTTGCATAAAAGTGTTCCGGTTTATCCTATTATCCTCAGTAAGTGCAATGGAGAATTTCATACTTATAAAGTTTATACAATTTTCAAGCATTAGCTATAATCAAATTGTAGTAGGCATTATTTCAACCCTACATCCATGTGGCAACACCGGTAACCACTGGATATTCCATCCTGATTCTTTACAGCGGTTTTTCATATTAAAAATACCATTATCCGGAGAGGAGGTAGCACTCGAAATTCCAATGCCTTTTCCATCATCTTCAATAGTTACCTTCCAATGCTTATCACTTTCAATAATGATGTTTATATTTTCTGCAGTACTGTGCTTTACAGCATTATTTAAACCTTCCTGCATAATTTGAAATAGATGGAATGCCTGTGCAGCGGGCATCACTGTATCAGAATGAATTTTTTCCAAAACCTCCATATTTATCTTTGGATAACTCGCACTGATTCTTTGTAGAAAAACCTTAATCCGATCACTGATAGCGGTAAGTGAGAGACTATCTTTTTTAAGTACCCAGATCGTATCAATCAATTGCGAAACGATCGCCTGGGAATTATTCCGAAGTTCCTGCAGTAGAATGTTATCTGTTTCATCATAGTTTTTTAAGTCGATCTGGTCAAGGTTAGAGGCAATAGATGCTGCATAGGCACCCAGGTTATCATGTAGGTCAGCAGCAATTCGTTTTCTTTCCAATTCACCAGCTTTCAATACGGCTATTTCTGATAGCTGTTTTTCTTCATCCTGCATTTGCCTTATCTTAATCTTTTGCCTCTTTTTATATTCTCTAAATAACAACAAAGCTGCCAGTATCGTAAATAATGAAAAGATCAGCAATCCATACACAAAATAATTCTTCCTGGTGATTTCCAGTTTTTGCAGGATAATCAGGTTTTCTTTTTTTTGAAGATCATATTTAGTTTGTACTTCTGCTATAGATTGCGAAGAATTTTTTTGATAAACAGTATCTTTTAGTGAAATAATTTTTTCTAATACTTCTGCATATTTTTCTTTGTTGCCGAGTGCTTTATAATTGTCACCCAGCGAGCTATAGAGGAACAATAATTTGGTTTCCAGTTTGTAATGCCGGGCAATTTCAATTCCTTCATTGCAAATTTTGATTCCTTTCTGTGGCATGCCGTAATGTGCGTAATACAAACCCAATTGAGACATATCGGAAACTACATAGAATGGATCACCAATTTGTTTTCGGATACTAACCACTTCTTTTAATAAATTTTCGGCTGGTTGCGGAGACCCGGATTTTATAAATAATTGTGATTGGATAGCCAAAGAATTAGATAAAGAAAAAATGTTTTCATTTTTTCTCGAATAACGGACAGCTTTTTCAATATAATAAAAAGCGGAATCCTGTTTGCGAAGGCTTGAATAGTTAAGTGAAATATTGGCAAAAAGTATTGCGTAATTTTCAAGGATAGTGCTATCGTTACTGGTACGGGCTGCTTTTAAATGCCAGTTTAATGAGTTAACGGGTTGCCCCATTTCCAGGTATGCCCAACCGATAAGTGTTTTGCCTTTAATTTGTAAAAGAATATCGCCTGCTTTTTCTGCCTCAATTATAGTTTTATAACCCATTTCAATGGCATTGCGGTATTCATTCTTTCTCATGTAACACCTACCTATCTGGTTATAAAAATTACCCAGCAGCGCCGGATATTTTTTTTCCTTTACTAATATTGAAACACAAGATTCGGCAAGGTTGAGTGATGTATCAATCAAACCTTTACTTGTATAAGCAATGCTTTGATAGTAATTTGACCACAGTTCGTTTTCATGATTTTTTTCATTTATTGCCAACAGATATCCTTCATTTGCAATTGCAAGCAAACTATCGGGATTCATATTCAGACCCTGTTCGCACAAATTAAAAATGGCCGCTTGTTTTTGAGAGATAGTTTCTGCCAGTAAAAAATCTCTTTTCAACGAGTCGATAATTTTGGTTTGTGCAAAACCATTTGCGGTTACTATCAGCAACAATAGAATAAAAAGCCTGGTTTTTACATCAACCCTCAACATCTTTTTATTTTAAAAGTACTTCTTATTAACCGTTCCAATAGCAGCTACTACAAATTATGTATTGATTATGGATTTTAAAAGCAAGAATTTTAAAATTATACAAATGCCCGTTTTGTTCCGTACTTAAAATTTAGTTATCAAACTTAAAAGTCGGTTTATTCCATTTTTTAATATTGAATATTAACGGTTTTAAAAATAAGAAGTCGATCGGGATGCTACTAACCTAATAACAGGTGGGAATTACAATCTTATGATTTGATATTATTATGGTCCTATTCCTCAATTTTTTTTCTGGTAACAGCAGCTAAGTATGATTGTTACTGATATAAAATATTTTAAGTGTGGTTTAATGCTCGGTCTATAGAGCTAAGAAAGGCTTTGTTATTTTGTAACAGGCCTTTTTTTATAACAGGCCTTTTTCGTAAGCAAGATGTAATGCCTGCGCACGGCTGTTAACATGAAGTTTATGGTAGATGTTTATTACATGTTTTTTTGCTGTATTCGTACTGATATTTAATTTTACACCGATCTCTTTATAAAGTAATCCTTGCACCAAAAGCTGAAGGATCTCGCTTTCTCTTTGGGTAAGATCGAATAATACTTTCTGATGCGCTTTAACTGATTTAGTTAAAATAGTAAGGTCGTTGTTTTGTACTAATTGTAAAATTTTGTGAGCTATGCCTGGTGAGATCGGACCTTCACCGGTTTCATGCATCTGCCAAAGCATTTCAGAAATGTTTTCGGCACTTTCATCTTTTAACAGATAGCCGCATGCGCCTGCTTTAATTGCTTTAAATATTTTATCCTCATCATCAAATATGGTGAGCACAACAAATTTTACGGAAGGGAAAAATGATGAGCCGATTGCAATGGCATCTACACCATCCATATTTGGCATTTCAAGATCCATCAAGGCAACATCAGGTATTTTTTCGGTAGGAAGTTGCTGCATTTTTTCTACAAAATCATTTCCATCTTCTGCAACAAGAGTGATATCAAAATGCCCATGCCTTAGTAATTTATCCTTTAGAATATTACGGTTACTGGCTTTATCATCTATGATGGCGACTTTGATATGCATGTATAATAGATTGCTCTAAAAATGAGCTTATTTTTATCTTTAAAAAATAATCCTAATGGTACCGGCTAAAAATTTTTTCGCAATTAGTCATTAGTACTCAATCTAACTATATTTTTACAACAATTGATGTTCCCGTTCTTTTTCCCGATCCTATTTCCAGGTTAAAACCAGCATCTAAAGCTCTTTGTTTCATGTTACCCAAACCATTACCCTGCTCTGTTTCTTTTAAGGATTGTGGATCAAATCCTTTTCCGTTATCCGTTATTATAAGTTGCCAGGAATCCTCTGTAGTTACGCTGACAATATCAATTTTTGTTGGATTTGCGTGTTTGAGAGAATTGGTAACTGCTTCCTGAACGATTCTTACCAGGTTTAGTGCTTTACTGTAGTTTAATATTTTTTCAGCAGATGCATTCCCTTCAAGATTGAACTGTATCTGTGGATAATAGCGGGTAAAAGGCTGAATAAAATTTCGGATGCGTAACAGGCATTCTTCTGCAGTGTAGTTATCTTTTTTAAGGGCCCAGATCGTTTCTCTTAGGGCCGTAATAATATCTTTTGAAGCAAACTTAAGATCATTCATCAATTCAGTTCGTTCATTTTTGTCTGGTTCTTTTTGCAATAATTCTGTATTGTATAAAATAGCATTGGCATATGCCCCAATGCTATCATGAAGATCGCGGGAAATACGCTCTCTTTCCAGTTTCACTTTATGTTCACCTTCCAATACCAATAATTTTTTCTGGTATTTTCTCCTGTTATAACGGTTAATACTAAACGCCAGCAAAGAGGCAGCTAGTAAACTTATAGCCGTTATAAACCACCAGGTTTTCCAAAAAGGAGGGTGTATCCAGATCTTAATCGATCGCATGGGTTTTGCATTTTTATTAAATACCCTCGACGCATATATATCAAACTCATATTGGCCTGGTTGAAGATAGTAGTGAACGGTTTGCAGCTCATCATTTTGAATCCATTCCTTATCAACACCCTTCATTTTATATTGATAGATGTATCGGTCAGGATGATTGTTTGCTATGGCTATAAAGTTGAATGAAAGTGAATTTTGATCGTAACGAAGATTTATGTCGTCGATATTCCAAACGGCAGTATCTTGAAAAATATCCTCATTATTTATCCTGATATCAGTAAACAGCACATTTATATTTTCTGCCATGCCGGTAACAGATCCCGGAAAAAAGCTACTAACACCGTTTACTCCACCAAAGAAAATCTCTCCATCTTCAGCAGTAGAAGTGATATTTGTGTTGAATTCATTTTCCTGCAAACCGTCTTCCTTAGTGAGGTGTAAAATACGGTAGTCCTTGCGTACTTTTATTATTCCTTTATTAGTGCTGCACCATAAATTTTTCTGATTATCGATTGCCATGGCGTAAATACATTCATCTGGCAATCCATCTTCTTTTTGAAGATGCTGCAATACATTAAAGTTTCTATCAACAAGGTAAATTCCTTTGTTACTGCCTACATACATACTATCTGCAGATACTGGCAGAAAACACCTTACATCTCCGGTTCCTTTTAAAGAATATTTTTTTATTTCCCTAAAAGTAGCCGTGTCAAACAACACAAAATCTTCATTTATATGTGTTACAAAATGGCCGTTAAAAATAGTGCCTCCCATACTTCCACCAAATAAAATCGAATATTCATGAACTTCGTTTGTATTGAAAAGTATCCTGTAAAGATTTCGTTCAGATTTTATGATTGCCTGTTCTTTATCTTGAAATACCGGATTAATAAAGTAACCTATATCGGGCTTTTTATCACTTCGATGACTTGTAACAGGTAATGTTTTTATAGCGTTCAGGTCTTTATCTAGCAACCACATCTTATCTCCAAAAGAGGATAAGATATAGTCATTGTCAGGTTTTTTAATGATGCAGTTAACAGACGATACTTTTTCATTTCCCGGAAGCAATGGAATGTGTTTAATGAGGCGCTGTAAGCTGTCAAATATTAAAATGCCGTTTCCATAAGTACCCGCCAGTACCCTGTTGTTTTTTTTATCCTGCAAAAGACTGATGATATAATTCCCATCTATTTTTCCGGTTCCATAATATTTTATAGGGTAGGCGTTGCGGATGATCTTCCTGAATCCGTCGTTTATAGTTTGCAGGTATAGGTTACCGGTATGATCTTCTGCTATTTTTACTATGGCAGAATTTCCACCAATTGGTTTATTATGAAAGTCAACGAGCTCATATTTTATACTATCCAGCCCAGGTGATGTTTCATATAAGTGATTGAAGTAGGAGAGCAGTGTTTTATCTTGCCATTTATGGGTAGCACTTCTAAATGAAGTAACGCTTCCAACATCATTGATAATTGATTTTCTAATGCTCTTGGTAACAAAATTATAATGTTGCGGTATGGGTTCATAATCCTTTCCGTATTTATAATAAAACACCTCCTCTTCGTTTTCCAGCCAGAAAAAATAGTTCAAAATATCAGGGATATATACCGGCGCAAATTGTAATTTTCGCTTTTGGAGGTTAAATAAACACAGGCTGGAGTCTATCATTATGACAACCTGATGATTTATGATATTTTGACCAACAATTGTCGTTGCTTTACTTTTGTTTCCGGTAGTTTTTCGAATCCCTGTAGCTACTTCGCATACTACTTTATAAGTATCAGCTGAAAGTCCTAAAATAATTTTTTCCTCAGTTATTCCATATATAGTGCCTTCATCTTCACCTATAAACTTCATCGCCCTGAGTACTGCAACAGGATTTTTATAAATATGGATGAATTTATTATTACTGATCTCATACTTACTAATTCCCATTATATGGCTGATTAACAGGTCGCCATTTTTGCACCTGAAAAAATAGCACCATTTATTATCAGGAAGTCCGGGTTGAACAGGAATATTAATAAAGTTTTTTCCATCAAATTTTTGAATGCCATTAGGAAAGGAAAGCCAGCAAAAATTATTGCTATCGAAATTAATATCCGACATGGTGCTTTGCAGTAAGCCTTCATTAACCGAATATTTAAAATTATTGTACCGCTGAATAGGTTGACTGATAGCGACTAAGCCACAACTCGTTAAAGCAGTAAGTAAGATAAATCGGGTAATGTTCAAAGTAAGTTTCAAGTTTATGATAAACAAGTGTTAGCCGCAGTAGTTGTTGCATTCAAATTACGTAATTACTTTTTAAAACGGTTCTTATCCAAAAGGATTATAGGTGAAGCAGTATGAATTTAATTCATTTGTTAAAATTTTGAACAAAACCCTTTAGTCGGTAAGTTCCCCTGCCTCTTCAACTAAAAGAAAACATCCAACAACAGTTACGCGGATGCTTTTATTCATTCTACAAATCATTTTATGAAGAAGAAAAATTTACTATTTCTGTCGCTCATTTTACTCTGTGCCAATGTTGCAACTGCCCAAACCTGGGATGGCAGTGAAGGTACTAGTTGGAACACACCTGGAAACTGGAACACAAATGCTGTTCCTTTACCGGCGGGTGTAGTTACAATTCCTGGTAATTTAACCAACTACCCCGTTTTAGCGAGCAATGTTACCATCAATAATATTGATATGCAAGCTGGTAGCAGCCTCGATTTTAACGGCTTCATCTTAACCGTTAATACAGTTTCTTCCGGATTTAGTTACTTCACCGGAGCCACATTAAACAACAGCAATGGAGCTACCGACATTGTAGTTAATATCACATCAGTTAACGGATATACTACCTATGTAAGAAATGCGATTGTGAATGATAATATCTCTTTTAATCTTGGCGGTACCACTACTTTTGCAGAAGGTGATATCGGAAACTCCGGCAATCAATTTAACGGAAATCTTACAATTGCCGAAGCGGGCACAGGTACGCTGTCTTTGAGTAACGGAGATACATCCCTCTATAATGGAAATCTTATAATAACGCGACCTGGCGCAGGCATTACAACTGCATTTAATAGCGGTGCGGTTATCGGAGGCAACTTTAGTTTTACTAATAACACTGCCGGCAGTTGTTCCTTTGGTAGTATTAACAATAGAACAAGCGTTGCTGGTACAGTCAATATTTCAATCAATGATACGCTTCCTTCTACGTTTGAGTTGGTGCGTGTAATAAATTCAAGTAACGGTGGTACTATCAATGTTCAAAATAGTCGTGGTTTCAATGTGCAGCAGGATACGCTTCTTGTAACTACTTTAAGTATTACGGGTTATCGCGGTGCTGCATTTGGAACGCTTTACGATAACAGGATTAACGGAAATGTAATAATAGCAGATGATGTTTCGGGTGCAAACGGATATAACACTTATGCCAGAAATAACACGGTAATAGGTAATACTACCATTGCGATGAACGGTACTAATAATTTATTCGATGCTGATGTGACTGGCTCTGGCAATCATTTCACGGGCAACGTTACAATAACAGGCGCAGGCACTGGCATTGTTTCCATTAGTAACGGCGACACATCCCGGTATGATGGAAATCTTACGATAAGCCGGCCAGGTGCGGGCACTACAACTGCATTTAATAGCGGTGCGGTTATCGGAGGTAACTTTAGTTTTACAAATAATACTGCTGGTAACAGCTCCTTTGGAAGTCTTAGCAGAAAAACAACCGTAGGTGGTACTGTCAATATTTCTATTAATGATACTGTGCCATCAATTTTTGAGTTACTACGGGTCATTAACTCAACTAACGGCGGAACGATCAATGTTCAAAATAGTCGTGGTTTTAGTGTACAACAGGATACTATACTTGTAACAGCATTAAGTATTACCGGTTATCGGGGTGCCGCTTTTGGCTCGCTGTACGATAATAGGATCACCGGGAATGTAGTAATAGCAGATGATGTTTCGGGTGCAAACGGATATAATACTTATGCCAGAAATAACACAGTAACAGGCAACGCTTCTTTTGCCATGAACGGAACCAATAGTTTTTATGATGCTGATGTAACTGGCTCTGGCAATCATTATACGGGCAATGTAGTGATAACGGGCGCAGGTTCCGGTACAATTTCTATAAGTAATGGCGACACAAGCCGGTATGATGGAAATCTTACTATAACCCGTCCCGGTGCAGGCATAACGACTGCTTTTAATAGCGGTGCTATAATTGGTGGTAACTTTAGTTATACAAATAATACTTCAGGCAGCAGCTCCTTTGGTAGCCTCAGTAGACGTACAAGCGTTAACGGTACAATTAATATTTCTATCAATAACACGGTGCCTGCAACATTTGAATTGCTACAAACGATCAACTCAACCAATGGTGGAACTATAAATGTACAGAACAGCCAAGGTTTTAATGTACAACAGGATACGCTTCTTGTAAACAGTTTAAATGTTACCGGTTATCGCGGCAGCGCATTTGGAACTTTTTATAATAACAATATTACCGGGAATGTAACTGTAGCAGACGATGTTTCGGCTGGAAGCGGCTATCACACCTACATTAGAAATAATACCGTTACAGGTAATGCAGATTTTATAAATAATGGGAATAACAATTTTTATGATGGAGATATTGGTAATTCCGGTAATCGCTATACCGGCAATGCTTCCTATTCAACAGCTGGATCGCCAATAAATGTGGGCGCAGATACAACCCAAATTGGCGGCAATCTTGTTGTAAACTCAACAACCAATATTACGTTTGCAAATATTAAATTGAACGGAACTGCCAGCAGTAATATTGAGCAGTTAGGATCTCAACCAATTGTGATCCCTCAACTTATCATAGAAAAAAGCGGTGCAGCAATCATCAGCCTGAGTGATCCCGTTACTGTTTCAACCAAATTGCTTTTTAATGGTGGGCATATTGTTAGCAGCCCTGTTAACTACCTTCAATTTTCTGATAATGCAAATTACACGGGAGCTTCAGATGCCAGTCATGTTAACGGCCCTGTTTTTAAAACCGGAAATGATGCATTTACATTTCCTGTGGGAGATGGAACGATACTTAAAACCGCAGCTATTACTGCACCAGCTGTTGTTACCGATGTATTTAGCGCAGAATATCTGAAAAGCAACCCCGATCTCGCAGGATATGATACCAGTGCTTTTGGAGGTTCAATATTGCGGGTAAGCGGTTATGAATACTGGAATGTAAAAAGAGAATCGGGAACCAGCAATGTAAACCTTACTTTAAGCTATACGGATCCGGGAAGCGGAAATTATATTACGATTCCTGCAGACGCAAGAATTGCACGCTGGACAGGCAGTACCTGGGAAGACCTTGGCAACTCCGCCAGCACAGGAACTACTTCAGGCACAATAACTTCAGGAGCTGCAGTTACAAATTTTACGCCGGGTCCATTCACTTTCGGCTCTGCCAATCTTGCAACAAACCCTTTGCTTGATGTGATTTTATATACTTATTACGCAGACACTGATACCGACACATTCGGAGACCCCGCTAATAGCATCACATCGCCTTCAACAACAGCACCTGCAGGTTATGTTGCAAACAACACAGATTGTGATGACAATGATAACACTGTTTATCCAGGGGCGCCTGAATTGTGCGACAACAAAGACAACGACTGCGATGGTACTATTGATGACGGTGTAACGCCACCAACTTTCTATCGCGACCTTGACAACGATGGTTTTGGAGATCCGGCAAATAGCCAACAGGCTTGTACCGCACCAGTTGGTTATGTTACCAATAATACCGATTGTGATGATAATGAAAATACCGTATATCCCGGCGCACCCGAATTGTGCGATGGCTTAGACAATAATTGTAATGGTACAGTAGATGAAGGAGTACAAGCTACCTGGTACCAGGATGCAGATAGCGATGGTTTCGGCGATCTGGCAGTTACTCAATTAAGTTGTACCCAACCAACGGGTTTTGTTACCAACAGCCTTGATTGCAACGATAATAACAATACTGTTTATCCCGGCGCACCAGAATTGTGTGATTTGTTGGATAACGATTGTAATGGAACCGTAGATGACGGTGCCGGCACCACGCCGTATTATGCAGATACTGATGGCGATGGATTCGGTGATCCAAATGTTAGTGTAACAGGTTGCAGTATTCCTCCGGGATATGTAACCGACAATACAGATTGTAACGATGCTAATAATACGGTATATCCAGGGGCACCGGAATTGTGCGATGGCTTAGACAATAATTGTAATGGTACAGTAGATGAAGGAGTACAAGCTACCTGGTACCAGGATGCAGATAGCGATGGTTTCGGCGATCTGGCAGTTACTCAATTAAGTTGTACCCAACCAACGGGTTTTGTTACCAACAGCCTTGATTGCAACGATAATAACAATACTGTTTATCCCGGCGCACCAGAATTGTGTGATTTGTTGGATAACGATTGTAATGGAACCGTAGATG
>CAZCAA010000012.1:35965-72246 GCA_964496585.1 uncultured Ferruginibacter sp.
CAAATGTTAGTGTAACAGGTTGCAGTATTCCTCCGGGATATGTTGCAAATAATACAGATTGTAACGATGCTAACAATACTGTGTATCCAGGCGCTCCTGAATTATGTGACGGAATTGACAATGATTGCAATGGAGCCGTAGATGATGGCGCTGGCACCACGCCGTATTATGCAGATAGTGATGGTGATGGATTCGGTGATCCGAATGTAAGTGTAACGGGTTGCACAGTTCCTCCGGGATATGTGCTAAACAACACTGATTGTAACGATGCAAATAATGCGGTGTATCCAGGCGCTCCTGAATTATGTGATGGAATTGACAATGATTGCGATGGAACTATAGATGGCCCAACAACAGCTCCTGTTGTAAATGGACTTACCAATATGTGTCCGTTTGAAGGAACCGGAGAACAAGTTGTGTTTACTGTTACGCCTTCAGCTGGAGTAACAAGTTATCAATGGACAGTTCCGCCAACAGTGAACATTGTTTCCGGTCAGGGAACAGGCATTCTTACAGTAACAATTCTGAATGGATTTGGCGCAGCAGCTAATAAACAAATCAGGGTTACAGCAACATCCGCCTGTGGCGTTAGTCCGTTAACTATCAAATATTTACTGGCACAACTTCCATCAACACCCGGAGCTATAACCGGACCAAGCGGGGTATGTTTGTTTGTTGGTTCAGGAACGGAAGCAACTTATAGCATTAACAGCGTTGCAGCTGCAACCTCTTATAATTGGACAACACCTTCGGGTGCTACTATCACCGGTCATCCTGCTGGAACGGGCATAAATGACACGATCATCACTGTTTCATTTGTTACCAATTTTATAGGCGGAACTGTTTCTGTTACCGCTTCTAATAATTGTGGAACGAGCAGTAATACCAGGCAGCTGTTTGTAGCCAATGGGCTGACTGCTACGCCAGGTTATATACAGGGCCCAACAAATGCATGTTTGTATAAACCTTCCATAGCGTTTCCTTCAGGAGTATCGGCAACCTATACCATTAACAAAGTGGCAAATGCTACTTCTTACACATGGACGGTTCCTGCAAATGCTTCTGTTTTGCATCCGGAAGGTGCTGGTGTTAATGACACCATAATATTGGTGAATTACAACAGTAGCTTTACAAGTGGGAATATAACGGTACGGGCTAATAGTAGTTGTCAGGCAGGCGATTCCCGTTCACTTACCATCACTACAATCTACAGTCCCGGAACTATTGCAGCTATCACTGCCAACGAAACGCAAGCCTGCCCAAATCGCGAGGTAACTTATAACGTTGCAACGCCATCAAGTACAAATTGGATTGAATGGACTGTTCCTTCAAACGCAAGCATTGTAAGCGGACAAGGAACAAATACGATCGTTGTTTCTTATTCGTCGGCCGGGAATGGTTCAGTTACAGCCACTCCTTCTAACGGTTGTAGAAGTGGTAAAACTAGAACGCTACAGGTAAATATTCCTGCTTGCGGATCAAAACAAATTTATACTAAGAATGCAAATACGATAAACCCTAAAAGCAGTTCATTAAATGTAGAGGTTTATCCAAATCCAACGCAATCAGAATTCCAGGTTAGCATCAGCAGTAATTCTAATGAGAAGATACAGGTGAGATTGTTTGATGTTAATGGAAAGAAGTTTGTGACGGGCATTTCAAATCCTTTGCAGCTGAATAATTTTGGAAGCAGTTTAAAAGCAGGTGTTTATTTGATGGAAGTAACACAGGGAAAAACAAGAAAGACAACCAGATTGGTTAAATTCTGATAAAATAAGTAGCAGGGCAAATTTCGGAGGCTGTTTAATAACAGCTTCCGAAAATGCTGATTTTTCTTTTCTAAGTAGGGTCTGTCTGTGCGGCAGGCCCTGCTTATTTTATGTCAAAATCCACCGTTACTTTTTCTGTTGTAGGATGCGATTGGCACGCAAGTATATATCCCTGTTCAATTTCCTCTGGTTCCAACGCATAGTTAACATCCATTTTTACCTTACCGTCAATGAGTTTGGCTTTGCAAGTTGCACAAACGCCACCTTTGCAGGCAAAAGGAAGATCGGCGCCTAATTGTAAGGCTGCATCGAGTATACTTTTTCCTTTATAAGGCAAGTCAAAAGCAAATGAACGGCCATCCAGTTGAAGGGTAACACTACTAACTGGCCCAAGGTCTGCTGTTTCTGTAACAACAGTTGTTTTCACTTCCAGTTCTACCCCAGGCGTATTGAATAATTCAAAATGAATATTCTTTTTATTTATTCCTCTATTTTGTAAAAAATCACTGGCGGAGAAAATAAGCGTTTCGGGTCCACAAAGATAGATCTCATCAAATGAATCAAATGCTACCAGTTTATCAAGCGCTGCTAATTTTGCGTCATTAATCCGGCCATAGAAAATATCCGAATCTGTTTTTTCGCGACTTAGCAGGTTAATATAATTAAACCGCTTCATGTACTTATTTTTCAGTCCTTCCAGTTCTTCAAAAAAGATGATAGAAGACCTGCTCTTGTTACTATATATTAAAGTGAAGTTGCTGTTTGGTTGCTCCTGCAGGCTATGTTTAATAATGGAGATAATCGGTGTTATACCGCTTCCTGCAGCAATAGCAAGGTAATTTCCGTTAGCAGTTTTATTTAAACGGGCATTAAATTTTCCAGTGGGCGGCATTACTTCCAGGGTATCACCAGCTTTTAGATGGTCATTGGCAAATTGGGAAAATAAACCACGATCAACCTTCTTGATGGCTACGCGTAAAAGATGCTCATGGGGCGCCATGCAAATTGAGTATGATCGGCGTACTTCAACACCATCCATGTCTTTTCTCAACGTTATGTTCTGCCCTTCCCGATATTGAAAATCGTCAGCAAGCGCTTCGGGAATTTCAAATGACACGGATACGCAATCCGGGGTTTCTTTAATTACATCCTTAACCTTCAGTGTGTGAAAATGTACTGCCATTATTTGTTTGTTAGTCCTTTTAGTAAATGAATAACCATATCGTTTTCCAGGTTTTCCGGAGTTACATTCTTTTTGTTTCTGTGCCAGCTCTCCAGCCCTCTTACAGAAGACAGGATCGTGAGCACCATTACATAGGGTTGTAAATTTTTAATTTCCCCTTTGCTAATTCCATGCTCTATGATTTCAATCAGTGTACTTTCATATAACTTCCTTTGTGTAAGGAAATTATCGAGGTATGGCTCCTGCAACTGCTTCCATTCATGATTGGCTACATATACTTCATCGTATTGCTCCAGCATCATTTTTATGTGAAAACGGATCAGTGTTTCCAATTTTTCCAGGCTGCCTACTGATGATTTTTCCACTTCTGTTAAGTGCATATTGAAATCATCTGCCACTGTAAAACAAATGGATTGCAAAATCTCACTTTTAGATCCGATATGATTGTACAGGCTCGATGCTTCCACACCAACCATATCTGCCAGGTCCCGCATAGAACTGGAAGCAAATCCCTTCTTTCTAAATAAAGCCGCCGCTTTTCTGACGATAGCATCTTTTTTGGTGCCATTCCGGTAGGCTTTGATCTTGGCCATAATGCTATTTTTACAAAACTAACGCTTATTAGTTTTTATAATGGTCTTCTAAGAAAATTACCTGCCTTAAAAGAGAAGAAAATCGACCTTTGTGTTACTAAAAATCTGCTCGGCATAAAAAATAATTTTCAGCGCAACCGGTAGAATTCATTAGTTGGCAATCTTTTATATGAATTATTATAAAATAAGTACTGTTTTTTGCGGCCAAGATATTTTTTTTTGATTTATTGAAACATATTTTAAAAATAAATTATGATAATTCAAAAAAAGTATTAATTTTACCTCCTGCCCCCAAAGAAGTCCTCTCCAATACTATCTTATTAAAAGCTCACTTGATGAATGCATATCCTGCAATGAATAAGCTTTTTTAAAAAAATAATCATACATATCTTTTTATATAAATAATTAGCAAGCCTAAACAATTTTTCTTGTGGTTTCAGAGGTAAGCAAGGCCGGTGATTTTTATCACTGGCCATATTTTTTTACACGAAATTCCACGATAGAATATTTTACTATCGATACCTACCAGTATTTAAAATTTGCTGTTGAAGAGTTTTAAGACAGAATACTTAAATCAGTACATTGTTTAGTAAACCCTTTCTGGATCACCAGGAATAACCTAATCGATAGCCCTGTTTAAAAAAGCCACCAACGGATGTGATGCCTGTAAGATCTTAGCAATATTTTTTACAAAACCCTTTTCTGTAACAACACTATCAGCAACAGGACTTCTCACTACAAAACTCTTTAATTTTAGAAAAACCAGTGCTGGGTTGTCTTCTGTATAACCTTTTGGTGGTCTTACTAAAGTATCGCTTAAGTCTACACCACTTATAAAATTCTTTTTAAAAGCCGGTGAGTGTAGTATTTTTTTCAATTCATCTAAATTGTAATCTATCTCCTGCCTGATTTTGGCAAGGTCGACAGGTTCGGGCATCCAGATGCCCGCAGCAATAAAACTTTTACCAGGTTCTACATGCACATAATAACCGCTACCATTTCCTTTTTTACCTCCGCGGTTAAAGTAAGCAGCCATATTATTTTTATAGGGGCTTTTATTTTTACTAAACCTAACGTCTCTGTTTATACGAAACGTACAGTTCTTCGCCTGCTGATCGGCAATGGACGGATCAAAGGCTGCAATTGCAGGCAGCAGTTGCTCTACCATCATTAAAAAATCGGCTTTGGCATCTTCATATTTTTTCCTGTTGTCTTCAAACCATGGCCGGTTGTTATTCTTTTCAAGTTGTTGAAGAAATTTTATAGTAGCTAATTGGAGCATATTTTTATTTATTACCCGCAAATTTACACAAAAAAAGAACCGGCAATTTGCCGGTTCCCGTATAAAATTCCAATAAAATTACTATTTGATCCTTCCCCAGTTCTCTCCGCTTTTAATACGGTACAAAGTCATTTCACTTACACCATATTTTTCTGCCATTTGCTTGTAGGTTAACTTCCTTCTTGGATTGGCAATAGAATCTTTTATCGTTTTAACCTGTGTGGCAGTAAGTTTTAAGCCTACTGTACGGTTTGCCTGGCGTTTTTTATAAGCGATTTTTTGAGGACTGTTCTGCTGGTGTTCTGCAACTTCTTCCAATGTTGCCCATTTAAGGTTCTTGGCAACATTATCTGTTTTCTTATGATTAATGTGAATAACAAATTTGTATTTAGGAGATTTCTTTTTACAAAACAATTTTGCAACTTCCCTGTGTATATAAATTGTGCCATTACCATCTTCTACATGCAGGTTTAAAGTGCGGTAGCCTGAGGTGAGTGAGCCGTTTAATAATTTTCCATCATCTGCTATTCCTTCAGAATAACTTGCAGCCCGCCCTAAGTTGGATACTGCATACTTTTTTCTTAACTGTTTGTACCCGGTAAATTGCATTTGTTTCCAAATTTCTCCTGGAATTTTCTTAATCATGTCGATATGATTTATTAAGTGGGGTTCAGTAATTTTCTACCAAACAATAGTTTTGATTGCCGATGAATTATAAATATAACAAAAAATAACACTAAGTTGGTAGCAATTTTAAAAATTCTTCTTCTGAAATAATTTTTATGCCAGGAATCTTTTTGGCTTTTTCCAATTTACTACCTGCATCCTCTCCAACTACAAGGTAATTAAGTTTTGAACTAACGGCACCCAAAATTTTACCACCGTTGCTTTCCACTGCATCTTCGGCTACAGATCGTTTTAAACGGTTAAGTGTTCCGGTAAATAAAAACGTTTGTCCGCTAAGGTTGCCATCCTTAATATTATTTCCCTTTTTTTGCATTTGTACGCCCAGGTTCTCCAGTTTCTGCAGCATTTCCAGGTTTTCCTTATTCTGAAAATATTCATAGATGCTGGCGGCTACCTTTACGCCCACATCACTTATCTGCTGCAATTGTTCCAGGCTTAGTGTTGCCAGATCGTATATGTTATTGATAGATTGAGCCAGGGTTTTAGCGGTGGTTTCTCCTACATAACGAATGCCCAAAGCATAAACAAGACGGTGTAATGGCTGCTCCTTGCTTTTTTCGATAGCTTCCATCAGGTTGTTGATAGATTTTTCACCAAAACCTTCCAATTTTTTTAGAGATTCATTTTCAATACTATACACGCCAGGGATATCATGTAACAAGCCTAATTTGTAAAATTTACGAACATTGGCTTCTCCAAAGCTTCTGATATCCATGGCATCTTTACTCACAAAATGGATGATGGCCTCCAGTACCTGCGCTTCACAATGTGTATTAATGCATCGCCAAACTGCTTCATCAGCAGTTTTAAATAATTTACTATTGCAGGAAGGACAATGCTGGGGAAAGTCGATCTCTTTCTCCGATCCATCTCTAAGCTCGGCAAAAGACCGCACGATCTGTGGTATTACATCACCGCTTCTTTCTATTAAAATGGTATCATTTAATTTCAGGTCTTTCTCTTTAATATACTCCTGGTTGTGGATGGAGATACTGCTAACGGTTACGCCACCTACTTGTACTGGTTTTATTTTTGCAACCGGAGTTACGGCACCTGTTCTTCCCACCTGGTATTCTACGTCTAATAATTTACTGGTTGCCTGCCTTGCTTTAAATTTAAATGCAATTGCCCAGCGGGGATGATGAGAGGTGATTCCTAATGCATCCTGCAACTGCAGGCTATTCACCTTAATTACCATTCCGTCTATCTCATAAGGTAATTCATCCCGTTTTGCTTCAAATGCCTGCACAGCATCAATTACAGCATCTATACCTTTTACAATACGCATTTCATTTTTAGGGCTTCTGAATCCAAGTTCCCAAAGCATTTCCAGCATTCCCGAATGAGTTAAGGGAGCGGAATTTTTTTCTTGATCTGTATCCTGAATGTAACTAACATGATATAAAAAACCTTCCAGGTTTCTGCCGCTAACCACTGCCGTATCTTTAATGCGAAGAGAGCCTGCTGCAGCATTTCTGGGATTTGCCAACGGAGGAAGCCCCTCTTCTTCCAGCCCTTCATTGTATTTTCTGAAATTCTCTTTATTAATTAAAACCTCTCCACGTATCTCTATCTGCAAAATGCCATACTTACTGAATGCAGCAGAAAGCGGCACCGATCTTATTTGTTTTATGTTTGGGGTTATATCATCGCCAGTTTCGCCATCGCCTCTGGTGGTTCCTCTTAGAAGCTGATCATTTTCATAAATAAGCGAAATACTTGCACCATCAAACTTCGGTTCTACGCAATATTCAATTTCGGATAGACCCGACAGTTCCCTCGCTTTACGGTCCCAACCTAACAGGTCCTCAGCATCATAAGAGTTTTCCAGCGATAACATCGGAACCAGGTGCTGCACTTTCGGGAAATCTTTTATTAATCCTTTTCCCACCCGCTGCGTAGGCGAATCCTTTGTTACAAGGCTACTATTTTCTTTTTCAAATTCTTCCAGTTGTTTGTATAATACATCATACTCTACGTCACTTATCAATGGATCAGTTTGAACATAATAACGGTATTCATGAAATCGCAAAACATTCCTTAAGCCTTCTACAGAATCTGCATCTACAAAATTATTGCCCTGATAGTGAGCCGTAAGCTCCATTAATTTTTTTGTTTGTTCTTTATTGTACATACAATCCGATTCGTTTGTTACGGTAAAGTTACAACCCGTATTTTTGAAAAATAAAAATAACCCAATGTTTAAAAAACTACTGATCGCTGTTCGAATAATTTTTCCAATCAGTCTTTTGCTGCTGCTTTTAAGTTCTTGCAATAATAAAATATCGGCTGATCTTATCATTCATAATGCTAAGATATATACAGTTGATTCCGCGTTTTCTACGGCGGAAGCAATGGTGATAAAAGGAGGTAAAATACTCGCTACCGGTACAAATGAAATGATGCTGAATAAATATTCGGCAAACAATACAATAGATGCTGAAGGAAAATCAATTTTCCCTGGTTTTATTGATGCTCATTGTCATTTTACAGGATTCGCAACAGACGGGTGGAAATGTGATCTTACAGGAACCAATTCATTTGAAGAGGTGGTAAACAAACTGCAGTTTTATAGTAAGAATGCTCCCATGGAATGGCTGTATGGCCGGGGCTGGGATCAAAACGACTGGGCTACTAAAGAGTATCCGGATAAAAAGATACTGGATAGCCTATTTCCCAACAGGCCGGTTTTTTTAAAAAGGGTTGATGGGCATGCTGCACTGGTAAACCAACGGGCACTCGACCTTGCAGGTGTAACTATCCAAACAGTTGTAAAAGGAGGAAGCCTGGAGATCAAAGATGGTAAACTATCTGGTATCCTGATTGATAATGCCATGGATCTGGTTGATACTAAAATCCCCGGAATTTCAGATAGTTTAGCAAAAAAATATTTTCTCGATATTCAGCAGCTATGCTTTGCCGTTGGGTTAACCGGCGTTCATGATTGTGGTATTAGTGAACATACTGTAAACCTGATTGATGAAGAACAGCAGGCAGGAAAGTTGAAAATGAAAATATTTGCTTTACTAAGTGATAGTGCTGCCTATTACGACAAATGGATCGCAAAAGGGCCATACATAACCAACCGGTTACATGTTGGTGGATTTAAATTATATGCAGATGGAGCACTGGGATCAAGAGGCGCCTGTTTGTTACAAGACTATAGCGATAAGCCCGACTGGAAAGGTTTTCTTTTGAGCGATCCTGCCTATTTTAATGAAGTAGCAAAAAAAGTGGCCGCATCAAAATTTCAACTATGTACACACGCAATTGGTGATAGTGGAAACAGGCAAATGCTTCAAACATATGCTGCCGTATTAAAAGGTAAAAACGACAGGCGCTGGCGCATAGAACATGCCCAGGTAGTAAATGAAAATGACTTTCATTATTTCAGTGATTATAATATTATTCCTTCTGTGCAACCAACACATGCCACGAGTGATATGTACTGGGCCGAAGCCAGGCTTGGAGCCAGCCGCATTAAAAATGCTTACGCTTATCAGGAATTATTAAAACTAAATGGCTGGATGCCATTAGGAACAGATTTTCCTGTTGAAGACATTAGTCCTTTCAAAACATTTTTTGCTGCTGTTGTGCGTAAAGATTCCAAAGGGTTTCCTGCAAATGGTTTTCAAATTGAAAATGCATTAACAAGGGAGCAGGCAATCAGAGGTATTACGATCTGGGCTGCAAAAGCTGCATTTGAAGAGAAAGAAAAAGGAAGTTTGGAAGTTGGAAAGGCAGCAGATTTTATTATGCTGGATAAAGATCTTATAAATTGTGCTCCTGCAGAGGTATTGATCACAAATGTGCTGGCTACTTATATCAACGGAGAAAAGCTATTTAGCAAATAGAAAAAAATCTATGCGTTTTTATTGATACCGATTGCTTTTATCTTTTTCATTACTTCCTGTTTATACGTTGCACCAATGGGAATATGTACGCCGTCGATATTTATTTGTTCAAAGGAAATTTTATTAATCGTCTTTAATGAAACAATGTAAGATTTATGTATCCTTAAAAATAAATTTCCGGGTAATTGTTCTTCAATTTCAATGATCGTGGTACGGGTTATGATTACTTTTTTATCTGCAAGAAAAACCTTTAAGTAATTACCCATTCCCTGTATATACAGTAAGTTGTCGAAATCTATTTTATGAACCTGCTGATCTTCTTTAATAAACAAGTAACCAGGAAGCTGTTTAGTTGAAGAGAGGTTTTCAACTGCCGGCTTACCAATTCTTACTATGGCAATATTAACTGCTTTTAAAAAACGTTCATACCTGATTGGTTTTAATAAGTAATCACAAACAGCATATTCATAACCTTCCAATGCATATTCTGAATATGCTGTGGTAATAATTACCTGTTGTTTTCCTTTAGAAAGTTTTAGAAATTCAATGCCACTCAATTCAGGCATATTTATATCAAGAAAAATAATATCAATAGTATTGTCATTTAAATATGCTAATGCTTCTGATGAATTGCCAAACACATGAACAAGTTGCAATGAAGAGAATGCATTGATATACTTCACAAGGATATCCTGCGCCAATACCTCATCTTCCACTATGATGCAACTATACCTCATAACTGTCTTAATTTTATTTGTAAATGTACTTTATACCATTCGCCATCATTTTCAATTTGTAGCGAATGGTTATTTTTATAATGAAGTTCTAATCTTTTCCTTGTATTGTCAATTCCCATTTTAGAGCTGCTTTCGTTCAGTTTATTTTGCGTTTTGGAAATGGAATTACTGATCACAAAATCTAAATTATTATTTTCAGTTCGCAATTCCATGTCTATGATATTTTTGGAACTGTCATTAGAAATGCTATACTTAAATGCATTCTCTACAAATGGTATAAGTATCAATGGTGCAATTTCAATATTCTCAAAACCAAAATCAGTTTTTATATTGATTGTACATTTATTATTCAGTCTTAATTTTTCCAAAGCAATAAATTGCATTACCATTTCCAGTTCACGTTTTAATGGAATCGTCTGTTTGCCCGATGAGTCAATATGAAACCGCATCAATTCTGAAAGTGATAAAGTTGCTTCTGCTGCTTTATCTGAATGTGAAATGATTAATGAATAAATACTGTTCAATGCATTGAATAAAAAATGAGGATTCAGTTGTGCCTTTAATAACTGAATTTCAGACAACACACGTTTGTTCTCTGCGTCTTTTAACAATATGCGTTGAGATAATGCAACCCTTGTATATTTAAATCCAATGAACATCCCCGTAAAAATAAATACAAGCAATTCGTTACTTGCATGAACATTGCCATCTCTTACAACCAGGTCAAACAATTTATTATTTACCAATCCCATCAGCCAGCCAAGCGGAACCGCTGCCAAAAAGAAATAAAATATTTTCTTTCTATTAAAAAAATAATCAAATAGCCAACTTAATAAATGAACAGGAATAATATTGGGGATGAGAATTGCTAATGCCACCAGTAGTCCTTCTTTTGGCGATGATCTGAATGCAACGAAAAATCCTCCAAAAATAAAGAACCAGGATCCCCAGAACCAGCAGGCTGTTGTTATTGTATGATTATTCCTAAGCATGTTTTGCCATCTTTTCATGAATCAAAAGTAATATTTTAAAAGCCGCTGCAGATGAGATTGTGACAAACGCGGTTCGTCCCAAAGAAGTCATCAATATCACAAATTCATGACGCTTGTCACATAAAAAATCGTTATCGAAAATCGCATAATAGTTTTGATAAAAATTAAAAAAAATGAAAAAGTTATTTAGAAAGATTGGCATTATTATTTTTTTCCTGCTTTATGTGATCCTAACAAAGGCGCAGACTAGTACTTCAGGTTCCTGGAGTGATATTGATACATACATTAATCAGTACATGAAAAACTGGAACGTACCGGGTATGGCTGTTGTTGTAATAAGGAATGATTCAGTAATATTGAAAAGAACTGTGGGGCGTGCGGCTTTCAATTCAAAAGTAAATATTGATGAACACACTTTGTTTAGTATAGGAAGTTGTACAAAGGCTTTTACATCAACGGCATTGCTAATGTTACAGGATGAAAAAAAGATTGACATTGAAAAACCTGTTATTGATTATTATCCCACATTGCAATTGCAAGATTCTGCGTTGCAGAAAGAGGTTACAATAAAAGATATTCTATCACATCGCACAGGACTTGAACGTGCAGAATACATCTGGTATGGTGCAGACTATAATAGAACAGAGATAATGCAGCGATTAAAGTATGTAAAAAAAGTTGCACCCCTGAGAAATAATTTCATCTACAATAATCTTATGTATGCATTGGCAGGTGTTATTATTGAAAATATTTCAGGAATGAAGTATGAACAATTTATAACAGACAGGTTGTTTGCTCCATTGGGAATGAAACATAGTTTTTATGGATTACCAAAAAATGAAAATAATGTTGCTATGCCTCATCATTTTGTTGATAGTAGCCTTCAGTTGCTTCCCATTCCATCATTAAAAGGAGTGGAACCTGCTGGTGGTATCTGGACTGATATCGATGATATGTCTGTATGGATGAAATTTATTTTAGATAAAGGAAGAAAAGATACGGTACAATTATTATCAAAAAAATCTGCAAAGATTTTGCGTACCCCTGTTTTATTTACTGGCTCAGCAATGCGTGAAGATGAAACAGAACTTAAAAGCTACGGGCTAGGATTTGGATTTTCTGCGTACAAAGGATCAAGGGTAATGTATCACACAGGCGTTTCGGGCGGTTACATAACCCATATTGCATTGATGCCGGAAGAAAATGTTGGCATTGTAATGCTTACTAACATTGAGACGTACACGACCGGTTTTATTAATAATATGTTTGATAGGGCATTGAATAAAGAGCAGACAGATTGGAACAGTGATGTGCTTAAAATCGTTCAGCAGCAACAGTTGGAAGAGAATAAAGAACTAAAAGATGTACGGCTGCAGATAGAGAATCGCACCAACGTAGAAGATCCAAATAAATTTTTCGGTAGATATTCAAATGAATTTTGTCGCTCTATCGAGATCATTGCAAAAGAGAAAGGATTATTCCTTGTTTTTAATAATATTGTTTATCCACTTGTACATGATAAGGATAATGATTTCTGGGCTTACGATGAAAATAGTTTGGGTAAGATGGAAATATCCTTTTCGGTAAAAGAAAATGTAGTCACCGGCATTAGCTTTACGCTTATGGGAGAAGCGTTGAAGTTTAAAAAAATATCAGGTTAAATTTCAAATTTCATTAATAAAAAATGAAAGCCAACAACCTACCTTTAAAACTTTGTCATAAATAAATTTGAACTGTAAAAATGAGTGAACAAATTTGCAATCTATGTTGCAGTATCAGGATACGGTTAACATTCAATTCCTGCAGAAATGAAAAGAGGAGATTCTGCATCAGTGAAAAAATAACCGATCAAAATATAAGTGACGCCGGTTTATTGAAAGGAATTTTTATACAACCTTGTTGGTGCTACATTTTCAAAAGGCAAAGACAAAACGTACTTAGCTTCTAGTGATTACCCAGGGTACAAAAAGGGGAACCATCAAATCATTTGCTGTAACCTCTCCTTGAAGCTGGTAAAGCAGCAGATTTTATGATGCTGGCTGAAGACCTGTTGAAATGCAGCGAGGCAGAAATATTACAAATAAAACCGGTAGCTACATTTATAAACGGCGAAAAAGTATTTGAAAAGTGAGCGGACGTTTTACATTAATTTTCCTTTGCCAAACTAAATATTAAATTGATCATTAATTTAAATACATGTTTAGGCATATTCCTGTAGCCCAGGAAATATTTTCAGTTTGTATTTAAAAAATCATTTCGAATTACAGCCTAAAAGAAATTCCTGCATTGATAGAATAATCGGCAAATGCTGCATCTCCCTGTTGTTTGGTACCGGTGTCTATGGTACGGCGTTTGTCGGAATTACTTTGCGTTCTGTTTCTTACTAATGCAATAGGAGCAGATATATCTATATTGAATTTTTTAGCCTGATAGCTAAAAGAAGGTTCTGCTGAAATTATATAACCTGGCCTTCTGAATCCTCGACTGCCTCCTATCAGGTCTGATGAAGGAAGCCCTTCAATCCGTATTCCTCCGGAAACCGTTAATTTATTGGTGCTAAAGCTCGCTCCTGCCCTTGTCATAAAAAGATCCGGCACACTCATTACATCGGTATTATATTTTTTTGCAGTAGCGGAAGCCGCAGAACCTCTGGCAGTAGAAGTGCCATTCACTTCTCTAGGGTTAATAAGGTAAAAGGAATTGCCATAAATAGACAGTTTCGATGATAACTTAACAAAGCCATTAAGCTCAAACGTTAGTCCGGTGCCGCCATCGCCTAATTGGATTGATTGATCAACCGGACCAATGATGCTGGAGTCTGTTTTTTTAACGAAATAATCCTGGTATTTATAGTCACCTGTTGCAAGTTTTACTCCCATACCTATTTGTATGTTTCCTTTAGATTTCTTTTTTGGATCTATGAGCCAATTGTAAAAGGCTATCCGCATATCTCCAATGCCAAAAGAACGGGTAGCATGCCTTGTAATACCATCATGTTCGTACAGCGAAGAACGTTTTGAATTTAAAATAGGTAATATAAATGAAACAGACCAACGCCTGTTTATGATCTTAGTAGCAATTACATCAAGTTCATAAGTATGATTTATAACTTCCGACCCTTTTTCAACCCTTTCTTTTTGTTCGTTCGTTCCAATGAAATGTTTGTAAGATTTAAAGTAACGGTTATTCAGATTTAACCTCCATCCGGCAGAATCTACATGTTGCGTACATGAAGCTATAGTGCCGCGGATAGCCACGCAGCCCTGAGCATTTGTTTTTATTGAGGAAAAAGCCAGAATTGAAAATAGAACTATGTATTTAAACTTCATAAATAGATTTGTATGAGCCAATATTACATATTTTTTTTCATTTTAATGCGATCATCTACCAGCATACCTACCTTTCTTCCATATACATTGCTTACCAGGCAGGAGTTATGAAAGTGGATACCGCCATAAAATCTTGCCCAATTATTTTCTGCTGCAGCCTGGTGAAAAGAAGTAAAAGAACGGTTAGCAATGCCAAATTCCAATTCTGAAGAATCAGTAAATGCGAAGTTGTCGCCAAAAATATTGGTTAATACTTCCGCAGCCGACGCCGAAACTGTACTGTGACCGCAAGTGTATTCCGGAAAAGGAGGAGATTGCAGGTAGGGTACCCAGTTAGGATCAATATATTTATTGATAACCGTTTCGGGTCTGGCGTAATTACTCCTGAATTTCTCATCCCAACATTGGATAAATGCATCAAACATAGCAATAGATGTTTTCGCGTAAGCATAAACGGTAGTTGCAAAATCTACTTTTGATTTTTCTGCCGCAATACCAACTATATTCATCCAATGGCCTGGAGGAGAGAATTTTTTAGTTACTGACATCAAATGGCCCGACACATTGAGTTTGTTTCCCAAGTCATCCCAAAATGCTGCTATATGCTTTTGTTCATCGGTTAAACTGTCGCCGGCATTTTTAATTAACATTACTTCTTTATAATAAAAACTTTGTGTGTCTTTAATATTAAAAGCGGGTGGCGGAGGTGGAACAAACTGATCAGCACTGTCCATTACCAGTGGCCTGATCTCCATCCAATGTGGCTCCAGCGCTTGAGAGTACATCGGGGGAGTAGGCACCCACCTGCCCGGCGTGTCGGTGATGTTGTATTTGGAAGACGTTCTTGTTTGAAGATAATTGTCTTTTTTACTCCAGGCTAAAATTACCTTTCCTACCGTATCTGCATACTCAATGGTATTTGCCAGTACATCCTCAGGCATACCATTTGCTTCAACCGCCAACTTCATACTATCTACAAATTTCTGCAAACTTCCTTCCGGAAAAGTTACCGATTCTCCTAATTTGCAAAACGCAAGCATAGCGGCAAAATTGAAATCTATTTTCTTTCCAGCCAACGGAGCGGGAATTGCCTGCAAATCACGTACCTGGCCAGCCAGCGATTGGTAATCAGCCGGATTACCTGCCGCTATTACTTCATAAGCGGCAATAGTTGCGTACAGGTAATTTCTTGATGCTACAATTGGTGCAAAATTATTTTGCAATACAACATTGTTCAATTCTTTTACCGTTTTGCAGTACAAAAGCGGATCGGTAACATAGGCATTGTTCTTAATATTTTTATTCTCGTTGTTACAGGAAGTAAACAAAACAGCCATCAACAATGCTGCATACCATAGTTTGTTCATTTTAACGTAATTAAGCAATTTTTATATATTATTCCATCATGATGCTATCAATACTACATTAATATTCATCAAATAAGCTGAAAAAATTTAAGAGTACAATTTAATCAGATTCCTGTTTAAAGCACAAACCTTTCTGTTTTTTAGGAATTACATTTCTTCACTCTTTCATTTTATCAAAAGGACAAAAGCGGTAAATCTTAGTTTTATGATGAAAATCCAGAAAGTAAAATTGGCCTGGTTCTGCATAATTTAAACACTTACTAATATGTTATAAAATACCATAACAATTAAATGAGGGCATTAATTTTCTCAATTTTATGTAGATTTTTAACAGCATATAAATAAAACAATCAAAATATTTACTGATTATCAATTAATTATAAATGAGCACTAAAAATAAGTGCTTCATTTCTTTGGAAATAAGGCATGATTATTCCTACCTTCGCCGTCCAAATTAAAAGCCTGCGGGGATGGCTGCAGGTTCATCTTAAAAAAAGAACAATGAGCAAATTACATTTCACTACAAAACATGCGAACGAGGCTACCGTAAAGCACGACTGGTACGTTGTGGACGGTACTAATCAAACCGTTGGTCGTATGTGCGCAAAAATCGCTGCAATTCTTCGTGGTAAGAATAAAGCGTATTACACACCACACGTAGATTGTGGAGACTTTATTATTGTGATCAACGCTTCTAAAGTGGTTTTTACAGGTAATAAACTTGAAGACAAAGAGTACTTAACTTTTAGTGGTTATCCTGGAGGCCAGAAAGGTGAAAAAGCACTTGATCTTTTAAAGCGTCGTCCAGATGCAGTTATTGAAAGAGCTGTAAAAGGTATGTTGCCAAAGAATCGTCTTGGCCGCCAGATGTACAAAAAACTATTTGTATATGGTGGTGCCGAGCATCCTCATGGCGCACAACAACCAAAAGCATTGAAATTCGATAAAATTAAATAATTAGCTAACAGCTAACAGCCAAAACCTCCAACATGGTAGGCATGGTTTGTAGCTAAAAATATAAAAATGGAAAAGCAAAAAAACGCAGTCGGCCGTAGAAAAGAAGCTGTTACACGTGTTTTCCTTTCAAAGGGAGATGGTAAGATCACAGTTAATGGCAAAGACTATAAAGTATATTTTCCCCTGGTTTACCTGCAAAATCAGGTAGAATCACCATTGAAAACGGTAGAACTTACCGATAAATATGATATAGTGATTAATGCAACCGGTGGTGGTGTAAAAGGACAGGCAGAAGCTGCAAGGCTGGGTATTTCCCGCGCTTTGTTGGAAGTAAGCCCCGATTACCGCCCGGCTTTAAAAGCCGCCGGTTTATTAAAACGTGATCCACGGGCTGTTGAACGTAAGAAGCCAGGTCGCAAAAAAGCGAGGAAGAGCTTCCAGTTCAGCAAACGTTAATTGGAAAGAGAGATACTGGTTACTGGAAATCAGATACTGGATCAAGCATCAAGCATCAAGTATCAAGCATCAAGTATCAAGTATCCAGCATCAAGTATCCAGCATCATCAATATTTAAAAAATTACTTAATAATAAACAATGGAAAATAACACTTCCTTACAACAGCAACTTTTAGAAGCAGGCGTTCATTTTGGTCACTTAAGAAAAAAATGGAACCCAAAAATGCTTCCTTACATTTTTGCAGAAAAAAAAGGGATCCACATCATCGATCTTAACAAAACGGTAGAAGGTTTGCAAGAAGCTGCAGCAGCTATGAAAGCAATTGCCCGCAGTGGTAAAAAAATCATGTTTGTTGCTACTAAAAAGCAGGCAAAAGAGATCGTTATGGAAAGCGCTAAAAGGGTTAACATGCCTTTTGTTACTGAGCGTTGGTTGGGTGGTATGCTTACCAACTTCAACACCGTTCGTAAGAGCGTAAAGAAAATGCAGAGCATTGAAAAATTATTGGGCGACGGAAGTGCAGAAAATCTTACTAAAAAAGAGAGACTAACACTTACACGCGATAAAGATAAAATGGAAAAGGTATTGGGTGGTATCGCACAGATCAGCCGCGTACCTGCTGCATTGTTCATGGTAGATATAGGCCACGAGCACATCGCATTGGCTGAAGCAAAGCGTTTAAACATCAGTACGTTTGGTATGGTTGATACGAATTGTGATCCAAATAAAGTTGACTTTGCTATTCCTGCAAACGATGATGCAACAAAATCAATTGCCATCATTGTAAATTATATTACTGCAGCAATTGCAGAAGGTTTACAGGAGCGTCAGGCAGATAAGGATAGTGATGATGATCATAGCGATATAGAAGAAAGCGCAGAAGCTAAAGCAGCTCGCTTTGAACAAAAAGCTGATGGCGGCGACGACAGAGGCAAACGCGGTGGCGGTGGTCCGGGTCGTGGAGCTGGAGCACCAACAAAACGTCGCGTTCCTGGTCCGGGTGCGGGCGGAAGAAGACCTGCCGGTGGTCCGGGTGGAGCAAGGTAGTAAACCGTTTCTTCAGTTACATGAAGAACAGGCAACGCAGGAAAGATGATACAGGCTTATGCTTTTCATGGCATCATCGTTGTGTCACTCTCTTGTACGCTATACCGTTATTAATCGGTTCTTTTTACACTTGTTTCTTATTCCAAAAAGTAACAGTTCTTTAAAATTATTTATAAACTTTAAATCTAAGTTCTTGGCTTCGGCCAAGACAAGGGTAAATATGAGTACAATAACAGCAGCAGACATAAACAAATTACGCCAGGCTACAGGTGCCGGCATGTTAGATTGCCGTAAAGCACTAACAGAAAGCAATGGTGATTTTGAAGCAGCAATTGACTGGTTACGCAAGCAGGGACAAAAAGTTGCCGCAAAACGTAGCGATCGTGAAGCAAAAGAAGGTGTTGTATTGGCAAAAACTACTGCCGATAATAAAGCAGGTATCGTTCTTTGCATCAGTTGTGAAACTGACTTCGTAAGTAAGAATGCAGAGTTCGTGGCATTTGCGCAAAGTATTGCTGATGCAGCCATTTCAAACAATGTGAAATCTGCAGAAGAGTTAAACGAAGTGTCGATCAACGGTGCAAAAGTTTCGGATATGATCAACGATAAACTTGCAGCTATCGGAGAAAAGATCGCCGTTTCAAAATTCGAAAGAGTAGAAGCTCCTTTTGTTTCCAGCTATATTCACGGTGCAAACCGTATGGGTGTATTGGTAGCATTTAATAAAGATGCAGGAGAAGGTGGAAGAGATATCGCTATGCAGATCGCAGCAATGAATCCATTGGCAGTTGATGAAAATTCAATTCCGGCTGATGTAATTGCCCGTGAAAAAGATATCGCAATTGAAGTAGTAAAGGCAGAAGGCAAGCCTGCAGAAATGGCTGAAAAAATTGCCATGGGTAAATTAAATAAATTTTTCAAAGACAATACATTGATGGCCCAGGCTTTTGTAAAAGATGGCAACAAATCTGTTGCTGATTTTTTAAAGAGTATCGACGCTGATCTTAAAGTGATAGAATTTAAAAGAGTAGCTTTAGGATAATAAAATATTTTTTTTTAAACCCGGTATTAATTACCGGGTTTTTTATTGTGTTATTGTTTTTTACCTTCGTTAAATCTTACATCATTTATCTATAAATCATTTCAACTTCTATGCTACCTAAATACAAACGTGTACTGCTAAAACTTTCCGGTGAATCACTTATGGGTGATAAAAATTTTGGAATGGATTCGTCAGTGATTGCCCAATATGCACAGGATATTAAGCAGATTACCGATATGGGTGTTCAGGTGGCACTGGTAATTGGCGGCGGTAATATTTACCGTGGTATGAATGAAGCTGAAACAGGTATTGAAAGGGCACAGGGAGATTATATGGGAATGCTTGCAACGGTGATAAATGGAATGGCGGTACAAAGTGGCCTTGAAAAAGCTGGTGTGTACACGCGATTGCAAAGTGCCATAAAAATGGAGCAAATTGCAGAGCCATATATCCGCAGGCGCGCCATGCGCCACCTTGAAAAAGGCCGCGTAGTTATTTTTGGTGCCGGTACCGGTAATCCATATTTTACAACTGATACCGCAGGTTCATTAAGAGCCATTGAAATTAAAGCAGATGTTATCTTAAAAGGTACAAGAGTAGATGGTATCTATACTGCAGATCCTGAAAAAGATCCTACGGCTACTAAATTTGACAAAATCAGTTACGCAGAATGTATCGCTAAGAAATTAAGCGTAATGGATATGACAGCATTTACGTTGTGCATGGAAAATAATCTTCCAATCATTGTGTTCGACATGAACAAACCAGGAAATTTAATGAGCGTTGTAACAGGGGAAAAAGTTGGGACGTTGGTAAGTTAATTACCTGAGTTCTATTACTATCAGTATTGAATAAGATATAAAAACAAAAGCTGTCTACCACAACAGCTTTTGTTCCCTCATATAAGCTAACAAACCAAAAGCTTATCATTTTTAGATTCCTCTACTTTTGATTTCGTTGCCTGATTTAAAAATCAAATCTTAATCCTAGTCTTATACCTGTAGTTGTAAATTTCTGTTTAAGGGTGATGTCTGCTTTATTTGCTGCAGAAAAATTATACCTGAAATATGGCTCTGCCAAAAAATGCAGGTGATTGCTGAGCTTGTAATAAAGTGAAACAGCTCCAGTAAAACCTAATCCTACATTTGTTTTAAACTGATAAGGCGAATTCGCTTTGCCTGTTGTAATACTCACCGGCTGGTAGGAATTATCGAGCACATCTCCTTTCTGCCAACTATAGGCATTTAATATAATACCTGCGTTTATGTTGGCATGCAACCGTTTGTTGCCCATTTCGTAACCAATTACAATTGGAATATCAATTGTTCTATACCTGTTTTGAGTTCTTTTATAACGGTTGCTCGTTGCGGCGTAATTGCCGGTAGTATCTCCATTATTATCTATTGTATAAACCAACTGAACAACCTGGCCATCTACAAATTTGAAAGTTTCATTTACTTGGCTAAAATTGATACCCGTGCGAAAGCTCAGTGCGTTATTAAAAACCTTCGTATATCGTAGTCCGGCACTGAAAGCCGAAGTGAAACTGGTACTCTCTTTCCTTTTTTGGAGGTAAGCAGAATTAGCAGTGTCATTAAAACTTCTGAACGCATAATCAGGGCCACCGTAAATTTCAAGATAGCTTTTGCCTGCCGCGCCATTTTTTTGTGAGCCCGGACAAGGAATATTTAATCCATTAATCTGGATTGTTTTAACTGAAAAGTTGAATATTTTGTTTGTATTCAACAGTTCAGGGTTAAGAAATTGCTTTTGAACATAAAAATTTTCCCCTGAATTAATTAGAGATCGAGAAGGCTCTACTGCAGTATTATTTTCTTCATTTTCCAGCTCTGCTCTGTTAGTTAACACAGATGATTTACCTTTTAATTTTATCCTTGAACTAATGGATGAGCTTGTTTGCAGATTTTTATCATGGAACTCATTTCCCTCATTTGGGCTTTGAGCATAATGATTACTTCTAACTGCATTTGCAGCAATAGATTTTGCTTTCGTCTGCTGATTTTTTACACTCTTAGAATGTGAAGTAATGTTTGCATCAATATCAATAAACTTGCTGCTTACGCTTTTAGAGATGCTGTTACCATCAGTACGCAAAGTTTTATCAACACGGATGGAGGGGTTTCTTATTCCGATATAAGGAGTACTATTAGTATTTTGATTGCTGTTTAATGAGTCTGCAAGTAAGGAGGAAATATTAGTTGGAATTTCATTTTTTACAATTAATGATTTTGATGTGCCATCTTCTGATATAGTGGCAACTGTTAATGAAGGAGCGTGAACACGGTTGATAATTGTTTTATTTTGTTTACTGATTAATATTGCAGCAGTACCGGCTACCAAGAGTATGCCCAATAAAATCGCTAGGCGCCTGCCTTTAATCGTAAAAAGGAAAGCTGCCGGCCTTTTTTTGTCTTTTTTTGCTGTAATATTCTCCCAGATATGGTGAGGTACTTCCGGCTGGTAATCAGCAAATTGCTTTTTCACCTGGTCATCAAATGAAGAATTATTTATCATACTGCTACCTTTTGTAGTTGTAAAATTTGTTTTTGTAGCATCATCCGTGCTTTTACAAGCTGGCTCCTGCTTGTTCCGGATTGAATGCCCAGCATACCTGCAATTTCATCATGTTGGTATCCTTCTATTACATATAAGTTAAAGATGATCCTATAGCCATCGGGTAATTCATTGATCAACGCCATTAAATCCTTTTCTGATAAATGGCCATAAGCAAAGGGATCGTTGGTTGGTTGCGATTGATCAGTTAACTCAACACCAACTAACTCTTTGCTGTAACGGATCAATGAATATTTTTTGATAGCGGTATTAACCACAATTTTTCTAATCCAACCTTCAAAGGAACCTTCTGATTTAAACTGGTGGATTTTTGCAAAAACTTTAATAAATGCGTCCTGCAAAATATCTTCTGCGTCTGCACTATTGCGGGCAAAACGATGGCATACGCCAAGCATACGACTTGCGTAGCGGTCAAAAACCTCCTTCTGACAGGCGGCTTCATCCCTTGTACATCCTTTTATTAATTCCTCGTCGGTCAATGTTTGTTTTACGGAAATAGGAGATATTAACTTTAATTAGATACTATGAAGATCCTTTTTGTTGCCCCGTAACGCCGTTAAATACCAATAAAAGTAAAAAAGTTTATCTCATGTACAGATTAAATTCCTACATTTAAAACAACCTGATCAATTTATGCTACCTGATAGCCTTTTGCAACAACTTATAAGTGAAAATGAATTACTGCAGATCCAGTTGCAGGATGTGAATGAAATGATACAGGTTAGAGAAGAAGAACTCGAGATATTAAGAAATACTGCCGCCCACGCAGTGCTACTGCAAAGTAGGTTAGATATGAACCTGGATGAATTTTATTCGCTACAAGATGTTATCGGCAATCAACAAAAAGACGCCGAAGGTTCTGCAAAAAGAGAAGCAAGCCTGGAAGAAGAGTTGGTGCAGTCCATTAACATGGAAACTGAATTTTATAATATCAAAGACCAGTTTGAAAGTACCAAGGCTGCCTTAATGGATGTGCAAAGCGAAATGGACACAGTTGCTTCACTTTACAAACAAATTGCTGAGCTAACCACCCGTGTTGCAGAGCTCGAGAGCAGCCATGAGATTGCTTCAATGGAAAACGGCTTTTTAAAGGAAGAATTAGAAGAGTTAAGGAAACTGGCAACTGCGGAAAATAAAGAAACAGATGTATAGATAATTTGGATTTCCCTTTATCTCAGTGTATGTGGCTGTGTTAGGTTTAGGCAGTTTCATAAACCTTCTTTGTTGTTAATTGTAGGAATTTAAACAAAAGGCGAATTTTAAAATAATTTGATAAGCAGGCATCCCTTTAAAGGATGCTTTTTTATTTGCGTTAATAGGCAGACTTTTGCATTTGAAAATAGTTAACATGAAAAATATTGCCGACGTAAGAAGAGACTATAAACTGGAAACATTAGAGAAATCAGGAACACTTGATAATCCTATTGCACAATTTGAAGTATGGTGGAAGGAAGTAATCGAAAGTAATATTGATGAATCGAATGCCATGACGCTTTGTACAGTAGGTGCTAACAACCATCCATCTGCACGGATAGTTTTATTAAAAGGCTTTTCTGCCGCCGGTTTTGTTTTTTTCACAAACTACGATAGCAGGAAGGCCACCGATATTACCGCTAACCCACATGCGAGCCTCGTATTTTTTTGGAAAGAACTGGAACGCCAGGTAAGAGTAGAAGGTATCATTGAAAAAGTTAGCAGCGCAGAAAGTGACGAATATTTTAATTCACGACCAGAAGCTAGTAAGATTGGAGCCTGGGTATCTCCTCAAAGTAAAGTTATTGCTTCCAGGGAAACGCTTGAAGAAACAGAAGCCAGGTTGTTACAGCAATACAATGGTATTGCAGTTCCAAGGCCTCCTCACTGGGGTGGTTATCTGGTAAAACCATCTATGATAGAATTTTGGCAGGGTAGGCCGGGAAGGTTGCACGACAGGATCAGGTATAGCCTAAACACAGCCAGTAACAACCTAACAGAAAATGTATGGAGTAAAGAAAGACTGGCACCCTAACCTACGTAAAAGACAGATACAGTTAATAAAGCAGCAATAGCCCTATTAACTGTATCAACTTATAGAAGAATTATTTACTTTTTTTTGCGGCTTCTTTTTTAGGCGCTGCGGCAACAGCTGTTGCAGCCTTAACTTGTTTTGCTGGTCTTGATTTACCAAAACTACCTGCAAAAATTTTTCCTTTTTTGGTTTTTATATCACCACGTCCCATATTATTTATTTTATTTTAATCAAAAGTATAACAAAAAAAGCAAGACACGTGAGCGCCTTGCTTCTAAATTTTTTAAAATGCAAATTACATTTTGCTGGAAAGCTCTTTACCTGCCTTAAACTTGGCAACTTTCTTCGCTTTGATTTTAATAACAGCACCTGTTTGAGGATTACGTCCGTTACGTGCAGCTCTTTTTGAAACTGAGAAAGTTCCAAAACCAACTAAAGTAACTTTGTTGCCCTTTTTTAATGTCATGGTTACTGCTTCGATAAAAGAATCTAAAGTAGCATTTGCCTGAGTTTTTGTGATGCCTGCATCATCAGCAATTTTTGCAATTAATTCAGCTTTGTTCATAATAAAGTTTTTGAGAATTTTAAGTGCAACAAATATAGAAGGTTTTTAATTGCGACAAAAGTTTATTTCAAAAAATAAAAATTTTAAAATGGCAGGAAAACCGCAGTTGGCAAGCATTTTAGGGTGAAATTATAATTTTCGGAAAAAAGGTTTTAAGTACATATTAGCTGAAACCCTTTATGGCAGGGCGTTTCAGAGGATGATTGCTACAATCCTTGTCCCGTGCGGATTTGACGTAATTATAAAGAAATAATTTTGATTAAAAAATTGTTTCATTTTTCTTTTGCACAATTAGTTAACAACCTGCATAACAGAGCGGAAAGCGATGAATTTATCTCCCCATTTGTCGAAACTTTTTTGACGCATGCCTGCTGCAAACTGGCTGATATATTGATTATAGAGCGATTTGCTGTCGGCAAAATACTGTACAGCGTAAGTAGGTCCTTCGCTGTCGTCTATTTCCAGTAAACGTAAAATGCTGGCTTTTGTAAAGCAATCGCTTGCCATTACATCAGGAATATGTTCCTCCTTCAGCCATTTAAGCCAGTCGTGATGAATGGTTTCGTGTATTTTGATGGTTACATTATAAATGAACATGTATTTAGTTGAAGTTGTTATTAATAATAATTTCGGCGTGAAAAGAAAAAAAGATACAATGATTAAGTGCCCAGAAAGTATTGTTATTGTTTGATCTCCAGGTAGATGGGGCAATGATCGCTGTGTTTTACATCATGATAAATATCCGCATCTACTAATTGATCCTTGAGTGCTGTAGTAACAGAAAAATAGTCGATACGCCAACCTTTGTTATCAAGCCTTACACTTGGGAAACGCTGACTCCACCAGCTATAGCGATGTGGCTCAGCATGGAATACGCGAAAAGTATCGATCCATCCTGCACCTAAAAATTTATCCATCCAGGTTCTTTCTTCCGGCAAAAAGCCCGAAGATTTTTTATTTCCCTTTGGATCGTGGATATCAATTTCATTGTGGGCAATATTATAATCTCCACATAAAATAATCTTTGGATTTTTCTTTTTCGTTTTTTCCAGATACCCGTGAAATTCATCCAGAAATTTATATTTATACGTTTGCCTTTCGTCTCCCGATGTACCCGATGGAAAATAAGCGTTGATCAGTTTAATATCTCCAAATTGTAATTCAATTACGCGGCCTTCAAAATCACTCATCTCAAAACCACATCCGGTTTTTACACTATCTGGTTTTATCTTGGTAAATACAGCCACACCGCTGTAACCTTTTTTTTGCGCACTAAACCAATGATGCTCAAAACCGAGATCTTCCAACAGTTTTACATCAATATCTGCATTGGTAGCTTTTGTTTCCTGCAGGCAAATGATATCGGCAGGATCTGTTTTAAGCCAGTCGATAAATCCTTTTTTTATCGCTGCCCGTATTCCGTTTACATTGTATGATATGATTCGCATCTATTGATTATATTTAATTTTGTAAAAATAAACATCCGCAATGGAAAATATTACCCCAGTACCAGATAGTAACCGAAATAAAAATGACAGCATTTTTTCTGCAGATGAATTTTCAATGGCAGGTTATGACAAACATATTCGCCAGGCAAGAAATGCGATTTTTGTAGCAGCTGGAGTATTGGTATTAAATATTATTGTACTTGCTTACAATTCCCCGGCGGAATATGAATACCTGTGGCTCGACTTTATAATATGGGGAGCGTTTATAGTTGCCCTGGTAGCTATGGCACTGTGGACAAAAAGGAAACCATATTATGCGATCATTGGCGCACTTATTATTTACGGCGCATTCATTTTATTAAATGCGCTGCTGGATATCACCACCATTTATAAAGGCATTATAATGAAAGTGGTTATCATCGTTTTATTGGTAAAAGGTTTGAACGATGCCAAAAGCGCACAAGAGATGAAAATACTCATGGGAAACAATGCTGCCGAAAATTAAAAACTAAACCCATTATTCTATTACAATTATTCCAATACAGGCCGCAACCATCTCGTAGCATCCTCGAGGCTCATGCCTTTTCTTGTAGCATAATCTTCCAGTTGATCTTTTCCAATTTTTCCAATACCGAAATATTTACTTTCCGGATTGGCAAAATACCAGCCGCAAACCGAAGCAGCGGGGTACATGGCCAACGATTCTGTAAGATGAATGCCTGTTGCTTCTTCACCGCCTAAGAGTTCAAATAATTTATACTTTTCTGTATGGTCCGGACAAGCAGGGTAACCCGGCGCCGGCCTGATGCCAAGATATTCTTCTTTGATCATTTGTTCGTTGCTGAGCTGTTCGTTGTTTACATAACCCCAATATTCAGTTCTTGCTTTTGCATGTAGTAATTCGGCAAAAGCTTCTGCCAGGCGATCGGCCAATGCCTGCAAAATTATTTTATTGTAGTCATCTAGGTTTGTTTCAAATCTTTTTATATGTGGCTCTATTCCTTCAATGGTTACACTGAACGCACCGATATAATCCTGGTAGCTAGTTTCGGCAGGCGAGATAAAATCAGCTAATGAAATGTTTGGTTGGCCCGGAGCTTTTTTTACCTGCTGGCGTAAAAATTCTAATGATACAACACCCGCGTCGGTAATAAGGTCAACGGTATCATGACTAACTTTATTTGCCGGCCAAAAGCCTACACAGCCACGGGCGGTAAGCCATTTTTCTTTAATAATCTGTTTAAGTAATTTTTGGGCATCAGCGTATAAATTACTGGCTTCTTTTCCAATTACTTCATCCGTTAAAATAGCAGGAAATTTTCCGTGCATTTCCCAGGCAATGAAAAATGGTTGCCAGTCGATGTAAGTTGCTATTTCCGCCAGGTTATAATTATCAAGTGTTTTTGCACCCGTAAACGACGGCGTTACAGGTTGATAATTTTCCCAATTTATTTTACTGCCGTTTGCCTGTGCTTCTGAAAACATAAGAAGCTGTTTGGTAGATTTTTTATTTCCAAAATCTGTTTTTAGTTTCTCGTACTCTTTTTTTATTTCGTTTAGAAAGCCCGGCTTTGTTTCTTTATTTAATAAACTACCGGCAACGGTTACACTCCTACTTGCATCAAGCACATGCACTACACCTTCTTCGTATTCGGGTGCAATCTTTACTGCTGTATGCATGCGGCTGGTGGTGGCTCCGCCAATAAGTAAAGGAAGTTCCATTTTCTGCCGTTTCATTTCTCTACTGATATGAACCATTTCGTCCAATGAAGGTGTGATAAGGCCGCTTAAGCCGATAATATCAACATTGTGTTTTCTTGCCTCTGATAATATTTTGTCAGCAGGTACCATTACACCGAGGTCGATAATATCATATCCATTACATCCTAGTACAACACCAACAATGTTTTTACCGATATCGTGTACATCGCCTTTAACCGTGGCCAGTAATATTTTTGCAGCACCTCCTGATTCTTCATTTACGGTACCTGCTGCAATGTGGGCAAGTCGTTTGTCTTCCTTTTCCTGCTCAATAAATGGTGTGAGAACAGCTACTGCTTTTTTCATTACACGGGCACTTTTAACTACCTGTGGTAAAAACATTTTACCTGCACCAAAAAGATCTCCAACGATGTTCATTCCATCCATTAACGGACCTTCAATTACATCCAATGGCTTTGGGTATTTTAATCTTGCTTCTTCTGTATCTTCTTCAATAAAATCTGTAATACCATTTACGAGGGAGTGAGACATACGTTTTTCTACAGTTTCGTTACGCCACTTTTCATCTTTTACTGTTTCCTTGCCTTTGGCTTTTACTGTTTCTGCAAATTGTATAAGTTTTTCAGTTGCTTCATTGTTATCGTTATTCCTGTTCAGTACAACATCTTCACAGAGTTGTTTTAATTGAGGCTCAATCTCATCGTATACCACCAGTTGTCCGGCGTTTACAATCCCCATATCCATGCCCGCTTTAATGGCATAATAAAGAAATACGCTGTGAATTGCTTCACGCACGTGATCATTGCCACGGAAAGAAAAAGAAACATTGCTTACACCACCACTGATTTTGGTAAGCGGCATTAATTTTTTTATCTCTTTTGTTGCTTCAATAAAATCAACTGCATAGTTATTATGTTCTTCAATACCGGTTGCAATGGCAAATATGTTTGGATCAAAAATAATATCCTGTGCTTCATAACCAACCTGCTCTGTAAGGATTTTGTATGCACGATGACAGATCTCTACTTTTCTTTCTTTTGTATCTGCCTGTCCTACTTCGTCGAACGCCATTACGATTATAGAAGCGCCATAACTTTTGCAGATGAAGGCCTGTTCTATAAATTTCGCTTCCCCTTCTTTCATTGAAATGGAATTTACAATGCATTTACCCTGAACGCATTTTAAACCGGCTTCTATGATCTCGAACTTGCTGCTGTCGATCATGATAGGAATACGGGCAATATCCGGTTCTGCCTGCACGAGGTTTAAAAAAGTACGCATCGCTTCCACACCTTCAAGCATGGCATCATCCATATTTACATCAATAACCTGGGCTCCGTTTTCCACTTGTTGCCGGGCCACTGATAATGCTTCTTCGTATTGGCCGTCTCTTATGAGGCGTGCAAATTTTTTACTACCTGTAACGTTTGTACGCTCGCCAACATTTACAAAATTCGTTTCCGGACGAACAATAAGTGGTTCGAGGCCGCTTAGGCGGAGGTAGGGTTTGATGTGAATTGTTTCGTTCATAATGCTTTTTTTAACCACAGAGTGTAAATGAGTAATTAAAGAGTTTCACAGAGTTATATTGTGAATCTTTTTATCCCATTTTTTAAACTTGATGTTTTAAAGTTTAATAATAACCCAATTTTACAACCAGATAATTTTAAGTAGGTCAGCACCTGGGCAGTATGCACATCGTTTAAGGATTCTGTACATTTAATTTCTACTACAACTTTATTTTCAACCATCAAATCAACTCTATATCCAATTTCCATTTTTATTTGTTCATAATATAACGGCATTGCCTTTTCTTTTTCAGTGTAAATGCCATTTTTGTTTAGTTCATAGTATAAACATTCTTTGTAAGAAGATTCGAGTAAACCAGGTCCTAATTTCGTATGAACTTTAAAGGCAAATTTTAGAATACTATCCGTTAAATCATTTATATTTTCCACAGTTTGTTTTTTAACCACAAAGTTTAAAAGAGTAAATAGTTATTTTTATTAAGACGTGCAAAATAGAAAAAACACTCTGTAAATCTCTGTGAAAAACCTCCGTTAACTCTGTGGTTAAAACCGACTGCCTGTAATTAAACCAGCTCCGTTTCAACAATCGGTAACAGCCTCGGTTTAAACTTCGCCACTTCATCTGCAATATGTTTTATATGATCGGGAGTAGTGCCGCAGCAACCACCAACAATATTAAGCCACCCGTTGGCAGCCCACTCTTCAATGATGTGAGCTGTTTGGTGTGGCTGTTCATCATACTCTCCAAATGCATTTGGAAGCCCGGCATTTGGATAAGCAGATGTAAAGCAACTGGCAATTTCACTCAACTCCTCAATATGGGGCCTCATTTCAGCTGCGCCCAATGCGCAGTTCAAACCGATGCTCAGTGGATTTGCATGCATTACTGAAACATAAAATGCCTCCAATGTTTGTCCGCTCAATGTTCTTCCGCTGGCATCTGTTATTGTGCCTGATATCATAATAGGTAATTCCTGCAGTTGGTTTTTCCTGAAAAAATTCTTAGCTGCATAGATAGCCGCTTTTGCATTCAATGTATCAAAGATGGTTTCAATCAGAAGCAGGTCAACGCCGCCATCTACCAATCCTTTAATTTGTTCGGTATAAGCTGCTGCAACTTCATCAAAACTAACAGCCCTGAAGCCCGGATTATTTACATCTGGTGAAAGTGACAGCGTTTTATTTAATGGACCAATAGCACCCGCAACAAACCTTGGCTTATCAGGATTTTTTGCCGTAAACTTGTCGGCAGCGCGACGAGCACATCCAGCCGAAGCAACATTTAATTCGTATGCGAGTGATTGCATTTCATAATCTGCCTGGGCAATAGAAGTGCTGCTGAAAGTATTAGTTTCAATAATATCGGCACCAGCTTCCATGTATTGACTATGTATTTCTTCTATGATTTGCGGTTGCGTGATGCTTAGCAGGTCGTTGTTGCCCTTTACATCTGTATGCCAGCTGGCAAATCGGGTACCCCGATAATCTGATTCCTCCAGTTTATATCGTTGTATCATAGTGCCCATTGCACCATCAATGATTAGGATACGTTTTTTTAAAATCTCCCTGATATTATTCATAAATATTTCATTTAATGTTGAAGGCAACCGCCGTATTGCTTCCTAAAGCGCTGTGGCACAAATGTGCGACGCAACGATGTACCACAAAGCTGTGATGCCCGGACAATAAAAAAAAGTAAACTTGTAAACGAATTCCAAATCCTGTGGAGCTGTTGGGAGATGCCTTCGTTTATTAGTTCAATTTTTTTACTTAATTAACAGGAGTTGAACAATAAACAAATCCTCACCCGTTAAGTTGCAAAGCTACAGCAAGAAAGCCGAAACACAAAATGTTACTGAGAGTATCTTTGAGATGATTTTTCTTAATCTTTTTACATTGGTATCGAGAAATTTATTCAAGAAATCTGCGATGCTGTTACGCTGAATTTTTTGTATAAAAAACTCGATATTTATTGTCGGTAGTATCCGCCTGGGTAGTGACAATTATTTTCATTTGCCAATGCAAATACCCTCTGCAAGAGTATTAAAAGCAACAATGAAGTTAGAAGCAATTGTATGTCAATTCAACTCCGGTGAAATGTTTAAGGATCGCTTTGAACTTATTTTTTTCTTTTTACCAAAATAAAACAACAAAGGGAAGAAAGTGAATATCATAATACCGTATTGTCTTTCCAACACAGATTCTTTGAGGCTATAAGCAAGTAGCAGTGCGATAATAAAAGTAAGTTCCCTGTTTTTTCTTTTAACGGCCAACCTGATCATGGAAGCAAAAATAGTGATATATGCAATCAGTCCAAATACACCAGATTGCAGCAAAGACTCCAGAAACTGGTTATGAGTATTGTATTCGGTGTAACCGTGATCATCTTTACCATTGCCTAAATACATATTGCTGGCTGTGTATTTTTGTACCAGTAATTTTTGGGCATCGGTATTAACGCCACTAAACCAGGCATCCTTTTCATCCAGGATCTCTGTAACAAACCTTGCCTGTAATAACCTGAATTGTATGCCATTAAAATAAATTCCCGGATCAAATTTTTGCTGATTCACCAGGTTAAAGTTGTTGTCTAGTATTTCATTGAATCGTTTACTAACCTGATTTTTTGTAAATATTACAAACGACATCATAACCAGTGCAGTAGCAATTGCCACCAGGCTGATAGATTTAAGTTGTAATGTTGTTTGATAAAAAAGAAACAGGTAATAGAGGTAGCAACCCGCGGTAAACAGAATGACTAGCTTACAGGAAAGCAACAAGAGCGTTATGGTTAAGAATAAAAGTAATACAAAATGTATTAGCTTCTTTTTAAGATAAAGTCCTTTTTTTGCAGTTTCAAGTAGATGCATCACAGCTATAAAAACCAGAATTGAAAACTGTACGGCATGCTGGTGAATTGGTTTTACCAATGCGTGGTAGAAAAATAAGCCTGAATTATTCTCAATTGCAAAATAATTAAATACAGCAATTGACAGGCAGTATAATAATGCTGCCGTAATAATAAGCACGTAGTATTTCATCAGCTTTTGTAATACCGTATAAGTAATATAGTTGCTGCAACAAAGTGCCAACGGTACAAAAAACAGCCCACTTTTTAACTGGATCTGTTTGAATGCCTCTGTTTGGTTATTTGAAGATAACAGCAGTATAACCTGAAAAAGATAAAATACACTACAGGAAATAAATAAGCCATTGTATAAATTCGGATGAAATAATCTGCCCGTTTCCAACTTGTTTTTTACAAGGCTGGCAATAATTATAAGGCCTATACTAATGCTGCTAAAGCCCCGGGACGAAAACACGAGGGATACAAAAAACAGTAGATAGGAAAAATACAGTATCCTTTGCAGGTATTTTGAGTATTTAGCTTTCATTGCAGATAGATTTACCAGCAATTTTTCACAGGTTAATTAGGCATTTATTGTAGGATGTTGGGAATAGGGCAGGAAATAAACGAAGATCATGGGTTAGTGGATTTACGGATCTTTATTTTCTCTCTCTTACAAATGGGAAGATATATAAAAAATAAACTATGGCAAAACTTGCAATGTGTTACAGTACAACTTGTTTGATTTTCTTTTGAGAAACCTGTTAATGAAAGATTGAAAACTTGTATTAATTGCCCATTGTTAGTTGGCCATTATCAATTGAACTAACAGGTATCCTGTTACTGATACTTTTGGCAAGTGTCATTTCATCAGCATATTCCAGTTCGCCACCAAAGGAGATGCCCCTGGCAATGGTGGTAAACTTTACAGGAGCAGATTTGAGTTTTCGACCAATATAGTACACTGTTGTATCGCCTTGTATATTGGGGTTTAATGCGAATATAATCTCCTGCACCTGCTCTTCGTTCACCCGTTTAACAAGTGAGTCAATGTTTAACTGGTCGGGACCGATGCCATCAAGCGGAGAAATGATGCCACCCAATACATGATAAATTCCGTTGAATTGCTGCGTGCTTTCAATAGCAATTACATCTCTTATATTTTCTACCACGCAAATTAGTTCCTGTTTACGCATGGTATTGCTGCAAATATTGCACAACTCTTTATCAGAAATATTATGGCATCGTTTGCAGAACTTTATCTCCTTTCTCAAAAGTGAAATAGCATTGCTGAAATACGTTACCTGCAATTCATCTTGTTTTATCAGGTGTAGCACCAGCCTTAGCGCTGTTTTTTTACCAATACCCGGAAGTTTGGCAAACTCGTTCACTGCATTTTCAAGTAGAGAAGAAGAAAAAATCATGCTGCAAAGATAATAGCAATCTGCTATCTGGAGAGTGATTTTGACCGTAGGATTTCAATAAAATGGAATACTATTTACGAGAAAAGCGGCGGGTAATACTTTTACAACTGGATTTCCCGTTCATTTTCCCAGTCGGCCTTAATAGCTAGTTTTTGCGGAAGCGAAACGGCTCGTTCAGGTTGCCGCTTTTCTTTAAAATTACCCGGATCCCAAATGCCATTGTTATTATCATCGTATAGTATTCTTATTTCATATTCTCCTGGCGGGAATCGTTTATTGCTCCATTCGGAACCAGTTACAGGATAATAATATTTTACAGCGTCTGCTTGCAAAAATTGGATAACCGGATGTTTAGACAAATCAATATTTCTAAATCTTAAAACGATGCTACCATAATCAGATAATTTCTTAGTGGTAAAACGAACGGTATCTGCTTTTTCAAGGCTGTTACCGGCAGAATCTTCCAGTGCATCTTTCTGTAAAATAAAATAATATTCCGTTTCAGGAATCCAGTTCACTTTTACTTCCAGTTTTTGGCGTGTACTATCTAACGTGGGCGTTAAATTTGGAATTGTATTAAAGCTGGTATCGGTAATCGTTAGTTTACGGGCATCGAATGATTTTATCCCGTTGGTAAACGTAAAATTCAGCGGTTGCAGAATGTCCTGTTGTTTAGCAATTAAACTATTGGTATAGCGAAGTTTCTTTTCTGCCGGTTTCTTTTGTCCTGAAGGCACAGGGTTCAATGGAGCAGGTTTTTCCAAAGCAAAAGCGAAAAGTGTAATTGACTTCGCAGGCTCTGCGGTATTTACTTCACTATCATAAAAAGCAAAGGTTTCTGTTTTTGAATTATATGTTTTACCGCCGTCACCATCTTTCAATGCATATATGTTGAATGCTGCTGCTGGTAAATATTTGAATTTGAATAAACCGTTAGCATCGCTCCTGGTAATGTAATCAGGTTTACGAAAAGTAACATCTGAATCAGATGCATTTCTGTATAATAAGAGCATGATGGTGCTGTCGGCTTTTCCACTTTCTGCCAGCAATACTTTACCGCTTAATTCAAGGGAATCAATCATATTTCCGGTAGAAAAAGTATAAGAGAAGTTCTTCAAAGGATTGCCTTCGTGAACATCCACAATTGAATTTCCAAAATTGATGCTGTAAGTTGTATTAGGCAGAAGGGTATCTTTTAATTTAATGCTAACCGTTTTAAGGTTGCTACTGATGGTAGGATTTGTTTTGGGAAGTGGGGAAATAAGCAGGTTGGTTTGAATATCTTTTATCTCAATGTATTCATCAAAGGTTAGGGTGATTCTGTTGCCGGTAAAGTTAAGCTTATCTATTTCGGGAGATGACTTTACTAAAACTGGCGCCAGGCTGTCTGCGACACCGCCGGTTGGATATCCGATCTGGGCGCAGCCACTGTTAACTGTAACCACACTGTAAAAACCAATGATTAACCCAAGCAATACAAGTAAATTTCGTTTCATGGAAGGTCCTTCTGTAAAATTTTGCATGAAGTTATTACAAATAGGGATGTTAATGGAATTTAGAAAGCAAACGAATTGATAAAAGTATCGGTAAACAGTAAGCAGACAGGTTCATGCGGAAATTCTCTTTCAACATCCGGTTTGCTATTCCTGTACTTCCTCCAGATCATGCAAAGCTACTGCCAGTTTATTATTCTTTACAAAATTGCACCAATGGCAATCTTCTTTGCCGCAACCGGTATAAAAATCTCTTGCCTGTATCTTTGCCCACACTTCCTTTATTTGCTGGCTTACTGTTTCAGTATCCTGAGGGGTAATGGTAATTTTTACTTTCCTGTATTCTTTCTTTTTATCAGGTTCTACAAAATCGAATTCTGTACTTACTACCTTCCAATCTTTTTGTTCGTAGTTATCTATAAGTATTTTGTAAAATACAGCTTGCCGCCAGTAATCGCCACCGTTAGGATCTTTTTCATGTGGAGGTTTCATTTTTGCCATGGCCTTATCAATATCGCCACTTTTATAATCTACAACATTTACTTCTTTGCCATTGAACTCCAGCTTATCAAGTTTTCCTTTTAAAGGAACATTGTTTACCACCACACCTCTGATATTTCTTTCTACTGCAACTACTTTGTTCCAATTGTTGATATACTTGTCATAATAATTGCGTAAAACTTCATCGCCATATTCCATTCTTCTTTCAAATGCTTCTTTGGTAAAATTTTCGCGGTGTCGATTCATGTACCATTTAAATTCGCTGATCATGGTTTCTTTGGAAGGGAAGGTTTCCTGTTTACCATCCTGCATGTTGCGGAAAAACTTTTCAAGTGCGTGATGAATGGCACTACCAAATTCTGTTGCCTCATTTTTACCGGAAGGAATGCGGATAAGGTTCCTGTAATAAAACCCCAGCGGACAATTGAGATAACTGTTCAATGCTGTTACATTCATTACAAATTTTTCCAGAATCGGTGTGATGAAATCTTCTTCTGTTTTATCGATTTCCGGTGCCTGTGCAATGAACTGTAGTAATTCAAAGTCCATCAGTTGTTCTTCCGATAAGGCTATTTTCTGAATTGGAATAGCATGCTCTTCCATAATTTCAGCAATAAACATAGATGGCTCCATTTCTTTGCCATCAGCTTTATATTTTGCCCAGGAAATATTCAGGTGAATTTCAGCCCTCGTTAACGCAACATAAAACAACCGCCGTAATTCTTCTTCATCTCGGCCGGCAGGTTGAGAGGCAAACATCGTATCGGGGAATTTATATCCACCACCTGGTTTTCTTTTCTTTTCCCAGAAAGAGGCATTTACGCCGCTGAAAAATACGTATTCAAATTCGAG
>CAZCAA010000012.1:72346-77434 GCA_964496585.1 uncultured Ferruginibacter sp.
ACAGCAGAAATTAATTTTTCTATCATGATGCCAGCCTGCTTGAGGTTTTCATTTAGCCCTGCATCAAAAAGATTCTGTGGTGGCCGGTTGGCTTTATCAGAAAGTAGTTTTCGGATGGATACAGCTTCGCCGTTGTATTTTTTGCCATTAACCTCTACCGTTAGTTTTGCGATTTCAATTGCCGGGATGGAGTAGAAATCAAAATGTAGTATTTCAAACAGCATCTCATCGCCACCGTAAGGGATGTCATGCTCTGCGTTCAGGTAACGAAGAATTAAAATTAGTTTGCTGATGAAAGGGTCTTCCAGAATGTTGATACTTCGTTTACTATAAACAGGTATGCCTTTCAGGCGAAAGTATTTGGAGAGCGCTTCACCGTATTTATTTTCTTTGTAAATGATAGCGATCTTTCCCGGAACGATTCCCTCTTGCAGCAGATCAAACACTTTATAACTGATATCTGCCATTTCATCTTTCACAGAATTATATTCGATGAGTTGCGGCTGCTGAAGCAGACTGTTTATTTTTACGTTAGATGAAAGCAGTTCTTTACTTAAATCAGGGATTTGTTTAACCAGCCTTTCTTCGTTCTTGTTAATGAGGGTTTTAGATACATCCAATATAGGTTGCGTGCTTCTATAATTGCGGGTAAGCACTACCGTCATAAGATCAGCAGTGTAGCTATTGGCAAACTCCAGCATGTTTTCTATATTGGCTCCCTGGAAGCGATAGATACTCTGGTCATCATCGCCTACAACAAATACATTTGGTTTATCCCAATAGCTGATGAGTAACTGCACCAGTTTATTTTGCGTACCGCTGGTATCCTGGTACTCATCAACCAATATGTATTGAAACTTCTCCTGGTAACTGGATAGTACTTGTTTGTTTTCTTCAAATACTTTAATTACCCAGTTTATCATATCATCAAAATCGTAGCGGTTCTTTTTCCGCATCATTGCCTGATAGTTGTCGAATTCGTTTACTGCTGCCCGTAGCTTTTCTATTTTTTCTTTTTCTTCTTCAATTTTATCAATGCGTACATCGCCTTTCTTAAAATTTCCTACAGCTCTTTTTGCAATGTATTCATCTCTTGAGGGAAGATCCTGGATATAAGAATCAATTTTTCCATTAATATATTCCGGCGACCAGCCTTCTCGTTTCATGGAGGAGAAAAGACTTTTGAGGTTGTTAATTTCATAATAGACATCTCCCCGGTATCTTTTTAGTGGATGGTTTTTTGGGAAGGAATCTATCAATTGTTTAAAGAGTTGTATGTTCTCCAGTTCAGAGATCGCATCCAGTGAATTTTTTTCAAACAACGAAAGGTTATCTTGTATAACATCATTGCAAAAAGCATGAAAAGTGTAGATGTTTACTTTGTAGGCATCGGCACCTATGAACTGCTGAAGTCGTCTGCGCATGGCAAGAGTGCCGGCATCAGTATAAGTTAAACAAAGAATATTTTCTGGCAATGCATCTGTATCCAGCAATATTCTGCCAATCCGTGCAGCGAGAATCTGTGTTTTTCCTGTACCTGGACCCGCAATCACCATTACCGGACCTTCGATTGTATCTACGGCCCGCCGCTGCTCAGGATTTAATTTGTCATATTCCTGAGTGAATTTGGTTTTTAGTATATCGCGGTAGGTTGGCATGGAGAAGGTTTAAGTGTTTAAGGGTTTCATTGCGCAGCAAGTTAATAAGTTATTCGAACCTTAAACGATTTAAACTTTAAGCCCTCAGACGTCTTTTTCCCCAAACTTTTCCGCAAATATTTTGTTATTATGCCATGAGTAGAGTTTATTCCTTTCATACAACCCAGATTATCCCTGTTTCCCTTGATGCCGCGTGGGATTTTTTTAGTAACCCGGCTAACCTGCAGGCAATAACGCCGGCAGATATGGGTTTTAAAGTGGTTTCTAAATATCATGGCGATAAAATGTATCCCGGACAAGTAATTGAATATACCGTAAAGCCGTTGCTGGGCATTCCAATTTATTGGATGACCGAAATAACCCACGTGGAAGATAAAAAATACTTTGTTGATGAACAGCGTTTTGGGCCATATAGTTTATGGCATCACCAGCATCATTTTAAGGAAACAGCTGCCGGTGTAGAAATGACGGACATTGTTCATTACAAAGTACCGTTCTGGATTTTGGGAGATATAGCCAACACAATATTGGTAAAGAAAAAATTGAAGGAGATATTTGATTATAGGTATAGGGTGGTGGAGGAGAGGTTTGGGAAGGGTTAAGGATCAAGGATCAAGAATCAAGGATCAAGGATCAAGGATCAAAATATTTATGGCACCGTAAGCTAACAGGTGTTGCGAACATTAAACCTTTAAACGCTTAAGCCTTTCAACGGTTCTACCCCGGCATCCGTGTAATATACTTCTCTATCTGCTTTATCTGGTCTACAATCTGCGGAGTGGTTGGTTTAAATCCTTTTGCTTTTCTGAAATATTCTTTCGCTGCACGAAATTCACGTTTGTTCATCATGATAGAACATAACTGCAGGTAAGCAGCAGCGTTATTCTCTTTATCGGGTAATCCTGCACGGATGGCCTGGCGAATATAAGCTTCTGCTTCTTTGATATTACCTTTCTGCATTGCGAGCATGCCAAGTTGTAATTTATTAGGACCTTCAGCTTGTTTGGTCATGGCACCACCGCCAAGTGCAAGGCTTTTTTTCATATTTATTTCTGCACTGTCAAAATTTTGGTCAACCATATCCAGGTTTCCCTTGATGGTATAATAAACAGAACGAACCGGCTTAATGAGCAATGCCGGAAACTTAATTCCTGCTACTACTTTTTTTGCCCTTTCCATATCACCTTCTTCCATAGCAGTTTGTATAAGGCGCATAGGCCCAAACAGGAAATGCCCCACGATCAGTATTACTGCAATAAAATATATGATAAAAGATGGCCAGAAACTGGTTTGGTAATTTACAAATATGGCCAATGCCAGTAATACAATGCCCAACGGCAGGCGGTATTTAATGATCGTATTCATCCACTTCATAATGCTAAAAATTAGTCCGACCGGTTAAGGAATTTTGGACGGGCTGCAAAGATAAGGAGTAGAGATTAGAGTTAATACTGGAACCAGGTGTTTCTCCGCAACCTAACAGGTGGATAATACCTGTTAGGTTGGGGGAAAACAACATACCAGCCTGACACGCTATTCTTAGTTTTAAAAAATGAAAAGAGACCCATATATACAATTGGAACCCGGAAAATCTTACCATATTTATAATCGGGGCAATAATAAAGAGAACCTTTTTAAAGAACCTTCAAATTATTTCTATTTTCTATCTCTTTGGGTAAAATATATAGAACCAGTTGCAAAGACCTACTGTTATAACTTGCTACCCAATCATTTTCATTTTTTTATAAGGATAGATGATTCGAATTCCGAACTAAGCTCTTGTAAAGTATCCCAGGCATTTTCTAACTATTTTAACGCTTATGCAAAAGCCATCAATTATAAATATGATCGCACCGGCAGCCTGTTTCAGGAGCGGTTTAGAAGAGTGGAAGTAGATAGCGACGAGTATTTCACGAAGATTATCGGGTATATCCTAACAAATGCAGTAAAGCACGGATACTGTAAAAACGTGGCAGCATATCCTTATTCAGCATATAATATCCTCATTTCCGATAAGCCAACCCGGTTGTTAAGAAAAGAAATATTGGATTGGTTTGGAAATAAAGAGAACCTGAAAAATTACATATTAAACTACCGGCAGGATATCAACGATTTAGGATCAATGCTCCAAAATGAAATAGATGATGATGATTAGACCTAACAGGTTATCCAACCTGTTAGGTCTATTTAATTTAATACCTGTAAAAATCAAAGAAAACCTTACTTTTGCCCTCCGAAAAAAGACGAAGCTGCAGGTTGTAAATACTGTTATTTTGGCTTTTATCTTGCGGTCCCGTAGTTCAATGGATAGAATAGAAGTTTCCTAAACTTTAGATGCAAGTTCGATTCTTGCCGGGACCACAACTAAATAATCTAGAGCCCGCGTCCCGCGCGGGCTTTTTATTCTAAAATAGTAATGGGTGGTCTCTTTGGTTGTCACCTGCCTTGCCTGGAGACACTACTTATTTTCTACTGGCAACCAATACAACCTTGGTATGTACAGGAACAGCGCAAGTAAGGATTGTGACTGATTCATGTTCGGTGCCGATAGGAATTGCTAACGTTTATCCTAACCCGGCAAACAACCAGGTAACGGTTCAGCTTGCATCAAATACTGTTTTCCTTGTTCAGTTTACCTTGCTGAATGCGAACGGAGTGCAGGTATTTACCGTGTCACTTACAACTGCAGCAACACTTGTAACCGTAAGTGCTTCCAGGCTGGCACGTAAATTATACCATAAGGTCTGGCTGCGGCCCGCTGATCACTTCAGGAACTATTTTGATTATACACTAATAGATATTCAATATCGTTGAAGCCTGAAGATAGAAGTTAAGTAAAATTTTACCTGATACAGCAAATCCCTCATAGATAGTGCTGATGTTAACGCCAGACAAAGGATTGTTATCCCGGATTTTTTATTGAAAAACATTGCTCGTGTTCTTTGTTTAGATGTAGATTACGAATGTCACCAGTTCTGGTTGATTTCCATTTATCTATTATCTGCACAGCTCGGCATGGCTGCTGACCTGTGCATTTGATACTTGCCTAGCCAAAGAAATTAACACCGCTTCTGCCTAAATCAAAAGACTTTCCTAAGTTAACTATCTTCCTCAGACATTATACCAGCAACATTATATCTCAACAATTACTTCACAAGAATGAACACGTGATTCCCTCTTTAAAATCACTTCCCGATAACAAACCTTATCGCTACGCCATCGCCTTTCAGGTAATACACACCGGCTGCATAGCCACTTACTCCTATTCGCTCAGTAGTTGCGCGTGTAGTAAATGTTTTTAGCAGCTGCCCATTGCTATTGAAAATCGTAAGCCGCTGCCGCTCAGATGAAATCAGGGTAAGATGATCGCCTACCGGGTTTTCAACAATTCGCACTATGCCGCCCTTGCGTTTTACAACAACCACTCCTG
>CAZCAA010000013.1:0-47633 GCA_964496585.1 uncultured Ferruginibacter sp.
CGTATAACTCAACTGAGAGAATGAAGCACTGATGGTATGATTTGCAGTGACATTACTAAATGTGTATGTTGTAACTGCACCTACTGAAACGCCATCCACCAATACATCTGCTACCTGGTAACAAGTATTTGCTGTAATTGTAAAGGTTTGATTTGCATCGCAGTTCACTGCTGTTGCACCATTTGGAGATATAGTTCCATTTGCTCCGGCGCTTGAAGTAACAGTATAACTTATTAAAGCAAATGTTGCGCTAATAGTATGGGTTGTCATCACGTTATTAAACGTATAAGTTGATATTGCTCCCTGAGAAACGCCATCTACAAGAACATCTGCAATTTGGTAACATGAATTTGCTGAAATCGCAAAGGTTTGATTTGCGCCGCAGTTAACAACTGTAGCTCCGTTTGGAGATATCGTTCCGTTTGCTCCTGCACTTGAAGTAATCGTATAGCTCAACTGAGAGAATGAAGCACTGATTGTATGATTAGCAGTAACATTACTAAATGTGTATGTTGTAACTGCACCTACTGATACGCCATCCATCAATACATCTGCTACCTGGTAACATGTATTTGTAGCAATTGTAAAGGTTTGATTTGCACCGCAGTTAACAACTATAGCTCCAATAGGTGATATGCTTCCATTGGCATCTGTAGTTGCTGTGATTGTATAACTCAATTGGCTAAAAGTTGCACTGATTGTATGATTAGCAGTAACATTACTAAATGTGTATGTTGTAACTGCTCCTACCGATACGCCATCTACCAATACATCTGCCACCTGGTAACAGGCGTTTGCAGCAATCGTAAAAGTTTGATTGTCTCCACTGGCAACACTAACAGCTTCATTTGGTGTAATAGTTCCGTTTGCACCTGCACTGGCGGTAATAGTATAGTTAACAGCGGCTGAATACAAATCAGTTTCCCAAACACCCCTTCCATAAGTGGCTGCTCTTAATTTACTTCCTGAATTAAATATTTCTAATTCCCTCACGTTTGTATTTGGTAACCCGGTAAAAAAGGGTACCCATGAGCTAAGTGTGTTGTCAAAATAATATACTCCAATATCACCGCCTACATATATTGCATCGTTTGCACTTCCATTGGTATATACCAACGTATTCATTGGCAGATTAGGAAGGCCTGTTGAAATATTTGTCCAGGTAGTACCACCGTTAACTGACCGGAATACTTTATTAGCTGAACTGTAACCGGAAAAAGTAACCCATACTTTATTTGCATCCGTGTTAGAAACGGTTACACTGGTTAAGGCTGCACTACCCACAGGCAAAGTGCCTGTAATATTTGTAAAAGCTGCTCCCGAATTGGTAGATTTGGAAACGGCATTATCTTTTACTGCATAAAGGATTGTGTTATTGCTTGGCGCTATGGCTAAATTTTTTATAGATCCTGAACCTGGAGGAGTTCCCAGGGCAGACCAACTAGTCCCTTTATTGCCTGATCCGTACAATCTAGAAACACCTCCAGTATATAACTTGTTTGCATCAACTGGATCTTGTTTCCAATTACTGTAAAAATCAAAGCCTCCAGGAAGACCTGTTGTAATCGTGGTAGTAGATAGACCCCCATTTGTTGAACGATGGAAATCTCCCTGAACATATTGTATGAATATTGTATTACTGTTGGTAGGATCTATAAAACAATCTCCGCCATCACCACCAAAAATATTGCTCCAGGAAGACCCGGTTTTTAAATTGGTACCGTTGTCCTGCATACCTGCAACTAGTGAGGTAGAAGTTGTTTGTGATAAGCCCAAACCAACTACCTGTGCTATGGCTAAATTGTTGGTGATATCCGTCCACACGTCTCCGTCATTCGTAGATTTAAAAATACCTCCGTCATTGCAGGAAAACATAACTGTACTGCTACCGGGTAAATAGCTGAGTTCATGGATATCTGCATGTACTTCGCCGGAAGCCCAATATGATTTATTAGCCCATGTAGTTCCTCCGTTTGTAGATTGCCAGTGATTGACACCTCCTGTTGTGACGATTTCTGCATTTGTTGGTGATACTGCGATTGCCAAATCGTAAAAGGCCTGGCCTCCGGCATCAGAACCATCAACTTCATAACCTAATAAATTAGGTGATGAAGAACGCAAACTAAAAGATGTACCATTATTAATAGAACGGTATAGGCCTAAATAACCCTGATCTGAGCTCTTACCAATTAAGGCATATACGTAAGCTGCATTACCTGGAGACACACCCAAAGCAATTCTTTCAACATCACTAGAAGGCAACCCTGTTGTAACCTGTGACCAGGAAACTCCATTATCTGTAGATTTCCAGAAGGTTGAACCTGCAGCGTATACTGTGTTATGGTTACCAGGATTAAATTCCAAATCCTTAAAATTACCAGACTGCGTTTGTGAGGAGGTTGCCCAGCCGTCATCTGTTCTGAAAATCCCACCGTCAGTGATTGCAATCATTACAGATGAATTTGTTGGGTCCATTGACATTTTGGTCATACGGTAATTATCTGTAGTAGCAAAAGTTAATGCCGTTGGATTCCACGTAGCCCCACCATCTAATGATTTAAATACACCAATAGACCTTCTGTCACTTTCCACATCTCCTGTTGCCAGGTACATAATATTGGTATTGGTAGGATCGATTGCTAAGTCTGCACAACCAATTATAGATAAAAAGTCAGTATTGGTTGTCCAGGCTGTTCCACCGTTGGTTGATTTCCATAAGCCGCCATCGGGAGTACCTATATACATTGTGTTTGAATTGTTGGGATCAAATCGTACAAAGTTGACCCTGCCTGCTCCTGTACGGGAATAGGGCGAAGGACCCGATGGAGTTCCTACTGGTCCCAGTTCTGTCCAATTAGCAGTGGTTAGGGATGAAGTTGGAGTTGATCTCTGCGCTGCCGCATTATTTTTCCAGGAAAGGAAATTAGGGTATGTAGCAGATAGTAACGACATGTCTCCAGAAGGATAAACCCTCGGTGCCATTTTGGCTTCCCATCTTTTGAATGCTTTATAGCCCGGTGCTTTCTTCTTTATTCCCAAAGCCTTATTACGGGCCATCTGGATTATTTTTTCATCCCATTGTTTGTAAAAATCTTTCTGAACATCATAGAAGCTGGCATTCCGGTTATCAGACATTTTCGTCCAGCTTACCTTTTCATTATTTTGAGCCGCTGCGCCAAAAGAAACTAACAGCAGTACAGCAATTACAAAAAATTTATTTAATTGTAAGAGCACTTTGTTTCGTAAAGATTTTTTTTGCATAAAAGATGTTTTGGTATTTAATTATTAAAGCTTAGGTGTATGATTAGAATTTTTTTAATTAGAATTCGGATGTTTAAATAGAGAATTTTAAGAATATTGGAAATAATAGTGATGAACTAAAATGCAATTATTTGCAATAAAAGAATATGATGAACAACATTACCATTCATTATATTAGTAACATAATTATAAGGGGGACAATTGAGGGGACAAGTGCGAAATTTAAATTAAAAGACAAAATAGGGGCTATTTTCGCCAGCTAAAACATTGATACTTATGACCTTTTTTGATCGTCTTTTAGTGATTGCGTTTATACTAACCAGTCTATCCAGCCATGCACAACAAAATTTTAAAAAGGAATTAAGGGAAGCTAATCCTGTAAAACAGAATTCGACTCTTTCTATTGAAAATATTAAAAAAGTACACGAAGATTACCTAACAATTGCTATTCGGGAGAAAAATGAAACCCATCAATTTTATGGTATTTTATACCTTTTTCTTGATCATTATAAAATACACAGTTATATAGAAGCGTCAAAGTACTTACTACAAGCTGAAAATCTTGCTAACACAAAAGAGAATCCCAGCTGGAATGCTGCTATTCTATTAAGAAAAGCTTTGTTAGCTGATAATATTAATAATGACAGTAAAGAAGCTTTGAAACATTATCAAATGGCGCTAAAATTTTGTACCGACGCTAAGGACAGTCTTTGCATGGGGGAAACACTTGAACAGATTAGTTCTATGCTTAAACAGTTGGATGAATATGAGAAAGCAGAAGAATATTACACGCTTGCTTTGCCAATACTCGAAAAATATGCTGACAGGCAACAAATGGCCCTCACTTACAATAATTACAGCACTCTTCTTTCACGTCAAAAAAAACTTACTGAGTCAATTCAATACATTGATAGTGCTATTTCACTTGCCAGGTTTAATAACGACCCCTATAAGGAAATGATGTATTTGAATAACAAAGGTTCCCATTTATCAGATATGGGCCAAAACGACCTGGCAATAGATATTTATAAAAAATGTGTTCCGATAAACAAGCAACATGATTGGCTGGATCGGCTTGTCCAAAATTACCTTGGCATATCAGAGGCTTATAAGCAAAAAGGGAAATACGACTCTGCTTATACCTATCTGTATGATTTTTTTTGGCTCAAGGATAGTATTGCAGGAGTTGACGTTAAAATGAAAATTGCAGAACTTGAATCAACAAATAAAAGCCAGCAAAAGGATCTCGGACTAAAAAATAAACAAATTGAACTTGATGAGGCAAGAATCCGTGTAAGTAAATGGACCTGGGCTACTATTGTAGGCATGTTTTCATTGATTGCCATTGCAGGAATATGGTATTTTCAAAACAAACGGGTTAAACTTGAAAAGGTAAAAGATAAGAAAAGCCTGGATGATTTGACCCGATTATTGTTGAAGAAAAATTCATTGCTTACTGAACTTGAAGAGAAGTTATCGAAAAATATCGAAGTAAAAACTAATACAGAAACTGATGATTTCGAATTAAATCTTTACAACCAACGAATATTAACAGATGAGGATTGGGCATCTTTTAAAATATATTTTGAAAATGTATATCCTGGTTTCATCAAAAAGTTAAGAACGGCTCACTCAGATCTTACTGAAGCAGAAGAACGGCTTTTTCTTTTCATAAAACTTAATCTTACGAATAAAGAAGCTGCCGCAATTCTGGGTATATCTGCTGAAACAGTCAAAAAAACGAGGACAAGGCTTCGGAAACGGCTTAATCTGCCTGAAGAAATTAATCTTGATGAATATGTGAAGGAATTTTAACCTGTGCAGGTAATTTTCATAATTTATTTTAAAGTACTAATAGAAATTATGGTCTGATTTTTAAAACAAGGCGCAAAGGATTTTATAATCAACTTTGCGCCTCTTTGAATTTACCCCTTAATTGCCGACGGAATACCTGTACTACTAAACGGGAAAGTTTTAGTAGTGGGAATTGTGGATGAAAAAAATCGTTTGTAATTGTCTTTTCAAGCCAACAATTCCAATGCCTCCATTAAAATTTTGCTCTAAGCGTAATCACAAAATTTCTTCCTGGCGCACTTAATCCAGATGCAAAAACCCGGTAATATTTATCTGCTATATTTTCTATTGCAAACTGTAAAGCAACATATTTGTTTATATCATAAGCGGCCCTGATATTAGCTGTAATCCATGAGGGAGTGTAACCATTTACTTTATCTGCACTGTACAACTGATTATCCTCACCCCGAAGATTGTAGTTGGCTGAATCTTTAGCTCCGTTATAAAGGGCGAAAACTTCTCCGGTAAATTTCCCAAATGTAGCCACCACACTGGTTTTCCCAAATATTGGTGCTACGTGATCCAAAGGATAATTTTTTGGATTTTCTTTTATCCTTCCATAAGTATAGTTTATTACTGATGAAAAAGAAAAATGACTGCTGATGGCGGCTCCGATATTTCCACTAAGTCCCCACACATACGCTGAATTTTTATTTACTACTGTTACTACATTGCTGGTATTTCCATCATACTCAATGGTTGGAGAACCATTTAAAGTAGAGAAATCTGTACTAAGGGCATCATGATAATCAGTGTACCAAACGGTGGCACCTACCTGGAACTTGCTTTTAATATTTTTGGATAAGCTCAATTCATAATTTAGGGTTTTTTCAGGTTTTATGTTTGGATTGGGTACAATAAGGGTACCATTACCGCTTTCAAATACTTTTGACATATCATCTACATTCGGTGTACGGAAACCTGTAGAAATCAATCCGGATATTTTCCATCCTTCAGCAGGCAAGAATACAATACCCGCATTAAAAGTTACAGCATTGGAAGTTTGTGTTATATCATTATAAGGAAAAGGGAAAAATGTTGTATCGTTAAACTTTGAATACAACCGGTTACTACTATACCTAAGTCCGGCATTTAAAATTATTTTTTCGGATACTTTATACAATCCGGTTGCATAAACTGCATATGATTGAGTATTGCTTCCGCCATCAGGATACCGGCTGTCTAACGTGCTTTGTGTACCATTGGTTATATTTTCAGCATACGCACGGGAAGCCACTTTATTGTATGTAATCTCTGCTCCATATCCCAATTCTGTCTTGTTTACTTTTTTTGCAAAGTCTGCATTCAGACTAAAGATGTTAAGTTTTTCTATCCGGTGATTCCGTTTAGTACTCCTGAAATTACGATTGTGGCGGCTTTCTTCTACCTGCTGGTAGGCTGTAGTTATTTCTGCTTTGTCATAAATACCCGACTTTGCTAAATTGATTTTCCATGCTGCCAATAAACGTTCCTGAGGTCCATAATACCATTCTGCACTTCTCGCTATGCCTGCACCGTTAGTTTCTGTAAGCCTGTCGTAACGGTAAATATCTGAAGAGGTAGAATATTGAAAGTTAAGTACATGTTCTACCTTTCCGGTTTTAAATAAAAACTTCTGCAAAAAATCATACTGCTTATAACCAGTTTGTACTTGTTTGTTTACATTGTTGTTCTTAATCATTGAATCCACAGCATTGATCTGTTCTACATAAAAAGTTCTTTTTCCCCAATTGGGAAATTTGCTGTAGTAGGAACTTCCCTGTTTCAAATCACCGAAATCCGAAAATGTAAAACTAGTTAGTGAGCCGAACTTTTTGCCTCCTGCATTTATATCAACATGCCCGGTTTTTTCATTGTAAGCAGAGGAGTACCGAATGAAGGCATTTCCAGTGACTACTGTTTTGCCTGCTATTTGCGACAACATTGGGTTTTTAGTATAAAAACTGATTACTCCGCCAAGTGCATCACTGCCGTACATCACAGATGAGGGGCCAAAGAGAATTTCTGTTTTGTCGAGTATAGTATTATCCATGGTAATTACATTTTGTAGATGTCCACCCCTGAATATGGCATTGTTCATTCTAACTCCATCTACTACCATCAGCACTTTATTGGCTTCAAAGCCGCGTATTACAGGACTTCCACCACCTAACTGGCTTTTTTGAACAAGTACAGATCCTGAATGTGTCAACAATTCTGCGGTTGTTTGCTGATTATAAAAAGCAATCTTTTTTGACCCAACAGTTAATACTTGTTGTGCAAGGTACTTTTTGTGTTCTGCAAACCTCGTTGCAGCAATAGTTATTTCATTTAAATTAATTTCACTTAGCGTGCTATCTTGTACAGGAATTGGTGCTTGTGCATTTACAATCATAGCATAGCAGATACATCCCATGATTAAGGGTATTTTCTTCATAAAAAATTATTTAGATACAAGTGTTAGTTAGTAATAATGAGAATACAGCAAATTTGCTAGCCGTTTAGGAGCGTTAGCATTCTGTATTTCAGCAAATAATAAATAATAAGACGTTGCCATAATTTAAGGCAAAAAAAATATTACAAAAAGCGTGGAGGAGGAGTTGAGATCTCTTTGTACAAATTGCATAGACTATCCCGGCGCTGTTGCCAGGTTTGCATTGCCAGAATAAAAAAAACTGCTTGATAATTAGCAGGATCTGCTGACTTGTAAAAACTTGTAAAAATCAGCAGTAACAATGAATTATTTGTTGCGGAAGATTTACTTCTGGCATCCTGCAAAGCACGTAATTTTGAATGAAGTTTTTTTTCCTGTAAATCGAATAATCCCTGCACCGTGATGCTGCTTGCGTTTCTAGTAATTTTTTTTACATCGAATGGCTCTCCATTTATCAACAACTCTTTTTCTGCTTTCAGCCACACTATTTCTGCAGTATTAATGATAATAGTCTGTAGATTTTCCTCTTCCATTCTTGCCTTCATCCGGTTTTCGATTATTCCTTTTTCAACTATGGAATAAATTGCAAATACCAAAGGTGTAACTATCAAGAAAAGTAAAAAAATGACTATGGTACTTTTTTTATTCATTTGTACTCAATTTGTACCTTGGTATTATTTACTATGTAATATCAGCTTACATAAAGAAAAAAACTAAAATTTACAGGGTACAAAAAGGGTGACAACATGTGTAAATACAGCATTAAGAGGGGAAATTGAACCGAAAATGTTCAGGAATACCTGAAATAGTGAATCTTGATTAATATCTTAAAAGTGAATTATAAAACAATTTTCAGTTTAAGAAATTGGTTTTTATACAAAAAAGAAACCTGAGTGGTATTATTCAAATATCACCAATTTCAAAAGTTCCTGTATAATATCGTGGGTAGATTGATAATAATTTGAAACTCGTAAGGTAAAATATGTTAGTTATGTTTTTTTATTTTAGGAGGAACAGGGCCGCTGTAAGTAATGCAAGGTTGATTATTAATACAATTACGATGAAAAACGATCTTCAAATTCTCGATATTCTTGTCGCTGATTTTTAACTCGTAATCGCATAAATTATATAAGTTTTTAAGACAGACAGTATCTATTTTTTGGTTCTGATTGTCTGATGGGGGGCTAAAGCGTTTTGCTTTCCACGACTCTACAAGACAATAGGTGCCTGGAGCAAGATCAATGGAAAAATTACCATTAGTATCAGAAATTATTGAATCAACAATCTCTATATCCACAGAATTCACTGCATTTTTCCTAATAAATAATCTAGTATTGGCTATACCAGTTGCTGTATTTAATTTATCCAATATTTCTTTTGTTGGCTGAGCACCTCCACAATAACTCTGAGTTTGCATAATTGTTCCCGAAACATGATATTTAATATTTGGAATTTTGTTTAACGGTGTACATTTCCATGACATAACAATAGCTACAATGCTAAATAGAAAAAATAAATGATAAATAACTTTCATGTTTTGAAATTAATCTAATATTTACATTCAGTGAAATATTGTATCGATTATTGGAGAAATTCCAATAAAGTTTTGAGCAGAAATGTGACTTCACGAATTTGAGGAACTAATAATTATTAATCTGTAATTCCGCAAATAATAAAAAACTGATTCTCACTTTTATAAAAAAAATAAAACTAGATTGTTGTCAATGTTGTTGCCTGAAAGTTTGATACTTTATTTTAAAAAATAACCATTCAAAACAGACGAATCATTTTTGTGAGCAAAACTATAGGAAACTACTAAAAAATTAATTATACCTAATAATGTAAATTGAAACCAATACAGCTGCGACTCCGCTAATCAGAAATATAACTGATGCACCAAACGAAAACCAAATAATACCAGCCAACGAACTTGCGATTAAAGTTGCAATACTTTGAAAAGCTGTAAAAGTACCTATTGCGGTACCTGTTTTATTTTTTTCACAAACATTTGTAATCCATGCTTTTGCAATTCCTTCCGTTGCAGCAGCATAAATACCATAAATAAAAAATAAAAGAAAAAAGACAATCACATTATTGGCATATGCCATCCCGAAATAAGTTATTGCGAACAACAATATACCTGCAGCCAGAATTTTCTTCATGCCAATTTTGTCTGCTAATATTCCTATGGGGTATGAACACAATGCATATACGAGATTATAAAAAATGTAAACACCGATTACTGTTGTATCACTAAACCCAGCATCTTTTATTTTTAAAAGTAGGAATACATCAGAACTGTTGAACAATGTAAAAATCAATAAGCCGATCACAATTTTCCTATACATAACCGGGCTAGTTTTCCAATATCGAATAAAATCTAAAAACTTTGTTTTTGGTTTTAGTACAACATCTTCTTTTTTCTTTTCTTTTATAAAAAAAGTAAACCCGATTGCAAGTATGCCAGGAATAAATGCAATTAAGAAAAGTGTTTTATAATTTGTAGGATTGTAGGCCAAATAAATTAATGCAAAAAGAGGGCCCAGTACAGCACCAAAACTATCCATTGATCGATGAAACCCAAATACCCTTCCCTTTGTTTCAGGTGTTGCTTCATCTGATAATAAAGCATCTCTTGCACCTGTACGAATGCCTTTACCCAACCTATCAATCGTTCGGGTAAGGAATATCCAAATTGGATACACAAATACTGCCATCAACGGTTTCGAGATTACGCTAAATGCATAACCCATTTGAACGAAGGGTAAACGTTTGCCAATATTGTCACTCAAATTACCGAAGTATCCTTTACTTAATCCTGCAGTAGCTTCTGCAACTCCTTCCAAAATACCAATAAGCATTATTGAAAACCCAATAGATTTTAAGTAAACCGGCATTACTGGATAAAGCATTTCGCTTGCTACATCAGTAAAAAGGCTGACCAATGAAAGAACCCAAATATTTCGGTTGATAATTGAAGTAAACTTCATGGTTACAAAATAAGCTTATTTGGGAATAGTTATGAAGTTGAATAAAACCAAATTACTAATTGTTCTTTTGGGTAGAATTCTCGTTAAAAAGACATCATTTTCTTTGTAAATAACTGTGTAGAATATGTTGCAGCAAACTTGCAGATTATTCTATTTTTTTATAATTATTTCTGGATATTTTTCTGATATCATCCTGATTGAAATTTTATGTGGGTTACAATCCCCTGGATTTTTTGAGTTGTTGCAACTTTTTTCCCAGCAACAGGCATTTAAAAAAAACAAGAGCCCGGTTAAGAAAACGGATTGATCTACCTGAAGAAGTTAATATGGTGTTAGATGTAAAAGTTCTGAAATAATCCCTTCTAATGCGTTAGCAGTTGAAAATCGATTTGAAAGTTAGAAATTTTATTACTTATATATTTCAAGCAATATGGGTTTTTCAGCATTATTAATGTATTTTTTCAGCTTTTGCAAAAAGGCAGGTGATACTGTGGGGCATCCCCAGCTTTCGCAGATCGTTGACGGATATACTTCTACGTTAGGCACACAACTATGCGCATGTAAAACCACAAAACGTTCGAAGGCTTTACTATTCGTATCATCCATTCCCATTAGTTTGTAAGCCAATCCAAATTTCCCGTTATAGGCTTTCCCGATACGATACCTTCCCAGCGAGGTGCAATTACTTCCAGACACATTGGAAAATTCAATTCTGTTACCGTCATTTGCCAAACCACTTCCATGGGTAACAAGCCCGGCCAATTCTATGGAATCTTTTTTCAGGTTATAAACAAAAAATCGGTTCTTTCCTGAATTGATCTCCATGTCAATCAGAAAACAAATATCTGTGTTAAAATGTCTTTCCTGTAAATACTGCTTAAGATTTTCTACCTTTTTCTTCAGCCGAATAAGCAAGACCGTATTGCCGGAGTTACTTTTTACAACTGAGATGTTATTTACTTTAACAGGGGAAGATGGATTTTTCCAAAAGTAATATCCAACACTGCTAATCATTATAATCATTAACGAAAACAATGCAACAATTCTCATAACGACTTAGTTGAAAAAGATGAACTAGTCTGATGAAGTACTATTCAATTTCCATAATAAAAATCTCCTCCATATGTTAAATAAGCGATAAAGAAAATCTACAAAACAGTATACTATTTCAATTTGATCAATTGGAAATTTTAAAATAAAAAAATGCCCGGACTCACCGGGCACTACAATAAACAATTTTCAAATATTATATTAATACTTTTACTTCTGCCATTTCCCGCAGCATATCTGCTATTCCATTCGCATCAATACCAATCTCATCATACAATTGCTTAGGTGTTCCATGCTCTACCAAACGATCAGGAATACCCATGATCTTTACATCAGCTTTGTAGTTATGTTCATTCATAAATTCTAACACTGCTGTTCCAAAACCACCTACAACTGTTCCATCTTCTACAGTAATGATCTTACTAAATTTTGCAAAAACTTCATGCAACATTTTTTCATCCAGCGGTTTTACAAAACGCATATCGTAATGTGCAGGATTGATACCATCTGCTTTTACATCTCTAATAGCGGCGGCGGCAAAATTTCCCGGGTGTCCTATAGTAAGTATCGCGATATCATTACCATCTTTTAATTTTCTTCCGGTGCCAATTTCAATTTCTTTCATAGGCGTTCTCCAATCTGCCAACATTCCTTCTCCACGTGGGTAACGAATTACGAACGGAAGCGTATTGCTGTCGAGTTGTGCTGTGTACATGAGGTTACGCAGTTCAGATTCATTCATTGGTGCGCTTATAATCATGTTTGGAATACAACGCATATAAGCAATGTCATAACAACCATGATGCGTTGGTCCATCTTCACCCACCAATCCTGCCCTATCTAAACAAAATATAACCGGTAATTTCTGTATGGCTACATCGTGTATAACCATATCGTATGCACGCTGCATGAAGGATGAATAGATATTGCAAAAAACCTTCATTCCTTGCGTAGCCAGACCGGCGCTAAGTGTAACAGCATGTTGCTCACAAATACCAACGTCAAAAGCACGATCAGGCATTTGTTCCATCATATATTTTAAAGACGATCCACTGGGCATCGCGGGAGTAACTCCCATAATCAGCTTATTATTTTCAGCAAGTTCAATTATTGTATGACCAAAAACATCCTGGTATTTTGGTGGCTGTGGAATATCGAAAGATTTCTTTTTTATTTCACCAGTCACTTTATCAAATAAACCAGGTGCATGCCAGGTAGTTTGATCTTTTTCTGCCAAACCGTATCCTTTACCCTTTACCGTTTTAATATGTAAAATTTTGGGGCCTGGAATATCTTTGAGATCGCTAAGTGTATCTATTAATTTATTTACGTTATGTCCATCAACCGGACCAAAATAACGCAGGTTAAGTGCTTCAAAAAGATTGGCACTACTACTCACCATTCCCTTCAAGCCATCTGTTAATTTCTGTGCCATAGAACGAGAAAATGTTTTGCCCACCGGCAATTTTCCCAGCAATTTCCACACATCATCCTTTACTTTATTATAAGTATGAGAAGTTGTGATATCCGTTAAGTATTCTTTTAAAGCACCTACGTTAGGATCAATACTCATGCAGTTATCATTCAATATAATCAGCACATTGCTGTTTGCAGCACCTGCATGGTTCATTGCTTCAAATGCGAGACCTGCCGTCATAGCACCATCGCCAATTACTGCAATATGCTGCCTTTCTTTTTCTCCCTTATAATAACTGGCCATCGCCATGCCAAGCGCCGCACTGATTGATGTTGAAGAATGACCAACACCAAACGTATCATATTCACTTTCACTGCGTTTTGGAAATCCACTCAGCCCATGATATTTTCTATTGGTTGGAAATTCATCTCTTCGCCCGGTAAGTATTTTATGCCCGTAAGCCTGGTGGCCTACATCCCATACTAACTGATCGTATGGGGTATTAAAAACATAATGCAAGGCTACACTTAATTCTACCACTCCCAAACTTGCACCAAAATGACCTCCATGAACGCTTACCACATCTATGATATACTGACGCAACTCATCCGTTACCGATTGCATTTGGTCTTTGGAAAGTTTTTTAAGATCGGCTGGACTATTAATTTGTTGAAGTAAGGTGCCCGGGCGTATATCCATTTTTATTAAATTACAAGTAAAGATACTATTATTCTTTTTTTATGTAGAAAGATTGATGCCAGAGTTGACAGAATAATAACGGAAAAAGCGTGATTTTGTTGGAATTTTGATAGAATTCTAACGATAATTTATGATCTGGCCGGCACTAATAATTTCTATTTTAGTAATTTTTGCTGAAAAAAAGGGATAAATGGCAATGTTTTACCCGTTACTCCAACTGAGAAATAGACTTATCAACTATTATTAATAAAATGGTAGGCGTATACTGAGTGACGGTATGATGCCTTGAGAAATTAAGACTTAGATTCTTATATTAGATGGAGATATACCGTTTCAACTGAGCTATCAAATCGGGATCGGGGCTGTTCTGGAGATATTTAATTGCTTCACTCATTTTACAAACGCCGGGATAATCTCCCTCCCAAATGCCCATATCCAATATTACCTGAAAATGTAAGTGGGGTGGCCAGTTACCATTTTCTTCCCATGGGCCAAAATGTGCAAACTTTTCGCCTCTTGTTATAAATTGCCCCACTCTTTTTTCTCCCAGATCTTTTAACGACAAATGGCCATACAACGTATAGAAATTTGCTGTATCTAATTGGTGTTGCAGAATAATAGTAGCCCCATAATCGCCAAAATTATTATTGAAAGCGAGGCTGTGAACCATGCCTCCCAGAGGAGCATATATTGGTACACCGGCATCAGCCCAAATGTCCATTCCAAGATGAAGGCTTCTTGGTTCGTCTTGTTCACTATTTTCTTCCCTTATATCTTTATTAAAAAGTTCACTACGGCTATACATAGTCCGAAGTTCCCGGTATCCTCCAATAAGGTACCTCGCATCTGCCGATTTCCTGCTTTCATTTATATATTGTTGAAACCTTTCAGGATTGCAATAAATATCCTGCGAAAAAGCTTTATTTGAGCCGGAAATGTCTAATGAAGCAATTTTGTCTATGCCAGGTTTGAAATCAACAATAGGATGAAAACTCTGCTGTTGAGCAATTAATATACTTTCTAAAATACTATTCATAGGATGAAGGTAACTATTGTGTTTGACTAGCTACATCTTTAAGATAATTGCATCATCACATTAGTAGGAACAATCAAGTTATTAATTTCTACATTTATTGTTCGAAGATATTGTTCTTCCAGTAACAATGCATAAGTTTCGAAGTAAAGAATAGCGTCTTCTCTTTTATTTCTTTTCAACCAACGAAAACCGCCGGGAAGCAAATTTAAAACATCTTTATTACTAAGGTATTCAATATGATGAATATCCGTAGGCGTTAGTCCGATTGCCTCCAGCTTAGATATTACAAGCGTTAGTGGAGCTTTGGTAACCGGACAAAATTCAACAGCCAGTTCTGTCCATTCTCCAATAGACGAATGAGCATAAGTTAATATTTCTTCTTCCGATAATTTTGTTACCACCTGCAGAAGGTGGCCACAATTACAAGCCCCATGATGGCCCCAGGAATAATAGGCTCCATTTCGCAATCTTTCTGCAGTTTCCCTCAATGCGCTAATTAGCTCGTAGGTAGATTTTGCCATGTAGTGTGTTTTTAAATAAAACAATAAATGGTTCTTTTTGTTTACCTGCAGCCCCTTACTTTTTATTTAATTATTCTCAGCTTTTTTGACCCAATATTATATTACCACGTTTACCATTTTACCTTTTACAAAAATGATTTTTTTAGGCGGATTACCATCCAGCCATTTTTGTACAACTTCATTTTCAAGAACAAGTTTTTCTGCTTCAGGTTGGAGCGTATTTACATCCATACTAATGGTAGTCCGTAATTTCCCATTTATGGAAACAGGATATTCTTTGGAAGTTTCCACTAAGTATTTTTCCTCCAGTACGGGATATGCTGCATCCAGAATCGTTCCTTCATTGCCTAACTGATGCCAGAGTTCTTCAGCAATATGTGGTGCATAAGGAACCAATAAAATAAGTACCTGCTGCAGTATTTCTTTCTTATAACATTTTAGATCAGATAATTCATTCACACTGATCATAAATGCGCTTACGGCGGTATTGAAAGAAAAGTGCTCTGTATCAGATTCTATTTTCTTAATGGTTTTATGCAACACTTTTAATTCGGCATCTGTAGCTTTTTCATCTGTCCAAACTTTACCTTTTACATCATCAAAAAACAGTCGCCAAAGCTTTCTTAAAAAACGGTGTACTCCTTCAATCCCTTTTGTATCCCAGGGTTTGCTCTGTTCTACGGGACCGAGGAACATCTCGTACATGCGAAATGTATCGGCGCCGAATTTATCAACGAGTTCGTTGGGGTTAACAGTATTGTATTTGGATTTGGACATCTTTTCTGTTTCAACACCGCAAATGTATTTAGCATTGATTAACCTCACCCCTAACCCTTCTCCGAGGACGAGGGGAGCATTTAAGCTTCCATCTTCGCAAATGAAAATAGCATCGTTGTATTCTGGTTTCCAGGTTCGGAATTTTTCGATATCCAATTCTGTACCATCAACAATACTAACATCAACGTGAAGATCACTTACCTGATATTTATTTTTTAACCCATGAGAAACAAACTCATTCGTTCCTGCAACTCTATACACAAACCTGCTACTACCCTGTATCATTCCCTGGTTCACCAATCGTTTAAATGGCTCATCAAACCCAATTAAATTTAAATCATACATCACTTTCGTCCACATGCGGCTGTACAACAAATGCCCAACTGCATGTTCCGTTCCTCCAATATAAACATCTACCTGGTTCCAATAATCGCTGGCAGTTCTGTCACAAAATGTTTGATTGTTTTTAGGATCCATATAACGAAGAAAATACCAACTACTGCCGGCATAACCGGGCATGGTGGAGGTTTCGCGTTTGGTTTCAGTTTGGTTTACCTCTCCCCCAACCCCTCTCCGAAGGAGAGGGGAGCTCGTCTCCACTTCTTCCTGAACTGTTATAATTTCTGCAAGTTTTTCTTTGATTGCTTTTATAGAGGTTGTTAAGTTATTTGCTATTTCGTCGTTAGTAAACCTGATCATGGCATAACCAAATTCGTTCAGCCATTTTTCTCTTGCTGTATCAAATATCTTTTGTTCTTCATCATTGTGATATTCACCATCGATTTCTATTATCAATTTTTTTTCAAGGCAAACAAAATCCGGAATATATCCTGCAATTGGATGTTGCCTTCTAAATTTAAATCCATCAATTTGCCGATCTCTTAATTGTTGCCAAATAATAGCTTCAGCTTCTGTAGCATTCTTTCTATTCTCTTTTGCAAACTGTAGCGTGTTTTTCCATTCATCAACACTGCTATTTATATAACCGTATGCTGCAGGCGACTCTGTCCCCCTCTCCTTTGGATAGGGGTTAGGGGTGAGGTCAGCCAACGCCGAATTTTGTCCAAACTTTTGTTGAGATTGGTCCACCGAAGTCTCCCTTTCAAACTCTTCCCAACTAACATTTGCCCACTCCTCAATATTCGCCAACGGCCCTTCTCCCTCGGGCCCAGGCCCGTACTTTTCTACAAAAGGCAACTCCAATGGCAATTCATTTTCATTTATCGGAACAGCAATGCCATCTTCCCAGATAATTGGAAATGGTTCGCCCCAATAACGTTGACGGCTAAAGCCTGCATCCCGCATGCGGTAATTCACCTTGCGCTTACCGATACCAAGTTCTTCAATTTTATTAATGGCTACGCCAATCGCATCTTTCATCAGCAAGCCATTTAAAAAACCAGAATTTTGAAGTGTGGCATCTTTTGTAGCATTGGCTTCTTCACCATTATAATGATCACCAATAATATTTGTGATGGGAATATTAAAATGTTTTGCAAAACCAAAATCACGTTGGTCGCCGCATGGAACGGCCATGATTGCCCCGGTGCCATAACCCGCGAGTACATATTCTGCAATCCAAACTGGTATTTGCTTTCCATCAAAAGGATTTATTGCATAAGCACCTGTAAAACAACCCGTGATCTGTTTAACTTCGGCCATGCGTTCCCGATCGCTACGGCTTTTTACATAAGTAAGATATTCTTCAATGCTATTTTTTTGTTGAGCAGTTGTAATTTTTGATACCAGTTCATGCTCTGGAGCAAGTACGATAAAGTCAACGCCAAAAATTGTGTCGGGGCGTGTTGTGTAAACTTTAATTGCCTCACCCCTAACCCCTCTCCCCAGGGAGAGGGGAATTCGACTCTTCAATTCTTGTTCAATCTTATTGATAACTGTATCAGTATCATTCTCTACTTCATTATTAGTAAACCTGATAATCTTGTACCCTATTTCACTTAAATAAGCAGACCGTGAATCATCATACCTTTTTTGTTCTTCCTCCTCATGATACTCTCCATCCACTTCAATTAATAATTTTTCATTTAAGAATGCAAAATCAATTATGAAATTTTCTATCACGTGTTGGCGTCTCACTTTTGAATCCAGTTGATTCCCTCTTAACCTTTGCCACAATATATCTTCTGCAAGAGTATTCGACTTTCTATTCTCTCTTGATAAATCTTTTAAGATTGGCCATAAATTTTTATTTGCAGTCTGGATGGGAGTTTTTTCCCCCTCTCCGGCCGGAGAGGGGTTAGGGGTGAGGCGAAATTCCATTTCAGCCCCCTCACTCTTCCCAATCCAATTTCGCTGCATCTCCTTCATACTCTCACTAAATTCTACTCTATCCAAACCTTCCAATAATCTGTCGGCATAAGCTGTTATCCGCAAGTACCATTGACGCATTTTCTTTTTAATAACGGGATGGCCACCACGCTCACTTACACCATTCACCACCTCATCGTTAGCCAACACAGTTCCTAAACCTTCACACCAGTTCACTTCTCCAAAAGCAGAAAAAGCTAACCGGCGTTTCATCAAAATTTCCTGTTGCGCTTTTTTCGTGTATCCGTTCCATTCAGTGGCGGTAAAATGCTTCGCTCCCGCTGTTTCATACTTTTTTACCAAATCGCTGATCGGCCTGGCTTTCTGTTGTGTATTGCAGAAATAACTGTTGAATAGCTGTAGAAAAAGCCATTGCGTCCACTTATAATACGAAGCATCGCTTGTACGCACTTCTCTATCCCAATCATAACAAAAACCAATTTTATCAAGCTGAGCTTTAAAAGTGCCTATATTTTTTTCTGTAGTAGTTGCAGGATGCTGCCCCGTTTCAATGGCATATTGTTCTGCCGGTAATCCAAAACTATCAAAGCCCATCGGATGCAACACATTGAAACCCTTCAACCTTTTATACCTGCTGTAAATATCACTGGCAATATAACCAAGCGGGTGGCCAACGTGCAGGCCAGCACCACTAGGGTAAGGAAACATATCCAATACATAAAACTTAGGCTTTCCTTCTGCAGCTGTTAAAGGATTGTCTACTTTATAAACATTGTTCTCTTTCCAGTTTTTCCGCCATTTCTGTTCTATTTCTCTGAAATTATATTCCATTATGTAGTAACTATTGTCTGTTTAAAATTTTATATTTTTTGATACAAGCGTCCTATCTCTATGCAACTGTGCCGGCGTCGCACCCTTGTACAATTGCCCGCTTTTCAGCAAAAATAGCTGGATGAAAATTTAATTTAACAAATAAATAAACTGCTATGGTACAATAATCAAAATATATTTGGCGGGTAATCGTTTTTTATGTGGAAGACAAAAGTAAATCAAACCACTTAAAAATCTTTATTTTTGTCGGCCCTCAACAAGGGTGCAAGTTTAGTTTCAACCTCTATTTAAGAAAGATATTATGGCGCAATTCGGAAAATCATCCAGCAAAAAAGGAAAACCAAGTTATACGGGAGCTATTATTGGTGTTTCCCTTGTACTTTTTTTATTTGGTATCGTAGGCTGGTTTTTTTTAAATCTTCGCAAAACGGGTGATTATTTTAAAGAAAATATACAGGTTCACACTTATTTAAATAGAGACGCTTCAAAAAAACAGATAGATAGCCTCGTGAACTATATAACATCTATTCCTTATGCAAACAGGGTTGAATATGTTGATAAAGCGAAAGCCATCCAGAGATGGAATAATGAAAATGACAGCACCTGGAAAAAGTTCCTCAATAACAATCCATTACCAGAGAGTATCGATTTTTATGTGAAAGCAGATTATGTAGAGCAGGATAGCCTTAATATACTTTCTAATAACCTCCAAACGAATTTTCCCGGGGTTATTTCAGAATTCCAGTTTCCATCTGAAACCGTTACAAAAGTTGGTAGTTACGTTAAAACTGCCGGTATCATATTTTTAATTGCAGCATTTTTATTAACGATTCTGGTGGTGTTTTCTATCGATAATACCATCAGGCTTGCCATGTACAGCAACCGTTTTCTTATTAAAACAATGCAAATGGTAGGAGCCACCAGGTGGTTTATTGCCAAGCCGATTAACCAAAGAGCAGTTATAAATGGATTGATTGCCTCCATCATTGCTATTGCAGCTATCTGGGGAACCGTGTTGCTGATTGAAAGTTTTCTTCCCGATTTTAAATTGTTACATGATAATAATGGACTGATCATACTGTTCCTGATCATCATATTATTAGGAATAACCATTTCCCTGGCCAGCACGCATCGGTCTGTTATCAAATACCTGCGAATGAAGCTGGATGACCTGTATTAATACTACAATAAGAAATATATTATATTGCACATTCAATTAAAAGCACATGATAAAAGAAAAAAAGCCAGTTGCTGTTCCTAATAACCTTTTTGGTAAAGAAAATTATATTTGGATGCTGGCCGGCCTCGTTGTACTGGCATTAGGATTCTTTTTAATGGCTGGTGGCAAAAGTGCAGACCCTAATGTGTTTGATCCCAAAGATGTTTACAGCACAACACGTATTACCATTGCTCCAATACTTATCATTTCCGGGTTTATAATTGAAATTGTGGCGATCATGAAAAAACCAAAGCAATCATAAGTAAACATTATTGAAAATTATACCATTACCAATAACCAGATTAAAATATTCAATACGCCGTTTATGCGGCGTTTTTTCATTTAACGTATCTTAAATTTTTTTAACTAACTGCTATGGATACCATCCAAACAATCATTATTGCCATTGTTGAAGGACTTACCGAGTTTTTACCGGTTTCATCAACCGGCCACATGATCATTACAGAAAAACTGTTGAATATACCTGATAACGATTACACAAAAATGTTTACGGTGGCCATTCAGCTGGGTGCTATTTTAGCAGTGGTTGTGCTTTACTGGAAAAAATTCTTCGATTTTAAAAACTGGCAATTCTATTTCAAGTTGATTATTGGTGTTATACCTGCAATCATTCTTGGCTTATTGTTTTCAGACAAAATAGATGCGCTGCTGGAAAGTACCCTCACCGTTGCCATTTCATTGCTCCTGGGCGGCATAGTACTGTTGTTCATCGACCGCATATTTAAAAACAATACTGTTGCTTCCGAAAAACAAGTCTCGTTCCTGCAATCTTTTATTATAGGCAGCTGGCAATGCCTTGCCATGATTCCCGGCGTGAGCCGTAGTGCAGCTTCTATTATTGGTGGTATGCAACAAAAATTAACGAGGAGCGAAGCTGCTGAATTTTCTTTTTTCCTGGCTGTGCCAACCATGCTGGCAGCCACAGGATATAAATTACTTAAGTTTTATAAAGAATCAGGCGGTTTTACCGAAGAAGAAATAAAACAACTGGCAATTGGAAATGTAGTAGCTTTCATCGTAGCCATTCTTGCTATCAAGTTCTTTATAGGCTTTGTAAAAAAATATGGGTTTCGCATTTGGGGCATCTACAGAATTATAGTTGGTATAATTTTGCTGTTGCTTATTTGGAAAGGCATTTTATAATAGTCTGGGAAACGACTTAACTGTGCAGTTCAATTTTATATTGTTAATTTATTATTCATAAATTTAAAAATGCAAACTGCCTCTAAAAAAATTGTAAACGGTTGGGCGATGTATGACTGGGCCAATTCCGTTTACAACCTTGTTATTACTTCCACTATTTTTCCTGCTTACTACGAGGCCATCACCAAAGAACGAACTGATAATGCAGGGATTTCTTATGTGCATTTTTTAGGAAGAGAATTTGTAAACACTTCTTTATACAATTATGCTTTGGCGGCCGCTTTTTTAATTGTTGCGGTAATGTCGCCCTTGCTTTCATCGATTGCCGATCTAAAAGGAAATAAAAAAAGTTTCATGAACTTTTTTCTTACAATGGGTAGCATGGCCTGTTGCCTTCTTTTCTTTTTTGAAGATCATTCAAATCTTACAACCGGGCTGATTTCAATGGTGATTGCCTGTGTAGGATATTGGTCGAGCCTGGTTTTTTATAATTCTTTTTTACCCGAGATAGCAGCACCAAAAGACAGAGACAGGGTAAGCGCCAAAGGGTTTGCCATGGGATATTTAGGTAGTGTGATTTTGCAGGTAATCTGTTTCGTTTTTGTTTTTAAACCCGAACTTATTGGTGGCGATGAACATTCCACTATCCAATTCCGGATTTGTTTTTTACTGGTAGGGATTTGGTGGTGGGGATTTGGACAATTTTCTCTAAGCCGTTTGCCTAAAAGCATTCCTGCGGGTGAACTGAATCAAAAAAACATCTTAACAAACGGTTATAAAGAACTTGGCAAAGTGTGGAAACAGTTGTTACAAATGCCTGTTTTAAAACGGTTCCTGTTTTCATTTTTCTTTTATAATATGGGTGTTCAAACTGTGATGCTTGCAGCAACTTTATATGGCAAAAGTGAATTACAGATACCCACCAGTAATCTTATTGTTGCTATTCTTATAATACAAATAATAGCTGTGCCCGGTGCATTCGCCATTTCCAGATTATCTAATGCAATCGGTAACTTTAAGGCACTTATAATTTGTGTTATGGTTTGGATTGGGCTCTGCATCGGTGGCTATTCTCTTCCTACTGGTGGCATTTATGAATTTTATATTTTGGCTTCTGTAGTTGGCTTCGTAATGGGCGGAATACAAAGCCTGAGCCGAAGTACTTATAGTAAATTGATGCCAGTTACCAGAGACACTACCTCGTTCTTCAGCTTTTTTGATGTAACAGAAAAAATTGCCATCGTTATTGGAATGTTTAGCTTTGGGTATATAACTGAAATAACCGGTTCTCAACGAGGTTCTGTTTTAGCACTTATGGTTTTCTTTATTATTGGGTTAGCCGGATTATTTTCAGCTTTGCACAAACAAAATAAAACAGCTTTATAAGTTATGAATTTATACACTATTAATACAGGCTATTTTAAATTAGATGGTGGTGCCATGTTTGGAGTTGTTCCAAAAAGTATCTGGAACAATTTAAATCCTGCTGATGAAAATAATATGTGCAGCTGGGCACTCCGGTGTTTGTTGATAGAAGAAGGTAACCGGCTCATCCTGGTTGACAATGGCATGGGTGATAAACAAGATGCAAAATTCTTTGGCCATTATTATCTCCATGGAAACGATACGCTTGATAAATCTTTGGCAAAGCATGGTTTTACAAAAGATGATATTACAGATGTATTTCTTACGCACCTCCACTTTGATCATTGTGGCGGAAGCATCAAAAGAGAAAATGATAAATTAATTCCTGCATTTAAAAATGCTACTTATTGGAGCAACGAACGACATTGGAAATGGGCTACAGAGCCAAACGATAGAGAGAAAGCTTCTTTTTTAAAAGACAATATTTTACCCATTCAACAAAGTGGCCAACTCAAGTTCATTGAAACTGCTGCGAAAGATTTCCCTGATTTCATATCCGTTCGACAGGTTTTTGGTCATACCGATGCGATGATGCTTCCGCAAGTAAATTATAAAGGAAACACAATATTGTACATGGCTGATCTGTTACCTTCTGCTGCGCATATACCGTTACCTTATGTAATGGCTTATGATATGTTTCCGCTTACTACTTTAAATGAAAAAAGATCTTTTCTTACTGAAGCGCAACAAAATAATTATGTATTATTCTTTGAACACGATCCTTTGCTTGAATGCTGCACTTTGGAGATGACGGAAAAGGGTATCCGAAAAAAAGAATCATTTAATTTAAGTGAACTATAAAATGCATTAGCGTAAGCCGATAAAAGAAGTAAGTGGATATCGAAGATTTGAATAACCCATCATATCAACCTTAATACTTCCAACAGATATTGGGCTTTCTACTCTCAGCAGTAAATGATTGGGATCGTCACTTACCCAGGCGTTCATTTTTTCTCCTCCTTCAAATATGGTTCCTTTTACCAAAAGGGGCTTGAATTTGATCGCATTAAATTTACCGTATCTCGTTTTCACCTTTTCCTTGCCAATATACCGGATATATAAATGGTAGATCTCATCATCAAGGAACATATCAAAAGGGATTTTATCTCCGGGCTTATATTTATTAAAATCAATGTTACGGGCATAATACACCGAGCTTACCACATCCTGGATGCAATCAGAAACTTTATACACACCCGTAGTGCTAACTGCTGTATGTTCATTTTGATTAAAAGTAACATTGTTGTATTTCTTATAACCTCCTTCTTCAACATTGCGAATGAATTTATAAGGTAACATGGTAGCGGTATCTATATAACTTTCATAGCGGTCGCGTACTTTAAAAAAATTGTCAAAGAAAGAATAAGTTTTCCCAAGGCCTACACAATGATAAACAGGCTTACCATTAAAGCGTTCGAGGGTTGTAGTAAAAGTTGCTTCTCCTGCTCCAACATAGGCACCCATCGTGTTGTAATACACTTTCATCGTAACATGCTCACCTGCCTGAAACGCGGTATTTTTAATCCCGCAAAAAGTATCGTTATACTGAGTAAAACTCGCGGTTGTTAAACCAATCGATAATAAAAACAGTTTCGTAAAATTTTTCATCGTTCCTTCATTATTTTAATTCCCAAAATTAACAGGCTTCCTGCAATTGCGGGAATAACCAGGTTGATCAACCAAATTCCAAACGCTGCGGCCTGAATTCCTAAAACATTATCGCTAAAAACACTTAATAATGCTACACTGGCCGTTGCCCTTACCGGTAATTCTGTAAAACCTATAGTAGGTGCCATCACCATAATCAGGTAAAATATCGTAAGCACCCAAAAACTCAATAACAACGAAACCTCTACTCCCATTACTTGCAGGAGCAGTACGTATTGCAAAATAAATACCATATATCGTAAAAACGATAAAAATAATATTCTTAACAATTGTTTACCGCTGAAAATATCTACCACATCAACATATTTCAAAACTCCTTTTAAAAACTTCACCCTCGCTACAAGCAATAATATAAAATGCACTTTAAAATAAACTAAAAATAAAATAACGGTTACGAACAAACTAAGATACAATATGATGTCATTTAAAAACCAGGGTAATGCGCTTAAAAAATCGTCTTGCACTAAAGATGTTTTCAATACTAATAAACCAACAGTTCCCATCAACATGGTTATTGTAAGCTGGCTGATGCTGCCTAAAATAGTAAGCGATATAGCTTTCAGCCTGTTTTCTTCTGCCACATACATGATTCTTCCACCAAATTCTCCAATTCTATTGGGTGTTAGCATAGTAATACTGCAGCCGGCTAACACAGATTTTATTGCTTTCCCAAAAGAAAAATGCTCTAAAGGAGATATCAAGCGCTTCCATTTAGCTGCCTCTATCCCCCAATTAACGAACATTAAACCAACTATGATCCAGAAACGCATATCAATCCAACAGCCTTTAATCTGGTTCCATCGTAAGTCCAGATCTGGTTGTTTTATAATTTGCCGGTATAAACTCCACGACAATATTATAAACAACAAAGGCCCCAGCAGGTAGTTGATTATTATTTTGATATTTTTGTTCAATAAAAAAATTTATAAGTAAAAATAGGTTGCACTTTGCAAAAAGCTTCAAAAATCATTTTGGGCATCGATCCGGGTACCATTATCATGGGTTACGGATTGATCTGTATCACAGGTAACAATATTCAGCTTATTGAGATGGGTATTTTAAAACTCTCGGCTAAAACTGATTCCTACGAAAGATTGGGAAAGATTCACACTAAGGTTGTACAATTGATCTCCAATTTTAAGCCCGATCACTTTGCCATTGAAGCTCCGTTTTTTGGAAAGAATGTACAAAGCATGCTTAAACTTGGCCGTGCCCAGGGAGTGGCCATTGCAGCAGCAATGCAAGCCGGACTATCTGTTTGTGAGTATTCACCGAAAAAGATCAAACAATCAATTACAGGAAATGGTAATGCGGGCAAAGAACAGGTGATGAAAATGCTGCAAACCATCCTCAATTTTGCCGAAGATCCCAAACATATGGATGCTTCAGACGCCCTGGCAGTAGCAGTCTGCCATTACTTCCAGGAAAAAAACCTGGTGCCTACCTCGGGAAATAAAGCAAAAGACTGGAAAGATTTTTTAGCCAAAAATCCCGGAAGAGTTAAGTAACTGCGGTAAGTTCACAGGAAAAACTCACGTTTAATCAGAGATTATTAATTATCCTTTGTTGAAATGAATATAACTCCTCTTTTGTTACAGTTATTTTTGGTTGAGTAAAATTGAGGTCGTTGGCCGTATTTATCGGCAATAAATGCATATGTGCATGTGGCACTTCAAGGCCCACTACACTGATGCCGCATCGTTTACAATCAAAAGATTTTTCGATCGACTTTGCAATCGGCTGAGCAAATAATAGCATCTGTGATAGATAGTCAGAAGGCAGATCGAACAACTTATCTATTTCCAGTTTGGGCACAACCAATACATGGCCTTTTACCAATGGGAATATATCGAGAAATGCAAAAAACTTTTCATCTTCTGCGATTTTATAACTGGGAATTTCTCCGCTTATTATTTTTGAAAATATTGACATGACTATTTTTTTTAAATATAATTCATAAAAAAAACCATTCAAAAAAATTGAATGGTTTACTAAACTAATCAAAAAGATTAAATGGTAATATTTTCCAGCTTGAATTTTATAATGCCTGCGGGAACTGCTACTTCAGCAATTTCTCCCACTACTTTGCCCAATAAACCTCTCCCAATAGGCGAAGTAACGGATATCTTACCCGATTTAAGATCGGCTTCACTTTCGGATACGATCTGATAAGTGACGGTTTTTTTAGTGCTCAGGTTGGTGAGGGTCACCTTAGTAAGTATGCTAACCCTGCTGGTATCAATGGTAGATGCATCTAAAATCCTGGCATTTGCCATAGCGCCTTCCAGGTAATTTATTTTTGCTTCCAATAAGCCCTGTGCTTCTTTTGCAGCATCGTATTCAGCATTTTCTTTCAAATCTCCCTTTTCCCTCGCTTCTGCAATTGCTGCGCTGGCAGCTGGCCTGTCGATGGTTTTCAGGCTATGCAATTCCGCCTGCATCTTATCGTATGTTTCCTGTACTACATAATTAGTTTCTGTCATAAAATACTTTTTACCTTAATAGAAAAAAAAAATACAACGCTCCAGTTGAACCGAAGCGTTGCAGATAATACAAATATACTAAAAAGCCTGATCTTTTAAATACCCAGTTTTTCCAATAAAATCTTACTCATTTTTAAGAAAGCTTCATTGGTATAGCCTGCAATATGAGGTGTAAGCAATACATCATCCCTGTTATTTAGAAAGTTTAATTCTGATCGCTCATTTTTGCTTAATGTACTTAGATTTTCATTTTCCAGCACATCTAATGCAGCACCTGCTATTATTTTTTTTTCCAAAGCCTGTATAAGTGCCCCAGTGTCAACTACTCCTCCTCTACTGGTATTTATCAGAAAAGGTTTTTGTTGAAGGCTATTAAAAAAATCATTATTCGCAAAATGACTGGTTTCAGCGGTTAGCGGTAAATGAAAACTAATCACATCAGCATATATACACAAATCTTCCATATTTGATTCCTTAACAGTTTCATTTCCGAAACCAGATTTGTACTTATCATATGCTAAAATAGTTACATCAAATGATGAAAGTAACTTAGCGAATGAAGATCCGGTATTTCCAAAACCAACTATACCAACAGTTTTGCCACTCAATTCTACTCCACGGTTTTCATCCCGTAACCATTTACCTTCCTTAATTTCCCGCGAACTTCTATTAATAAAATTCATCAGGCTTAGTAGCATTCCCAACCCATGTTCCGCCACTGCATTCCTGTTTCCCTCCGGACTGCTTACGCAAAGAATATTCTTTTCAGCAGCATAAAGGGTATCTATCTGCTCCATTCCGCTGCCAAGTCTGCCAATCCACTTTAAATTTTTTCCTTTATCAATTATAGCTCTATCGATGTTAATTCTTGTTGTTACAACAATTCCTGAAGCAGCTGCAATTTTTTCGGAGAGTGCTTCATAAGTGATAGTTGGTGCGTACAATACCTCATACCCTTTTTGTTGAAAGGATTCAATTAAAAACGGATGTGTTTTTGCTGTTATAATAATCATACTATAGAAAGGCAATCATGCTGATTTCAACGTTTACATTTTTGGGAAGCCCTTTTACTGCAATTGTTTCTCTTGCCGGATAATCAGAATCAAAATACGAACCATAAATTTCATTTACATCACTAAAAAGGCTCATATCACTAAGAAAGATGGTCGTTTTAACAATGTGAGTAAAGTTGGCAGATGCCGCCTGCAGTACTGCTTTTAAATTGCGCATCACCTGCTGGGTTTCTGCTTTTATATCATCTAAAACAAGTTCAGACGTTCCCGGAATCAGTGCTATCTGCCCCGAAATAAATAATAAATTCCCCGCTTTTACAGCCTGGTTATACGGTCCTATTGGAGCCGGAGCATCTGTTGTTAATATTATTTCCTTTGCCATATTTAACCATTATTTTATTAAACACAAATATATCTTTAATCAACCACGTATTTTTGCAAAAATTATTTGATGATAATTGTAGTAATAGGAAAAGAGAATTCTATCAATGAACTATCCCAAAATTCATCTGGTATTGACTGGCGGAACATTACGGATATTAATGACATATCAGCATATCCAACCGCCAATGCAATTTTTAATTTATCAACTGATGCTATTTATGAGGATTACAGCCGCATAAAAATTCCTGTTTTTGTAAACAGCGTTACTATTACATTGAAAGACGCAAACGCTGCGCCTTGCGTGTGCAGAATCAACGGATGGAATGGATTTTTAAAGAGAAGCAGCTGGGAAGTAGCAGGAGATATTTCAACTTCACATGAAGCAATTTTATTCTCCCTTCAAAAAAAAATAATTATGGTAAGAGATGAACCGGGATTTATATCTGCCAGAATTATCTGTATGATCATCAATGAAGCATTTTTTGCACGCCAGGAATATATCAGTACCGAGAGTGAAATTGATATAGCAATGAAACTTGGCACCAACTATCCTTTCGGGCCTTTTGAATGGGCATCCGCAATTGGTGAAAAAAATGTGTGTGAGCTGCTTACAAGCCTTTGTAAAACAGATGCCCGTTATCAGCCATCATTATTACTTCAACAAGTTGCAGCAAAACCATGAGCCTGATTTTAAATATTGATACTTCTACAGAATCTGCATCGGTAAGTATTGCTTCCGATGGAGAATTATTGTTCAGCCTTATTAATCAAAATCAAAAAGATCATGCGGGTTTTTTACACAGTGCCATAAATATTGTAATAGAAAAAGCTTCTGCTGCCTTAAGTTCCCTTTCTGCCATTGCTGTGGTTCATGGTCCGGGATCTTATACAGGATTAAGAGTTGGGATGGCAAGTGCAAAAGGATTGTGTTATGCATTAAATAAACCTTTTATTACAATTGGCACATTAGATATGATGGCTAATGCTGCAATAAATTCTGATGAAAATTTAAACTGTACACTTTTTTGTCCGCTTATAGATGCAAGAAGAATGGAAGTATTCACAGCAATTTATAACAGGAAAATGCAGGAAGTTGAAACACCCAAAGCATTGATTTTAAATGAAACATCATTTGAGAAGCTGTTACAAAACAATAAAATTTGCTTTTTGGGAAGTGGCTCAGAAAAATTTAAACCACTGATTAAATCTGAAAATGCTTCCTTTTTTAAAGTAAAATCATTAATTCCCTCTTTGGTCCAATTAAGTTTCATTAAATATTCAACAGACAATTTTACCCAGTTGGCAGACAGTGAACCATTATATATCAAGGAGTTCCATTCATCTCCGGATTTTACTAATAAAAAATAGATTGGATATAGGTTTATTTTAACATTCTAATAGAAACTTACATATTATATCATTCGTATATTTGCAGAATAATAGTATTGTTAAGCATTTAAAATTTACCTATGATAGTTGCAACACAGCCTACCGAGGCAATTGAGCCTGCAAATGGCACACCTGAAACACTGAAAATTAATTTTCACAACCTCAAAAAAGCGGCGCTTGTTTTAAGATCCTTGAATCATAAACTTCGCCAACAGATTCTTGCTCTGATTGAAACAGAGAAGAAAATTACTGTTACTGAAATTTACGTTCGTATGAGACTTGAGCAATCTGTAGCTTCCCAGCACCTTGCTATTTTAAGGCGTGCAGGAATTGTGACAACTCAACGTGATGGTAAATTTATTTATTACACAGTTAACTACAAAAGAATTGATGAAATAAACCAATTTGTTCAGGATCTTGTAGGGTAATTTTAGTGTCTTAATTTATATAGCGGATGTTGTCACATCCGCTATTTTATTTTTATTTTTGCAAGGAATTTCAAAAGTTATTAAGAGATGTTTATTAAACAATTATATACGAATTGCCTGAGTGAAGCAGCCTATTATATTGAAAGTGAAGGTGAAGTGGCAATTATAGATCCGCTGAGAGATACAGATGAATATATTTTATTAGCTAAAGAACGGAACGCAGGGATAAAATATATTTTTGAAACACATTTTCATGCTGATTTTGTTAGTGGCCATCTCGATCTTTCTAAACAAACTGGTGCCCCGATAATTTTTGGGCCAGGCGCTAAAACGAATTTTGAAATTCATAGTGCAGCAGATAGTGAAATTTTCAAACTCGGAAAAATCAGCCTACAGGTTTTGCATACGCCAGGCCACACGCTGGAAAGTACTTGTTACTTATTAAAAAATGAAAATGGTGAGGCCCATGCTATTTTCACAGGCGATACACTGTTTGTTGGAGATGTTGGCAGACCCGATCTCAGTAGTGGAGAATTAAGTTCGGAGGAGCTGGCAGGTATAATGTATGATTCTCTTCAAAGGAAGATATTACCATTGGAAGACCATATATTGGTTTACCCCGCCCACGGCCCGGGAAGCAGCTGCGGTAAAAATCTTGGTCCTAATACACATAGTACGATCGGTGATGAAAAGAAAAATAACTATGCGCTGCAGCCGCAAAGCAGAGAAGAATTTATAAAGGCAGTTACAAAAGGATTATTGATGGCGCCGGTTTATTTCGCAGTAAATGCGAAAATAAACCAGCAAGGTTATGAATTACTGAACGAAGTAAAAGCAAAAGGAACTACAGCACTCTCAATTGGTGAATTTAAAAATGCTATTACAGATGACAAGATAATCCTGGATACAAGAACAGCACTCGAATTTTCAGAAGGTTTTATACCGGGTTCTATATTCGTTGGACTGGAAGGCAGATTTGCAGAATGGGCTGCAACCATATTACCTTTTGATAAATCAATTGTACTAGTAACAGCGCCCGGAAAAGAGGAAGAAACAGTTATCCGTTTGTCGAGGGTAGGATTTGAAAAAATGGAAGGTTATTTAAAGGGAGGATTTGAGGCATGGAGAAAAGCCGGACAACCAGTAGACATGATTATTGATATTGAAGCAGATGAACTTTTGATGGATATCCCGCACGACCCTAACATACTGGTTGTTGATGTAAGAAAAGAAGCCGAGTTTGGAGAAGGACATTTGAAAGATGCCGTACACCTTCCGTTAAATGAAATGACAGATGTTTTACAGCTTGCACAATTTGAAGACAATCAAAATCTATACATACACTGCGCTGGCGGCTATCGCAGCGTGATAGCCTGTTCATTACTAAAACGCCAAGGCGTTCATAATCTCCGCAATATATTGGGTGGTTGGAATAAAATCAAAGAGTTAGAAGGAGTAAAAATTGTAAAAGAAGCAAGTGTTTTAAACTAACGATATTTACCTGCTTACCTACTTAAAATAACCTGATTGCCTTAATGTATCAAATGGCAGACAGATTAATTTTACCGTTATAGTTTTCCTGTAAAATATCATATTCTTTGTATTCTTTAAAAAAAGGGTGTTTTCACTGTTTTTTAGATGAATAAAAGTAGTCAGATTTGTAGTGGAATTAAAACAGGCTGATTAAAAGGAAAATTCAGGTAGTCAAGAATTTCCAAAAAGCCCCGACCATAAAGAGATTGTATATATTGTTGATCTGCGGGATGCTGGAAAATGTATGAGACAAAAATGACTGTTTAGAATAATATTAAAATGCAAAGATAGTTTTGATCCGTACCACTTACCTAAACTATAATTGCACAAGGCCGTGTTTGACAGCATACAATGCCAGTCCGACACGGCTTTTGACTTTCAACTTTTCAAACAAGGAATTGCGGTAACCATCTATTGTTTTTGGGCTTAAAAACATAATTCCTGCTATTTCATTGTAAGTAAGTTCGCTGCAAGCCAGTTTTATAAAATCTTTTTCGCGATCATTCATCAATTTTAATGCTTCAGATCGCACATCCTCACCTTGTTGCCCGTTTTGTAAAGAATGAACGAGCTTACCAGTTATAAAATCGGTGTAATAAAATCCTTTATTTAAGACAGCTGAGATTGCTTCCCCTAATTCTTTGGGCTCTACATCTTTGCTCAAATAACCTTTAACGCCAAGCTTTAGCATCCTAATAATGCTTTCTTCTTTTTCTACCATGCTTACCGCCAAAACCTTTACCAACGGGTATTTCTCGTTTAGCCAGGTTACTGCTTCAAATCCATCCATTCCAGGCATATTAACATCCATTAGTATGAGGTCGGGGAGATCATCGGGTTGAAGCTTATTCTGCATATCCAGACCATTGTCTGCTTCAAATAAAATTCTGTAATTGCTATCTACCATTTCAATCAGGCTTATAAGGCCTTTACGAAAAAGTTTATGGTCGTCTACCACAGCCAGTTTTGGTTGCTGCTTCATTTGCATAAAAGGGTTAAATTATAAGAACAAACTGATGGTAGCCTGTGTACCTTTTCCTGGTGCGCTGTCAATTTTAATACTTGCCTGAATCAATTGTGCCCTGTTTTGCAAATTGGTTAACCCTGCACTAACATTGCTACCGGCATTCTCAGTATTAAAACCAACACCATCGTCGTTGATTGCTAATATATATTTATTTTCCTGATTATGAATGATTAAATCAATATGTTTTGCTTTAGAATGCTTAATGCAATTATTAAGTATCTCCTGCACCATACGGTAAAGTATCACTGCTTTGTCCTCGCTTATCTCCAAAACTTCTACCTCAGATCTAAATGAGGCTATAAATTCTCCAGTCTTATTTAGCCTTTCTACTTCCATCTCCAATGCTTTTAAAATGCCCGTTCGCGATAGATGATCGCTCCCCACGCTAACAGATAATGCTTTAATATCTGCAATAAGCTGTAAGGCTAATTCCTTGGTATCAGCAACCTTTTGAAGCGCCTTTGTTTTATCATCAAATTGAAATGTGTTAAGGTTAATTTTAATCAAACTGGCCACCTGCCCAAGATTATCATGAAGTTCGTAACTGATATAGCGAAGAGTTTGTTCGCGGATTTCGAGTTGGGATTGAATAAGGGTTTGGGAGAATTGGGTTTTTAGATCTTCGTTCTCTTTTCTTCTTTTACGATACCTCAATGAAATTGAGATTGCAAAAAAGAATAACAGAACAACAAAAAATACTGATGATATTATGGTGGTTATTAAATTAATGTTGTTCACGTAAAATTTGTTTACTTTTTACTATCATGGCAACGGCAATTAAGGAATAGTATAAATAGTTAGAAAAATAGTGGACAGCTCTAATAGAATCTGTGGGTATTTTTTTAATCAAAAAAATATTGAAGAAATCAAAGAATGAAAATGAAACCAGGTTAAACCATATCACTGCAATTGTAGTAAGAAAAACGGGATCTGTAAATATGTTTTGTGCTGTAGGCTTATCTAAATATTCTATAAAGAGATTACCACTCCAAAGTAACAATATTAAAGTCTGAAATTTTATAAAATTGCCAGGAAACACTGCTAACTCTTGTAAATACAGACTGTTTAAAACTGCTCCGATAATAAAAACGGCTGTTAGTATCAATTGAGATGTTTTAAAAATTTTATTTTTAGTATTTAAATAAAAAAAGAAACCCCATACAAATAATTGTACGGGGTGAAAGAAATGATATACGTAATTATTGTTGTGTATTGTGATAGCAAGAAATTTACTAATTGACTCACTAACTAAAGTGATACCAAGTAGAATGATAACCGGACGCATACTTTTTGTACTCCATTTGAAAATAATTCCACATATAAAGCCAACGGTTATGATTAGGAGATAAATAATATAGTTAAGTTGAACCATACCTTATTTATTTAACCTTACTTATCGGTTTGTTATCTTTATCTACCCAGGGATTCTTTGGGTCAATATTTGGCTTGTACCAACCGCCGTCAGCTTCACTAAAATTCAAATCTTTTTCAGAGTTGTAACTCGGAGTATTATTACTATTTTGACCTTCATAGCGTTGGTTTAATGCGCACTTATCAGGGCAGGGGTCTAAAGTATTAATAAGCGTAACATTGTCATGTATTACATTGTCACCATTTCCCTTAACAGGTACAGCAATAATACTTAAGTATTTACTTTCTCCGTCTGCTTTCTGACTGAAATACAATCGCATACCACCTTCTTTACCGCTATCGGCTAAAACAGCTAAATCATCTTTATTCATTGTGAGATAATGAATTATCTTATTCTCTTTATCTCTTAAAACAAGATCGCCTTTCAGATATTCCAGGTGTTCATTCCTTGCAACGCTTTCCTGAATTGGATCTGGGCTAACATTTGCCATAAATTTAATTGATTTTATACCTGATTTGCCAATCAATTCCGGATGCTCATTCGCGTATTTCGTGTAGATCGCGAGACTGTCGCAGGCTTTTGATGATTCAGTAGTACAACCTGTTAATGTTGGAGAGAAAAAGGCAATTAATAACCCGATGTACATGGAGAAGTAAAACAATTTAAGTTTCATAAAAATAATTTTGATTTAAAATATCATCAAACTTAAATTGCTTTTTTAATAATTAAATAGATATAATGAAAAAACAGTTATTTCTATATCAGAAACAGGGAAAATCCTCTTCTGCAATTAGATAGTATTAAAACTAAAGGTTACTAGAATAAATTATATCACGGGTGGCTCTACCCTATCAATCCAACGCTCCTTATACTCTTTCTTATATTCCCATTTCCATCTTCTATGACTCCATAAGTAATTATCGGGTGATTCCCGGATCGTAGCTTCCAGGTAATCGCGGTATAAAAGAGTGAGCTCTCCTTCTTTTAATTCATTGCCATTTTCAGTTATGATAGTAGGTACAAATTCGTAAAAACCTCTTTTTGTTTTTATAAATTTTGTAAATACTACTACGGCATTGTTTTTTATGGCGCCTCTGTCTGGCCCTGGTACAAAAGGTGCTGCTTTACCAAAAAAATACAGCCAATAGGCAGTTTGAGGCACACCGGGGTTTTGATCTGCTGCTAATCCCAAAGAATAAGCATTTGCAAATACCTGGTGCATCCGGCTCTTAAATTCCTGTGCTGCCACCAGTACTGTACCTTTTCGGGACCTCAGTTTGAAAAACAATTTATCTAAAGCCTTATTGTTGATTTTCATGTAAACTCCCACCCACGGCACTGAGATGTTCTGCGACATTACCCAGTTTCCATATTCCCAATTCATCTGGTGGCCGCAACTGAACTGAAGATTTCTACCTTTAGCTGCCAGTGCATTACAGGCATCCAGGTTCATAATCGCTCTTTTATTAAACTCTTTATCTGATATACTTAACAGCTTTATTGTTTCAATAAATGTATCCGTAAGATTCCTGTAAAATTTCTTTGCAATGATTTTCTTTTCTTCTGCTGTTTTTTCAGGAAAGGCAATTTCCAGATTTTTAAAAACAACATCTTTACGATACCCGACCAAATAATAAATAATAAAAAAAGCAAAATCACTAATTCGATAAAGAATAAAAAAGGGAAGTAAAGAAATAAGATAAAGTGGCGCGTATATTATATAGTACATGTAAAAAATTAAACCGCAAAGTTATTAATATTAAACATCATTTGCATGGGGCAAATTACAACCCAATTATCGTTAATAAAGAGAATCTACTGTACTATTAGTGTTTAAAAAAATGATTATCAGCATAAACGGTTAAGGGGCATTTTTTTAATTTAAGCTGTGTTCACTACGGTCACCCTGAAAATCCTTGTGGGATTGTTAAGGGAATTAAATCTATTTACTTGTACTTGGCATTCAACTTCTGAACACATAGGCTCACGGTTCCGGTAAAACGAAATGCACATATATAAGAATTATATTTGCAAAATCCATACTTTACTAACACCGTATTTTAAAGAATTGTATTCTGTAAGATTTCAGATTTAGCAGGATAATCTGTATTGAAATGTAATCCCCTGCTTTCTTTGCGTAATTCGGCACTCTTTACTATCAAGTAGGCCACAGTAATCATATTGCGTAATTCGCATAATTGCGGAGATACTTCAATGCGTTGGTATAATATTTCTGTTTCTTCGTGTAACAGGTCAAGTCTGCGGTTAGCACGCTTCAGCCGCTCATTGTTTCTTACAATACCAACATAATCGCTCATGAGCAATTTTAATTCTTTTAAACTTTGGGTAATAAGGATCATTTCACTTGGTGCTGTAGTGCCTTCTGCATTCCAATCAGGAATATCCATATTAAATGAAATGGAATCGATTTGTTGCAATGCTGCCAGATGGCTACGATGAGAGAACACCATTGCTTCCAATAGCGAATTACTAGCCAGCCTGTTTGCTCCATGCAAACCTGTACTGGCACATTCTCCGGATGCATAAAGATTCTTGATGGAAGTATGTCCCCACTCATCTGTTTTTACACCACCACAACTATAATGTGCAGCCGGCGATACCGGAATCATATCTTTAGAAACATCAACGCCTATGCTCAGGCACTTGGCATAAATATTAGGAAAATGTTCAAGAAACTTTTCCTGGTTCATATGCCTGCAATCAAGGTACACGAATTCTGTTCCGTTAATTTTCATTTCGCTATCAATTGCTCTTGCAACGATATCCCTTGGGGCTAGGTCTTTCCGTTCATCATAACGTTCCATAAACGCCTCTCCATTTGCATTTCGTAAAATACCTCCATCGCCCCTAACCGCTTCCGTTATCAGAAACGACTGGCCCCTTACACCTGGTTCGTACAATGCAGTTGGATGAAACTGGATAAATTCCATATTTTCAATTCTGCCCTTTGCCCTGTAAAGCATTGCTACACCATCACCCGTTGCAATTGCCGGATTTGTAGTACTGCGGTAAACCTGCCCGTTACCACCTGCCGCCAGTAGCGTGATTTTAGCAACGATCTTTTGAATTTTCTTAGTAGTAAGATTCAACACATACACTCCGTAGCACTCTATATCCGGCGTTGATTTTGTAACAAGATAACCAAGGTGATGTTGGGTAATAATATCAAGTACAAAGCAATGGTTGATTAGAATAATATTAGGGCACTTCTTTATCGCTTCCAATAAAGTTCTTTCCATTTCATTTCCGGTAACATCTTTATGATGCAATATGCGATTTTCACTATGGCCACCTTCTTTGCCTAATTTAAAATCTCCTTCTGGCTCTTTATCAAATTTTGCTCCCCAGGAAATCAATTCTTCGATGCGCTGAACACCTTCTTTTACCACGATCTCAACAATATGTTCATTGCACAACCCATCCCCTGAAATCAATGTATCTTCTATGTGTTTGGAAAAACTATCCTGATCAAAATCCATCACTCCTGCAATACCGCCCTGTGCATACTTTGTATTTGTTTCGTCACTTTGTGTTTTGGTTAGGATGGTAATTTTCTTTTCCGGACAAGCCTCTGCAACCTTAAGCGCGTACGTTAGTCCGGCAATACCAGAGCCTATCACCAAAAAATCTGTTTGCATACATTATTTATTTAATTACACAGGTTCGCAATTCCAACTACAAGGAAGACTGCTCTACCCATGCACCACTTTGTTTTAATAAATCAATCAGTTCATCAACAGCCACTTCACTGTTCACATTTTTCTTAACAACTTCCTTGCCGCGATACAATGTTATTTTTCCAACACCACTTCCCACGTAACCAAAATCGGCGTCGGCCATTTCTCCCGGCCCATTTACAATGCAACCCATAATGGCTATTTTCACACCTTTCAGGTGATTTGTTACTGCCCTGATTTTCGCAGTAGTTTCCTGTAAATCGAACAGCGTTCTGCCGCAACTCGGACAACTGATATATTCTGTTCTGGATATTCTGGTTCTGGTTGCCTGCAAAATTCCAAAAGCAATGCTATTCAATAAATCTGGTTGTGCCGCTATTGAAGCATCTCCAAAATGATGGCCCAAACAAACACCATCTGTAAAACCATCTATCAATAAAGCTCCTGCCTCCACAGCATAATGAACTAAACTTTCTTCTATTGATTCGTGGTTACTATCGCAAATGAGGATAGCTGGATTTTTAATACCAGCATCAAGCAATTCAATAAACATCCTTCTAATACTCTGCATGCTGTTTTTATTGGTAGAGCTAAAACAAACAACAGCAGTTTTATCAATTTTTAATTTTTCGAATACTTTATCAATTGATTGATCGGCGTAACCTTCAGAATAGCAATCTATCATTACAAATTTTATTGAACCATTTAATGCTAATGTATTATCTAAAAACTGCGATGCATCAAGTAATGGCACACATTTATTTTTATCAGTACAGTTTAGCCAGCTATCATAATACAAGATCACCTTAACCGTACCCGGTAATTCAAAACCCGGAGCTTCATTGCAGAAAATATAATCTGCAGCTGCATCGCCGATCTGCCACTTATCTGTAGCCGTATCATAAGTGTATCCAATGGATACTAATTGCTGAGGCGATATTCTATTGATCTTGCTAAAATCTGCTATTACTACCGGCACATGTTTACCACCGATATTAGTTACTTCAAATGTGTGTCTGCGTTTATACTCAAAAGCTGAATAGGGTAATTGTTCAATTGGTTTCAATTGATTGCTTTTGTTTGTAGTTTTAATGCCTTCATATCTTTTTACTAATTGGCGGCAAACAGGAATCTCCAGTTCAGGATCTTCTGTTAAAGAAACCCTGATAGTGTCTCCGATCCCATCTTCCAGCAATGTACCAATACCTACCGCAGATTTAATTCGACCATCTTCACCATCTCCTGCCTCAGTAACGCCAAGGTGTAGGGGATAACATTCTCCAAACTCATTCATCATGTGGCTGATCAGCAAGCGGTATGCCTGTACCATAACCTGGGGATTACTGCTCTTCATACTGAGCATGATATTATGATAATTAAGGTCGCGTGCAATCCGAAGAAATTCCATCGCACTTTCTACCATTCCGTTTGCAGTATCACCATAGCGGCTCATGATGCGGTCGCTAAGGCTTCCGTGGTTGGTTCCTATTCTCATGGCCGTTCCATATTCCTTGCAAATCATCACCAGCGGTGTAAATCTTTCTCTTATTCTTTCAATTTCTTCTGCATACTCCTCATCCGTGTATTCAAGTTGTTCAAATTTTTTCTTGTCAACATAATTGCCTGGATTCACCCGTACTTTTTCCACAATTCTGGCAGCTATTTCTGCCGCATTGGGCGTAAAATGAATATCCGCGACCAAGGGTGTATGGTAACCTCTTTTTCTTAATTCATCTTTAATATTCTGTAAATTCTCTGCTTCGTTTTTGGAAGGTGCTGTGATGCGAATCAATTCAGCACCGGCTTCAATACAGCGGATACTTTGCTCCACTGTAGCCATCGTATCCATGGTGTCAGTAGTGGTCATAGTTTGAACCCTGATAGGGTGACCTGCACCTAATAATAATTCTCCTACTTTAACTTCCCTCGTAGGCAACCTTTTGTAGGCTGTTAAGGATTCAGAATATACTTGCATGAATATTTGATTGCAGGTGTTATGCTCAATCTTTAATAACAAAGACTGATTAAATATGTTTAAACAAAGATAGCACGGCCTGTTGGGAATAATAACGGGAACTCAAAAACTTAATTTATCTACCAATCCTTTTCCGGCTTATTAACCGAGATGGCATTCACTTTATGCAATTTATCCTGTAGGTTTTTTTCCTGTTGCATCAGCGCTTTTAGTTTATTCTCGGCATCTTCTTTTGTTAGCTTAGAAGGTTGTGGTTTTGGCTCCTGTTGTGGTTTCTTCTGTTGTTCTTTTTCCTCTTTCTTTTCTTTCTTTTGTTGTTCCTGCTTTTGTTGCACAAGTGCCTTCTGTAAATTCTGGCGGGCATCATCATTATCCGGAGCCAACTTAAGAGCATTCTTATAAGCTTCAATACATTCGGGCAGTTTTTTGGAATTTTGCAATACCACGCCTTTGTTATAATATGCATTCGCCTTTTCTGCCGGATCTGTTAATTGTTGGATGGCTACATCGTATGCTTTAGCAGCATCCTCTTTTTTATCTGCTTTGTACAATGCATTTCCAAGATTATAACGTGCTATGGGATTCTCTGGATTTTTTGATATGGATTCATTGTAATTATCGGCGGCCTTTATAAAATCTTTATTCTTGTAAGCATCATTACCTTTTTTTGTAATTGCCATATGATTAATATTTTGCTCTTGCGCCATGCCTGTTAAGCCAGATAGCAGCAGCAAAATTGTAAAAGATAGTTTCATTTTATTTTTCAATCTCTTTCTTTCAGAAACCAACAATTCTATAGCCAGTAAAAAAAATGCCAGGGCCAGAAAATACTGAAAATAACTTTCGTAATTTACCAGTGAATCATCCGTAACATTACGTTGATCCATACTCGCTAATTGGGAAGTGATGGCAGATACAACTGCATCTGTATTATTGAAAAGCAGATACTCTCCATTTCCTTTTGCAGCTATAGACCTTAAAACTGTTTCGTTTAATTTTGATATTACCACATTGCCCTCTCCATCACGTTTTAATTCATTGGTAGTTTCATCCATCAGCTGGGCACCTTGAGGCGACCCAATTCCCACCGTATAAATAGCCACTCCAAGTGCTGCCATATCTTCCGCCGTTTTTACGGCTTTCTCATCGTGATCTTCTCCATCACTGATAAGTACAACAGCTTTATATTTTTTCTCTTTTGAATTAAAAGAGGCATTGCAGATTCTTAATGCATCAGAAATTACCGTTCCCTGGGTAGGAACAGATTCAGTATTGGCGGAGGACAGATACATTTTTGCAGCAGCATGATCTCCCGTTAATGGCATTTGGAGATAGGCTTTACCTGCAAAGATAACGATTCCTATGCGGTCGTTCTCCATCTTGTCTACCAGCCTACTTAATACTTGTTTCGCTCGTTCAAGCCTGTTGGGCTTAATGTCTTGGGCAAGCATACTCTTACTAACATCCAGGGCAATCATTACATCTATACCATCACGACTAACCTTTTGCTCGCCGGCGGCTTTCCTGAGATTGGCCAATACAATAACCAATAAACCCAATGAAAATGTTACCAATAAAAATTTTATAAAATAAGCCCTTGGTTGGTATCCGGAAGTTAATTGCTTTACCAATTCAGGATCACCAATTTTTTTAGCGATTACTCTCTTTTTCTTTATAGAAAAATAAAACAATACGGTTAAAAGGGGGACAAGCAACAGTAAAAATAGTAATTCTATGTATTGAAAATGCGGCATAGTGAACTATGAAATTACTATTAAATTATGTATAGGTTGTTAATGAAATAATAATATATAAAAGATTGCAACCATTCAAACGCCGCATAAGGTTATAGTTATTTTTTTCCTTCGAAAAAACCAAGATCTTTCAATACATCTTTTGTAACATCCATTCTCGCTTTGCTTATATCAATTTGTTTATCAGGCGTTGTAATAAGCGTAACAAAAAAGTAAACATGCCTGTTCTCTTCTATCCATCCGGCAACCCAACCGACAGCATTGTTTTTTTCATCAAATCCCCATCCTGTTTTGTAGCTTAATTTGTAGGCGGTATTATCTTCCAGAAGCATCAGATCGCGAACCTGTTGTTGTACAGATTTTCTAAAAGGTAACTGATCAAAATATAATTGTTTTAAAAATCCAAGCTGCTCGTCGGGAGAAATTTTTAGCTGGTTGTTTAACCAGAACGAATCTATTGGGCCGGCAATATTTTTATTACCATAACTAAGTGAATCAATCCATTGTTGCATTGTATCTTTTCCTACGCGCCTGGCAACTTCCTGAAAGTAAGGCACATTACTTACTTTAAATGCTTCCTTCAGATTCATATCCTTATTCCATTCTTTATTCTGCCTGGTTATTCCATCCCATTTAATGATCATTTTTTCGCTTGTAATAGCACCTGTTTGTAAACCTATCAACGAGTTAGCAATTTTAAATGTGGAAGCGGGCGTAAGACGCATGGTATCTAATGCCATATTATAAACTGTAATCTGACCATCTGCATTATTGAGCATGGTGAAACAACCATCAACATTTTTTGCATCGAAATATTTTTTTAAACTATTGTCAATTTTCGCTTTATTCACAGAGCAAGAACTAACAGCAAGGAGGAATAAAGATAAAACTGAGAAGAAGATGTTCTTTTTTTTCATGGAATATTTTTTATTAAAATCCGTCTTAAATAATTACTTTTTCAGATGCTGCGCAGTGGCTTCGAGAGCCTCATAAAAAGACTGTCCGAATTTTCTTACCAAAGGCTCTTTCAAAAACTGGTACACAGGTACTTTTAATTTTTTGCCTAATGCACAAGCTGCTTTACAATTATCTTCCCTTGGTTCATAATTTGCAAATTCTGTAACACCATCTTTGCTTTTCGTTACAATCACAGGAAAAAGATGGCAACTGATAGGTTTTTTCCATTTTACTTTTCCATCCATAAAGGCTTGTTCAATTCCGCATTTTACGATGCCGCTTTTATCAACTATACCGTAAACGCAGATTTTACTTTTAATTGTTGGCGTTACCCATCCAAATTCTTTATCATACACATACCTGCCTTGTCTGTCCAGTTCCATTTTGCTTTCCTCATTAAGGTAGGGCAACACTTTATCAAATACTTCGTCTATACATTTAAGTTCATTTCTATTAAGAGGTGCGCCAGCATCTCCATCTACGCAGCAGGCACCTTTGCAGCTGCTCAGGTCACAAACAAATTCCTCTTTTACAATCTGATCGCTTACCAGTACATTATCAATTGCTATCATATCTGCAAAAATACAACTAAACTGTGATGAAGTTTTGTGACGCCGAAGCTATTTAATTTCCTTCCAACGGAAACTGGTAATGAGGCGATCTAAATCCTGTTCTAAAAAATCCAACACAGGTTTTAATGAGTCCGCATTGGGTGTAGCATCAAAATAAAGTGCGCCTCGTAAAAAATTCCTGGTGCTATCACTTAAAAAAAACTGTCTTGCCGTGGCTGCATTACCACCTACCCGGAAATAAACGCCTGAAACGTTATTGGCAGTAGTTAACAGGCTATCTTTAATTGAAGTTGCAACTGCTTCGTTTTTATTGGTAAGATTAAAGGCATCATTTACCATTTTATCAAATTGGTTGATTGCAACAGAATCTTTGTATCCACCACCCGCTTGTTTTACTTTAAACATAGCTTTTCCCCCGATGATCTTATAGCTTAAAAAAATACGGGCATTTAAACCAGGGAAATCGATGTTTATCCAATAAGGATTTTCCGGGCTGCTGTCGAAATAAGTACTATCCTGAATAATACTCGCATAAACGGGATAATCAAAGCTATAAGGGTAACCGGGCTTATCAAATGATGTGTATTGATGTTTGGGAAGTTCAATATTAAAATAGCCATTCTTTTTAGAAGTGTAGGTAGAATTACATGCTGCGATAAACAGGCAAATAAAAAAAAGGGCAGAAGTTATCCTGGTAAGCTTTTTCATGCTAGTCTGTATCCGTTTTTGCAGGTTGAATAATTACTTTTACTTTATCGATCCTGTTCTTATTTATCTCCAATGGAATAAAAATAAATCCTCCGTTTTCGAGGGATTCATTCACCTGGGGAAATTCTCCTGCTATTTCTAACAGCAGCCCGGCCAGCGAATCACTCTCTCCTCTAACATCTTCGAATGTGTCTGGCGAAAGATTCATCGCCTTACACACGTCATTAATCATTGTTTTTCCTTCGAAAATATAATTAAAGTCATCAATTTTCTTATTGCCACTTTCTTCATCATCAAATTCGTCTTTAATATCACCGATGATCTCTTCCATTATATCTTCCAGCGTAACAATACCAGAGGTTCCTCCGAACTCATCAACTACAATGGCAAAGTGTATGCGTTTTGTCCTGAACTCCTGCAACAAATCTTCAATCAGCTTTTGCTCATGAACGAAATAAGGTACACGCATGAGCGTATGCCAGTCAAAATCAGGAACCTCCTTCAAATAGGGAAGCAGGTCTTTGGTGTGCAGCATGCCGGCTATTTCATCCAGATTACTTTTATAAACAGGCAGGCGGGAATAATGCAGCTCCTCAACTTTGGTTAACACTTCTTCATAAGTACTGGAATTGGAAATGCCACTAACGTCCATCCTTGTACGCATGATTTGTTTTACGGTAGTGTCACCAAACTTTCGGATACCTTTTAAGATCTGCTTCTCTTCCATGCTAGCTTCTTCTTCTGGTAACAGGTCAATTGCATAGTCAAGGTTACTGTTATCCATAGCCGAAGATTTAACAGGCGATACTTTCTTCTCTATATTGTCGCTAAACCTCACCAACCTTTTACTTAACCTGTAAAAAACGCTATTAAATATTTCGATAATAAGAGAAGCAGTAGCAGCAAACCATACCTTGTGATGAGTAGCCCAGACTTTCGGGAGCACTTCAGCAAATAAAACCAGCAAGATAGTTACCGCACTAACCTTAATTAGAAAAGACAAATAGAAAGGAAGCTGATAGGCTGCAAGCCAATCGTTGAAAAGCAAATTTGAAATAAGAATGATTCCAATGTTTACAAAACTGTTGGTGATAAGCATAGATGCCAATAAAATCTTTGGTTGCTCTAACAAGTTTACGATCCTCCTAAAGGAAGGCTGGCGCCTTGTTTTTAAGATATTAATGTCTTTTGCAGTAAGTGAAAAATAAGCCACTTCACTGCCAGCAACAAAAAAGGAAAGTATTAACAACAGGAAAATAATAAAGATCAATATAATATTAGCGGCAGGAGTAATTGCCAGAAATCCGGGAATAAATTGTACGGTTGTAAAAACCGAATGAGTGTCCAAAGCAAATTATTTAAGTAAACAATTATTTACCGGCGTAATTACACCGGAAATATTTCGAATTAAAACGGCAACCTTTCTTCTCCATGTTCATCTGTAGGTGGCAACTCCTCAGTTATTCCAGGATTGTCTCCACCTTCCATTCCAGGAATATTGTGAAGACCATCATTTCTTTTATCCAACATGATAAGGTTATCGCCCACAATTTCTGTTGCAAATTTTTTATTTCCTTCCTTATCTTCCCAACTCCTGGTTTTTAAACGGCCTTCAATATAAACCAAGCTGCCGCGATGCAAATACTTTTGAGCCAACTCTGCCAATCCACGCCAAAGTACTACTGTATGCCATTCTGTTTGAGAAATTAATTTACCGCTTCTGTCCTTATAAGTTTCGGTGGTAGCCAAAGAAAATTTTGCTACTGCAATATTACCCTCCAGGAATTGCATATCCGGATCCTTCCCGAGGTTACCAATAAGCATTACTCTGTTTACGCCTCTCATATTTTCGTGTTGAACTTTTTCTGTTTGTTTCCCTTATTGCCACGTAGCATTCAGCAAATTTAAAGATACAATTTTATCTTAGATACAGCACAGGCTAAATTTGCTGTTTTCCTTCAAAAAAAGCCTTTCTTTCATCAAAATATCCTGTGATAAACCTCGGAAAGGCAAGTTGCAACATGGTAGTTTTATTTTCAAATTGATAGCCTTCGGGTAATTCAGCTTTCTTTATTTTATAATGAATAAAAAAGCCTTGTATGGTTTGATGTGTTAACTGCTGCTTGTGCTTTACCGAAACATGTTGCAACACGGCATTTTTCCCAACCAGCTTTTTAACTGCTGGCAATTCAACTAACTCTTCAAGAGAAAGAGCCTTGTCGTTTTCAATCAATACAAATTCATGCAACTGTTGCCAAATATCTTTTTTATCCCTGATCCTTATTAGAAAGTGATCGCTTTTTTCAATCAACAAATAGTAGAACCATCTGTTTTTCTTTAATAATTTTTTTGACTTTACGGGTAAGTTGTTTACAATTTGTTGCCGATATGCGATACATTTTTTCGCTAATGGGCATTGCAAGCAAAGCGGTTGCTGAGGCTTACAGATGGTTGCGCCAAAATCCATTATAGCCTGGTTATACTTTCCTGCCAAACCTACTTTAAGCAATTGTTGGGCAAGCCTGGAAAATTCTTTTTTCCCTTCTGTACTATCGATAGCTGTTTCAATGCCAAAGTACCTGGCCAAAACCCGCATTACATTTCCATCAACTACAGCATAAGGCAGGTTATAAGCAAAAGAAGCTATCGCTGCTGCCGTATATGCACCAATTCCCTTTAACTGCAGTATATCATCATATGTAGCAGGAAAAATGCCATTTAACTCAGCCGTTATATATTTTGCAGTAGCAATCAGGTTTCTGCAACGGGTATAATATCCCAGGCCTTCCCATAATTTAAAAACATCTTTTTCTGGTGCAGCAGCGAGTTTTTTAATATCCGGATATTGTTGAATGAACCGGTTATAATAAGCCCAGCCCTGTTCTACACGCGTTTGCTGTAAGATAATTTCGCTCAGCCATATTTTGTAGGGATCCTTTTCCCTTTTCCAGGGCATTTCTCTTTTATTTTCATTGGCGTCCCATTTCAACAGGTTTTCTGTGAAAAAAGATTTTGCAGCATTGTTCATTTCTCAAAACTTTTGATCGCTATAATAAGATTTGTATACATCAGGAACTCATGCATGTTTTGGAATAGTAGTTTGAAGGATTCAAATCGCTTGTGATTTAAGACATTTTCCAAAAAAAAGGGAGCTTTTTCTGTTTTTAGGGCTTTGGTGAAGCATTAGAAAAAACTCTATTTGCAAACCTATTGATAATCACCATCTTATTTTTGAATTTTCAACTTTTTTTTCTAACTTACTGGCTAAAATACTTTTTTTATGAGAAAGGCAGACCTCATCAACAAGATATCAGATAAAACTGGCATCCCAAAAGTGGATGTGCTGGTTACATTGGAAACGATGTTCAGGGAAATAAAAGCTTCGCTGGTAGGTGGAGAAAACCTGTATATCCGGGGGTTCGGAAGCTTTATTATTAAAAAACGTGCTGCCAAGATTGGCCGTAATATTAAGAAAAATGTGGCGGTGGCAATACCCGAACATTTTATTCCGGCTTTTAAACCTGCCAAGGAATTTGTACAGGAAATTAAATCATCTCCACATATTAAAGAAGCTCCTGAAGTGAAGGAAGAAGGCGAAGACTAACGTACCTTTGCGAACTGCTCCATTTTGAGCATGTTTCAAATTTTTATGTAAGTGAAAAAGCAATTTCTTTTGGCTGGAGCCGGCATCTTGCTGGTAGCAGCAATGTTTATTTTTGGCCGAAC
>CAZCAA010000013.1:47733-67307 GCA_964496585.1 uncultured Ferruginibacter sp.
AAATTGCTGAAGTAAAACTAACACAACTAATTTAATAATATTTTTTCAACAAAAAAGAACTCGGTATGCCTTGTGGTAAAAAGAGAAAACGTCATAAAATCGCTACTCATAAGCGTAAAAAACGTTTAAGAAAGAACCGTCATAAGAAGAAGTAAGTAGCTTTTTCTTAATCGGTGTCCCGATTCTTCATCGGGATACTCATCTATATGCATGAATAATTATAGCTATGCGCTAAAATTATTCATGCCATTTATGTTTTCCTTCCGTAATGCATTAAGGTTTTAAAAAAACATTCGCTTGACCAAGGAGTTAATTATAAATGCGATACCGCAGGGTGTAGAAATTGCCCTGCTGGAGGATAAGAAATTGGTGGAACTGCATAGTGAAAAAACTGATGCTAGCTTTGCTGTAGGCGACCTTTACCTTGGTAAAGTGAAAAAGCTGATCCCCGGTTTAAACGCTGCTTTTGTTGAAGTTGGTTTTGAAAAAGACGCATTTCTTCATTATACAGATCTGAGCCCTTATGTGCGATCTATCCTAAAATTTACTAATCAGGCTATCAACGAAAAGGCTGATGAAAAGTTTGAATTTGCTAAATTTAAAGTAGAGCCTGAGATAATTAAAACAGGAAAGATTACCGAAGTATTAAGCGGTAAACCAAATGTATTGGTGCAGATCTTAAAAGAACCAATTGCAGCTAAAGGTCCCCGCTTAAGTTGCGAACTTTCTCTTCCGGGCCGTTTTGTAGTAGTAACTCCTTTCAATGATATTGTTGCTGTATCCCGAAAAATCCATTCTTCTGAAGAGAGAAAGAGACTTCAAAAAATCATTGAAGCAGTAAAGCCAAAAAATCTGGGAGTAATTGTACGTACCGCCGCTGAAGGTAAACACACAGCTGAACTACACGAAGATCTGATCAGCCTTGAAAATACCTGGAAAACAATTCAGGCAAATTTAAAAGGCGCTGTTGCTCCTGCTAAAATTTTGAGCGAACAAGGCAAAACCAACAGCATGTTACGTGATCTTTTGAATGAAGATTTCAACAAGATCGTTGTTAATGATAAAACGATTTTTGCAGACACGAAGAATTATATACAACGCATTGCTCCAGATAAAGCAGATATTGTTGCTTACTACAATAATGGCCTTCCTATTTTTGACAATTTTGGAATTACCAAACAAGTGAAAGCCGCATTTGGTAAAACAGTTAACCTGCCAAGTGGCGCTTATCTGATCATAGAACATACAGAAGCTTTACATGTAATTGATGTAAACAGCGGCTACAAAAGCGTTAGTAACAACCAGGAACAAAATGCCCTGGAAACAAACCTGGAAGCAGCTGAAGAAATAGCCCGCCAACTTAGATTACGCGATCTTGGAGGAATTATAGTAGTGGATTTCATCGATATGAAATTGATGGAAAATAAAAAGAGGCTGGCAGATGAGATGGACCAGTACATGAAGACTGACAGGGCCAAGCATGCTGTACTTCCTATTACAAAATTTGGATTGATGCAGATTACCCGGCAGCGTATGAAGCCGGAAATGAATATAAATACCAGTGAAGTTTGCCCAAGTTGTAATGGCACAGGTAAAATTTCTTCCACGTTAATATTAGAAGACGAGATTGCAAAAAATCTTAGCTATCTGATTATGCAACGGCATAAAGGGCTTACAATTGAAGTTCACCCAATCTTATTTACTTACCTCACCTGCGGTTTCCCATCGCGGCGCATGAAATGGAGTTGGAAGTATAAACAAAAGGTAAAAGTTAAATCTAACTCCACTTATCATTTAACTGAGTTTAAGTTTTTTGACGACAGTGATGAAGAGATAAAGTTATAGTTACTTTATTCAAAAGATATTTCTGATCAGTTAATGACTTCGCTGACTAACTGTATCCCTTTTCCACCGGTTACTTTTAAAACTTTCTGTAAGCCATTTGCTGAAATAGTAATGGTATTCTCTCCTCTTACCAGTGGCAATCTAACATAATTTATAAATGCAGGTAAACTCTGCCAGTTACGGGTATCCGCTTTTTCTGTAATGGTATTGGCAACATTCACAAGAAATCCTGCAATTTCACCCGCAGCTTTAGCATTATCTGCATTCTGTTGCCGCTTTTTTTCTTTTTCGGAATCTGTTGCATTATCATCTGCTTTCTTTTCCTGGCTTTGGGCAATCCCCTGCACGGCAGCCTGCGTTCCTTTTTCCAGTAGTTTTTTTGTAAGTTGTCTTGCCATGGCATTAGTCAATTCTGATAAAAAACGTTGTCTTAAAACAGACACTGCCAAATCATTTATATTCTGAGCCAATTGCGTGGTATAAGTATTCCCATTTACAATTACAGAAGTATTGAGAGGCGTGGGATACTGAACACGATAAACAGGCATAGCTACTCTCAATGTGCGCACCGTACTTAGTTTTTGCTCTGAAATACCATAGGTAGCATAATTAAAAGGGATGTTAGCATTGTAGCCGTACTCATCTACAAAACTAAAATTACCAATGGAACCGCCGGCGCTGCTCAAAACAAAATTCCTTTCTTCCTTTACCGGAGCTCTTCCCTCTTCGATAAAAAGGATAAGTTCGCCGCCCAACTCTTCGTTTTTTGTATAGCTCATTTTAAAAATAGCTGCATACTTTTCAACTTCACTAACAAAACCCATGGCATCGGCAGTTCTTAGCAGGTCTTGTTTTAATTGTGCTGGTAAGCTTACACCATAATACACATTGTCATTTTTCAAATAAAGGTCTGCTGCATTACGGTAAGCAATAAACGCATTATTTATATCGCCTCCCATTTCATAAATCATCCCCTGGAAGTTAAGTGAAAATGCATCTGAACTATACCTATTGCTATTACCTTTAAATTTTTCAGCCTGCGAATTATTACTCAATGTAATCCTCCTCGCTTCTACTAATGCTTCATCGGTATTTCCCAATGCTGCATAATTCAGCGCCTTATAGAAATGAACCATGAATTGCTCAAAATCTTCTCCGCGGTAAGCTTGTTGCATGGGATTCAACAAATTTCCGGTAACATAATCTGCAACAGATTTCCGGCTATTTTCAATGTAGTTATCCGCCTGGTTTAGAAACTGATTGCTGCTTGTGAAATCATTTTTTAACCGGTACACTCTACCAGCCTCCAGGAAGTAAAGTAATTGGTTGCGGTTGCGTTTTAAAAATTTATTGTGATCAAGTTTGGCTAATGCCTTATCGTAATCCTGCGATTGAATGCTGTTGTAGTAGGCATTCATGGATTTATTATATGTAGCGCAGGATGAAAAAAAAACGGGCACTAAAAGCAAAATAACAAAAGCCCGTTTTAAATATAAATTCATTTTAGATAATTGTTTAGAGCAGCAGTTTTTATCAAATATCAGTACAATTGAAACTGATAATTACTTGGACGAAATATTAATTCAGATAACTCCTTCTTAATCATCCCACAAACAACCATCAACACCAGGCTGCTATAATCCTGCTATGTTGGGTTAATACAACCGTTCTTTAATTGGTATTGAACAGATTAATTTTTTACAAGTTTCGATATTTTTTTATCACCTATCCATACCACTTCATTTGTCTCAATATTGGTAAGCTCAAGATTTATCTGATACGTAACGGATTTTTTTCTTTTATAGGCATCAACAATAGAATTTATTGAGCCTTGCAAAATATAGTCGGCTCCTTTTTCCAAACCAAATTTCTTCATCGTACTCTGAGAGGCGTTGGTTTGCTGATCAGCCTTTTCTGACCGAAGTTCTTCTCTCTTTTTACCGCTTTGAACCAATCCAACTTTATCGGTGTTTATAAAAGTTCTTTCAAGATCATTCATAAAAGTTTCCGCTTCTATATGCTCATGGCTTTTATTAGTTACCATTCCAACAATAACAACAGGTTTTTTTCCCTTTGACTGGGTATGATTATTTAGCCAGCTTGCAGTTAAAACCTGGCTGATCATTTCTTCGGCCGTTAAACGGCTATCTGTATTATTCCATTTGCCACTGATATCAGGTGTTTCGGAAGGATCAATCCTAGTTACTTTACGACTACAGGAAGTTGATATCAACAGCAATGCTGCTACTGAACAAAAAAATATTGATTTCATAATAAAAATTTGAAACGATTAAAATTTAAGAAAGAAATGAAATTTTACCAATGCCTCCATCCGCGGTGGCCATAGTAAAAAGGTGCATACCGGTAAGGAACAGAAAAGGGATCGTAAGAACGATTATAGGGATTGTAAAAGTTACCGTAGTTCTGCAATTCATATAATCTGCGTTCCCGGCGATCAGCAATCCTTTGTTGTTTGCGTTCCTGCTTGGCTTCATACCAGTCATATGCTTTATAAGTATCCTGCACTGTGGTATTCATGGTAGCCATCAATTTATCCTGCTGGCCTTTATACTTATCCAGGCTTACTTTAAAATCAGGATTCTGGTCGGACACCAGATTATTTTCCTGCGCTTTTGCAAAAATTGCTGTGGTAACTATTAAAAAAGAAAGTAGTATTTTTTTCATAATAGAAATTTTATTATTGTTTCCTCAAATTTACACAGCTATTTTAAATAAGCTAATATTAAATCCTATATTGAATACGATTAACAAAAATTTATATCCTTATTAAAAGGATAAGAATAGATAAATTAATAAAAAATGTTGAATTCTACATTAGTTGCGAACCATCTGGTTTGTGCTACCATAAAAGTAAAACAGGCTTTCTTTAACTTCCAATTACTTTTTTTGTGACCAGGCAAATGCATAGTAGCGCTTGCAGCATAGCAAACCTCTGCATAGATTCAAAATGGATTTGAGGGCTATAAAATTATGCAGTTGTATGAATTATTTCAGATCCACACCAAAAAATTATAAATTTTAATTGCTAAGATTAAAATTTTCTAAAAAAGAAAGGCAGAAAAATTTATTGCAATTCTTCACAAAAATATCCCGCATTTAACACGAGCGATTCTACTTCTGCAGCTGCAATATTATTGGAGACAATACGAAGGATATTGTCAGAATCATCTAGATCTACGTTCCAGCCGATAATATTCGGATGAATACTTAAGGTAGTGTCTAAATCAATTATCCTATCTAAATTGCTGATGTTGGTTTTAAAAACGAGAATCTGCATATATGGTTCATTTTTTTGATAAGCCACGTATACACAATTACAATCACCGGCTAAAAAAATTCTTTGTGTACCCGAGGCAATTATTTATGCTTTATTTACTCACTTGCTGCTGTGCCCGATTTCCATCTGTTACCACAGCGGATTTTCCATTCTGATTTAAATTTTTCTTTTTCTTCCGGCGTCATTTCTTTCATTTTTTGCTGCATTTCCATCCACTTTTGCCTTCTTGCACTGCAGCCTCCCTGAAAACCGCCAAATAAAATCTTACTCAGCAAAAGTATTCCAACAGCCTGAAGGAAGCTGATTGCCTTAACACCAATTACTTCGGGTAATATCGCATTCCACAATATCATTACAACGGCTCCAAATGCCATTGCTGCAATAATGACAAGGAAAATTATCATTAATTTTTTCTTCATTGAGAAGTGTCTTTTCATTTTTTTTACTTTAAATAATATGTTTTAGTGATCATCGATCATTTAACAACTTGTAGTTTAATAATTTAGTAGTTCATCTTTTAGTGTAGCAAGCCGGTTTCGTAAATGCAATACTGCATACCTTTTACGGCTTAAAAGTGTGGCCACACTTACACCTGTTTGCTGTTCCAGTTCTTTAAATGGAATTCCCTCCATTTCATTTTTTATAAATACATCACGTTGTTCTTTTGGCAGCTCGTCTAATGCCATTTGTAATGCTTCCCAAAAAAGATTGCGGAGGTAGTTCGTTTCGGGATTGCTATCGCCGGGTATCAGAAATTCTTTCCAGTGCAGCATATCATCTTCTTCTCCAGACGTGCCAAACAGATCATCTGCCAAGGGAAGCTTTTGTTTACGATAACTGTCTGTTATTTTGTTCCTTGTTACCTTATACAACCAACCTGTTACTTGTTCTATCGGTTCGGTATTTCCTGCAAATTGGTAAAAAACATCCTGCAATATATCTTCTGCGTCCTCAGCATTATTAACCCGTTGCTTGATAAAACTCAACAAATTTTTGCGTATGCCGTTTATGGTACGGGTAATATAATTGTTGCGTTCTGCAGTCATTGGTATTGTTATCGTGCGGATATCCTCCATTTATATAGTTAAAGACGAATGACGGATATTAATATTTTAAAGTACCTTATTTCTTTCCAGTCTCGAATATCTTCCTTAAAGTTCAATATTTAAATACCCATCGCTTATCTTAATAATTTATCGCTGGTTGCACTTAATTTATACATACCTACTTTTAAGTATTGTTTATTGTTATTTACATTTTTACCTTTGTTTCGGTTTTTCATAGGATATTGGATTTTAAAGCGGGACTGGATTTCTATCCTGGTCCCTTTTTTTTTGCTTCAAGTTTTCTTGTAATTCGCTTAAAAGTATTTAATAAGCAATTCATTATTTTCCCTCGTCACTTTTAAATACAAAAAACAATTTTTTTACCGTTCCCTAAACAGACTTTACCGTTTACTAAATACTACTATTATAAAAAAACTAAATAAGTATCTTTATTTCGGTTTTTCATAGGATATTGGATTTTAAAGCGGGACTGGATTTTTATCCTGGTCCCTTTTTTTTGCTTCTCAATGAAGCAATTCTCCCGTTTAGCCTTATTCAAGCGCATATTTTAATAAAGTCTCTCATCAATTTAACCGTTTGCTGTTTCATATAATCCGCTTATTAGATCGAAAGAGATATTATATAGGTTTATGTTAGTTTAGCAGCAGGTTTTTCATAGGATATTAGATTTAAACAGCGGGGCTAGATTTCTATCTTGGCCCTTTTTTTTTAACTTGCTTAAAAAATGCAAATGCTATTAATGGCAAATGCTTTGTACTACAAAATTAAATTTGACTATGAACATGCAGAAAATAATCAAACCAGGCGAAGATGGCGGAATTTGGGAACAGATCAGCAAGGATCTGCAGGCGATGGAATTTCCTTTTTCATACAGTGCAAATATTCAGGAAAATAACAGAGCCGTTCTTTTAAATATTGAGGTTGATCCTGGAGGCGGCTTTGAATCAGGCTTTCAAACTACAAGCCTTACAGCACCAATTCCACTTCAGTTTACTACCCTTAGCTCAAGGCTGCAATCGAGCAACCAGGAATTGAGGTTTGTGTTACATAACGAAGATTTTATTGATAAGCTGGGTAAATTTTTCGGAATGGAAGATGTTATTACGGGTTACGAAGAATTTGATAATAAATTAATTGTTAAGACCAATGATACCGTTAGAATCCAAGAAGCTTTTTCTGATGAGGCTACCAGAAGCGTTTTTAAAACTTTAGGAGAATTCAATCTGCATATTGCTTATTACGATCAACCGGAAAAGCATGCTTCACTTGAACTTAACATAGACAGAGAAATTACAAATACAGAGGAATTGAAAAAAGTTTATGACGCTTTTGTGAGTGTAGTAAATGCTTTAGAGAAATAAAAATATCGCTCATTAAATCCCATGAATCAGGTCATCTCCGTCGCGTTCTTCGTCTTCGGGAGCTTTTATTACAGGGCTAACCTTATGAACTGCATCATCCAAATCTGTTTCCTCCGTATTAGAAACTATGTCCTGAACGGTATTATGTACTAAATCATCCAGGTCTTGTTCTTCGTTCTCAGTAATATCCCCTGAGTTTACAGTTTCATTTTCCGATAATTCCGGAACATTCGCTTTTTTTGTTTCGTTTTTTTCTGGAACACTATTCATTATACTTTTAATTTAACTAGTTTATGTTAATAATCGTACCATTTCAATACATTAAAAAACGCTCAGCTTTCAATTAATAATCGGGAAACTTTTGCCCATTAAATGAAAAAAAATCCCCGACTTTACAATTTTCAATAGAGATAATATTGACTAAATTATTCTGGCAAATAAATTGTTATTAGAATATCAAAGCCAAAATTATGACTAATACTGCTATTCAAGAAGATAAAGTAAAGAAGATATTGATCATCGAAGATGAGGGTGATATTTGTTTTTTACTAAATATTATGCTTAAAGGTGAAAATATTGATCTTGAGCATGTTAACACGCTTTCTCAGGCCAAAGTTTTCCTTAGTGATCAGCAACCCGCACTAGTATTTCTAGATAATAGTCTGCCCGATGGCAGAGGTTTAGATTTTATTGAATTTATTAAGACAAATCACCCAACTTCAAAAGTTGTAATGATTACTGCATTTCATTCTCAATCTGAAAAGGAAAAGGCACTAAAAAATGGAGCAGATTTATTTCTGGAAAAACCCTTTACCCGCAGCCAGATAATGGAGGCAGTAAATGGATTGCTGGAATTAAATAGTGAGATTCAGAAATAAATAGATTTAATCTGTTGTTACACAGCGTTTATTTGTTCGCTTTAAAAACAGTGAAGATCCTGGAGTTATATCAATAGCTTTTTTTACTAATCTATCCTTCAAAAGCTGCTGTTGCTCAGGCTGATAAACCTTGTTTTGCAGCGGTTTTTTCTTAATAGTAGTAAACGGTATCCTTATTCCTAAAAATCCCATAGATAATACAAAAAGAGCAATTAATATAAGCGTTAAAATAACGAACATGCCTAAAACTTTTTAATACATAATGACAAGTATTACGCCAGATACTATCTTAAGTATTTTAAAACAAGCAGTATTCTTTTTTCCCTTCCCTCTTTTTCCATTAGTTTGGCGTTGATGCTAATTGTTATTTCTTTACCTTTTTTATCTTTCAGCAAAAATTCTTCATTTTTAATTGGATGCTGATTTACAAGCAGATCTAATAATTTGGTTTTAATTGCTGTTCCTCTCCAAAAATTATCAACCTGAGAAAGCTTTGTACCTGTTTCGGGTAAGGCAGTTAAACCAAACATTTTTACAAATGATTTATTGGCTTTTATAATCCTGATAGAAGAATCAAGAACTACGAGCGAACTGTCTTTTATTGAATCAAAAATAATATCAAGGAATTCTGTGCTTTCTACTAAGAAATGCTCCAGCCTTTTCTGAGCATGTATATCCTGTATGATCTTTACAATAAACTTTTCCTCATCAATGTTACTAACCAACACAGATTCTCCCATAACCCAAATCGTATCCCCTTTTTTATTTACCAGATAATTATTGTCGGATTTGGAACCTTTGGAGAGTGTAACAGAAACCTCTCTCTCCGGCTTTTTTGATAGGCGGTCTTTTTCGGTAAAAAGTATACGGAAGTGTTTACCTGAAAGGTCATTCAGTTTATATCCGAAGGCCGCCATAAACCCTTTATTTACATGCAAAATCTCACCCTTCACATTCATAATGATCACAGAGTTTTCCCTGGCATTCTTAAATATGTGTGTAAAAAAACCCAGTGTCTTAATCATGCTGATTATTAGTTATCGATTAAAAAAAAACTATCTTGATTTTACTTTTGAGGCATTTTATCAACAAGTTAGGGTGCGATTAAATCACAAACCCTGCCAAATTGCGTGTATAGCTACTGGAATGAATTTTGAATCATTTGGTATTATTATTCATGCAAAATATATTTTTATGACCTCAATAAAAAATAAAAAAGTTGCCATCTTAACTGATCATGGTTTTGAAGAGTCTGAACTTACTTCTCCTAAAAATGCATTGGAATCTGCAGGCGCCAGGGTTTTTATTATTTCCAAACAAACTGGTAAAGTAAAAGGTTGGAGCAACGGTAATTGGTCTATTGAATTGCCCGTTGATGTTAAACTGGACGATGCCAATCCCGAAGATTACGATGCATTGATAATTCCAGGAGGTGTGATTAATCCTGATCAGATGCGGAGGCATCCGGCTTATATTAATTTTGCTCAACATTTTTTAGAAACAGGCAAGCCGTTAGCAGCTATTTGTCATGCTCCTCAATTGCTCATTGAAACAGGTATGTTGAAAAACAAGAACATCACTTCTTTTGCTTCTATTAAAACAGATTTGATAAATGCCGGTGCTATTTGGGAAGACAAAGAGGTAGTGGTTGATAATGGCCTCATAACAAGTCGTAGTCCTGCCGACCTGGAAGCTTTCAATAAAAGCATGATAGAGGAGATTGCAGAGGGAAGACATCTTACAACTGCAGCGTTCACCAGTGTAATAGAAACTAATTAGATTTAATACGCAGCGATTGTGCCTGTTTGATTGTCTATTTATTAAAGCGTATCAATTTCTCTCTAAGCAGGATAAGTTATATAAAATTTTATAAAAAAAAATAAAAAAGCCCGATTAATCGGGCTTTTTTATTTCAATTAAGCTGTATCAGCCTGACTGTAACCATTATTCTCCTCGTCTTCTTCCCCTATAAGTTCATCGGCATCATCGGCTTCTGAGCCAGGTATATCAAGGTCTTCTCCGCTAATATCATCTGCGGAACTTTGCTCATTCAAGAGGTCCCCATCTTCATCTCTATTATCCAACGCCGCTCTCTCTAGTACAAGATCATCTGATGTCATGTCGGCATCAAGCGTTTTATCTAACATGTCCCTTTCACTTTGGCTAATGGTTGAATCTGCTTCCGGTTGTATTTTTTTTTCAATGCTCATTGCTGTAATTTGTAAGTTGAATAATACTAAATAGGTTGCAAAGTATATGCCGTTTAAATGGCACATGAGATTCATAACAATTAAATAATAATGTTGATTCTACTAAAATTGATTGAAAATATATTTATGAAAAATTTCCGGTGCTGTTTTCTGTTGCTTTTTAGTTTAGCGATGGGATTGGCTGGTTGTTCACCTAAACCGTTTGCTGCTACCAATAAAGTGTACGAATCACGGGTAAAAGCCATGGCTAAAACGATCAGCCGCAAACCTGATCATACGATCTCTGATAGCTTGCTTACTTCAAATGATTGGGTGGGAACTACCAACTTCGGTTTACGCAAACCTAATTTTGTAATTATCCATCATACTGCTCAAAATAGTTGTGAGAAAACCTTGCTTACATTTACACGTGACTCTACCCAGGTAAGTGCACATTACGTAATTTGTAAAGACGGCACTTTGCATCAAATGCTAAATGATTACCTAAGGGCATGGCACGCCGGTGCTTCTAAATGGGGCAATACCACCGACCTTAATTCATCTTCTATTGGTATTGAACTTGACAATAACGGGACCGATACATTTGCTGAAGGGCAACTTAAAACATTAGAGTTGTTGTTTGCCGCTCTTAAAAATAAATACAATATTCCAGCAGCTAATTTTATTGGTCATGCTGATATTGCTCCGGGAAGAAAGATAGATCCTAATATTAATTTCCCCTGGAAGCACTTTGCAGAAAGCGGCTACGGGTTATGGTATGCCGACACAACAAATATGAATCTTCCACAAAATTTTGATGCAATATCTGCTTTACGAGTTATAGGTTATACTATTTCAAATCCTGCTGCTACTATACAGGTATTTCGTCAGCATTTTTTGCAATCAACTGCAACGGGGGAATTAACTGAACCAGAAAAAAAGGTATTATACGGAGTACTCTTAAATACAAAATAAAGAAATTGGATGAGTGGATTTTTGTGTCTAAAACAACTCAGCTTACAATTCTTTCATAACCCATTACCATTAAAATAGGATTTAGATGGAAATATTTACGGAACATTTTTGTTATTAGCAACGATGAAATATTTGCCAATGCCAGGTAATTTTTCAAGTTCTTTTCTTTCAATGGTTGCAATAAACCAGCAATACAATGCTAACAATGCTGTTGCTGAAGAAAGACTTAACCATAACTTATCACTAATGGCTTCTATACCAGAATGTATGAAATATAGTAGTACTGCAATTACCATATAGGCCAACAGTTTTTTCCAGGCATATGGAATGCGGTATTCTTTTTGTCCCCAGTTATAAGAGATCAGCATCATAGTTCCATAGCAGAAAAAAGTTGTCCAGGCGCAGGCGATATAACTAAAGTGTGGTATGAAAATATAATTCAGCACGCAGGTAAGTACCGCCCCTATGATTGTAATGTATGCTCCAGATAAAGTTTTATGAGATAGCTTGTACCAAACAGATAAGTTATAATAAATACCGAGGAACATATTGGCCAATAAAAGAATTGGAACTACAGATAAGCCTGCCCAGTATTTAGGACCGATAAAATATTTCCAGATCGGCATATACAAACTAACTACGAGGAACATTACGGCAATTACAATCACAAAAAATTTCATTACACGGGCATACACTCTGTGTGGATTAGCAGATTCTGCCTGTTTAAAGAAAAAAGGTTCAGCCCCCATCTTAAATGCCTGTATGAACAAAGTAATGAGGATCGATAACTTATAACAGGCATTATAAATACCTACCTGTTCTTCCCTGAAACTTACTGTGCCTGGCAACCACCAGCGAAGCATCAACCTGTCGAAGGTTTCATTGATCATTCCGCCCATACCAACTATCAGTAACGGTAAAGCGTAAACCATCATTTCTTTCCATAGCTTAATATTGAATTTAAACCTGATCTCAAATATCTCTCTGGAAAGCAATAAAAGTGTAACGATTGATTGGATCACATTTGCCATGATCACGTAAACGATGGGATTCGTTTTAGCGTTGAATAGTAAACTTACCCAACTGTTGCTGTCTAGTTTTAGCTGGTTGGGGCAATAGCTGATAAAGAACCAGGTAAAAAATACATTTACAATAATTCCCGAAATCCTTACAAAAGCAAATTTTTTGGGCCGGCCCTGGTCCCGCAATCTCGCAAATGGAATAGTTGTGAGTGCATCAAGTGCTATTACCGCAATACTCAATTGGATCATTTGTGGAAAAGCTGATAGTCCAGTCATACTTCCAAGAATAGACTGGTTGCTCCATAGTAAGAAAGTAAGAAACAGTGTGGAAATGATAATAGATAATGATGCCGTATTGTAAACAGAATTTTTATATTCGGGTTTGGAAGCAAATCGAAAATAAGCTGTTTCAAAACCGTAAGTAAAGATTACATTAAAGATTGTGATAGCAGAATAGATTATACCAATCTTACCATAATCTTCAGGATGTTGAAGTGTATAGGTAAGAAAAGGAGTAAGCAGGTAATTAATGAACTTTGCTGCTATTGTACTGCCACCATACCAGATCGTTTGACCTGCCAATTTTTTTATTCCACTCAATATTGAATTTCTTTAGTTGTCAAATTTACCTTTATAATTTTATAATAATAACCAGAAGTTTAGATCAGCCGGCAAAAAATAATTTAATGTATTGCCATCATTCTGAATAATTATTTACAAAAACTATCTTTGTAAAAAAAAATCATGAAAACTTTTATACTTATTAGCTTTTTTGCTGTGTTTTCTTTGTTTACTCATGCCCAAAGCAGGGTTGAATCTATTGAATACCAAAAAATACAAAGAGTTGCAATTGTAGCGGATGTGCCATTCCCAGAGAAGATTATAGCAGCTGCTATCAGCGATACATTACAAAAACTTGGTTTTAAAGGAAAGGATACAAAAGGTTTCACACTGTATAAAGGGGTAACGCTTGCTGCATTGGGTAGCAATTCTTACGATCTGTATTTTTCTGTAGACAGGAAAAGTAAAAAGGAAAAAGATCAGTCTTCAGTTACCCTAATGATTTCAAAAGATTTTGACAATTTTATTACTGAACAAACAGAGCCGGGTATCATTTCAAATGCAAAAACCTATATGGATAGCCTGCGTAATATAGTAGCAATCTACGATCTTGAGCAGCAAATACAGGAGCAGGAAGAGCTGGTTAAAAAGAATGAGAAAAAATTAGAGGATTTAACAGACCAGGAAAAGGACTATGAAAAAGACATGAAAAAACTGGTAGATAAAATTGAGTCAAACAAAAAAAATAAATCCAAACAGATTTCAGAAAACGATGTTCAAAAACAGGTATTGCAAACATTAAAAGCTAAGAGAAGGCAATAGTTTAATCGTTGCGGATCCGCATCACATATTGGCTGGGAATAAATCTTTTGTCTTTTATAAAAACACTGTCGGTTAGCGTATACAAAAAATAAACTACATTATTTTTCTCTCTATCGGTCATGGCTATCCGGTTACGTAAGGAACTGTCTAACGTTGGCTGGCTGCTGATAATCCCAGTCCGGTAATGATCCATCACCTGGTATAAACTAAAAATATGCCCATCGTGCATGTAGGGAAAAGTTACCTGCACATTACGCAGTGTAGGCACTTTAAATTTTAATGAATCCTTTGCCAGTCCGGTGATGTGCATTCTTCCAACGTCTTTAAATCTGTTTAATGCAAAACCTGTATTCCTGAAACTATTGTCGGTAAACAAAGGCTCGGGATGGCAGCTCACGCATTTTGATTTAAAAATATCGTATCCCATTTGTTCAAAATAGCTGAAACTTGCTTCTCCTCTTTTTACTTTATCATATTTGCTATTGCTACTTACAAGACTACCGGTGAATTGAGCAATTGCCTTTAATATTCGTTGGCTGTTTATCATAGGATCACCGAATGCTGCTTTAAACATTCGCGGATAGCTGCTGTCTTTTTTCAATTTTATCAAAATGCTATCCAGTTGTTCGCCCATTTCATTAACAGCAGTTAGTGGAGCCAGCGGTTGAACTTCAAGGTGATTTACGCCGCCATCCCAATGCAATTCCTTCATCCAGGCAAGATTTACCAGAGCAGGTGCATTCCTGGTGCTAAAACTATTGTGAACGCCATGGCTAAGATCGTGATCATAGGTAGCAAATGAGGCAAACTGCTGGTGGCAACTCGCACAACTTGTTTCATTGTCTTTACTAAGTTTTCCCTCATAAAATAATTTTTTACCCAACTGAAAGCCTTGTTCGGTCAATTTATTTTTAGCGAAAACATTTGTAGGAGGTTTGGGCCATCCTGGCGGAATGTATAATGAGATAGGATCGGGAGCGAATGGACCGTAGCCGTCGTTTTCTAATGCACTCATCAAAAAAAGGGAAGCGCAGCAGAGGAGTAATATCGATAGGCTGATCTTAATTTTCACTGTTAGTAGTTTATCTTCCGAATAGAAAAAAGGCCAGTAAAATTAGCCGCGATTTTTTTTGCAATCTCACCAGTAGTTGTACAAAGTGGAAGCTCACTAATTTTTATCTCAGAAGCATTTTTCCAGTAGTTATCCAAATTGGTTTCTATTATCAATTCTGTTACCACATCTTCCTTTATTATTAGCTTTTGAGGTATATCAAGTTTTATCAAGGTAACAACACTTTTATCTCCTTTAAATCCACCGATATGGTGCTCTATGCGTTGCAGGTCGGCGGTAGATGATGAAGAAGTGCCTTCCAGCTTAAACATTACATAGCCGCTGTTCCATGTCCAAAACATATCATTCATAGGATCTAAAGCACCCGATTGGGCACCGCTGCAATTATTGGTACTATCTACGCCCAATAAAAAACTTATACCATTGTACTGACCGGCATCCAGTGATATTTCAAAGGCATTAACCTCTTCTCTGGCATTTATCAAATGATACGAATCAGCTTCAGGCTGCTGCGTGGCTCCGGCAACGCGAAAATCGCTGATATAATACTTAAGCTTATTTATGCTGTATTGCTCACCAAAAAAGTTGCTATACATTGAATCTCTTAATACAATTGGTTTTCCATTAGCAGTATTTATAAATGTAATTTTTACAATCCCTTGTTTGGGCTGCTGGCTTTTGAATGATAATAACGAAACGATCATTATAGCGATAGCCATAAAAATTAACCAACGGGATTTTTTTTGTAGTAATAAATTGTTAATCATGCTGAGCCACTTTTTTCCTGGTTTGTTTTATCTCACCTGCAATTTTCTTTTGGTTAAGTCTTTTTTCTTTTGCAGCTTTTCCTGGTTTGGTAGGCTTCCTTTTTTTAGGAATGATCAATGCTTTATTTACCAGGGCATTCATTTTTTCAATTACCAGTAGCTTATTGGCAAGCTGCGATCTTTCAGTTTGATTTTTTACCAGTAAATAGCCATCTGCATTTATTTTGTTAACCAGTTTCTGGAATACAAGTTCTTTTTCATTTTCGTTTAACAAGCCTGATTTTTGTACATGCCAGTACCCTTCAACCATAGTTTCCACTTTGTTTACATTTTGACCTCCTTTTCCACCACTTCTGGCCGTTTTAAACTTTATTTCCGTAAGTATATCGGGCATATTTCCAAAATTACCAATAAAAGAACGGAATTTGCAGCGTTTAGGCTCTTTAGTAAGGTTAATATTTCGGTAAGAGCAAAAAATTTTACATTTTTGCATCAAACGAACCAGGAACATGTTGAAAGGAATTTATCATTCATTACAAGAACGCAAGCGACAGCACAAAAAATCTTTTGCTGTATTGATCGATCCTGATAAGGTGAATGATGAGGATATGGAGAGATTAATACCATTGGTAGTAGAAGCCAGGGTAGATTACCTGTTGGTAGGTGGCAGCCTTGTGATCTCTAATTACCTTGACGAATGCGTACAGTTAATTAAAAAGAAATGTGATATCCCTGTTATTCTTTTTCCAGGAAGCCCATCGCAAGTAAGCAGATATGCAGATGCGTTATTATATCTTTCACTTATCAGTGGCCGTAATCCTGAATTATTGATTGGCCAGCATGTAGTGTCGGCACCCGTTGTAAAACAAAGTGGATTAGAAATCATGTCTACCGGTTATATGGTAATTGATGGTGGGGCACCAACAACCGTTTCTTATATCAGTAATGCCAGTCCGCTGCCTGCAGATAAAAATGAGATCGCAATGTGTACTGCTATGGCGGGCGAAATGCTTGGAATGAAATTGATATACATGGACGCTGGTAGCGGCGCAAAAAAAGCCATTTCAGAATCTATGATAGAAAAAGTTTCCGGCTGTATTGATGTACCATTAATTGTTGGAGGTGGCATAACTAATGCAGAAAAAGCTTACCTAAATTGTAAGGCTGGTGCCGATATGATTGTTGTAGGAAATGCCATTGAAAAAGATGCAACTCTTATCAAAGAAATCGCAGCAGCAATTCATAGTGTACCTGTAAAGGTTTAAGTATCCTCCAACTCTAAACATCAATACTTACCTGCTAACAGTTCATAAAAAAAGAAAGAGTTAGCCTCTTTCTCTACTTAAATATCATCAATGTATCATAAGAAGTAACAATTTAAAAAGACTCTAAACCTTAAACCCCTCACCTCTCACCTCTCACCACCTTACAAACTCATCATCTCTTTAAACTTTACTGCCTGACGCCGGCTCACTTCAATTTTTTCACCGCCTTTCAGATCAAGTAGTAAGCCACCATTAAAATAAGGCTCTACTTTATCGATCATACGCAGGTTAACAATATGTTTGCGATTGGCGCGAAAGAAAGTTTTTTCATCCAGTCTGTCTTCCAGCGCATTTAACGATTTTAGTATAAGCGGTTTGTTGGTAGCAAAATATACTTTGGCATAATTACCAACGCTCTCGAATAGACGCACTTCAGATAATTTTACGAACCAGCATCTTTCGCCATCTTTAACAAAGACCTGGTCTGATTCTGTAAGCATTCCGCGATGGATACCAGCGATTGATGCTGCCATTTCCTTTTCTTCAGCCTGTTGTAATTTATGCAACGCATCGGCCAGTCTCTTTGGCTCTACAGGTTTCATAAGATAATCAAGCGCATTCACTTCAAAAGCTTTTAATGCAAACTCATCGTAGGCTGTGGTAAAGATAACATGAGGTGCTCTTTCAAGTTCCAGCAGCATATCAAACCCCGTTTTTCCCGGCATCTGAATATCGAGGAAAATAAGATCGGGAGAAAGTGTTTCAATTTTTTCGATTCCTTCTTCCGCATTTGCTGCCTCGCCAATTACTTCTACCTCAGGAAAATCCTGCAGTAGTTTTTTTAGTTCGTTCCGGGCAAGCCTTTCATCATCAATAATGAGTGCTTTATGCATAATGCTATTTTTAAGTTGCTGGTTGATTATTTTTTAATAAAAGTTACTTTGTTGGTTATTTGATTCCCAATAAAATCTCCTTACAAAGGCATGATAATTTTAGATTCTACCATACCACCATCAATATCGTGGATCTCAAATTTTGCTTTTCCCTGGTATAACAGGTTTAATCTGTCCTGGGTACTTTTTATTCCAAACCCTTCATCATTCACGCCTTTGTTGCCATTTAATGTGCCGGAATTTTGCACAACCAATTCGTGAAACTCATTTTTAATTTCTGAGGTGATGCGGATAAAACCACCATTGATCTGTTTGCTGATACCATGTTTGATGGCATTTTCTACGAGGGTTTGCAACATCATTGGAGGAATTGGTTTACAAAGCGTATCATCATTGATATGCATTTCTATCATCAGCCTTTCTTCAAAACGCATGTGTTCTAATGCCAGGTAATCTTTTACGATATCCAATTCCTGCTGAAGTGGCACGGTTTCCAACTTTTCTGCCTGCATACTACTTCGAAGGATATTACTCAGTTCGGTGATGGCTGTTCGTGCCCGTTGCGGATTTTCGTCTACCAATGCCCGTATGCTGTTAAGTGCATTAAAAATAAAATGAGGATTGATATGAGATTTAATGGTTTTTAGTTCAAGTTCTTTAACAACAGCTTCCAACCTTAAGGTATCCAATTGCTGCCTTCGGTTACTTTCTACATAGTGATAAATAAAATAGATGAGGTTCCAAACAAGGATAAGCCAAAGTGCATTGAAACTGCTCAGGAATAAACGCTCTGCTTTGCTGAATTTTTGCAACCTTTCGGGATTATAACCAATAAGGTAATCAACAGACTCTGAAATAAAGCCCAATAATACAGCAAAAATTATCGTGAGGAAAACAAAATAAATAATCTGCTTTTTTAAAGGCTTGTCGAGTATTTTTAAAAAGAAAATGTTTAACCGCATAATATGCGTGATCACAAGCCCTAGTATACAAGTGAGTATAAGACTGGTAAAATACAATTTACCCGGCTGCCCGAATGTGGATACAAAAAACACACTTATCGCAACATTTAACGACCATCCGGTGATCTGACACCACCAATATCTTGAAATTTTATCAAACATAATAACTGCAAATCTAATTAGCTTGGAAGGTTAATTTACGATGGTTTTGATTAATGGCGAAATGCTGTTTTGAAAGGTGGATAGACGTATTATTAAAACTGGTACATAAAACTGCTGACGAGGATTAAAAAAATTTACTGTTGGGCGAATCAGTTTTTCTCATTTTTGCAGCGTTTCTCATCCATCTTCCTGTTTCAACCCAATTTATAGTTAGTTTTACAATAGAAAAAAAGAATGAATGGCCAACGCGAATTTAAACAGCAATAAAGATCAATTGCAGCCTGCCGATAAGGAATTTGAAAACAATATCCGCCCGGGGTTAATTGATGATTTCAGCGGCCAGTCGCAGATCATTGAGAATATCAGCATATTTATAAAAGCATCCAAACTACGAGGCGAAGCGCTTGATCATATTCTTTTTCATGGACCTCCGGG
>CAZCAA010000014.1:0-53485 GCA_964496585.1 uncultured Ferruginibacter sp.
AAAGCATCTGTTACAGGTGATACTGTTGGAGATCCGTTTAAAGATACTTCCGGTCCATCGATGAACATTCTTATTAAGTTAATGAGCATCGTTTCATTGGTAATTGCACCAACATTGGCTAAGCTTCACCATGACAAAATTGAAGCTAACAGGGCTGCACAGATTCAAACTATGCAGAAGATGAGCGAGCAATCAAAAAATACTCATATTTTAGTTCCTTAATTAAAAAAAACAACGTACATTACTGTTAATATAAGAACAGGTGTGAGAATTAATAGCAAAAATGGCTTTTAACGAACATTACAACAATTTATTTTTTCGTAAAAGCACCTGTTTTTCCTCGTAGAAATACGGGAATCGCCCTAAGTAAAAATACAATTCATGTTTTTTTTAATAAAACATGAACATCTAATAATCAATGTAATCTGAAATAACAGCTTACAATCCTACTACAAAAACCGGCTTCTATGCCGGTTTTTTAATGTTTTTCCAAATATCCCTTTTAAAAATCCGTTTGGCTTTCTTTTTGTAATATTAATAGTCGAAACCTATTTAAATTAAATTTTGTCCCTTTGGGTAAAAATATACTGATACTAATTCTTATTGTTTTATCTGGTTGTGCATTTGGGCAAACAACAGATTTCACTTATTCAACAGGCAGCAATGCCTGCCTTCCCGTTGATATTCAATTTAATCAAACTTCTAGTGGTACTCCAAAAGGCTATTTGTGGGATTTTGGAAATGGAACGAAGAGTAACGCGGCTAATCCTGTTACAACTTACAGTGCTGCGGGCTCATATTCAGTTAGATTAATCACCGTTTATGAAAACAGTACTGCAGTTAAAAGAAGGACGGTTGTTATACAGCCATCAATAACTGCTAGTTTTATTTACGACAGAAACTTTTTATGTCAGCCGGGAACGGTGAATTTTACTGCAACTACTTCAGGTAACCTCGCCAATTTCATTTGGGATTTTGGAGATGGAACGCCTTCAGTTACCGATAATGCTAATAACATTGCCCATTCGTTTTCTAACTTTGGAGAATTTACAGTAACATTAAAAGCTGTGAGCAATTCTGGATGCGAAGTAACTTCTAGCCGGCTGGTAAAGATTGTTGAACCAGTAATCAGTGGTTCTATAACCACGGCGTTATTAGGCTGTGCTCCACTTTCTACAAACTTTGACATTAATGTTTCTCTACCTCCCGGCAGTAACATCAGCAACTATCTTTGGAATTTTGGTGACGGGGCATCTCTAGCTACAACAACTGCTCAGGTTAATCACAATTATACGGCCGTTGGATCATTTTCGCCCTCCGTTACAATTACTACCGTTGAAGGTTGCACAAGTAGTTTTAATTTCGATTCTATTGCAACCGGAAGACCACCTACTAACCATAACGCATACCCTATAGATACTGTTTATTGCGGATCAGACGTACCACAATTTGTATCCACAGCAAACAGCGCTAATAGATACGATTGGGATTTTGGTGGTGGTAGTATCACTTCTGTTACTGATACAACTGTTGAACATCGCTATAGCAACCTCGGTCCAAAGAGCATTACAGTAACGCCCTATTTTAACGGTTGTGCAGGCTCTCCTATAAATTTCAACATTAATATCATTGGTGTAATTGCCCGGTTCACTTACGCAAATACCTGCAACGACAGAAAAACGTTTAAGTTTAAGAATACCAGCCAGGGAAATATGTCGACCGTAAACTGGAGTTTGGGAAATCAGGGTTATTCAAATAATGTTGATACTGTTTCACATACCTATCCACAATTTGGCGTTTTTGGAGTAAAAATTTTAGTTACCGATAATATCACTGGTTGTATCGACACTTTTAAAACCCGGATCTATACTGCGAACCCGGTTTTGAAAAACCCCGACAGTTCAATTTGTATAAATTCTGACACCCACTTTACTATCGGTAATAATTATACAAACCCTTCAGTAACCTACTTGTGGAATGTTTTGGGAAATGAAATCGGCCCAAATGCTGAGGCATCACCAACGATACTTGCAGATAGTCTGGGACATTTTAATAATCAGGTGATCATCAGCAATGGACCACAATATTGTCCTGATACGGCTGTTTTGGATCATCCTATTACAGTTAGAGGTCCTAAACTTGATTTTACAATGCCAGCAAGTATTTGCCTTAACGACTCTCTTGCTGTTGTTAATTTATCTGCACCTTATCAACCCGCAGATAGTATCAAAATATGGTATTGGAATTTTGGATTGGTTGCCAACAATGATTTTAGTTATCAGCCCTCACCTTATTCGTACAGCAATCCGAAAATTTACAATGTGAAACTCACAGCTATTGACATTTACGGTTGTAAGGATACTTTGGTAAAACGCGTAAATGTTCGGCCAATGCCTTTTCTTTGGATAATACCAAAATCCGACACTCTTTGTGAAGGGCAAAGCAGTACACTTGTTGGTTATACCAGTGATAACATTCTTTGGAGTTCTTCAAATTCATCCCTGGCATCGGGATATTGTAATAATTGTGATACAACTGCGGTAAGGCCTGTTTTAACTACAAGCTTCTATGCTACAGCTACCAATAGTTTTAATTGTACCGCTACAGACAGTGCTATAGTAAAAGTATTTAATCCTTTTACCGCATCGTCCCCTACTCCTGATACAGCCGTTTGCGCAGGATTAAAAGTACCGTTTACAGTAGCACCGGAACATAAAGTTGTTACCTGGTCGCCTGCCGCAAGTTTAAACAATAGTAATATCTATAACCCAGTTGCTTCACCAGATCAAACAACAATTTATACAGCTTCTCTTTCTGATTCTGCAGGTTGTTTCACCAGTTCAACCGACATAAAAGTTACCGTAAAATCTAAACCTGAAATAAGCGCTGGCCCGGATAAAGTTTATCCATATAATTCCACTTTCAGTTTTGCACCAACTTATAGTGCAAATATCAGGACTTGGCTTTGGAGTCCGTCTGATTCGCTGACATGCAGTTCATGCCCTGCCCCATCAGGTATTGCAGCTTCAACCAAAACATATGTACTCAGGGCAACAACAGACAGCGGATGTGTTGCAACCGATAATGTTACAATATTCGTGGAATGTAAGGGCGCTAATTTATTAATGCCTGCTGCATTTACACCAAACTACGACAAGCTAAACGACCTTTACCATCCTATAACCCGAGGAATAAAAAGTATTGTTCGTTTTTCAATATATAACAGGCAAGGTCAGTTAGTATATGAAGCGCGCAATTATATTCCTAATAAAAAAGATATTGGTTGGGATGGAAAATTCAGGAACCAACAACAAGGGCCATCTGCCTATGTTTACATTATTGAAGCAATATGCGATATCGGACAAACGATATTTTCAAAAGGAAGTTTTCTTCTAGTCAGGTAATTTCCAAAAGGACTTTTTCTAAAAATTAGATGAATGGCAATGCAGATTGCGAAAATATTCGTATTTTGCTGTACGAAACAAATCGTAATATGATAAAGTCGAAGTTATTAAAACCTACGGAAAGTGAAATTGAGATACTTGCGATCTTGTGGGAAAGAAAAAGTGCAACCGTTAGAGTGGTACATGAAGTGTTATGTAAAACCAAAGATGCAGGTTATACCACTACCCTGAAATTAATGCAGATCATGTTTGAAAAGAAGCTTGTTACCAGAGATGATAGCAGTAAAACCCATATCTATACTGCTGCTGTTACCAAAGAAAAAACGCAAAAACAGTTCCTTCATAAAATGATTAATAGCCTTTTTGCAGGTTCATCTGCAGATCTGGTAATGCACGCGCTTGGAGAAACAAATGCTACCAATGACGAACTGGAAAAAATTCAGCATCTGGTTGATGCATTAAAACTTAAAAAATAATAATTAACTGCATGAGCCAGTTCTCCTACAGCTTTTGTATAACTATTTTTCATAGTATCTGGCAAGCTGCTTTGATACTGCTTTTATATGTAATCGTTAGTCCCGTTCTTAAAAATCAACTACCCGGGGCAAGAAGAAATACGCTATATGTATTGCTGATTTTCCAGTTAATTATTTCTGTATTAACATTCCTTTTTAGTTATTTTGGTTCTCCTGAAATGTACCTGAGCCTATTAACAGCGTCTACTAGTAATATACTGGTTCAACAGTATTTGCTGCAGCGTTACTCCTCCCTTCTGATGACATTTTATGTTGTAGCGGTATTGTTTCAAACTATAACAAAGGCTCGCAGTTGGATTCTTTTTAAAAATACCCATGCTCATAGCTTATTGAAACCTACCATACATTTTAAAGCATTCACTTTATTGAAGGTTCATCAATTTGGAATCAAACGAAGTGTAACATTGTGGTTTAGCAATGCAGCTCAATCACCACTAACGTATGGATTTTTTAAACCAGTGATCATATTGCCTATCGCATTGATAAATCATCTTAGCATTCACGAAACTGAATCGCTGATCATACACGAATTAACTCATATCAGGAACAACGACTATTTTTTAAATTGGCTACTTGTAATTATTCAAACAATCTACTTCTTTAATCCTTTTATAAAATTATTATGTAACAAAGTAAAGCTGGAGCGAGAGAAGGATTGCGATTTGCGGGTGCTACAATTCAAATATCCCGCTGTGGGTTATGCTGAAACGCTTTTAAAAGCGGCAAGGTTCAGGAAAACTAATATGAACTATAATTTTACGCTCGCAGCTGTATTTGGGAACAAACAATTATTAAAACGAATACATTTTTTTACCAGAGAAAAAGAATTTGTTCAGAAAAGGTCGAAAAATAACTTTGCAACATTGCTGGTGATATTACTTGTTTTATTTTCAAACCTGGTATTGTTGAGTACTAATCGTGAGAAAATCAGCAAGGCTGCGGATAATGGTGCCGACATAGTAAGTGTATTTAATAAGGACATTAAGAAAAGACACACTACGGAGATAAATACTTCCGCATTTGGAGAATCATACGATCCAAATATTATTCCGGAGAAAGCAGTTACACTCCCCAATAAGCCAATAATAGTTGATCTTAAAAAAGAAGCTACCATTACTGAACCTTTGGACTTACTGGAAGAGGAAGGAAATTTTTCAGAAAATGCAATTCTCGATTATTCGTTACCGGTAGTAGATAAATCAGCAAATGTGAAAGAGGTAATTATTGAAGAAGAAAACTCAGTTACCGGCCAAATTATTACTAAAGCTTTTACTGTAGAATGGAAAGATGGTCAGTGGAAAGATGAGTTGCTTTATATAAAGAAACAGGGAAAGCCTTTGTTGGATTCAATAGGACGATTTATTGATTCAACCCAAAGGCTGTTTATCCCATCTATGCAATAGTGACAAAAAAATTACATGCCTTAAAATACTGAGGGTTATAAAAGTATAATTGATATTTCTTACCAGATATTTCTTGGGCAACTATCGCCATATTTATTACCAAGGAAAAAACCAATCATAATCTCATGAGTATTGCCCGTGTATGTTCTTAGCCTGCTTGTTGTGGCTACTTCGTAAGAATATCCAACATTTATATTAGCGACATTTAATCCTATCATAGCAGAATACCCTCCTACCAGATCTGAATAACGATAACTTGCTCCCACCCAAAGCAAGTCTGTATAAAGTAATTTGGCATTTACATGTAAACCGGAAAGCTGGGGTTGCCAATATTGAAACATAAATGAAGGTATAAAGTTCCAGTCGTCATTCAATAAAAACCTATATCCGGCAGTTAAGAAATAATTAGGTGAATAGGATGAACCGTATTTATCATTTTTCACAAACGAGGCTTTACCTGGAATAATGTTGAGCACAGACATTCCTGCAAAATACTTATCTGAATATAGCCAAAGCCCCGCACCAATCTCAGGTTTTAGTTTCTTTAATTCACCGCTTGTATATCCAACTGCAGGATCATTTGGATCAAGGTTTGCAAAATCTATTTTGGAACGATCGAGGTTTACACTCGATACACCTAAATTGAATCCACCAGACAAAGTTGTTTTATTGCTAACAGGTAAATGGTATGCATAACTTGCATAGATTGACCAGCGATCAATATAACCGGCACGATCGTTTAAAACAACCATGCCTACTCCATGATGTGGCTCAGGAGCGGTATAATCTTTCCAGTAATCTTTGCCTCTGGGGTTGATCCCTTTAACCGGCATTGACGTAGCGCTTGTTCGAAGATCGGATTTCCCGATCGCCCCATGAATACTTACATTTGAAGTAACAGGTGCCCCGTTAATTCCTGTCCACTGGTTACGGTAACTCAATTTTATATCAGTGTAATTTTCAATACCAGCCACCGCAGGATTAAGGATGTAATTATTCAGGATATATTGAGTATAGGATGGTTTAGCCTGGCTAAAAACCTGTAAGCTCATGATACCAGCAACAACAACAAATAAAAAACTCTTTTTCATACTTTAGCGTTTTCCCCTCACAGTTAGCACATTTATACCAAGCTTACTTAATAATAGTAACATAACCTGTCACCGGCTTTCTGCCACTCTCTGCTTCAATGATGTAATAGTAAGTATCTATTGGCAACGGTCTGCCTTTTAATGTACCATCCCATGGAATTGTATATCCTTTAGACTCAAAAACCATTTTTCCCGTTCTTGTAAATACCTGCACTTTGGCTGCCGGATATGTTTTTAAATACTGAATATCCCATAAATCATTTACACCATCGTTATTTGGTGAAAAAGTATTTGGTATCCTCGGCGCTTTTAAAACTTTTACAATAACCTGATCGCTTGCTGGACAGCCTCCCTGGGCGGTAACCGTAAGCGTATAAAACATATCATTTATGGGCGTACAGGTTGGCGTTAAAATACTGCTGCTGTTCAAACGAAGGTCTGTGGTAACATTTACGTCTTTCGTCCACGAATAAGTAAGATTGTTACCTGTGGCAGTAGCTTGCAATACCACTGACTCACCTTCCAATACAAGTTTATCCTCTCCTGCATTCACTACCGGATAAGGATAAACGATAAAAGGTTTTGATAATGTATCACTATGGCATCCAAAACTGTTCACAATGTATTGGCTAACAGAATAGGTATTTTCCACAGAATAAGTATGCTCAGGAATTTGAACCGTTGAACTATTACCGTCACCAAAATCCCAATGCCATTCGGCTAATGATCCGTCTTTAGGATCGCTTTGATCCAATAGTTTTACATTATCGCCCACACAAATACCTGGTTTGCTAAAACTAAAACCAGCATCTGGTCTTGGATGAATGCTATTTAATTGTTTTTGAGTACTTGAAATACATTGAGCACCACTCTTAACCTGCAATCGAACCGTAAATGGTCCAACAGCATTATAGGTATGAATTGGGTTTGCTGTGAAATTCAATGCACTGTTATCTCCAAAATTCCAGGTGTAAATAAATGTATTCTCTGTATTATCTGCAATACTGGAAAGATTGGTAAACTGAATCACCGCATTGGGTAAACAAGCCGTATCTGTAAATGAAAAATCTACTACCGGTAAGGGAGAAACTAATACCTGAATAATTTTAGGAAGACTATTGCATCCTGTTGTGGTAGTGGCCACGAGCGTTACATTATAAGTTCCTGCTACAGCGAATGTATGTGTGAAAGGCAAACTATTTGTTCTGATCTCCGGAGCCGTTCCATCATTGAAATTCCATGTCCAGGTTTGAATAGCTCCTGCACTGCTACTTGATGAATCGCTAAAACTGATTGCCTGTGTTACACAATCAGGCCTGCTATATCCAAAATTTGCAATAGGCGGCGCGAGTACTTTAATAACTTTTTGGCCCGAATCTGCGCAGCCTGCATTGCTTGTAAAAGTATAATGAATTGTATATTGCCCCGGCCCTACCAATGCTGGATCAAATATCCCTGTGGAAGAAACGCCGGGACCGCTAAATTGAAATGTACCCGCAACGCCGCTTACTTCACTGGCCTGTGTTATCAGGAAAGGGTTAACGTACAAACAAGTATCAGGAATGGCATTGAACACAACTTTTGGTGCGGCATTAATTGTAATATCTTTAAACTTATCGTTTATGCAGGAAATACCGGAATAAGCCCTGAACCTTATCTGGTAAATTTTAGACAACGGTGGTGCCTGAAAATTTGGATACAAGTGTGTATAAATTTTACCGGGAAATGGATTGTTATCAACTTCAAATGTACCCGAGGCACCAACATTATCCCAGTAGATCTCAACTTTTACAACATTGCCAAGGTCTACCGAAGATGTTCCGCGTATAGCAACCGAATCGTTTGCACATAAATTATTTTCATTGTCAACAGTAAGCGCTGCTAAAGGAATTGTTCCATTTATGAAAAAAGACTGCAGCACAGTATCCTTGCAACCACTATTACTGGTAACGATTAACGTTACATTTTTAATTCCGGTTACATTGTATGAATGTTGCGGATTTTGTATGGTTGACGTATTTAGCGCTCCACTTCCAGGATCACCGAAATTCCACAACCAGGAAGTGATTGTGCCTCCGGCAACCGTACTTGTATCTGAGAAAGGTGCGAAAATATCCGATAAACAAACTCTTGGATCAATAAATCCTGCAACAGGCTTTGAATTTACAATTACAGGTTTTGTAATAACTGCACTCTGGCAGCCATTGGTAGTTTTAACATAAAGCTTAACCTGGTAAGTGCCTGCAGTAGCAAAAGTGTGTGTTGGATTTTGAACACTTACTAAGGGGCTTCCATCTGCAAAATCCCAAAACCATTCATTTAGTGTACCAGCATTAGGTACGGATGCATTCGTGAAGTTGATCGTTTTATTTTCGCAGGATGGAGAACTGTAATTAAAATCTGCTGTAGGCAACGGGAAAACCGTAACTGCAGCATTACCTGTTTGAGTTTGTCCACACAAAGTTAAACTCGACTCACTTACACTCACAAGAGCGTACGTAAAAGTTCCTGCTGTAGTAGTACTAACGGGAACCGTTATACTATTTCCCGAAATTGTTGTTGCTATTAAATTAGCGCCACCATTTATTGTATAAGTAAAAATAAAGGGAGCAATACCATTTGAACCGGTAAATGTAATTGAAGGAGCCACAGCGTTAAGGCACACAGCCGTAGTTCCTGTAATAGTAGCCGTTGGAAGTCCGTTAACAGTTATAGTAGCAGAACCCGCCTGATTTTGTGTACAAGCCTGCGCCGATCCATCTTGTACACTTACCAATGTATAAATAAATGTTCCGGTTGTTGCTGTAGGAGCAGCAACTGTTACAGTATTGCCAACCGTAGTGGTTACACTAAGATTGGGGCCGCCATTTATCTTGTAAGTAAATTTATAAGGTGCGGTAGCATTGGCTCCGGTAAATGTAATTAATGGTGATGCCGCATTTTGGCAAACTGCCGTAGTACCTGAAATTGTGCCTGTAGGTAGCGGGCTAACAATAACGGTTGTACTGCGAGACTGCACCTGGAAACAATTTTCTCCCTGTACGCCCACAAGGTTGTAAATATATGTACCTACTGTTCCTGTAGGAACAGGTACGTTGGCGATGTTCGTTGCCGAATTAACCGTAAGGTTGGGACCACCATTAATATTGTAGGTAAATATAAACGGAGCCGTTCCAACAGTTCCGGTAAACTTAACATTGGGCGGAGTAGCATTTTGACAAACGATTGCAGCGCCGGCAATAGTTGCAGTAGGAAGCGGACTGATAACAATCGTTTTTGTCATTGTATCGCTAAGACAACCGACATTGCTGATCATTGCAAATTTCACTGTATAAGTGCCTGGTGTTGCAAACAGGTGTGCTGGATTTCTTACAGTGGACGTTTGGCCATCACCAAAATTCCAATACCATCGATATGAATACGTTCCTGCCAGGTAAACAGTTGCATCGGTAAAACGTACACTATCGGTTATACAACCATTATTTGTCCAGGCGTATTCGGCATGCGGTGGATCATAAACGGCCAGGTCAAAATCTCTTTCAAAACTATTTCCACAACCTTCTGCGTTTGTTGTACCGGCAGTAATGGTAACAGGATATCCCGGTGAACTATTGGCAGGAGAATAAAAATATAAGGCCGGAAGTTTATACCGCCAAACCTGTTTTGTTCCGATAAAGAATGTACCATCAAAAATCAATGAAGGATCGGCAGTAGTAACGGTATTGGAATTGGGAAATAAATTAGGACTATTATGAAAATTCCAGATCAAGGACGTTGGCTGAAACGGAAATGTGACAGCAAAATAAAAAGAAGTTCCTGTGCAGGCAACAGGATCAGGTGAAATGCTTAATGGATTGATGGGTAACAATTTATTATACAGGTCTTTGATATTGGTACCCGCATTATATCCATAGGATTCAAAGTTTCCATAACCATAGGCAATCGCATTAAAACCAGAATCTGATTCAATGGTATGTTGCCCCTGGTTAACACTTCGAATGAGATATGAAAAGGAAGGATCTGCTGGATGCACCGTAAATAAAGCTGGGTTTATTGCTGCTCCATCGAGTTTAAAGCTGCTGATGGCAGTACCAGTGTTGGGAATGGCTACATTAAAAAAGTGATCAGTAATAGCATTATTGGGGGTTGCATTCCAAATAACTTTTGCAATATTTTGTTCTACCGGACTTAAATAGATCACTTCAGGATCTCCTAAAGTACCTCCGGCAGTATTGTTACAGGCATTTTGTGAAGTGATGTATTGAGCAACAGTTATCGGTAAATCAGATTCAATTTTTAGATGAGAAGGAGTAGCATCAATTTCATAAAAGAAATTATTTTGCAATGGAACAGCTACAGGCAGACCGTTAACAGTAACCACTGTTGCGGGGTCGGACACACAAATCCTGTAAATATTGCTGGTAAGCAAACTGGTATGAACCGTTAAAAACTTCGTTCCCCACGCAGCCTTTGGAAAGGATTGTACCATATAGTTATCTGAAGATGGTACGGTTCCATTGCAACTGATGGCAATTCTTCCACTGCCGGAAAAAACGGCTATCTTTTTACAGGCACCGGTTCCTGTTGCAATACTTTTTATTTTGGAGCCGGTTAAATCTACTCCGGTATTGGGACTGGGCCCGCCCCCACCGGTTAACTCTCCCATAATATTGTAAACCTGCCCTTGCGTTAAATTAACAGTAAAAGGAACACCGGCAGCATGGTTAATTGTATTGGCTATTGGCGTTATTTCTACGGTGGTTGCACCAGTATCTGTGGCAATAACATAAAACCAACAGTTGGAATTGGAAGAATTAGAATTATTTGTGAAATTGATAGAATAATATTCTTTTCCTAACGTGTTAGTTGGGAAAAGAATGCTGGCCCCGGAAACATTTTGATTATAAATATGTGCATAAGCTACAACTGGCCTGTCTGCCACAATATGTATCCCTTTGTTTTCAGGCGCTATCGATTCGTTTTGCAAAGTTACATCCTGTGCACCAAGTTTAGGAATTGGAGCTGAAGTTAATACAGTTGGATTAGCACCACTGGTAAGTGTTTGGCTGTAGCCATTGCCCGGAATACTTATCGTAATGGTTGTAATCTGATCGGTGGCAAAATAGAGTACCATTTGCTGTCCGTTGCCGTTTGTCATGATTTGGTGATAACCATAACCTACCCAAAAATCTTTTCCTTTGTTGGAGAAATCCTGTGAAAATCCGAGGTTAAAACAACCTATCAGGAGAGAAAACAGTAGAAAATTTTTCATTTTTGAAAATGTATATACAGTGTTGCAAAATACCAACAGGTACTTGCCAGATTATCAAAGGACAGGAAATGCAGCCTAAATTTATAAAAGAAAATCCATATTTTATTAACTGTACAAATATAATCGCCTGAAAAAACTTGTTAAATGTATAAAAAGAAAAAACCCTCATATAAATGAAATTGATGTTAAGAATCTTTCGATTCTGTAACCCCCAAAGAAAACTAGGTAAAACCGGCAATTAAACTGGGTAGTTTAAATTGGATCTGCCGGTAGTTTAAATTATTTTATCATTTCTTAAGTTCTTTTTAGTTGTGATTCGTTTGTAAGAATATCCTACCTGAAATCCTGCCTTCCCCGAAGATCCTTTTTCTGTTCCACCGGAATCAATGCCCAGTAGTGAGGGAACTTTTCCAGCGGCTTTCCTCTCATGAGAAGTTGCTGTTTACATGTTACAATTACCTTTCTCAGCCTTTCTATATTGATTGCATATGATTCAGTAATGATCTTTTTCATAAAGTTTAGTTTTAAGGTTAACTATCTTCCGGGTAATTGTAAAATTATTTCTTTATAAGCTTCTGTGTTTCAATCATAACGCCATCTACATACAATTGAACAATATAGATTCCCGAAACAAGGCGATCAAGTCCTTCAACCATGATATTATTAACTCCTTTACCAACCGTTGCCTTTTTAATTATCATCGGTTGACCTGATACGTTCATTAACCTCATATCTGCAACTCCTGCTACTGATGAGTTAAATCTGATCACCAGATCTTTTGTAAAAGGATTGGGTGAAACCTGCATTACGACACCAGTTTTTGATTCCATCCTTACGGCAATCACATTGCTGTAATTTACTTTTCCATCAAGATCAACCTGCTTTAAGCGATAATAAACTACTGATTTGTTTTGAATCGCTTCAGCATTGTCTTTTACCTGGTAGGACTTATTATTATCCGCATTAGTAAATCCGTCAAGTACGATTGCTATTGTTGTAAAATCGGCATTTGTAAATGACCTTTCTACTTCAAAATGGCTATTATTAATTTCTGATACTGTTACCCATTTAAGATTGATTGCTTTATCTGAAGCAACAGCGTTAAAAGAAAGGTACTTAACTGGCAAAGGCGCAGCAGGCGGATAAGTAAAATTCTTAAAGTAGATACTCTTTTGTCTGCTCACCGTACTATTTGAGCTATTGGTTGCACCACATTTGTAAATAAAGCATCCAACACCTGCATTTATTACGGTAAACATTACTTTTCTGGCAGATGTGTCAATTCCATCATATTCATTCCCAGCCAAATTTTTTCCTGTAAATACTGATCCGCTTTGGGTAACATTAATTTCAGGAGCGCCTACCTGGTAAGAAGAAACACCTCCACCTAAATCAATAACATCAATTTCTTTAAGAGATGCATTGCCATCAATATCAATCGCTGTAGCAAATAAGCTATCCTGAATTTTACTGATATTAGTTCCTGATATAACAAAGCATATCTGAAACTCTACCAATCCTGTTTTATTAGCAGGAACTATGATCTTAGGCGAAAAACCTTCAGGTTTAGAAATACTATTATCGTCAAAAATATCGACTGAGGCACCGTTGCTAGCTGAAACGATGGTTACGATTGCATCAACATTATTACTAACATTGGAAAAACGGTATTTCGCATTTACCTGTTTTGCATTCCCCGAGATTAATGTAGGGGTTGCGTTAAAGTTATATTGAAAAGCCTGGCTAGTTCCCTGTAAAGCGGTAAAACTTAAAACCAATAATGCAATTGTGTAGTGAGTAAAAATTGTCTTCATCTTTTCTTGGGTTTGTGGGGGTTAGAGTAAGCGGCAGACGTAGGAATTCATCGTTAGAATGAATCGTCATTGGAGGTTAGCTTATTCTTGGGAATTTGGAGACAGCTAGTCTAGAAGATTGGAAAGATTTGAAGTTAAGGATAACCGAGGTAATGGTCATTGCTTAATTCTTTCACAAACATAGATAACGCTTTTTCTAAATCAAAGCTTTTTTCAATTTATTTTTTTTTAGGCGGCAGATTTGCTCCAAAACAGCTCCTACATTATATACGTGGAATTTTAAAAATATTTTTGGAATCATAGTTACTGTTTCATCGAAGATTGCAATCAACCTGCTTTTAATTTTTCATTTCATTTCATGCCATTTTGTCTAGTCAAGCAAATACACTTTACAAAGATCCTCGTTCAGTATTAGAAACGGGAGGTACTATTTGTCCATGCGGTTACAAAAACGCCTAATATGAGCTTTTAGCCTTCATTACAAATGGTTAAAATTAGAAACACAACCTTTATATAAAATATTATTTCACATTAAACTTGTAAATAATTAACTATCAATAATTTAATAAATTATAAATATTTCGTAAGCTTCATAAGCTACTTTTACATAAAGTATCTAAAAACGATATTAATTTGGCGTTTTAAATGGATTTTAATTTTCCGTTATAGTTTATATCACATTGTATAACAATACATATATAAATATGCACCTGCCTAAATATTTTAGCTTAAATTCTATTAAGCTCAACTTGCTAAAAACTAACGACATTAGTAGATATTTTGGTCATATTCAAAATTGATTTTTTGACTATCTCCTGTTTAAGTAACTTAGTATCTCAAAAAATGCTATGAAATTTTTATTTTGGTCATTGGTAGTTTCTCTCCTTTTCATTATGTCATCCTGTCGCACTCCCAAGGACCTGGACTTTAAGGAATTTAAAAATCTGTCTGTAGAAAATATTGGATTTTCAGGAGCAACTTTAAAAGTGGATGTAGTTTATTACAATCCGAATAATTTTAGTCTGGAACTAAACCGGACTGATTTAGATATTTATGTAGATAGCACCTACCTCGGGCATTCTACCCAGGACCTTCAGGTTAAAGTTCCCCGTCGGGCGGATTTTTCCATTCCGCTAAAAGTAGATCTGGACATGAAGAATATTCTTAAAAATGGGTTAACAAGCCTTTTTAACAAGCAAGTATTGGTTAGAGTAATTGGAAAAGTAAAAATTGGAAAGGCTGGCGTTTATAAAACTTTTGATCTCAATTATTCCACCATTCAGCAGCTTTCTCTATTTTAATAATTTTAATTGGCATTAAAAAAGCAGCCTAATACTTCAGGCTGCTTCATAATTATTTAGGCTTCTTTTCTAGTTCTTAGGGATCGAATCTGTAACCACCGGAGCAATTTTCTTGCACTCCTTTGGTAATTTTTTATAAGCGGTTTCTTCAGCTGTTACATCATCTGCATCAAACCCCGCATTAGCGATGGAAGTTTTTACCTCTTCAATGTTCGTTCGGTCTGTGAGCCAGGTAACGGTTGTTGTCCTTTTCTTAACGTCTACTTTTACACTTGTTATACCGTATTGCCTTGCCACGTAATTTTCTAACCTAGTTTTGCAAAGCTCACAACTGGCATCTGGTGTTTTGATAACTGCCTTATCGCTCACTTTTTGTTGAGAAAATGCGGTGGTTGCAAAGATAACTACAGCAAATAAGGTCAATTTAACGTGTTTCATCAGCTAATTTTAATGAGTAATATAAAGTTATTCCTTTCCTGTCCAGGTAGATGGAGCATTACGCCAATTTAACAAGGTATTAAGCTGGTTTTCATTAACCAGGCCTTTAGAAATTGCCAGGTTAATCAAAATCTCATAGTTGGTTAACGAGTAAAGTTTAATATTAGCATCCTCAAAAGCCGTTTTGGCTTCCGGAAAACCATAATTAAAAATTGAAAGCATCCCGGTAACCTGCAATCCGGCTTTTTTTAAGACTTCGCATACCTGTAAGCTGCTTTTACCTGTAGAAATAAGGTCTTCTATAACCAATACATGCTGTCCCGGTTCAAAAGCGCCCTCTATCTGGTTACCCATTCCATGTTCTTTAGGCTTAGGCCTAACGTACATATAAGGCAATTTTAGCTGGTCGGCTGCCATGGCTCCCCAGGCAATTCCAGCTGTTGCAACACCCGCCAGCGCATCGGCTTCGGGAAAATGCTCAAAGATCACGCTGCTCATCTCACTCTTAATAAAATCCCTGATGTAAGGAAAGGATAAAACCTTTCTGTTATCGCAATAAATCGGGCTTTTCCAGCCACTTGCCCAGGTAAAGGGTTGTTGGGGACTTAATTTAACTGCTCCGGCTTGTAAAAGCTTTTCTGCAACTGCAATTTCGTTGGTCATATTGCAAATATAAATAAGGATTTTACATTCCGTGAGTTTAAGAGGTCTTGCATTTGAAATGAAACAGTAGAAGTGCTTACAAATAATTATTTTTATGCTGAAATAAGGAAAACTATGCAGTTAACGATATATTTTGGCGATAAACCAGTGTATTTATGTGATGAGATGAATGAAAAGCTAACTGAGCTTTTACATCACCCAGATGTTGTTTTTATTGATGAATTATCGTCGCATGCTATCAATGCAATGCTTCACGAAATAAAGAAACCCGATTTTCATGCGGGTATTATTTTCAGTAAAGATTTTGAAAAACTGCAGCATTCTTTTTTCAAACATTTCAAGGTAGTAGAAGCTGCCGGTGGCATAGTTCAAAATGAACAAAAAGACGTTCTCTTTATTTTCAGGCGAGGTAAATGGGATCTTCCAAAAGGTAAAATAGAAGAAGGGGAAACCCCAGCAGTTTGTGCAGAAAGAGAAATTGAAGAAGAAACAGGTGTTAAGAACTTAACCCTAAAGAAAGAGTGGGGCAAAACTTACCACACTTATAGCGAGTTTGGTAAAGAAATTTTGAAGGTGAGCCATTGGTTTTATTTTACCTGTGAAAACAAACAAGACCTAGTACCGCAAACGATTGAAGATATAACCGAAATAAAATGGTTTAAAACCAAGGACATAAAAATTCCGGTAGGAAATACTTATGCTACCATTAAAAATATATTGAGTGATTTTTTTGATACTCCTTAAAAGTTTATCCAAGGTAGTATTAGCTTTTCTTTTTTAAAACAGCCACTGTTAACCTGCTCACGCAAATCAGCTTAGCGGCTTCATCATGAATTTTAATATCCCAAACATGGGTGGTTGCTCCTATGTGCAAAGGGCTGGCTGTTGCAATTACAATGCCTCCTCTGGCACTACGCAAGTGATTGGCGTTGATCTCTAAACCTACACAAATATTTTTACTGGGATCTATCATAAAGTGAGAAGCAACACTTCCGGCAGTTTCTGCCAGTGCACAACTTGCTCCCCCATGTAAAAGTCCGTATGGCTGTTTAGTCCGATGATCAACCGGCATGCTGATCCTTAAAAAATCGGGGCCGATCTCTACCCATTTCATACCAAGATGATCTCCCATGGTATTGGGTGTGAGGGAAGAAAGATCAGATAATTGCAATCCTTTGTTGAACCAAATGGCTGTTTTCAAAATATCAGAATTGTGTTTTTTTAATAGTTTGATTCACAGCTTCGGGTAAAAACTTGGAAACGTCACCCCCATTTTTCAAGACATCACGTACAAGGGTAGATGCTACTGAAGTATATTGTGGCAAACAGGTTAGAAAAATAGTTTCTATATTTTCAGCTATGCTTCGGTTCATATCAGCAATAGCTTTTTCGTACTCGAAATCATTCACATACCTTATGCCTCTTAAAATAAAGTTGGCACCAACCGTTTTGCAACACTCCACAGTAAGACCATCGTAAGCCACAGCTTCCACTTTATCGTTATCCTTGTAAATATCATTGAGCCATTGAAGCCGCTGCTGCTCGCTAAACATAGGTTGTTTGTTTACATTTCTTCCAATACCGATGATCAGTTTATCGAATAATGGCAATGCCCTGTTGATAATGTCTGTATGCCCTAATGTTACTGGATCAAAGGTTCCGGGAAATAAGCAGATGCGGGGTATATTCATATCGCGGTATTAGGTTTTGTTTTAGATTATGCTGCTGTAAGATTTCAACTTTAGGAATACTGAAGTCAGTGTTCAGTGAGTTATTTATAAAACAAAAATACAATTTTCAATGTCAATTTTACTTTGGGAATCTTTGCTGGGTAACCGTTAGTTTCCTTTTCTACCTGCCAATAGATAAAGTACAGCCATTCTAACAGCTACACCATTTTCTACCTGTTGCAGAATAACAGATTGTTTACTATCTGCCACATCACTATCTATTTCTACACCCCGATTGATTGGGCCCGGATGCATGATCAGAATTTCCTTCTGCACATTGGCCAGTAATTTTTTTGTTACGCCATAAGAAAGATTATATTCTCTCAACGTTGAAAAAAGCACCTGGTTCTGACGTTCCAGTTGTATCCGTAAAACATTTGCCACGTCACACCATTGCAATGCTTTTTGAAGATTGTATTCTACCTGAACATCAAAAGCTTCTTTAGCATAGTTGGGAATCAAAGTAGGTGGACCTGAGAGCATCACTTCCGCACCCATTTTTTTCAATAAATAAATATTACTTAAGGCAACACGGGAATGCATGATATCGCCGATAAGCAGTATTTTTTTCCCGGCAAGGCTACCGATATTATCGATGATTGAAAATGCGTCAAGTAATGCCTGAGTAGGATGTTCATTTATTCCATCACCCGCGTTAATGATTGCGGTATCGGGTAGTTGCTTAGCCAGAAAATGAGGCGCTCCGCTGGCACTATGGCGCATTACCACCATATCTACCTTCATACTTAAAATATTGTTTACTGTATCTAACAGCGTTTCGCCTTTTGAAACCGAAGAGCCCGAAGCCGCAAAATTTATCGTGTCGGCACCCAATCTTTTTTCTGCAAGTTCAAAAGAAATTCTTGTTCGGGTAGAGTTTTCGTAAAAAAGATTTACTATCGTTACATCCCTTAGAGAAGGCACTTTCTTCACGGGCCTTTGTAATACTTCTTTAAATTGCTGAGCTGTAGTTAAAATAAGGGAAATATCTTCTGTAGAAAGTTCTTTAATGCCCAGTAGATGGTTGGTAGATAGTTGCATTAAGCAGCGAAGCTAAATTAAATTGAGGAATGAACAAAATCGGAAAGCTTTATATATTTCAGATTTCTTTGTAAAGGTTACTAGTATAACACCACTTCATTTCGCTCCCACTCTACTTTTACTTTCTGTGAAATCGTGGAATCGATCGTCTTCCCACAAAAATCCGGCTGAATAGGTAATTCACGATCGAAACGCCTATCCACCAAAACACATAATTCAACTTTTTGTGGCCTGCCAAAATCCTGCAATGCATCCAGCGCAGCCCGGATAGTGCGCCCGGTATACAATACATCGTCCACCAACAGGACTGATTTACCTTCTATTGAAAACGGAATATGGGTTTTGTTAGCATTGTGTAATTCTTCCCTTACATCATCCCGATAAAAAGTAATGTCCAGCATACCATATTGAACTGATTCATTGGGCCTGATAGAGCGAATTGCTTCTACCAATTTATCACTGAATTTAACGCCTCTTGGCTGAATTCCGATTATAACGAACTCCTGTAAACTGGTATGATTTTCTGTAACATGATGAGCCAATCTTAATATGCTTAAGTTTAGTTGCTGCGGCGAAAGTAAAATTTGCATATGCTAAAGTAAGGCAGATTTAAATAATAAACAGTTTTTACAATGCCGCATTATAATTAACAACTAGAATGTGGAATTAATAAATGCTATCAGATTGCTCATTCACTTTATATGAAATATTTAATAATGATTGCGTTAAATATTGCCGTGTAAATAAAAAGCCCCTTCTTTTCAGAAAGGACTTCTTAGGTAGCTTAGTATAAATCAACGGTTAAAATAATTATTTGCCTGCTTTCAATTCATCCTGCCATTTTGCTAATTCTTCCCATTTTTCTGTTGCCGCCATTTTAGCCTGTTTAGGCCAGGTATTGGGATTAAACAGACTGAATTTGCTACCGGCCGCATCCAATATCAGCTGCAGCTTTTTAACTGTTGCTTTTGCCAGGTCTTTATAATTGCTTATATTTTCTTTTACCAATAAAGCTTCAACTTTTTTATTTATTCCTTCAATTTTTGTAAGATCGTTAGCCTCAATTTTTACAGGCGCCTTTTCTTTTTTTACAGTTTTTTTTGGTTTTGCAACCGTTGCAGTTTTAATTGTTTCAGGTACTTCTACAATACAATTTTCAATAGAATAGCCATACACGTCAGAAAATTTCTTGTTATTGTTATCATTAACCCATCTGCCATCGCTAAGTAGGTAACGGTACTCATAAGTTTTTCCTGCAGATAAAGTTAATTCTGCTACCATCGAGCCATCTTCCTGCTTTTGCAGGTATATTCCTTCTTCGGGATTCCAATTATTAAATTCACCTACCAATACTCCTGAAACTGCGTCTGCTACGTATTCTGCGGGTAGTTTAAATGATACTTTCTTTGTCATAATATGCTGTTTTTATATAATTAGGGTTACTTCCGTTTAATACTGCAAAGTTAAAAATGTAACCCATGCGCTTATTCACATGTTACTCACAGGAAATGAAATGAATATTAAAAATAACTAGCTGGTATATTCTTATTAATGTGAAGGTTTACGGGCATCTCTGATCTTTACCCATTCTGAATAAGAAAGTTTTACTGCCTTTTCGGGATATACCAATTGAATCTGCTTTTCCCGTATGGTTGCAGCTAAAAAATGCATGTTCCTGGTTTGATCAAATACTTCCATCACTACACCAGGAATACAGCGGTAAAATAATGGGCCATTTTTAAAAGGAAGATCTTGGGTAAACCAAAGTAGCGTGCTATCGTTATTATAATTGACCGATAAAGCCATCCTGCATTTCTTGTTTAAGATTATCTTCTCCTCATCATAAAATACCCAGTTGCAAAAAGTACTAGTGTCTATTACCAAATACTTTTCATTTTTTGTATGCCTAATCTCAAATAATCTCTCGTCATTTATAAAGTCATAGAAAGTGCCATGATGCATTAACTTATGGCCAATCTTTTTACCTTTTACCCGCCTGTTAAAACTGTTACTGAAATAATAAACCAAGGCAAAAGAATCATTCATCAGCATCCTGGGCTTAAATTCAGCTTTACTCATTTCATGGTTTCCCAGAGAATCAACATAAGGCAGGTTTTCTCTGATATACTCAATTTCCAAAGTCGTTTGGCTAGCCGCCTCTGCCGAAAAAAAAATCATTGACTTTAACAGCAGTAGTTTAATCAACCTTTGATATCTATGCATATTGAGAAAGATTATTTGCAAAACCATCAGCATAAATCACCCGGATTATTTTTCTTTCATAAAAGCATAACTGTAATCAGTAGGTGCATTAAATGTTTCTTTAATGGTGCGGGCACTTAACCAGCGATACAGGTTTAAGATTGAACCTGCTTTGTCATTTGTTCCACTTCCTCTTGCTCCACCAAATGGTTGTTGTCCTACTACTGCACCAGTAGGTTTATCATTTACATAAAAATTGCCGGCACTGTTACGAAGCCTGTTGGTAGCGAGTTCTACCGCAAAACGATCGCGGGCAATTATAGCTCCTGTTAATGCATATTGCGAAGTTGTATCCACAAGCTTTAGTGTTTCTTCAAATTTATTTTCATCGTAAACATAAATCGTGAGTACAGGCCCAAATAATTCTTCACACATAGTTACGTACTTCGGATCTGCTGCTTCAATAACAGTTGGTTCAATAAAATAGCCATCGGTATTGTCACATTTTCCACCAACCCAAATCTTTGCTCCACTGTCTCTTTTTCTTGCGCCTTTAATATAACTTTCAAGTTTGTTATAACTCTTTTCGTCTATTACTGCATTAACAAAATTGGTGAAATCTTCAACCGATCCCATTTTCATTGTTTTCACCTGGTCTACCAGTTTTTTCTTTACTTCTGCTGCCAGGTTGGAAGGTATATAGGCCCTTGAAGCTGCAGAACATTTTTGTCCCTGGTATTCAAATGCGCCGCGGGCAAGCGCAGTTACCAAAACATCTACATCTGCTGATTTATGGGCAATAACAAAATCTTTACCGCCGGTTTCACCAACGATCCTCGGATAGGAGCGATACATGCTCATATTTTTACCAATCGTTTGCCACATATTATTAAACACTCCCGTACTTCCGGTAAAATGAATACCTGCAAATTCGGGGTGATTAAAAACTATTTCTCCTATTGTTGGTCCGTCGATAAATACCAGGTTAATAACACCGTCGGGTAACCCGGCTTCTTTTAAAATCCGCATGAACATTTGTGCGCTGTAAACTTGTGTATTGGCACATTTCCAAATTACAACATTCCCACACATAGCAGCACTGGTAGGAAGGTTGCCACCGATTGCCGTAAAATTAAAAGGAGTTAAGGCAAAAACAAATCCTTCCAAAGGTCGATATTCCATCCTGTTATACATGCCTGCACCACTGATAGGTTGCTGGCGATAGATATCACTTAAAAAATGAACATTAAATCGAAGGAAATCGATCAATTCACAAGAGGCATCAATTTCTGCCTGGTAGGCATTTTTACTTTGCCCAAGCATAGTAGTGCCATTAATATATGGTCGATATTTGCCTGCCAGCAGATCGGCTGCTTTTAAAAATATATTTGCCCTGTTTTCCCAACTCATGTTGGCCCATTTATCTTTTACTTTTAGTGCTGCATTGATAGCTTTGGTTACATGTTTTGCTTCACCAACGTGAAACTGGCCCAACAGGTGTTTACGTTCATGCGGCGGACGAATTTCTACGGTATTGCCCGTTCTAACTTCTTCGCTGCCGATAAACATGGGTACATCAACTTTAGTTGACTTGAGTTCTTTAAGTGCTGCTTTCAAAGCAAGTTTTTCGGCACTGCCTGGAGCGTAATTTAAAACTGGCTCATTAGCTGGCATCGGGTAATAGAAATCTCCGTATTGCATGATGATAAATTTAATGTATTAAAAGTTGAGCAAAGGTATGTAGTAGAAGTGAGTGACACAACGATGTAGAAGATAATTTCCGCTGCCGGTAACCAAAAAAATAAATTTAAAGTGTCTGGCAGAAAAGATCTAAAAGCATAGTGAATATTTATTACTTCATAACAATCTTCGCATTAATTATTGTATCGAATTATTAACCCGCATTTTCTTTTTCACTCATGAGGTAGGCTTTTATAAAACCTTCCAGATCTCCGTCCATCACCGGACCTACATTACCTACTTCGTAATCGGTACGATGATCCTTTATCATTTTATAAGGATGAAAAACATAACTGCGTATCTGGCTTCCCCACTCTATTTTTTTCTTTTTGCTGTTAGCTGCATCTTTAATTTCATTACGGCGTTGCAACTCTATTTCGTAAAGGCGGCTTTTGAGCATTTGCATGGCGAGTTCACGGTTACCAAGCTGGCTCCTGTCTTGCTGGCACACTACAACAATACCAGTAGGAATATGGGTTAACTGCACTTTTGTTTCTACCTTATTTACATTTTGACCACCCGCGCCTCCACTCCTGGAAGTTTCCATTTTAACATCGGCCGGATTAATTTCAATGTTGATGGTATCATCTACTAACGGGTAAACATTAACTGAAACGAAAGAGGTGTGCCGGCGTGCATTGCTATCAAAAGGAGAAATTCGAACCAACCTATGTACGCCACTTTCTGATTTCAGAAAACCATAGGCAAACGGACCTTCAAATTTATAAGTACAGGTTTTAATTCCGGCACCATCGCCCCATTGCCAGTCCATTTCGGTTACGGTCCAACCCTGTTTTTCGCCATACATTCTAAACATACGGGCAAGCATCTCTGCCCAATCCTGGCTTTCGGTACCACCTGCACCGCTATTTATTTGAAGCATGGCCGGAAGTTCATCTTCAGGTTCATTTAAGGTGCTTTTAAATTCTGCGTCTTCAATTTTATTGATCGCATCGGTGTGAGCTTCCTTCACTTCTTCTTCGGTAGCATCGCCTGCTTTCCAGAATTCAAACAATACGGCAAAATCTTCCACAGCAGTATTAACTGCCTGGTATAGATTAATCCAGTATTCGTTTACTTTTATTTCTTTAAGGATAGCTGTGGCACGGGCATTATCATCCCAAAAGCCAGGAGAAAGTGAAAGTTGTTTATCGTTTGCTATTTTAGCTTCTCTGTTAGCGACGTCAAAGAAACCTCCCCAGGACCAATACACGGTCTCTCATACTTTTTAATTGCTCAGTTGTCATGCCGCAAAAATAAGGAGAAATAGTTAACCAGAAATCAGTTGGCAATGCGGGAAAATATAAAGATCGGTTTCATTTCAAAAAAACGAAATCGTTAAATGAAATAGGGAGATAGTTAGCTTAAGATAATTGCCTTATCAGGTAATAGCTTTCAATGGCGAAATATCTATGCTATTAAGATAGCGGTCTAATTGAGATACTGCTGTGAAAGCCCTTCTACCGCACAATGTACCATCCGTTTTAAAAATAACTTCTACATAAAAGGCATATAATTGAAAAAGCTTGAACTCATAATGTTTGTTATAAGATTCAGCGACGAAAGCGCCGGCTTTATCTAATATATAGGCGCGTCTGTTTTCTGATAATGAATTGTACTGAGCCAGCTTCATTTTGTTAGTTTGTAGTAATAGTGTACCAATAGGATTAGTTGCAAACTTAAGTTGAACAATCCTCAAAATAAATACTCAAAATGGAGTATCAGGTTGAGAATTTCGGCTATTCAGTGGGATAATGCTATAATAACAGATATGTTCGTCGACAATGCACAACTATAGACTGCCCGTTATAGGTTGTAAAATTAAAAAAGCTTAATGAATTTAAGATAGGGGTTTTCACGGTATTTTTTGTAGAATAAGAGGAAGGTATTTTCAAAAAATGTGAGAATTTGGGAATTTTTCGGGAGACACCCATGTAATATTTTACTATTCATATAAATGGGGGTTTAAACCGTTATGGCAAAATAAGCCAATCCAGTTATCAATTTACTCGTACACTTTTATAATTGTTTCCCTTGATATGAAATACTAAAAAAATACCAGAAAATTTTTTCAATCCAACTATAAGGAAGGATTTTGGAGAGTCCCCTAATAGTTAATATATTTACTCATATCACATAACCATAACTACACAAATATGAGACAATTCTACAAATTTACTCTTGGAATTTTCATGTTAATTTGCGGCCACTTTACTTCGATGGGCCAGCAAAACTTTTTTTCTGATGCTTCAGAAAGCGCAGCCAATAAGGTAAATACAAACCGGGTGATCGTACCTGTAAAATACAGAGTACTTGCGTTGGATTTAAACAGGATTCAATCTTTTTTAGGTTCAGTTCCTGAAGAAAAAAGTATTATATATAATAGAAATGCTGCTCCTACCTTACTGTTACCGATGCCAGATGGCAGAACAGCTTCGTTTCATGTGTGGGAAAGTAGCATACAGGAACCGGCCTTACAGGCAAAATTCCCGGAGATAAGAACTTATACCGGACAGGGAATCAGTGATCCTTATGCAACAATAAGATTTGACGTTACGCCGCGTGGTTTTCATGCACAGGTGCTAACAGTAAACGGCAGTTATTATATAGACCCGTATGCAATGGGAAATACCGCTTTATATAACAGCTATTTTCGTTCTGATATGCCGGCAAGGCAAGGATTTATTTGTGATTTTGAAAACCAGTTAACAGATGCCGGTAGAATTGCAAATATTACGGCACCATGCCGTGGAACTGATCTTAGAACTTACAGGCTGGCCGTAGCTTGTACAGGCGAATATGCACAGGCACCAGGTGTGGCTGCAGGAACGAACCCTGCTTTATTGCATGCCGCAATAGTTACCACGGTAAACAGAGTTGTGGGTGTTTATGAAAAAGAAGTTGCTATCAGGATGGTGTTGGTTGCCAACAATAACCTCGTAGAATACCTCAACGCAGCGACAGATCCTTTCGCCGGAAATAACAATGCCAATACACTGATTAATGAGAGTCAGACAGTAATTACCAGCAATATCGGTTCAGCGAATTTTGACATTGGACATACTTTTAGTACGGGAGGTGGTGGCCTGGCCGGATTAGGTGTTGTTTGTACTAATTCTCAAAAAGCCAGAGGAATTACAGGAAGCCCTTCTCCTACCGGAGACGCATACGATATTGATTATGTAGCGCATGAAATGGGCCACCAATGGGGTGGTAATCATTCTATGGCAGGTTGTGGATCTTCACCGAACAGTACAAAGTACGAAGTAGGTAGCGGTACAACAATTCAGGCTTATGCAGGCATTTGTGGTGGAGAAAATATTCAGCCAAACAGTGACCCTGCTTTTCATGCAATCAGTTTTGATGAAATCAGCAATTATCTCGCAGGCACTGGCGGAGGTTGTGGCATAGCTACTCCAACAGGAAATAATTTACCAGTAATAGATCCGTTACCCGCAAACGTTAGTATTCCGATATCAACTCCATTTACGTTAACTGGATCGGCTACAGATGCAGATAATGACCCGCTTTCATATTGTTGGGAACAATGGGATTTTAGCGGTACCGCTACCTGGAACGCCGGAGCAACAGCAGCGGCAGGGAATACAGTTCCACTTTTCAAATCAAGAATTCCTAAAGCAACCGGTAGCCGTACTTTCCCCGACATAGCTGTTATAAATGCGGGCTACCCTGCAAACCCTGCGGCTACCCTTGGAGGTTTGAAAGGCGAAACACTTTCACCGGTTGCACGACCAATGAAATTCAGACTAACCGTAAGGGATAACCGAGCTGCTGGTGGCGGTGTAGTTTCCAGTGGTGGTGGAGGCTGCCAGTCTTCTACTGTTTATCAGGTTAATGTTGTAGGTACAACCCCCTTTGTAGTTACTGCACCCAACGGCGGGGAATCTTTTCCTGGTAGTTCTACACAAACACTCACCTGGAATGTGGCAGGAACTGATATTGCGCCAATTGCAGTAAGCAATGTAAAAATTTCTCTTTCAACTGATGCGGGATTAACCTATCCTACAGTGATTGTTGCCAGTACTGCCAACGACGGCAGCGAAGCAGTAACAATTCCTAATATTTCAACTACAACGGCCAGAGTAAAAATAGAAGCCATTGATAATATTTTCTTTGATATTTCAAATGCCAATTTTACTATCACTGCTGCAACGTCGGGTTTTAATTTTAATAATGTTGCACCTGCAACTGTGGCCTGTGGATCGGCTACTGCTGCAGTTACACTGGCTACTTCAGTAATAGGAACATTTAATACCCCAATTGACCTGAGCGCAACGGGCAATCCTGCCGGTACAACTATTTCATTTAGTACAAATCCATTAACACCAGGAAACAGCACTACCGTTACATTAAATAATGTTTCTATTTTATCACCAGGAACTTATACAGTAACAATTAATGGGATAGCCGGTACAGTTAGTCAGGCAGGCACTGTTTCCTTTGTAGTGCAACCAGGAACAGCACCAGCCATCAGCACGCAACCTGTAGGCATTACGGTATGCGCCGGTGCTAACGCAATATTCAGCGTAATATCTCCCGGTGTAGGATTATCTTACCAATGGCAGGTTAGTAATGGAGGTCCGTTTTCCGATATTACAGGAGCCAATTCTAACAGCTATACTGCAACAGCAGTTACAGGTGCTGATAATAATAACCAGTATCAGGTGATTGTTTCAACTTTATGCGGAACTGCAACAAGCAATGCCGTATCATTAATAGTTAACACGCCTCCTTCAATAACAGCGCAACCCAATGATGCCGTTATTTGTGCCGGCAACAATAATACATTTACAGTAACTGCTGCAGGGTCGGGATTAGCCTATCAATGGCAGGAAAGTCTTACAGGCTGTGGAGGAACATTTGTAAATATACCTGGAGCTACTGCTGACAGTTATACTTTAACCAATGTAAGTATTACCCAGGATGGATATGCTTATAAATGCGTTGTAACAGGAATTTGCGCCCCAACTACTGTTTCCACTAATTGCGTAACGCTTAGTGTTAGTAGTTCTGTAGGCATTGTTGATCAACCGGTTAACATTGTAGCCTGTAATGGATCAAATGCTGTATTTACGGTAACAGCCAGCGGAACAGGCGTTAATTACCAATGGCAGGTAAGCAACGGCGGACCATTTACTGATATCGCTGGGGCCAATGCTTCATCGTTAACTCTAACCGGTGTTTCAAGTGCACAAAATGGCAATCAGTACCAGGCGGTACTTACCAACAGTACCTGTACGGTTCCTTCAATAACTACGGCAGCTACCTTAACAGTAAATGAGCTTCCGGCTGTTACAACACAGCCACTAAGCGTTACCGTATGTGCTGGCAGCAATACTACTTTTACAGCAGCAGGAACAGGTACCAATATCAGCTATCAATGGCAGGTAAGTTCTGGTGGACCTTTCACAGATATTACTGGTGAAACTAATGCCAGTTTTACAGCTACTGCTGTAACCGCAGGTATGAATAATAACCAGTACCAGGTAGTTGTAAGCGGAACCTGCACACCAGTTGCTATTTCATCAGCAGTGATACTAACGGTAATAAGTAACGCAAGTGTTACAACTCAACCTGTTGCAACAGCTGTTTGCGAAGGATTAAACACAACTTTCTCTGTTACAGGAAATGCCGGTGGTGCACCTGCTATTATTTATCAATGGCAAGTTAGCAGCGGTGGTATTTTCACTGATATTGCAGGAGCCAATGCTGCGACTTATACTATCAATACAGCATCAACCGCCATAAACGGAAATCAATACCAGGTTCTATTATCTAATGCAACCTGCCCTACGCTGGCAACGTCTTCACCAGTGATTTTAACGGTGAATGCATTGCCAGTTATAACTGCAGCAGCAGATGCTTCCAACATCTGTACTGGATCACCGGTGGTATTAACCGCTGATGGTGCAGGTGCCACCGGAACTTATAGCTGGGCACCAGGATCAGGATTAACCGGATCATCAGTAACAGTAAATCCTTCTGTAAACCCTTCCACGCCAGGTGTGGCAAACCCGATCACTTATACAGTTACGGGAACAGATGCCAATGGTTGCGTGAGCACAGGTACAGTAACGGTAACGGCTAACCCTTTGCCTGTAGTTACTTTAACAGCGTCTCCTTCATATACAACAATTTTACCCGGACAAACAGTTCTGCTAACGACGTCGGTTATCCCAAATAGTAATTTTGTTTATACCTGGACTCAAAACGGAACGCTGATTGCTAATACAACAGATTCTTTGCGAGTAGATATTCGTTCATTGGGTGAATATCAGGTTACGGTGGCCGACCCATCGGGCACCTGTTCAAATATTTCAAACGCAATTGCGGTGGTAGATTCTATAACAAATAAGTTTTACATCTATCCTAACCCAAACGATGGTAGATTCAATATCGTTTATAAAAATCCTAATCTAATAGGTAGTGTTACTGTTTTCGATAGTCGTGGAGCAAGAATTTACACTGCTTCCAACAGGATTGAAAGATCAGCCTATCAATTAATTACGGTAGATTTAAGGCCAGCTGCTGCAGGTGTTTATATAATAGTACTGCACGATAAATCAGGCATACGCCTTGCTTCTGAAAAAGTAGTGGTGAGATAATTGATAATTTTAGTACTTAACAATAAAACTCCTGTCTTCAATCGACGGGAGTTTTTTTATTGTCATATTATATTTTATCAACCGGGTTAAACCTAACAAAAACGGAGATATAAAAGGACTATGTAGTTGGTAAATGGTATCAAAAGCTAAAAATTCTAATGATAAATACGCTAATAATTTAATCTAATAATAACTAAATTTTTTGAATAAATCTCAAAAGAATAAGGAGTTTATTGAAGATAAGGGCAGTATTTTGAATCTATTTCTTCAATTCCGGCATTCCTTATGTTTTAAAGTTGTCATCTGTAATCATAATTATTCAATTCGGGAAATTTTATCGCCGCTAACTCAATACCAGTTTCTAATTTGAAGAAACGACCATTTGAAGTTTCGGCAACGCTTTTTGCAAATAATTATTATATTTACAACCTAAATTAAATCAATCAAAACAAAAATTGCATGAAAAAAGCTTTACAATTAACACTATTGTTTGCCTTCTTTGCTACTGCAGCTTTTTCACAGTCAGGCCGTTATTGGTCTGCCAATAGTGAAAGCCAAAGCAAAATAACTACAGACAAAGCTGTTGCAAGATTATCTTTTCCTAAAGAATTTAAGTTATTCAACTTAAATATTGAACCTTTAAGGCAAACATTATTTACTACAGTTGGCAAAAATGCCAGCAAGCAGTCTACGGTAATTTCTCTTCCTAATGCTGATGGAAATCTCGAACAATTCGAAATTTTTGAAGCGTCTAATTTTGAGCCAGCTTTACAGGAACAATTCCCTATGATCAGGGCTTTTTCCGGTAATGGAATCACTGATAAATACGCCAGGTTAAAACTGAGTATTGCGCCTAATGGAATTAAAGTGATGGTGTTCAGAACTGATAAGGATAATGAATTTATTGAGCCATACTCAAATGATCATAAAATTTATGCTGTATTTAAATCTCAACGAGTTAAAGGCAACCTTCCGTGGACTTGTTCTACAGATGAACACGAGAGTTTAAATAATTACAATGCTCAGATTGCAGGTACAAACAGGCCTAACAGTTCTGCGGGTGAGTTAAAAACAATGCGTCTTGCTCAATCATGTAATGGAGAATATTCCAATTACTTTGGAGCAACAAGTGCTACTGATGTTGCACTTGTATTGGCAGCTTTTAATGCTACGCTTACCCGCGCCAATGGCGTTTATGAAACTGACCTGGCATTGCACCTAAACCTTATTGCAAATACTACTGACGTAATTTATTACAATCCAGGAACTGATCCATACACAACATTAGGTGCATGGAATGGCCAGTTACAAACTACATTAACGAATGTGATCGGTGCTGCTAATTATGATATCGGACATATGTTTGGTGCATCTGGTGGCGGTGGAAATGCCGGTTGTATTGGTTGTGTATGTGGCGCTCAGAAAGGAAGTGGTATCACATCTCCTGCGGATGGTATCCCTGAAGGTGATAATTTTGATATCGATTATGTGGTACATGAAGTGGGTCATCAATTAGGTGCGAATCATACATTTTCAATGAGTCTTGAAGGCTCTGGTGTAAACAAAGAAGTTGGTTCTGGTATTACCATTATGGGATATGCCGGTATTACCAACCAGGATGTTGCTCCACACTCAATTGACATTTTCCATGAAACATCTATCCAGCAGATCCAGAATAACCTGGCAACAAAAACCTGCCCGATTACAACCAACATTTCGGCAAACAATGCTACTCCGGTAGTTGCAGCTGTAAGCAATTATACTATTCCAAAGAGCACACCTTTTGCATTAACAGGTTCGGCAACTGATGCCAACGCCGGAGATGCGCTAACATATTGCTGGGAGCAAAACGATAACTCAACTGTTTCTGGGAATGCAAGTGTTGCTAGTCCAACAAAAACTGGCGGACCAAACTGGTTATCATTCAGACCAACAGCTAATCCCGTAAGAACTTGCCCGATACTTCCTACAATTTTAGCTGGCAATTTCATTACTGGTCCATTACCTGGTGGAGATGCGATCGCAAATATTGAAGCACTAAGTTCTGTTGCACGTACCTTAAATTTCCGTTTAACTGTAAGGGATAATTCTCCGTACAGTTCAACAGCACCACTTAAGATAGGTCAGACTGCATTTACTGATATGACAGTTACCGTTGACGCAACATCAGGACCTTTCATGGTTAGCCAGCCAAATACAAATGTATCATGGCCAGGTGGATCAACCCAAACAATTACCTGGGATGTAGCAAATAGCACGGCAGCTCCGGTAAGTTGTTCAGATGTAAGAATTTTATTATCAACAGATGGTGGTCAAACTTTCCCTACTGTTTTGGTAGCAACTACGGCTAATGATGGTTCAGAAATGGTAACTATTCCAGGAACAGCTACAACTACTGCAAGGGTAAAAGTAGAATCCATAGGTAATATCTTTTTTGATATTTCAAATTCAAATTTCACTATCTCTGCACCAGTTTCAGGATATACCTTTAACAGTGTAGCACCGGCAACAGTAAGTTGTGCTGGCCCTGCAACTGCCTCTATCACGCTTGCAACAACTTCACTTAGTGGATTTGTAACTCCGGTAAATTTAACAGCCGCCGGCGCACCAGCAGGAACAACAGTAAGCTTTAGTGTTAACCCGGTTGTTCCAGGTAACAGCACAGAGGTTACATTAAGCAACGCTAATACGTTAGCTCCAGGTACCTATGATATCACGGTAACAGGAATAGCAGGTGCTATTACTCAAAACAGCATATTGTCATTTACTGTTCAACCAGGAACTCCTCCATCTATTACTACACAACCGATAGCAACCGCTGTTTGTGCCGGAGATAATGCAGTATTTACTGTTGCAGCTTCTGGTACAGGATTAACGTACCAATGGCAGGAAAGCATAGCAGGTGGAACTTTCACTGATATTCCAGGTGCAAATGCTGATACCTACACTATTGCTACTACTACTGCATTAAACAATAATCAGTATCATGTAATTGTATCATACCAATGTGGTACGTCTACAAGTAGTGATGCTACATTAACAATCAATACTGCCGCTAATATTACAACACAACCAACTGCTGGTGCTCCACTATGTGCAGGAGATAACTACACATTTACTGTTGCAGCCACTGGTACATCAATTAGCTACCAATGGCAGGTAAGCACTGATGGCGGTGTAACTTATTCAAATATAACCGGTGAAACCAATGCTTCTTATACTGTTACCGGAGCTACAACAGCGTTAAATGGCAACTTGTATCAGGTAAGCATTACAAGCGCAAGTGCAGTTTGTCCTGCTCCTGCTGTGTCGGTACCGGTTTCTCTTACTGTAAATCCTTTGCCTGCAATAGCAGCATCTGCTGATGCAATTGCTGTATGTACTGGTTCACCAGTTGTTTTAACAGGAACAGGTGCAGGAACAGGTGGAACTTATACTTGGTCACCAGGTGCTTTAACGGGAGCTACTGTAACAGTTACTCCAGAGGTTCTTCCAGCTTCTCCAGGCGTTCCAAATGCAATTGATTACACAGTTACCGGAACTAATAGTTTTGGTTGCGTGAATACCAGTTCTGTAACGGTTACGGCTAATCCATTACCGGTAGTTACTTTAACTGCTACTCCTGCTAATACACCAATCATTGTTGGACAAACTGTACTGTTGAAAGCGGATGTTTCTCCAACAGGTGTATTTACGTATACATGGGATAGAAATGGCATTATTATTCCAAATACTACTGACTCATTAAGAGTTGGAATTACAGAGTTGGGAGAATATGGTGTAACTGTTTCTGATATCACTGGCCTTTGTGGAAGTTCTTCTAACAAGGTTACTGTGATTGATTCTATCACTAACAAATTTTACATTTACCCTAATCCAAATGACGGTCAGTTTAATATCGTTTTCAAAAATCCAAATATTGTTGGAAACGTAACGGTGTTTGATAGCCGCGGTGCAAGGGTTTATGCAAATATTGAAAAAGCAGTTAGAACAGCTTATCAGCAAATCACTGTTGATCTAAGGCCAGCTGCTTCTGGTGTTTATATTGTAGTTATCTACGATAAAGCGGGTGTTAGACTTGCTTCAGAAAAAGTAATAGTTCGTCAATAATCTTAATTAATAATTTGAAAAAAGCTCTCACTTTTAAAGTGGGAGCTTTTTTTTGAATACAACACTGAATATTGTTTGCTAAATATTTAGAGCGTTAACTTTGTGATCGAAATCGGGATTGAATCAAAAATGATCGATCCAACTAACAAACTAACTACTGTTCAAATTAATATTTCTATGTTTCCATTGCTTGTAGGTTACTTCGCCTCTATATTGTTGGCCATTTCTTTGATTGTAAACAATGATCTAAAATTCAGGTGGCTGAATACACTTGGCTGTGTTACTTTTATTGGGTATGGTATATTAATAAATGCACTTCCTGTAATTCTAACAAATAGTTTATTGTTTTTGATCAATGGATATTATCTTTTAAAAATATACAGAACAACCGAACATTTCGACTTGCTGGAATTTGAACAAGGGGGAACGCTTATAAATAAATTCCTTTCTTTTTACCAGGATGATATTAGAGATTATTTTCCTTTATTTGATAAAATCAGGGAATCTGACAATATAAGGTTTGTAGTAACGCGTGATTTGGTAATAGCAAACATTTTTGTTGCCAGTTTACAACCTGATGGTTCGGCAGAAGTTCATTTAAATTTTACAGTAGCTAAGTATAGGGATTATAAAGTGGGCAAATTCATTTTTGAGAAAGAAAAAAAATTCCTTATCTCAAAAGGCGTTAAGCAGTTGTTTTACCTGCAGCCAATTAACAGCAAACACCAACGGTTTCTTATCGTGATGGGTTTTAGGGAAGAGCTCAGGAATGAACAAAAAGTATATATTAAAAACCTCGGTTAAAATCTTTAAATATGAATTTCATATATTATATTTCTGAAAATGAAACATCCAATTACTACTGATAAGATAATTTTTTATATTCATAAATACAGGCCTTAAGATAAAGCCGGCACCTGCGAAATACAGGAATGGATAATTGTAGCAGGAATTAAGGCAAATAACAGCTGATTTTTATGATATAATTTATTTGCCTGTTATCAGCGAGCTACACCCATTGAATAATTTGCAGGAGAGAATTTTAATTTTCTTTTACAGGTATGTGGTTTTCATCAGGATTTTTGGTGGGGAAGGTCGGGAAAATGTGATGGATTTCGATTTTTTTTCGAGATGTCAACTCAGGATTTCTGAGATGTCAACTCTTAACACAAATGAAAAAAGACTCCGAGTTGGAGAAACTTTTCGCAATTTCCTAATACTTCAAGTGCTATAAATTATCTTTACCTGAAATTAAATAGTTATGATTAAAATTATCATTTTTTGCGGCCTGTTGTTTTTTTCCCTATCCACACAAGCTCAAATTTCTGAAAACAGTAAGGGTGAACAAGATTCATTAACAAAAACGATGATCGTTGATGCTTCTTGCGGACAATGCCAATTTGGAATGGATGGTTCCGGTTGTGAATTAGCGGTAAAGATAAAAGGAAAATCTTACCTGGTTGAAGGGGTACCATCAATGAATAGCTATGGAAATCCTCATGGAGAAGACGGCATGTGTAACGTGGTTAGAAAGGCGGAAGTTGCCGGTAGTGTAAAAGGGAAAAAGTTTGTAGCAACCAGTTTTAAACTACTTCCTCTCGCAAAAAAAACTGACTAAGCAGGAAGCTTCAAAAAGGCAAAAAAAACTCCCGGAAAAAATCCGGGAGCTATATTGAAATATGTAATTGATATTATTTAAACTCAGCTACTACAGAGATTGTTGGTGTTTTAGAAACCTTACCAGCTCCTACAGCGGCACCATCTACCTTAAAATCCTCTAACTTAATTGAAAATTCTGAGGTTGTAAAGATCATCTTGTCTTTAACTGTTATTTTAGCAGTTGTTGTGGTTGCTTTAGTTTCACCATGTATCGTTAAATTACCTTCTACTTTTGCTGTATAAGTGCCATCAGTATCAAACTTAATATCATCAAGGTTCGTTATTGTTCCTTTAAAAGTAGCTGTAGGAAACTTATCTGAATTCATCCAACCTTCCCCATTAAAATGTTCCTGAATCTTAGGATTAGTAAAAGAGAAGTTCTTAATGATAGCTTCAAATGCAACCGTTCCTTTTTTGGTGTCGAGTGACGCAACTGCAGCTTTATTTTCTGCTTTAGGCAATGCATCCAGGCTTGTGGTTGCATCAAAATTAATAGTTGCAGATGTAGTTGTTTTCTTTTGAGCAAAAACCGCACCTACAGTGAACGCTAATGCAAATACAAGGATTGTTTTTTTCATTTTTGTTGTTTTTTTTATGAGTATTTATTTGATAAATATTTTTTGACAAATGCTATTTGCTAATGACGCATCTTTTGAAGGTTATGTATTCTACTTCTAATATTTCGCTGAAAGCACCACCACTACAAGATCCCTTTATAGAAAGCTTATCTCCTGCCTTAACTCTTTTCGGCTCTTCCAGATTAGCTTTTTGAAACCCGAATATAATATAAGAGCCGCTAATACTGTCTGTCATTTTCAGATTTAGTGTTGTATCTGCAGCCTCTACTTCAGAAACTGTGCCGTTAACAGTTATAATCTTTTCACTATATTTTATATTTGCCAGACTATCACTTTTTTCGAACTCATGGATAAAGTCAATAGCATTCACCACATAGTCTGATTTTTGTTCGGATGTATCGGTAAATTTCAACGAGAAAATGTACCAAATACTTACCGCTCCAACTATTAACAGGATAAAGCCTGCAATTAATATTTTCTTTATTAAGGATTTAGAACCTTTATTCCCGTCAGCCATTTTCGTTCAACTTTAATTATCATACTGTTTCAACAGGGCAAATATACAATGTTTAAACATTGAAAGTCCAGTTAGCTAATTTTTTTTTGGAATAAATTTTAATTTTTAAAATATGATAGTTTATCGAGGCGAAAGCAGAAAAACTAGATTGCTCTTGTTTTTTTATGATAAACAAATTGATTTAACAAAGCAATACCTTTTTCTTATTGAAAATCAGTTAGCTTCAAAACTGAAATCAAATTGTAAATATGATGGTTAAAAAAATATGCCTTGCCGTTTTAATAATATTTCTTCAATTTACGTCAATGGCTCAAACAGATCAAAGCACGATCTATCCTGTGGTGCTTCAATTTCAAAGTGAATGTTGCGGTGTGCCAGCAGATTCTTCTCTTAAACTTTATGTACAATCCTTTAGAAAAAAATACAAGATAAAGAAACAACTTAAAGCTGTTCGTATCGGACCTATGGGAAAGGAAGGCGAATACTGGCTTGTTTTTTCTTTAAAGGAGTTGAACGATAGCCAGTGCAATCTGTTTATTGAACAATTAAAACTGGTTGTAGTTTCATTGAAAGATCCCGGTTCCGTAAATCTGGTTGAAAACATGGATTTACAGGCATCGGAATTACCTTCAAGAGCAACCCGCGAATCTGAATTTTTCTAAATTATGGCTATGCTTTTTTTGAGTTAAGGATATCATTCTTCTTCATCCAATATTTCAATTGCCTTTTCATCCTGTATACTTACAGACGGTACGCCATTGTAATTAGTTACTTTTCCCGTTACACAGATTGTTCTTCCTGAGAGAAATTTTTCCGGCTGATAGCTGAAGTTGGGAACATTATCTTTAAATATGGAGATGCTAAATATCTGGTTAGGGAATTTTTTATCAAGGTTAATAAATATGTTTCCTTTACTGGAAAGTTTTGTGCTTACAACGGTTCCACATATCTTGATATTTTCATTTCTACCCATGAAATTTTTTGCCTGCACCGTATTAAAAGTATTTCTTGGAAGGCTATCTGCTTTCAGTGGAAGCACATCTCCCAGTTCTCTCTCCCCTACCCATTTGTTAAGATCGATACTGCTTTCTAATTTAGTTTCCTGGTCATCTGGCAGTGAAGCAAAAAAATCGATCCCCGTTACAGTTTCAACGCTATCAATGGTACAGGCGTAGTTCAACACAGGGTATTCGCATTCTTTATTAGGCATTATAAAACCAATAGCACGTTGGTTACCGGGGTCTAGTATTACTTTAAAATATAGTTCCGGCACACTAACTTTATTTACACCTCTTTCTATTTTCTTTAATCCAGGTTTTAATACTGGTCCGGTTACCACAAAAACCTGTGTATTGTTTCTAACTACGTATTGCCTCACTACATCTTCCATTTCTGCCCAACGACCCCGGTTCAACTGAGCTGTTTGTGGTGACATATTAGAATACAAATAGCTTTCGGATAAAGCTTTCTTAGAATACCTGAAATCTGCTGACGGCGCCAGGTGGCCTCTGTCGTATCCAAATCCATCATACTTAAATGTACTATCGGGCTGGTATATCCGAAGAAAATAATCAGCTTCAATAGCCGATCCACTTTTAATTTTATCATCCGGCCTAAAATCATTTGTTCTCCCTTCATTGCCTCTTACAACATCCGGTAAGATAATATGAGCTACCCATTTTGCCTGCTCATAGGGTTCTGCATATACCAGGGAATATGCAAGATGATCTATCACTTCTTCACCCGGCAAAAGTTTCGGCATTCCCGTAGACTTTAAGTCCTGTTGTAGCTTTTTAAATTTAAGTTCTTCTATAGTTACGAAAAGGCTATCCCTCCTTTTATTGATGAGTTCTATTTCACTTTCTACCTTTTTTATTTGATTAGAAACATCCTGGCCAATTGAAAATATTGGTAAACACAATAATAAAAAAAGTAATCTCATATAATTAAATTTGAAAGCAATTCCTGTACTATCCATGTTTGATGGCATTTTGATGAAGTTGAAAAAATCCGTTAGCAAAAAATTAAACGTACTGCAGCATTTTTGTTACAGATAAAAATAACTATTTACCCTGATAAACTGTTGAAGCAATTAAACCTTTAGGATAATTATATAATTTCGTAATACAAAAAAAGCCACACGCGACGTGTGGCTTTTCCTATTTAGCTGGTATTTTTATTTAAATATCTTCTCAAAGAAATCTTTCATATCATTCCATGAAGCTGTATCTGCAGCCGCGTTATACGATACAGGTATTTTAAATTTCTCACCCATCATTGTTGCATCAGGGTTTGTAAATGAATGTGTAGCATCTGCGTAGGATTTGAATGTATAAACAGCGCCAATTGAGTCCATTTGCTTTTTAAACATAGCAACTTCTTCAGGATTTACAAACTGATCAGAATCACCATGACATACAAGAATGGGAGCTTTTAATAGCGCTTTATCAGTTGGTACTCCCACTAAATTACCATGAAAACTTACTACTCCCTTCAAGTCTTCGCCCATCTTTGCCATATTAATCACCTGTGCGCCTCCAAAACAATAGCCAATAGCTGCAATACGGCCAGTATCTGCTATAGCAAAAGTTTTAATTTTAGCTAAAGCCGCATCAAATCTTCTTTTTGCCATCGCCGGATCCTGATAGAATGGCGTTGCTAGTTTGCCCGCGAGCTCAGGATTATCGGCTGTGGTGCCATTTCCATACATATCAACTGCTATGGCGAGATAACCTAATACTGCGAGTTGTTTCGCCCGCGATTTAGCATAGTCATTTAAGCCCCACCATTCAGGCACAACCAAAACTACAGGGCGTTTATTATCAGAAACGGTATCGTAGGCAACAAAGCCAATCATTTCTGTATTATCTACGGAATAATTCACTTTTTCCTCCTTTATTCCAGGAACTTTCATAGTTTCTTCTTTTGATTCTGTTGAATCTTTTTTCTCGCCACCACAACTAACTGCCGTGAGCGAGCAAGCTATCAATAAAGCCTGTAAAACATTCTTAATTTTCATATTTATAAATTTGTTTAATGAACGACTGAGCGAAGAAATTGTTCGGTAAATTAATAAATTTTAGTCAAGCATTTCGAAAATCTCCCGGTATTCACACCAGAATTTATCTAACAAAATGATTCTCACTTTTAGAAAAGAAATTATTTTTGGCCAGTCATCTTCGTTATAAACATTAACGTCTTCAAGTTTAGTGTAAATTCTTGCTACATGGTTTCCAGTTTCGTTTACGTGATCAGGTTGCCAGTCCCACTTTTCTCCGAGTATTTCATCCAATGCCTTTTTAAAAGTTTTAAAATGATTAAAATAGAGCTCCTGTTCGGCAACATCCTTATGTGTTATTTCTATACTTACTATAGCTTCACTAAATAAAGCATCCATTTTAAAATGGATATTTTTAATACCGGTTCTGTAATTTATCCAATTTACTTTTTCTCCGGATGCGGATGGAATTGGAGAAATATATTTACCAAAGCTAATCCAGAATTTCTGGCGCAATGCTGCTGCTTCCTGTTGTGTGTACATATGTTTTTAATTAACGCCAACAATATCGGGTTTGCTCACCAGTGTACTATTGTATTTAAACCTGAGATTTGAGGTAAAAGCAAACTTCCATCTCGACATACCAATTGTTACAACCTGGGGAAAATAATATGCCCTTAATTCAATTGTTCCCAACACAAGGTTTTCATTTCTTGTGCGAATTCCTGCTCCCAGTGAAGTATATTGATCAGTTCTGTTAGTTGGATTTACAATTGGTTTAAGAAAGGATACTTCAGTAAAAATAAATGGAGCAAACCTAAACCCTAAATATTTATTTAAATTAAAAAAAACTGATTCAAATTTAAAGGTTGCCCTTGATACAGCTTCAAGAAAATTTAATGAATCGGTTCTGAAATAAGGCAATCCAAAATCACTTTGCAATTTAATTGGTTCGTTTAATTTTCTATCAAATAACCTGGTGTAAGATAAGGAAAGAAAGTTCCGGTTCAGCCATTTTTGATTTATCTGCCTCAGTTTTGTAAAGTGATTTACGCTCAATAAAAGTCCTACATCTTCAAAAGAGGTTGCTCCCCGGTAGGCACCAACTCTTGCCGTATAAGCACTGAAAAATCCTCTTTCTGAATAATGGCTTGCATCAAATTCAGCTCCGTAATATCCTCGCAGACGCCCTTGTTTATTTGTCCAGCCGGCGGTAACGGATGCATTTATTCCGATTGGTATATCTTCATTCCTTCCAAAGCCATAAATAAATTTTGACCTGTAAAAGTTTTGTTTGTACAGGGAATATGATATTAATAATCCATTTAAGTTGGCGTAATTATAGTTAAAACTATCCTTGAATATTGCCGGAACTTTATCAAAATAATTATAAAATAACCGTGCGGCCACGAAATGCCTCAGCCTTTTTTCAGAGTCAGTTGCACGTTTTCTTCCCCAGCCGATATTGTAACCTCCCCAAATTTCGCCACTCTTATATTTATACTGAGAAGTAAACTTATATAGTGTACTATCAAGGTAACCATTTGTTGATTGATTAAGTGAAAACATAAACGCCCCTGTCCACTCAGTATATCTGTTTACAAGTGGTTTTTCAAGTTTAATATAAGCGGCATTTTCCTCGAACCGGTTGTTGACGATTGCATTTTTAAATGTTGTAAATCCAAGTGAACCACTTAAGAATGTTCCTTTAATATTTCTTTCTGTGAATTCAGCACCAACCCCGATATCAGGATTTCGCTTTCTGTCATACAAACTACTAAACGCCAGCCTGCTGCCAGTTCCCACGAGATTTTCTTCCCGAACTTCTGTTTTTACTCTACCTGATCCGTTGATACTAAAATTTCCTGCAATAGAAAAAACGTCTTTAGTAAGTATAATTATATCTACCGAATCTTTATACATAATCGATTTATACACTACGATCACCGCGTCGCTAATAAATGGCTGATCACGCAAAAAACGCTCATTATCGGCAATCAATATGGGAAGAAGTACATCGCCTTCTTTGAAAAAGAGATTTTTTCGTATTGTTTTTTCTCTTGTATTGCGGTGAAGTTTATTAGCCACCCGTATTGCCAGATTTTTCCTGATTTCTGCGGTGTCATTGAGGCGTTGATTGAAACCCACACTAACTACTTCAATATAGCGAATAAATTTACCAGCATAATCTTTAAAAGGATCAACCGATCTTATCGGAGGAGCTGTTGAAGGAGGGTTGGTAGCAATACTTCTTCCGAGTTTGCCAAGGATACCCTTCTTTTTTGCCAGAAAAAAAGTATCATTTTTTTCTCCTGCTACCTGTGCGTGCAGGTTGAATGGAATTGTGAATACCAATAAAGAGCAAAAAAGATATTTGTACATTTTAATCAAAAACGATTGCTGTTGTAAAAGCTGGAATATAAAATCGGATTTATAATTAACGAATTTACTGCTATTTCAACTCCTTAAAAATACAAGGTGTTTGTTAAATAAATGCTAACATATATCATTCCAAATATAAATCAACAATACAAAATCAGTTTAGCTTACCACTTATACATCAATATTGCCAAATAAATGTAAAATGTTAGGCAGGCAATTAAAACATACTTACCTTTGCGCCGCAAATCAGTTAAACAACCACAGAAAATTAATTCATAACTCCTGTTTGCATTAACCTATTCAAGCCAGACTCAATAACAGCCTGACTTACAAAGATTTTTTGAATACACTAAAATTAGAATTATGAAAACGAATGCACCGGTCAGTATTGACACGATCAGCAAAGAAAACATGAAAGAACTATTGAAAGAAACCAGGGAAACACTGGGCAAAGAATTTCTTACCACTACAAAAAGAAAACAAAGTTTTGGAACACTTGACCTTTGGAGAATGCAAAAAAAGCATAAAACTTTAGGAAGTTCTACTAAATGGTAATGGTTAAATATTAATTGAAGAGATAATTATTTCTATAAATAATTCCCCGGTAGGGAATACTTTACAATTGAAACCCAAATTTTTCTTTAAGCATGGCATTTGCCATGCTTTTTTTATTTTTCAAATTATACTTATACTGCTTTACCCATTGCAGATTGTTTCATTTTAAAAGCGACCTCCTTACCGAGGTACTTTTCTATTCTGTGTTCAATAAAATAAATGAGGGGTGTTAACAGAATGGCAACCGTAAATTTGTAGGCATAATTAACCATACCAATCGCGAGTACTCTCTGAATACTCCAATCCTTGCCGATTTTAAATGCAATAAACAATACAATAAAACTGTCAACAAGTTGAGATACTAAGGTAGAACCAGTAGCGCGAAGCCACACTTTCTTTTCTCCGGTTATCCTTTTTATTTTATGAAATATTGTAACATCTACTATCTGGCTTACTAAGAACGCAATCAGGCTTCCGGCAATGATCCACATTCCTTGCCCAAATATTGAATTAAAAGCTTTCGACATATCAGGAACTCCATCCTTTACTCCGGTGCCATACCAGAAGTCGGCGGCCGGCACCGACATGGCCATATAAAACATCAGGAATGCATATAAAATAAGTGACACTGCGATAATTGAAATTCGCCGCACCGCTTTTGGTCCGTAATATTCATTTACAATATCTGTCATTATGAACTCCAGCGGCCACAATAAAACGCCGCAGGTAAGGCTAAGTGCCAATCCGGATTCCCCAAACAAAGAAAAGTTAAAAGGCTCAGCACCAAATAACTTTTCGAGAGAAAATATCTTTGTGCCAATCGATTCTGCTATCAAGGCATTGGCCACGAAAAATGCAGTAAATACCAAAAATAGTTTGGTGGGTTTATCTTTTAAAAGATTTTGAATCATGGCTATGGAGTCATTAAAAATATATAATAGAACTGAACCGGGAATAATATCAAATTTGTTATTACTAGCCACCTGGGTATTGCATTTATCTTTTTTGTTTTTATCCAGTAGATGCACAATAATAAAAAGACCAGGTTCAGGAAAATAGCTGCCACATATCCCAAAATTGCCACGGTACCAACCAGTGGTTGCAATGTAATGGAGCCATCAAAAACTTTATCGGCTTTCTTCGACAATCTTAAAAAATGCAATATAAAAACAATCACAAAACAAAGATTGCAGATAAAAACTATCCTGGAAAAGAATCGCATTCGTATTTAATTTGTTAGTTTACTATCTTAATAAATCAGTTTCTAATCAGAACATAATTTTGACAAACAAATTATAGTCCTAATGGTTTTTACCGGCAAGCATTGGTACAAAAGAAAAATTATCGAATGTTTCTTCCACCATACTTCCATCTTCCATTTTTGTAATTCGGAGCATGCGTTGTGAATTACCTGCATCTACCGGAATTACCATTTTTCCTCCTGGTTTCATCTGCTGTATAAGCTTAGGAGGAATAAACGGAGCTGCAGCAGTAATAATCACTTTATCGAATAATGCATAAGTTGGAAGCCCTTCAAAGCCATCACCGTAAAAAAACTTAAGATTAGGATATTTTGTTTTGAAAACATATTGCTTTGTCTTTTCAAACAACTTTTTTTGTCGTTCAATGGTGAATACTTTAACCCCCATTTCTGCAAGCACCGTAGCTTGGTAAGTACTACCTGTACCTATCTCAAGTATTTTTTCCTGTGGCTTTACCTGCAACAACTGCGTTTGATATGCAACTGTGTAAGGTTGCGAAATGGTTTGCCCTTCGGCAATTGGAAAAGCCCGGTCTTCATAAGCAATGTTATCCAACGCCGTATCAAGAAAAAAGTGCCTTGGAATGTTATTCATTGCCTGCAGCACATTTTCATCGGTTATTCCTTTTTCCCGGAGTAAGTCTATCAATTTTTTTCTCAATCCTTTATGCCTGTATGTATCATCAAAAATTCTCATAGCTAAAATGGCTGTTGTAGTTAGGTAATGCAATATAAAAAATGTCAGGGCAAACCCTGACATTTAATTTCAAACTGATTTGAATCTACTGAGCCCGAAAGATTGGCTTCATCTTTTATAAGCTAATTCAGTTTCATTTCCTTTTCAATTCGGGCAATCTTTTCATCGAGGCCGGCTTCTACTTTGTCAAAATCCGACACATTTAGTAACGGTGCATTTACACTAAAATAAAATTTAATCTTTGGCTCTGTGCCACTAGGCCTGGCAGATATTTTTGTTCCATCACTTAAAACAAATTGCAACACATTGCTTTTAGGAAGATCAATTTTCCAGGTTTTACCGTTGGAAAGGTCTTTACCAACTTGTAATTCATAATCCAGCAAAGTAGACACTGCCACCTTATCAATAAATTTTGGAGGATTGCTACGGTATTCATCCATCAGGGCAGTGATCTCTGCGGCGCCATTCATTCCTTTTTTGGTGATACTTACCAGACTTTCTTTATAAAAGCCATATTGTACATACAGGTCTAATAATTTGTCGAACAGGCTTCTGCCTTTGTTCTTTTCATAAGCGGCCATTTCACAAATAATAGTAACTGCGCTAATGGCATCTTTGTCCCTTATTTTATCTCCGATCATTAAACCAAAGCTTTCTTCTCCACCAATTATATATTTTTCCTTTCCTTCTTTTTCTTTTATTAAGGCAGCAATCCATTTAAAACCGGTAAGTACATTATAACAACTTACAGCATTTGCTTTGGCAATAACATCAATCATGTCTGTAGTAACAATTGTTTTTATCACCATGTCTTCCGGCGAAGCGATGCCTTTAGCTTTCCTTGCTTCAATCATATAATTAAACGCAAGCAATGCAGTTTGGTTACCATTCATAAGTATCCATTCTCCTTTATCGTTTTTAACGCCAATTCCTACTCTGTCTGCATCAGGATCTGTACCCAATAAAATATCCGCATTTAATTCTTCGGCCTGTTTTAGACCGATACTCATAGTTTCTCTTTCTTCGGGATTTGGATAAATCACTGTTGGAAAATTACCATCCGGAGTACTTTGTTCTTCTACAATATGTACGTTTGTGAAACCGTAGCGGCTAAGCGCTGCCGGTACTAACATGATACCTGTACCGTGAATCGGGGTGTACACAATTTTAAGATCGTGTTGTGCCTTGCACACATCTGGATAAATGCTCAGGCCCTGCACCATATTCAAATAAAGTTCATCTGTTTCTTTACCTATAATGCTGATATTCTTTCCTCCTCCAGTCCATTTAACATCATCCACTGAAGCAATTTTTTCCACTTCGATGATCACATTTTTATCGTGTGGTGGTACCATTTGTGCGCCATCATCCCAATATGCTTTATATCCGTTGTATTCTTTGGGGTTATGGCTGGCGGTGCAAACTACTCCCCCTTTACATTTAAAATGCCTGATAGCAAAACTCAGTTCAGGTGTTGGGCGCAACGATTCAAATAAATATACCTGGATACCATTTGCTGCAAAAACATTTGCGGTAATATCTGCAAATTCGGCACTATTATTACGGCAATCATGTGCAATAGCAACGCTTACATCGTCTCCAAAACATTTTTTAAGATAATTGGCGTAACCTTGTGTTGCCATCCCAACAGTATACTTATTCATACGATTGGTTCCAATTCCCATGATGCCACGAAGCCCGCCGGTACCAAACTCAAGGTTCTTATAAAATGAATCTGCCAGGTCGTCTGCTGACATTTTTTTAATACCTTCTTTAGTGGCTTCATCATAATTTCCATTAAGCCATTTGTCTATTTTCTCCTGAATATTTTTTTCCATATTTCGCTGTTTTACATCCTCAAAAATATATTATTCGTAACTGATTAAGCACATTAACTACTATTTTTGTTTTTCATGGGTCCAGATCTAAAAGTTTATTTATCTAAGTTGGCAGAACCTGAGGGTTCTATTAGCCGATTACTGCCATCTTTTCCTTTCCTAAAGAACTTTACTTCTTTTTTTATCTGTTTACTATTATTTGCAACTGCTTTTTCTCAGGATTCTATTGTTAATCCGGTTATACAAAGCGATACTTCTTATTCAGCAAGGCAGCAAAACGAATTTAAACTAAGTGTGAATCAATTAGAATATCCTTACAGCAAAAAAAGGGTAAGGTTAATCATGGCTGCAAATATCATTGGATATGGAGGCACTATGGTAGGATTGTATGCTGCCTGGTACAGCAATTATCCGCAGGGGAAATTTCACGTTTTTAATGATTTTCACGAATGGAAACAGGTTGATAAATTTGGGCATGTGTTCAGCGCCTATGCATCAGGGAAAGCCAGTATGGAATTATGGCGATGGACAGGCATCGATAGAAAAAAAAGAATCTGGATTGGTGGAATGAGTGGTGCCGTTTATCAAACAGTAATAGAAACGCTGGATGGGTTTAGCAGTGAATGGGGATGGAGTTGGGGAGATATCGGCGGAAATATTTTAGGAAGTGGGATATTGGTAGCACAGGAACTTGCCTGGGATGAGCAACGTATCCAACTAAAATGGTCGTTTCATAGAAAAACTTATGCTGACCCAACTTTAAATGCACGAAGTGATAAAATTTTTGGAAAGAGTTCGCCAGAAAGATTTCTTAAAGATTATAATGGGCAAACGTATTGGATCAGCGGTAATCTCAAAACTTTTTTTCCGCACTCCAGGCTTCCTCCCTGGCTTTCTGTTTCGTTGGGAACTGGTGCAGAAGGAATGTTTGGCGCTAACGAAAACATTGGGAAAGATAAACAAGGAAATATTGAATTTTCCAGAACAGATATAAAACGTTACAGGCAATGGTATCTTGCACCTGATATAGATTTAACCAGGATAAAAACCAACAAAAAAGGAATCAGGTTTGCCCTGATGATCTTAAACATTTTTAAATTCCCAACCCCGTCACTTGAATATTCTGTGAAAGGTATAAAATTAAACTGGCTACATTTTTAATAACTTTTTACTTATACATTTGCTTGCACAACAATATCCCTTAAACAAATGACCAAAGAAGATAAGAACAGCAGGGAACAAAAAGCTAGTATCAGCATTCTTAGCATCAGCATTATTGTATTCCTTTATTTTGCCATTATTATATTACTAAGTAAACTTAATTATGATGCTCAACTAATAAGAGTAATCAGGGAAATGCTTACAATACCTGCGCTTATTTTACTTGGGATGACAATAGCTGCTTCGTTATATCTCTTTATAAAAAACAAATTCCGAATCAATAGTTTCCCATTTTACGGTTTGCTTATACAACTAGTTACTATTGGGCTAATCGTATATATAGCCTGATAGAGCTCATGCCGGAAACGAATATATCAAACAAATTTGCCAAGGGAATATAACTGATTACGATGTTACCAGATTAACAACCAGGAAAATACCAGTTTGCAGTTACTTAAAAAGAAATCACGAAATCTTTCAATGAAGGTTGGGGAAATAAATGCTTAAGCCCTTTTGATAAAATGTACGCTATTGAAGTTTTTAGGTTAAGAAAGCTATTAGGCTTGCAGATATAATAACTGGCACCATTCTCATACATTTTATTGATGGCTTCCTGCTGGCAGGATGTTGAAAAAATAACGATGGGAACGTCCTTAAATTTAGCCGTTTTTCTAATCTCCAGCAAACATTCAAAGCCGTTCTTTTTTGGCATATTAAGGTCAAGAAAAACTATAAATGGCGTTTCTGACTGTATATTCTTATGAAGAGTTTTCATCAATTCTTCACCATCAACAACTGTACTTAGACTGGTATCAGAACTTACCTCATTTAATGCTTCGCGAAAAAGTAGTCGATCGTCGGCATCATCTTCAGCCAGCAATATAAAGGTGCCATCGGGTGGGGTTACAGACATTTATCAAAATAACAAAAATCTGGTGAAATTCCCAAACTTAATGCTCTTATTTTTAGTGAGTATCAGTTGTAAAATAGTTAAAAAAACGTTTGTATTACACTATTAAATTATGTGTAGGATCATTTTTATTAGTCAATAATCTCCCACGTACCAGCTTGATTTTTTACATAAAACAATCCATTGCTCATATGATGAATTTCTCTACCATTACTAATGGTTGTTTTAATTTCATAAACGCGAATATTATTATTTTGGCGTGAAAGATAAATTATCAACGCCGATACTGTGGGGCCAACTTCGTGTAGCCATTGCTCGTCACTTTCTCTTACAAAAGCCTGACTCATATAATTAATTTTAACAAGGTAGCTATCAGCGCATCCACGCTCCCGTTACTTCACCATTTTCTACTTCTACAACAATCTGTTCTTTTAAAGTGGTAGACACAGAGATGCCGACATAATTAACAGCGATAGGAAATTTTTTATGAGTGCGCTCAACCAATGCAAGTGTCTCTACCTGTTGAGGCAATTGTTGCAGAATTGGCTTTATTGCGTACAGCATTGTTCGTCCGCTGCTGGCTACATCATCAATTAATAAGATGTTTCTGTTGGTAAAATCCAGTGGTTCACTTAAATGGATATCTGCCGGATTTTTTTTATCTATTGACAATTCAAGTAAAATGATATTTCCTTTAAAAACCGGTAGCAGGTATTCCTGTATTTTTTTGGCAATAACAATACCATTTTCTTTAATGCCTATTAGGGTGAGTTCCTGTTGCTCATAATTTCGTTCGGCTACTTCCAAAGCCATTCGGCGAAGCTTTTTATCGGCAGTTAACTTATCTAGGATCATATACCGGAAGGTTGTTTTTTTATGTATTGTTGCAGAAATGATAATTTCGAATAACTCAAAATTATTCAATCTATTATATTAAATACTAAATACTTTAACTTAGCCACCATAATCAGGTGCTATGCAATATATTCAACAGGCTGCTTTCTTTATTCTGGTAGGCTTTTCCGTGTGGTTATTTGGTAAAAATATCATGCAGATCAGGCGTAATATACTTTTGGGAAAAGATGAAAGTCTGAAAGATAACCCGGGGCTGCGCTGGAAAAATTTATTATTACTCGCGTTTGGACAAAAAAAGATGTTCCGCAATCCATTGGTGGCTGTAATGCATTTTATTATCTATGCCGGCTTTATCATTATAAATATTGAAGTGTTGGAAATTGTGCTTGATGGCTTGCTGGGAACTCACCGTTTATTCCTTGGAAGCCTCGGCAGTTTTTATAATTTCATCATAAATTTCTTTGAATGGCTGGCAGTTGGTGTTATTGCAGTGTGTGTAATTTTTCTGGCCAGGCGGAATGTATTAAAAATAAAAAGATTTATTAGCAAAGATCTGAATGGATGGCCAAAAAGTGATGCCAATTACATCCTTATTACTGAAATTATTTTAATGACCTTGTTTATTACCATGAATGCTACCGACAGGGCAATTCAATTACAAGGAACAAATGAACATTACCGGGAAACAGGTGACTTCGTGTTTTCGGGGATGATCGCGCCTTTATTTCAGCATTTTTCGTCGGCCCAACTGGTGATGATTGAACGAAGTTGCTGGTGGCTGCATATTATTGGAATTTTTGCTTTTCTAAATTACCTTCCGTATAGCAAGCATCTTCATATCATGCTGGCTTTTCCTAATGCCTATTTTGCAAGGCTGGAACCTGACGGAAAAATGGATAATATGGAAAGCGTGCAGAATGAAGTAAAATATATGATGCAACCAGAACTCGCGCCTACCGGTGAACAGGCCCCTGTTAAATTTGGAGCAAAGGATGTGTTAGACTTAAGCTGGAAAAGTTTATTGGATGCCTACAGTTGCACAGAATGCGGTCGCTGCACTGCTGCTTGTCCTGCTAACATAACAGGTAAATTGCTGAGCCCAAGAAAGATCATGATGGATACCCGCGACAGGTTGCAGGAAGTTGGTGAAAACGTAAATAAAAACAAGATATTTAAAGAAGACGGAAAGTCATTGCTACACGATTATATCACCGTAGAAGAGCTCCGTGCCTGCACTACCTGCAACGCATGTGTGCAGGAATGCCCTGTGAGTATCAATCCTCTCGATATTATAATAGAATTGCGCCGCAGCCTGATAATGGAGGATAGCAATGCACCACAGGAATGGAATAGCATGTTTAGTAATATTGAAAACAATTTTGCTCCGTGGAAACTGAGTCCGTCAGACCGGGATAAATGGGCCGGGGAAATGGAATGAAATATGACTGTATTTCTTCATTATGTTTGATAACCTGAAAAGAAAATGTTTATATTTAGCATCTTATTAGTATACTTAAAACACAATTTTAATTATGACAACAGTTATTGTTCCTGTAGATTTTTCTGAAACATCATTAAACGCTGCTCGTTATGCCTGCAGCTTTCTTACAGGACATTATGGGGTGACTATTACCCTATATCATAGTTATGCCTCAGCGAAAGATGAAGCAGAAACATTAGCCTCTATGGAGGAACTTAAACAGGAATTATTAGCAACCCACCCGGTAAATCTGGAGATTCTGGCACATCATGAAGACGAATTTGTTCTTGGGTTAGAAAGGGCTGCCCGTCATAGAAATGCAGACCTGGTAATCATGGGAATTACCGGGAAGTCGGAGTTGGAACAAGTGCTTTTTGGAAGTAACACTTTAAAAATGGCTCAAACCAAGGCTTGCCCCGTTTTAATCGTACCTGAAAATGCCAGCTTTGCGAGGATGAAAAATGTAATGCTTACTTCTGATTTTAAAGACACACTAAATACAACTCCTTCAGTACACATAAAAAAGTTTCTAAAAATTAACCGGCCGCAGCTTCATGTTGTTAATGTAGATAAGGAACACTATATCTCACTTACTGAAAAATATGAAGGAGAAAAGCAAAACCTCAGACAATTATTGGGAGATTTCAATCCTGAATTTTATTTTATGCGTTACTTCGATATTGAGGAAGCGCTGGAACAATTTGCTATGGACAGAGAGATTGACCTTATCATTACAGTTCAGCGTAATCATTCATTTATGGAGAAAATGCTAAATTCCAGCACTACCAAAAAATTATCTTTTCGAAGCAAAGTTCCTATTCTGGTGATACATGAATAAGTAGGATTTTACTATTTTACAGTTAAGTAATTTCACTGATCGCATTAGCGTCTTCTTCCTTGATATGTTGCATTTTATCAACCGCATCTTTGTGCATAAGAATGCGCCACAATTGTATGATGGCTGTGAGTGCGAATATGCCCCCGATTGCCCAGTTGAGATATTGTTGGCTTCCGGAAATTCTTTCTACAATTAATTTACCTCCAAAGATGAATACGCAATTGCCCGCCAATGTGCCTAAACCAATGCCTATTATGTAACTATTATACTGTGCTCTTTTTGGTTCCAGTATCTTCTTGGAAAATAACACGGTACTCCAGCCAAACCAAAATGGTATCTGAACCGGGTTGATAGCACACATGAGCATGCCCAAAAGAAACCTGTTAACATTTATATTGTCCCAAAAATTATGATGTTCTTCTGAAGTGCTGTGCATAGCAGCATAAAAACTTCCGATAGCCAGTGTTACCATAATTCCCAGCGTGATCCACTCCATGGCCTTCATCAGCTTTACCTGCTTCTGAATCCAACTGATGCCCACCAGCGAAATTCTCACATAAATCATTTCTACCAATAAAGAACCAAATGAAAACAGCAGCGCATGGTAGAAACCTTCTGCTATCCCAATTTGCATTGCAGCAACATTTAGGGTACCCAAAGGCAAAGATCCCAGGAAGCTGATCATTAAACCCCATAAAAGAATCCTGAGTAATTTAGGCATAAGCCAAAGTTAAGTTGCAAAAAATTAGGACTAAAAGATTTACTATTTTGCCATTACACTGAGAGAGATTTTCAAATCGTCGGACAGTGAAATACTACTTCCACCAACACCAAAATCGCGGCGATTGATCTTAAAATCATCTCCTGAAAAAAGATACCCCCCGTTCTTTGCAGTTACCGTAAAAAAGAACTGCACAGGTTTTGTTGTAGATTTTATAGTAAGGTTGCCGTTAAACTGATAACGGCCAGGTTTGTTTGTTCCCAATATATTTGTACTCACCATTTTAATGACAGGATAATTTTTTACATCAAAATAATCTTCCTTTCTTAAATGGCCATCTCGGGTATTATTGTCGGTATTGATAGTGGAAGCTTCAACAGTAACGTTAAATGAAGAAGCTGTAGGATTATCAGGATTAAATTGTATCGACCCTTTTAAACCTGCAAGATCACCACCAGTTCTGATACCAAAATTTCTTATCACAAAATGTACCTTACTATCAGAATCTGTAGGAACAAGCTGACTTTTGGCCATTAAAAAAACAGTTGATAAAATAATCGTTCCCAAAAATCTTTTCATTTTCATACTGCAATATATTTAGACTATGAGAAAGCAAATTGCGTGCAACAAATAATAATGTAACTTTTGTAAGATTAAATTTACATTGATTAACAATATGATCAGAGCGTCTACTATACAATTATTAAGGTTTCACTTCTCCTTTTTCCTGATGCCGGTATATTGGTTTGCGCTCAGCCAGACAAAAGAGGTTTCAACATCAGACAGTATTGTAGTTTTTTTAATCCTCCATTTACTGCTTTATCCTGCCAGCAATGGTTATAATAGCTATATGGACAGAGACACGGGAAGTATTGGCGGTATTAAAAACCCGAAGTTACCAACCAAACAATTATTCTATGTATCGCTGATCATGGATTGCCTGGCAGTTCTAACTGGCTTACTAATCAGTTTGTATTTTGTTTTGGGAACAATTGCCTTTATTGCAGCCTCCAGAGCTTACAGTTATAGAGGAATCAGGTTAAAAAAATATGCCATTGGCGGCTATCTCACTGTGATCATTTTCCAGGGAGCACTGGTTTTCTTTTTGGTGATGCACGGATGCAGTTCGCAAAAGTTACTGCAAGTACCCTTGATTGGCATGGTTGCTGCCTCGTTACTCGTTGGAGGCTTTTATCCACTAACCCAAATTTATCAGCACATGCAGGATAAAGAAGATGGCGTTTTCACCTTGAGTTATAAACTTGGCTATACAGGAACATTTGTATTTACCATGCTGATATACGCATTAAGTATGACAACGTTGGGCATTTATCTTGGGCAAAATGCTGAATTCAACAATTTCCTTATTATGCAGATCTTTCTATTTCCTGTGCTCGTATATTTCTTTTGGTGGTTTTACAGAGTTTATCACAACAACACAGCGGCTAATTTTGTTAATACAATGCAGATGAACATCCTGGCATCTGTTTGCACTAACGCTGCCTTCATTTTTTTATGTATAACCAAACAACTTTGAGTAAAATAGTTTCCATAGCAACCAGTGTTCCGGTAAACAAATATGACCAGGACGAATTGTTTCAATTTGCAGACAAAGTGTTTTCGGCAAACGCTGACGACTCCAGGAAATTAAAATTTCTTTATAA
>CAZCAA010000014.1:53585-66790 GCA_964496585.1 uncultured Ferruginibacter sp.
CAACATTGTAAGGACGTCCGTAAATTTCATGGGTTGTTATGCTGCAGTACATGCCTTAAAACTGGCTGATGCATTTTGCAGAACCACAGACAAAGTAAATGTAATTGTTGTATGCACAGAATTATGTACGCTGCATTTTCAAAAAACAGTATCGATAGATAACCTTACCGCTTCATTACTTTTTGCTGATGGATGTGCAGCCATTTTGGTACAAAATGAATCTACTATGAAAGGTATACGGTTAAAAAACTTTTTTTCGGATGTTTCCTTTAAAGGTAAAAATGAAATGGCATGGGAAATTTCAGCCAAAGGCTTTTTAATGACGCTCACAGGATATGTTCCTGCATTGATTAAAGAAGATTTTGCAGAATTGGTTAACAAAGCCCTGGCAGTTAGCAAAGAAAAAACGGACGATGTTACGCATTGGTGTATTCATCCGGGTGGCAAACAAATCCTTCAAAGCATTAGCTCAGGATTAAACTTACCTTTAGAAAAACTGAATTATTCTTACGAAGTGCTGAGAGATTTTGGAAACATGAGTTCTGCTACGATCGTATTTGTACTAAAAAAAATACTGGAAGAATGCAGCCAGCGGCAGCCAGAAATAAAACCGCTCATATTCGGTGCTGCTTTTGGTCCTGGGTTAACAATGGAAACTTTTACAGCAACTTATGACTGATCTTACCTACCGATCATATCAAAAAGAACTACTGGATAATGATGATATCCCTTTTGCTGATATTAAGCAAAACATGAAAGAATTGAATACAGTAAATAGCTTGCTGGGTGGACATAAAATTACTATTAAAGGCGTTGAATTATTAACTTACAACGAAATCAAACCGCAGTTATTAACGGTATGTGAGATCGGATGCGGTGGCGGTGATAATTTAAATGCAATATCAGGTTGGAGCAAAAAGAAAAAATTAAATATATCTTTTACGGGAATTGATATTAAACTAGCCTGTATTGAATACGCTTGCGAGCAGTACCCAAATCTGCCAGCTAAATGGATCACTAGTGATTATGCAACAGCAGATCTTTCTCAGAATAAACCTGCCATCATTTTCTCATCGCTTTTTTGCCATCATTTTAATGAGAAAGAATTAATTGCAATGATTAAATGGATGAAAGATAATTGCCAGAAAGGCTTTTTCATAAACGACCTGCATCGAAATTATCTAGCTTTCTATCTTATAAAATGGCTTACAAAGATATTCTCCCGATCGTATCTGGTAAAAAATGATGCGCCACTTTCGGTAGCACGAGGTTTTAAAAAGGACGAATGGAAGGCTATCTTCAGCGCTGCAGGTATAACAAATTACAGCATCCAATGGAAATGGGCATTCAGGCACTTAATCGTTTACAAGCATGGGCTTTGATGTTAAATATGATACGGCTGTAATTGGTGGCGGACTTGCCGGACTTACGCTTGCCATAAATTTAGGCAAGAAAGGTTTTAAAGTTATTTTGATTGAAAAAGAAACTTATCCCTTTCATAAAGTTTGTGGTGAATATATTAGTCTGGAGAGCTGGCAATATCTACAATCTCTGGGGCTTCCATTAGATCAGATGAATTTACCTATCATTAAAAGACTTCAGGTTACTGCGGTTAACGGAAAAGAATTGCAACAAGATCTCCCACTTGGGGGATTTGGCATTAGCCGTTATAAAATAGACAATTCATTAAAAGACATCGCTATTCAATCAGGCGTTACCGTTATAGAGAATTGCAAAGCAACTGATGTATCATTTAAAGATGATCAGTTCTTCATAACAACAAGTGCCGGGATAATAAACTGCAGGGTTTGTTGCGGTAGTTTTGGAAAAAGAAGTAATCTCGATATAAAATGGAAACGGAAATTTACCCAACAACCTCCTAATAAACTCAATAATTTTATTGCTGTAAAATATCATATCAGCAGCAATCATCCCAACGATCTTATTTCACTGCACAATTTTGAAAATGGCTATTGCGGCATATCTAAAATTGAAGATGGGAAGTACTGTCTTTGTTACCTTACCAATGCTGCCAACTTAAGTTTATGTAATAATTCGATCGAAGAAATGGAGTTAAAAATCTTAGGTCGCAATCCACATCTCAAAAAAATATTCAGTAACTCAACCAAACTCTACGATTCCGCAATGTCTATTTCGCAGTTATCTTTTGAAAGAAAATCGTCGGTACAAAATCATGTGCTAATGGTTGGAGATGCAGCAGGCCTTATCACGCCACTTTGCGGCAACGGCATGAGTATGGCCATGCATGCAGGAAAAATTGCGGCAGAAAATATTAAAGAATTTTTGGAAAACAATATCTCACGTAACCTTTTAGAAAAAAAATACACGGCTGAATGGGAGAAAAATTTTAAAGACAGGCTAAGGACAGGCAGAATTGTACAACGTTTTTTTGGTAAGAGTTGGATCACCAATATTTTCATAAGCATCATGAAATTGCTTCCATCAATTACCAAGATGATCATAAGGAAAACCCATGGAGATGTTTTTTAGCAGGGGGATTTTATCTACGCACAATATTTTACGTTACACTTATTTTCCTAACCAATCTTTTCATCAGCTTTCTTCATAATAGCATAAATCTCTTTTGTTTCAATTCGAAACCTGATTCCTTTCATAAGTGGCCAGGGTTTTACACCTTGTTTTACATTGTATTTGCTAATGGTGTACAGCGCTTTCCAATGTTTTAAAATTTCCCTGTAAGCATTTATTAATGTATAGCCCGTATCATAAAAATGGTTGGGTTCAGCTCCACAGCCATTATACTCAAGAATAGTATAACCGGTGCCATTTTTTAATGCCTCAATACTTTCACACATAATATCATAGCGCCCATAATAAAAATCATTTACTTCATGGCTGATCTTATCAAATACAGCTACAAGTCTTTCATCAATATGCTCTTTCAAATCTATAAAATGTGCCCCACGGTTATGGTTAGCGGCATAACTAAGGATATATTTTTCTCCATCAGCAATAATCTTACTCCAGTTTCCCTTGTGCTTATCTTTCAATTCCCCTACCCTTTTTGCAGCTTTTGGATGTTGTAAAATAAGTTGTTCAAGTGTATTTTTTCCATCGCCCATAACATGCAAAGGAATTTTGTGTAAAAAACCTGTTACAATTCCTTTTTCATCTTTAGGATGCCGGATATAGAATACGCTTACTTCAATAGGAAAATGAACCATTTTTTGAACGATATACTCCACCGGCACCAGATTATGGTAGTGCTGTAATTCGGCGATTGTATCAATTTTGCGAAATAAAATGCCTTGTCCGCCCATTTCAGGCTTAACAATCAGCGGGAATTTAATTGCATGAACTTCAATCCTGCTAACCACTTCATCAATTGAATCTGAAGGCAACACATTAAATGTTGTAGGATACGAGCCATCCGGCAACAGATCATACATCTCCTTTTTAGGTTCACCGTCCATTCCACCGAAAGTAATCTTAGGGTTACTGGGCGTAAAGAACCATACGGCGCCCGAACGGATCATATACCATGCCCACATTGGTACCAGTGGCGCATATATTAACTTAAATGGCCATGCCTCCCAATTCGTAATCTTACCTATAATTTTTTTCAAATGACTTATTATTTTGTAAAATTAAATGCACTTTAATAAACATCCATCATAAAATGTTGTTTACTTTGTCGTTACAAATATATCTGAATTATGCATGTACCAACAATGGCAGAGTTTTTAGCCAGGGGCGAAGAACCGGAAGTGTTATTCTGGGTAGGTTGTTCAGGAAGTTTTGATCAACGTGCGCAAAAGATAACAAAGGCTTTTGTAACCATCCTCGATAAGATTGGCATAAAATACGCCATCCTGGGAAATGAAGAAATGTGTACAGGAGATCCAGCCCGCAGAGCCGGCAATGAGTTCATGTTTCAGATGATGGCTTACCAAAATATACAAGTGTTAAATGGTTATAATATTAAGAAAATCGTTACTGCTTGTCCACATTGTTTTAATATTTTTAAAAATGAATATCCGGTGTTGGGCGGAAATTATGAAGTAATTCATCATGCTACTTTTTTACAACAATTAATTGACGAAGGAAAAATCACGATGAAGGAAGATGGGGCATTTAAAGGTAAAAAGATAACTTATCACGATAGTTGTTACCTCGGCCGCGCCAATAATATTTACGATGCCCCGAGAAAAGTGCTGGAAGCTATGGACGTTGCACTGGTGGAAATGAAAAGGTGTAAAAGCAATGGGCTTTGTTGCGGTGCCGGTGGCGCACAAATGTTCAAAGAAGAAGAAAAAGGAACCAACAGGATCAATTTTGAAAGAGCTGCTGAAGCGCTGGAAACCGGTGCAAACGTAATTGCAGCAGCTTGCCCATTTTGTAATACAATGCTTACAGATGGGGTAAAAAACAAAGAAAAGGAAGACGAAGTACAGGTACTTGATATTGCTGAACTCGTGGCGGCATCAATGAGATAATCAAGCAGGAATTCCAGATCAACCATTTAATAAAACGGCAAATGAATTGAATTTCTTATCAAATATTTTTTTAACCACAGAGGAAAAAAGAGTAGGGATTGAGTTTCACAGAGTTTTATTCAGGTGCTAAACACGTTAGTTTTTTATATCGTCTTTTTCTAAACAAAATTCCTAAAATTATTAAAGGGGCTTAACTTTGCAGGATGGAATTAAACATTCAACAACATCTACCCGAAGATTTTAATGAGAACTCCAGAGTATGGGTTTACCAAAGCAACCGCTTGTTTTTCATGAGCGAAGCATTGGAAATGGAAGATATGCTTACAACGTTTGTAGATGGATGGAATAGTCACGGTAAAAAGGTAAAAGGTTATGCTAACTTGTTCTTCGGAAGATTCATAGTGGTGATGGCGGATGAAACAGTTACAGGCGTAGGTGGCTGCAGTACCGATAGCTCCGTAAGGTTAATAAAAGAAATTGAAACGAAATACAACGTAAACCTTTTCGACAGACAATCGCTGGCTTTCATAGTAAAGGATAAGATTGAATTAATCCCACTTTCACAGTTTAATTATGCTGTTGAAAACAACTTTATCAACGAGCAAACACCTTATTTTAATAATACTATTCTCACAAAAAAACAACTTCTTACACAATGGATTATTCCCGTGAAAGATAGTTGGCTGGGCAAACAACTTCTACAAAAACAATAATTCCATTCTAACTTTATAATATCACAATGTTCTAATTGAACATTAACAGCTGTGGCACGATTTTTTAAAAGATTTCTTTAAATATTTTAAACTAATTGATAAGGTCATTTATTAAAAACATAGCGCTGATCTGCATATTTTGTGTTTGTAACGATGATAACCTGTGTGCACAAACGCAGGATACCATTCACTTTAAAAAAGTAGTGGCAGGCAAAGAATACCAAAAGAGTAGATTTTATCAGTCATTGTGGGGAAAACATTACCGAAAGGAATGGACTACTCCCGTATCAGTAAAAATAGCGCTGCTGGATACGCTTGCAGGTGGAGTGATTCCTTACGCAATTAACGGAGATCCTCAAAACAGGTCAGTTAAGCTTCGCGATAAAAATAACAAGGAGTATATTTTAAGAAGTATCAACAAATCGTTTTCTGCTCTGTTGCCTGAAGTTGCTAAGGGAAGTATCGTAGAAGAAGTAACAAATGACCAGGTTTCCATAGCACATCCTTATGCTGCTGTTATCATTGCTCCCATGGCCGAGGCAATTGGTATATATCATACAAATCCTGAGATCTATTATGTTCCAAAGCAAACTTCGTTGGGTAAATTCAACGATAGTGTCGGCGATAACCTCTATCTCTTTGATCAAAGTATTAATGTGAACTGGATTTCTGGTGCTAATCCTGACAATGTTATCGGTATTAAGAGTACAGAAAAAATACTTGAAGATGTTCATTCAGACAATGATAAAAAAGTAGATCAGGAAGCATTTTTGCGAGCCGGCTTATTTGATATGATCATTGGAGATTGGGGTAAACAGGAAAATCAATGGAGTTGGGTTGAATTTAAAGATGGTAAAAAAACTGTTTACAAACCAATGCCCCGAAATAGAGATCAGGCATTTACAATGTTTGATGGTTACCTCGTTAAATCAGCCAGTAGAGCTGCCAGAATTAGTCACCTTCAATCCTTTAATGCTGATATCAGCAACGTGAACGTATTTAACTTTCCTGCCCGTAACCTCGACAGGCACTTGCTTAATGAACTTTCGCTTGAACAATGGAATCGAATTTCATCCGACATCAAAGAGCAGCTAACCGATAACGTTATAGACAAAGCGATAAAAAAACTCCCACTGGAAGTTTACGAAATATCTGGTCCGCACATTGCTGATAAAATAAAATCGAGGCGCAATAAACTTGATAAGTATGCCGAAGATTATTATCGCGTATTAGCCACAAGTGTTGACATCACCGGCACTTCCGGTTCAGAATTTTTTGAAGTAACCAGAGTAAATGATGATTCTACCACAGTAAATATTTATGCAAAAAACCAAAAAGGGAATTTAAAAAAATCTGCCTTTTATAGCCGAACTTTTCTTAAGCACGAAACAAGTGAAGTGAGATTATATGGAATGGATGGACAGGATGAATACGTGGTTAAGGGAAAAGTAAATAAAGGAATCAGTATCCGTTTAATTGGCGGTAATGATAAAGATAAATTTGTTGACTCATCGGAGGTTAGCGGATACAGCCACAAGACTAAGGTATACGATAATGGCAAGAACGATTTTGTTAAATCAGGTGAAACTTCTTTTCAAATTTCTTCTGATACTGCCATCCATGCCTTTAAATATGATGCTTATAAGTTAGATAAAAGAGGTTTTAATCCAACCGCATTTTATAGTAACGAAGACTGGTTTTTTATCGGAGTAAATTATCTCTCAACTAAAAACAAATGGAGAAAAGACCCTTATAACTATACCAGGTATTTTGATATCAAATATTCGTTGAGCCAACATGCCATTAGTGGCACTTACCGGAGCCAGTACACGCGTTTGATTGGAAAATGGGATGCATTTTTTTATGGAAATTATGATTTCATTCGTTGGACAAATTATTATGGACCAGGAAATAATAGTAAACGTATCACAACCAATTTGGATTTTAACAGGATGCGAAGCTCTAATTATATGTTGAGCGTGGGTTTGCAGCGATCATTCAGAAATCAACACAAAATAGTTGTAAATGGATTTTACCAGGGCATTAAAATCAAGAACGACAGTAGCCGGTACGTGGCAAAAGCTGTAAACAATGGTCTGCCGGATTTTTATAAAAACAATGGCTTTGTTGGGATCGATGTGGGATATGTGTATCAAAAGTTGAATGATTCGATACTGCCTCGTAAGGGAATTAGTTTACTGGTAAACGCTATTTACACAGATAATGTAAGAAACAGGAGTAATGATTTTGTTAGATTTAGTGCAGAAGCCAATTTGTATTTTCCTCTTTCCAACAAGCTCGGATTGGCCTTCAAAGCTGCTGGAGCAACGCTCGCAGGCAAGCCTTTGTTTTATCAATACAACAATATTGGTGGATCAGAAACCCTCCGAGGCCATCGACGAGAGCGATTTTACGGAAATAGCACGGCCTATTCTCAGAGTGAATTGCAATGGATAAGTCCAGTACATTCCAGGATTTACAACGGCAAAATTGGCTTTTTTGGATTATTAGATGTAGGGCGGGTTTGGTTGAAACATGAACAATCAAACAAATGGCATAACGGCTATGGTGCCGGCATTATCTTATCTCCATATAATTTAATTTCCGCCAGCATTTCGTATGCAGTATCATCAGAAGACAAAAACATCCATATTCAGTTGATAAAGGCTTTCTAAAAAAGGTATTTGTATCAAAATATGCATTTGTGAAAATTAGGAGCCGACTTTAATTATTATCGTGGCCTTCAGTATTATTACTGCCATCCTGTCATAATTTAATCTAATTAGGCTATATTTGCCGAATTAAATTTTAATGAACATGGAGGAGTTGATGTTGGATAAAACTCATGATGAATTAAGGCAGGGCGAAGCTTTTTTACCGGTTGCGGCAGCAGTTCTTCCATTCAATAAACATTTCTATATCGAAAGTTATGGTTGTGCCATGAATTTTGCCGATAGTGAAGTGGTAGCTGCAATTTTGCAGGATGATGGATTTGGCGCAACTGCCGATTTTACCAGGGCCGATCTGATTCTGATCAATACCTGTTCTATCCGTGAAAAAGCAGAAGAAAGAGTAAGAAAAAGGCTAACAGAATTTAGGCAAATGAAACGATCAAGGCCCGGCCTTGTTATAGGAGTTTTGGGATGCATGGCTGAAAGACTGAAAGCAGCATTTCTGGAAGAAGAAAAACTGGTAGACCTTGTTGTTGGTCCGGATGCCTACCGCAGCCTTCCTTTGTTAATTGAAGAAGTAAATGGTGGACAAAAAGCAGTGAACGTATTGCTGAGTAGAGACGAAACCTACGCCGACATTGCTCCCATCAGGTTAAACAGTAATGGCGTAAATGCCTTCGTTAGCATCATGCGTGGTTGCAATAATATGTGCTCATTTTGTGTAGTGCCATTTACCCGTGGCCGTGAGCGAAGCCGGAGTGCCGATAGTATTTTAAATGAATGTGAAACGTTATTTAATGACGGATTCCGTGAGGTAACCTTGCTTGGACAAAACGTAGACAGCTATAATTGGATAAATGACAGCACAAACACCACTGTTAGTTTCGCCCAGTTATTGGAAAAAGTAGCGCTTGTCTCTCCCCTGCTTCGGGTACGTTTTTCCACTTCTCATCCAAAAGACATAACGGATGATGTTTTATTTACCATTAAACAATACGAAAACATTTGCAATTACATACACTTACCGGTACAAAGCGGCAGTACAAGGGTTTTGCAAATGATGAACAGAACTTATAGCAGGGAATGGTATATGGCGAAAGTGGACAGGATTAGAGAATTAATTCCCGATTGTGGTATATCAACAGATATGATCACAGGATTTTGTACAGAAACCGAAGAAGACCACCAGGCATCACTCAGCCTTATGGAATATTGCCGGTACGATCTGGCATATTTATATTTTTATTCTGAAAGGCCGGGAACGCTGGCTGCAAGAAGATTTGAAGATGATGTACCGCTGGATGTAAAGAAGCGCAGGTTGCAGGAACTGGTTGAATTATACAGAGGCCATTCACTCATCAGCATGCAAAAAGATGTTGGCAAAACTTTTAAAGTACTGGCAGAAGGTCCATCTAAAAAAAATGAAGATGAGTTGTATGGAAGGAATCAACAAAATAAAGTTGTAGTATTTCCTAAAGCTCACTATCGTAAAGGAGAGTATGTAACGGTAAAGGTTACAAGCTGCACTGCGGGAACGCTGTTAGGCGTAGCCGTTGAGTCTTAATAAATTTCATGACCTGAAAAAGCCGGTTAAACAAATGATGTAATATATGGATCAGCAAACAATAAAAAACCGTTTCGGAATAATAGGCAATTCGCCGGCATTAAACCATGCCTTGAATGTTGCTGCACAGGTAGCCAATACGGACTTAAGTGTTTTGATCAATGGTGAAAGCGGCGTAGGCAAGGAAGTTTTTTCCCAAATCATACACGGACTCTCTGCAAGAAAACACAATCCGTTTATAGCAGTAAACTGTGGCGCTATCCCGGAAGGAACGATTGATTCGGAATTGTTTGGCCATGAAAAAGGTTCTTTCACCGGCGCTGTAGACAGCAGGAAAGGTTATTTTGAAACTGTTAATGGCGGCACTATCTTCCTGGATGAAATTGGCGAATTACCGCTGGGAACGCAAGCAAGATTATTAAGAGTGCTGGAAACAGGTGAATACATTCGTGTAGGAAGCAGTAAAGTACAGAAAACAGATGTAAGGGTTATAGCTGCCACCAATAAAGAACTGTTGGAATTTACATTTAACGGCAGGTTTCGGGAAGATCTTTATTACCGCCTTAACACGGTACCTATCAGGGTTCCAGCGTTAAGAGACAGGCAGGAAGATATCATACTCCTGTTTAGAAAATTTGCCACTGATTTTGCAGACCGTTACAAAACAACTTCTGTACAATTAAATGATGAGGCGAGAAATATACTTATTAACTACTCATGGCCCGGCAATGTTAGGGAATTGAAGAACATTGCAGAACAAATATCGGTACTTAGTAAAGACAAAAATATCAATGGTGAACAAATGAGGTCTTTTTTGCCAGACCACAATTATACAAGACTACCGGTATTGAGTAGTGGCAGTGGAGGACCAGCTGTTAGTCAGAGTGAATTTGCAAACGAAAGAGAAATACTTTACAAACTTTTCTTTGATATGAAGAAAGATGTAAATGAGTTAAAGAAAATGTTCTTCGACTTATTGCAAAATCCTTCAATGGCACAAAATGCTGCAGTTTTTAATAATGATAGTAACAACAATAATCTTAAAGAGCTTTCCACAACAGTTTCAAACCCCGGCTTTAAACAAAACAATGCTGCTGTTATTCTAAGAAATGATAACAATATTCAACAGCACGAAGAAGTGGAAGAATCTTTAAGCATAATGGATAAAGAAAAAGAACTTATCATTAAAGCACTGAAAAAACACCGTGGAAAAAGACGCGACGCTTCTTTAGATCTTGGTATCAGCGAAAGAACGCTTTACCGTAAGCTGAAGGAATACGATATCGAAAATCTGTAACGCTTTCATTAGGTATTTATAACAAGTTACAGTTTTGCATTTTTTAAAATTTAATTATGGGTACCTGGTTATTAGGAAAAAAAAGGTTGGAATTATTTATAGCGTGTATGCTGATCATGACTTTCTTCAATTACATGACCTGCAAATATTCTTTTAAAGACGTGTCTATCCCTATCGAAGTAAAAACATTCAGAGTAACAACTTTTGAAAACAGGGCTCAATATGTAAACACACAACTTTCGCCCCAACTTACAGAAAAATTAAAACAGAAGATAATAGGAACTACCAGACTGAGACAAACCAACGATGAGGATGCCCACTACGATATCAGCGGCTATGTTTCACAATATTATACCAGCACCATCAGCATTACGGGAAGTACTGCCTCAGGAAACAGGCTTACTGTTGCTTTTCATCTTATCTTTAAAAATACACTGGATGAAAAAAAGAATGTTGAAACAGATATTTCCAGGTCGTTTGATTTTGACGGTAACCTAAGCCTTACACAGGCAGAGGCGGGACTGAATGATGAGATAATCCGTAACCTGGTAGATGAGATTTTTAATAAAATATTTTCTAACTGGTAAAACGCCCTGTAACAATTTATTAATTTAGCTTTGAACAATGCCGCATCAGGAACTATATAATAAAATTATTGCTGAAAATACGGACAACCAGTTGCCAGCGCAGTATTTTAAAGCGCTTACTGAAAAGTACCCTTTCTTTAGTACGCCACATTTTTTATTATTGAAAGAAACACCGGAATCTGACACCAATTACAAAAAAATAGCAGCCACAACTTCCCTGCATTTCAATAATCCCTATTTACTACAATTCCGATTAACAGAAAAAAAGGAAGTTGTACATGCAGAAGAAATAGTTAACAACATGTTGCCTCAGCAAACAATTCAGGTAAAAGAGGACGTTTTTGTTAATGAACCTGCAAAGCAAGAAAATGTGAGCAGTTCCGCTGATGTGATGCTACCCGAAGCAGAAAAAAAATCAACAGAAATAGAAGTGCCTGTTACAGCAGATGAATTGATCTTTGAACCCTTACATACTACCGACTATTTTGCTTCACAGGGCATAAAACTCAGTGAAGAAGTTCAAACAGCGGATAAATTGGGAAAACAACTAAAAAGCTTTACCGATTGGTTAAAAACCATGAAAAAAGTACAGGCTGGAAAATTACCTGAAGGCAGCACCCAAATTGACGTCGCAGTACAAAATCTGGCTGAAAAAAGCAATAAAGGACAAGAAATATTAACTGAATCAATGGCAGAAGTTTATGCTAAACAGGGCAAACCTGGAAAAGCCAATGAGATATACAAAAAATTAAGTTTGTTGAATCCTGCCAAAAGCGCTTACTTTGCAGCCAAAATAGAACTTTTAAAAGAAAATTGATATGTTAATATTATTTGCTGTTTTAATTATCCTTACTTCTGTGATACTTGGTTTAATAGTTTTAATTCAAAATCCTAAAGGTGGAGGTTTGTCTGGTACTTTGGGTGGATTTAGCAACCAGTTAATGGGCGTAAAACAAACGACAGACGTATTGGAAAAAGGTACATGGGTTTTTGCTGCAGTTGTAGGGTTACTTTGCCTTATGTCTCCTGCATTTATTCCTAAAGACGGAGGTTCATCTAAAAATGATGAATATTACAAAGGTTTATCACCTAATTCACAACAAAAATCTACTACGCCAGCTACCACAGCGCCAATGCCGGGTACTAAAGTTCCAGATTCCGTTAATAAATAAGCATAAAAATAAAATATTTAACACCTCGCTTATAAACAGCGGGGTTTTTTATTTTACTTTGCTTTCGTCACCGAATAATATTTAACTATGAAACGAATCTTGCTATTCCTATTTATAATACTGGGCATTGCCGCCATTTATGCCGGCTGGAATTTATTTGGCCCCACCGTCTCAGCCCCGGCTAGTAGATACTTTTATATAAAAACCGGCGCTACTTATGAAGAAGTAAAAAAAGAGCTGACAGATCAAAAGATAATTTCAAGCGAATTTTTCTTCAACTTACTTGCTAAACGGGTAAAATATGATCAAAAAGTAAAAGCGGGGCGCTATGAGATAAAGAAAGGCAACCTCGTAAACCTGGTTCGCATGTTAAAATCAGGAAACCAATCGGCAGTGAGGTTGGTAATTAATAAATTAAGGACAAAAGAAGACCTGGCAGGTAAAATAGGAAAAAGCTTTGAGGTGGATTCCCTGCAGGTGATCAGCTTTATCAATAATAACGACTCTTTGAATAAATACGGTTTAGATACAAATACCGTGATGACAATGATAATTCCAAACTCCTACCTTTTCTGGTGGAATAGTTCACTGAAAAATATCCTCGATAGATTTGCTGATCAAAAACGAAAATTCTGGGAGGGAACGAGAACAGAAAAAGCAGCAGCAAAAAATTTAACGCCCGATGAAGTTTATACCATGGCCAGTATCGTAGAAGAAGAAAC
>CAZCAA010000015.1:0-49052 GCA_964496585.1 uncultured Ferruginibacter sp.
ATTTACCAACACCATCAGCATCAACTGGTTGACATTCTGTAGGAGTGATTAATTGCTTGTCTTTACAATCTGGAACACCATCTCCATCGGTATCTAATGTTACACCATGTGTATCAACAGGGCAACCTGCTGGTGTATTTGGTTCACGATCAAGCTGATCAACAACGCCATCACCGTCAGCATCATCAAATACTGGTTTAGGGAATTTAGTATGACGAGGATTATTAAGTTCTCCATAAGCATAATCCAAAGGATTGAGCCACCAAAGTGGTTCAACAGCTTTGCTGCCAATGTTGAAATTTAAGCCAAGTGATAAGTAGTTGTAAGAATCCCAGTTAGATGTAAGGGAAGCATCGCCATAAGCATGTTCTTGCCATTGTTGGCCATCAAGCAAATCATCTTTTACGAATGTGTGACGATTTTCCAATGCCAGGTTAATTCTTTTACCTAGTTTAAATTGAATACCAGCTAAAACAGTAGTAGACATTCTTAAAGTTTGGTTACCTAATTTAGGCCTGCGTTCTCCGTTATTTTGAGCATCAGTTTCGTAAGAATCATCCATTCCTGCTTCAATTGCTTTCCTTATGTCCTTACGATCTTTGTAAACGATTGGATTAGACGCAATCGTATTGAAAAGATCAGCATAAGTAGTACCATCATCATTTTGTGTATTGATCTTGGTTTCATATGCAGTTGCACCAACACCAGCACCAATGTAAACAACCCAGCCCGATTTAGCTTTGTGGAAGCGTACATTGTTTAATGTTACGATACCTTGTAAACTAAGATCTTGCGTTTTATTTTTGTAGTTGTAATAAATCCTGTCAACATTCCTACCCGGAATAGTTGTAGTTAAAGTTCCGCCTCTGCTATCAGGAGCGCTGTACTTAGACCAGGCAGTATTCTTCTGATAATTTTCAGAAGCTCCCCAGCTTTGTCCTTTACCAACACCATTTAAGTATTGAAGTCTAAGAGAGAAAACGTAACCCAGTGCTTTTCTTACATGAGCAGAAAATCCCAATGTTGGGAACTTTCCCGTTACGTCGCCAGATACATTGAATGCACCAGCCGATATACCAATTTCCCACATATTACGTGGTTTTGAAGGGAAATTGTAGGAGTTATTCCAAAATTCGTTCTGTTGAGGCTGACCTTTCTTGGTAATAACAGTGGAGTCATACACATCGTACCCGCTTGTCGATTTTGTTTGGGCAAACGCTCCGGTAGCGCAGACCAGGAACACCGCTAGTAATAGATTGTACTTTTTGCTTGACATAACTTAATGATTGATAGATTTCTAAATATACGATTGATTAATGGCAAAAATATTGAATGCAAGCCAAAAACCAAAATTTTTTAGCAATTATTTAAATTGCCGGATTTTTAAATGAGGCTGATTTTACTTATATTTTAGACGTTCATGGGGTAATTAATGCTGCATCATTTTTAAAAAATAGCCATAATCTCCCTCTTTTTGAAAAAAGCCCTTCCAAAATAAAATAATTTGATAAGGCATTGTACTGTATTATATTGCTACTTTTTTAGATGGATTTTGTGAAAAATATAATTGGAAAGGAACTGGATACTTTTGAAAAGAAGTTCTCAGACTCAGTGCGTAGTAAAACTCCGTTGCTCGACAGGATTATGAAATTCATTATCAAACGAAAGGGCAAACAGCTTCGCCCGATGTTTGTTTTCCTTAGTGCCAAATTACACGGAGAAATCAATGAAAGTACTTACAGGGCGGCCGCATTGGTTGAGCTCCTGCATACCGCTACCCTTGTTCATGACGACGTGGTAGACGAGTCGATGGAAAGAAGGGGATTTTTCTCAATAAATGCAATCTGGAAAAATAAGATTGCTGTTTTAGTTGGCGACTACCTGCTATCCAAGGGTTTACTACTTTCTACCACCAACAATGATTTTGAACATTTGCATATTCTTACAGAAGCTGTTCAGCAAATGAGCGAAGGCGAGTTGATGCAAATGGAAAAAGCCCGCAAACTAAACATTGATGAAGCTACTTATTTTGAAATCATAAAAAACAAAACTGCTTCCCTACTTTCATCTGCCTGCGGTGTAGGCGCATACAGTACCAGTAAAGATGCGGACGTAACTGCCAAAATGAAATTATTTGGTGAGAAAGTTGGCATTGCCTTCCAGATCAAAGACGATCTTTTTGATTATGGAAATGAAGATATTGGTAAACCCACAGGCAACGACATCAAAGAAAAAAAACTTACCCTGCCGTTGATTTACACATTAAATAACGTTGATAAAAGCACCCGCAGGCGTATAATATACATCGTTAAAAATGAAAATAAAAACCCTGTTAGTGTTAAGTTTGTGTTGAAGTGTGTGGATACTAACGGAGGCATCAAATATGCCGAAAATAAAATGAATGAATACCGGGATGAAGCGCTTGCTATCCTGCATTCTTTTGATCCTTCTCCGGTGAGAACCGCCCTGGAAGAACTTGTTAGGTACACCACGGACCGTAAATATTAATCGTGGAAAAAAACTGGAAGATATTACCTGTAGATGATGTAAAAGTGAATGCCCTGCAGCAATCGCTGGGCGTAAACAAAACCATTTGTACCATGCTGGTGCAACGTGGCATTGACGACTATGAAAGAGCAAAAGATTACTTTCGGCCGGAACTTAACAAGTTGCACAGCCCCTGGTTAATGAAGGGAATGCAAAAAGCGGTTTCCAGAATCGCATTGGCCATTGAAAATCTGGAAAAAATCCTCGTGTTTGGAGATTATGATGTTGATGGCACAACCTCAGTTGCATCCATGTACCAGTTTATAGCAGGTATTCATGATGCAGCCCTTGTTGATTTTTATATTCCACACCGTTACAGGGAAGGATATGGTGTAAGCCAGGCAGGGATAGATCATGCGGCGGCAAATAATTTCACTTTGATTGTGTGCCTGGATTGCGGAATTAAATCTGTAGAACTTATCGGCTATGCGAAAACGTTAGGTGTCGATTTTATTGTCTGCGACCATCATTTACCCGGCAACGAATTACCAGACGCCGTTGCCATACTGAATCCAAAGCAAACAGATTGTGAATATCCATATAAAGAGCTCTGCGGTTGCGGTGTAGGATTTAAACTGATGACGGCTCTCGCTTCGCATTATCAACTGAACAACGAATCTTTTTATTGTTACCTGGATTTAGTAGCTACAGCAATTGCAGCAGATATTGTTCCAATGACCGGAGAGAACAGGATAATGGCTTACTATGGACTAAAGAAAATCAATGAAAACCCTTCTGCAGGAATTAAGGCATTAATTGAACTCGGAAACATTCAGCATAAGCTTACCATAACCAATGTAGTTTTTGTAATTGCCCCTCGTATAAACGCTGCAGGAAGAATGGATGATGCCACCAAGGCTGTACAAATGTTTGTTGAAAAAGACGAAAAGAAAGCTATGGCGCTTGCCAGAATACTGCATTCCGACAACACAGACCGCAAAGAAGCTGATAGCAGTATTACAGAAGAAGCGCTGGCAATTATCAAGGCTGATGATAACCTGCTAAATAAAAAAACATCTGTCGTTTTTCGTGAGCACTGGCACAAAGGTGTAGTTGGCATTGTTGCTTCGCGGCTCATAGAACATTATTACCGGCCAACGGTAGTGCTTACCCGAAGTGGAGACATAGTAGCGGGAAGCGCCAGAAGTGTACCAGGATTTAATTTGTATGAGGCCATCTATGCCTGCCGTGAATACCTGTTGGGCTATGGTGGTCATTTCGCTGCCGCCGGACTTTCCATGTTACCCGAAAATGTAACAGCCTTTAGTAATAAGTTTGATGAAGTAGTAACACAAAGCATAGACGAACGTTTGTTGATTCCCGTTATAATTATTGATGCTGATATTAAATTTGAATCAATTAATTTGCCTTTGTATAACATCCTTACACAAATGGAACCATTTGGGCCCGAAAATATGAGACCAGTCTTTGTAGCAAAAGGAATTACAGATACCGGATACTCAAAAATATTAAAGGAACTTCATATCAGGTTTGTAGTAAAACAAAGTAATACAACACTAACAGGCATTGGTTTTAATATGGCTCATAAGTTTCACTTAATGCAAATGAATAAACCGGTAGATATTGTATTTACAATTGATGAAAATGAATGGAACGGAGAAAAAACGCTTCAATTAAAAGTGATAGATTTCAGACTTTCAGAATAATATAAATGCCCAACATGTTTACTTCAATAATCTTTGCTTATTTGTAAGTTTACAAAAATAAATATGCAGTCATTTCAGTACATCCGTTATTTCTTTTACCTCGCATACAACTGGAATATGCAGATAGCAAGGCATATTATTAAAAATGAAATAAAAGGAGAAAAAAAATATGGTATTAATACTACAGGTTCAGATGAATTAAGTTCATTAGAGAAAAAAGGAATCGACATCAGCCACGCCACTATCTACATGCCCGCCAGTTATGATATTTTAGAAGAAATGTTCACCTGGCTATCTGATAAAAATCTCAAACACTTTCTTGATATTGGTTGCGGTAAAGGCAGAGCTATGGCAGTTGCTGCAGAATATCATTTTGAAAAAGTTACCGGTATAGATTTTTCGAAAGAACTCTGCAATGCAGCGAAGGAAAATATGAAAAAGGTCAAGTCAAAATTTTCCTCATTGGAAATTGAGATTATTAATAACGATGCATTTTATTACGAGATACCTGCAACAGTAGATTGCATATTTCTATTTAATCCTTTTGATGAAGTGATCATGAGTGCGGTAATACAAAATATTGAGAAGCACAGAAAGCAACTTACAAAACCACTTTATATCATTTACCTAAACCCTTTACACAAAGAGATTTTTATAAGGAAAGGTTATAAGGAAATCTTTTATACAAAGAAGTTGAATTACCTTGAAGGATGCATTCTGCAAAAAAAATAGCGTTTGCAACTTATTTTACCAAATCGCAAACGCCAGATTAATATAATGATCAATTTTATTTTAGAAAAGCATTTTTCATTTATACTTTCTCTTCCATCAATTCTACACTTCTGCTTATAAAGCTTGTAAGGTTATTTCCTGTTAATAATCCCTGAGATAACAAAGCAAGGTCTGCCAGGTTTTTCACCAATTTATCTTGCTTATTGGCATCATTTTCCGCCAATATATTTTTAAATATCGGATGATTGCCGTTAATTGTCAGGTTAACTTCATCAGGCATATTTGCATACCATGCACTCATTCCACCACCCATAGAAGCCATATCTTTCATTCGCCTCATCAATTCTGGCCTTGTTGCTGTAACAGGCGCCGCCGCTTCACTGAGGCCTTTTATTTCAACATTCATATTCAACCCATCTTGTGGTTTTGTAAATAAGGTTTTTAACTTCTCAGCTTCCTCGTTGCTAAGTACGCTATCATTACCTTCAGATTTGTCGATCAGGTTTTCTGCTATATCAGCATCTACCCTGGTGAACTGTGTGTCTGCCCATTTCATTTCTACGCTATTAATAAAAGCTGCATCAACCAATGTTTCTGCTTTTACCACCACATAGCCTTTTGCAGTTGCCTGCTGTATAAATACATCCTGCTGCACTGGATTAGTAGTGTATAAAATAACCTGCTTACCTTCTTTGTTTTTTTGCAATAATTCTGTAGCTGCTTTATACTCTTCCAACGTATAGAATTTACCGCTGGTATCTTCCATGATAAAAAACTTATTAGCTTTCTCAAGGAATTTATCATCAGTCATCATACCATATTTCACAAACAGGCCAAGGCTTTCCCATTTTTCTTCAAAAGCCTTTCTGTCGGCAATAAAGATTTCTTCCAGCTTATCAGCTACTTTTTTCGTGATGTGCGCATTTATCTTTTTCACATTAGGATCGCCTTGTAAATAACTGCGGCTAACGTTTAACGGTATATCCGGACTATCAATAACGCCATGAAGTAACATCAGGAATTCAGGAACGATATCTTTTACTTCATCAGTAACAAATACCTGGTTGCTGTACAATTGAATTTTGTCTTTTTGGATCTCGTAGCTCTGTTTGATCTTTGGAAAATATAATATACCTGTTAGATTAAAAGGATAATCTACATTCAGGTGTATCCAGAACAAAGGAGCTTCTCCAAACGGATATAGTTCTTTGTAAAAATTCTGGTAATCTTCGGTTGTTAATTCAGATGGCTTTTTCGTCCAGGCAGGAGAAGGATTATTGATTTGCTTATCTTCAAAAAATATAGGTACGGGCAAAAATTTACAAAACTTCTCCAACACTGTTTGTACTCTTGCAGGCTCAAGGAATTCCTGGCTCTCTGCGTTCAGATGCAAAACAATTGAGGTTCCTCTTTCCGGTTTTTCTGTTTCCTCGATAATGTACTCGGGGCTACCATCACATTCCCATCTTACAGCTTTAGTATCAGCCTTAAAACTTTTGGAAAAAACTTCTACCTTGTCACTTACCATAAAGGAACTATAAAAGCCGAGGCCAAAATGCCCAATGATATTAGCTTCATTCTGCCCTTTATATTTTTCAAGGAATTCTTCAGCACCACTAAATGCAACCTGGTTCAGGTATTTATCAACTTCTTCTTCTGTCATTCCAATTCCCCTATCGGCAATAGTAAGGGTTTTGTTCTCTGTATCTATTTTTATATCTATTCTTAGTTCCCCTAATTCGCCCTTTGCTTCTCCAATGGAAGAAAGCGTTTTTAACTTTTGAGTGGCATCTACTGCATTACTGACAAGTTCTCGTATAAATATGTCATGTTCGCTGTAAAGAAACTTTTTAATGATGGGAAAGATGTTTTCTGTCTGTACCCGTATATTACCTTTTTGCATACTATTATTTTTTTCTTTATTGGCAAATTAAATACCAAGAGTAGTAATCTGTCAGCTTGACATCAAACAGGCGATTATGGTTGAATGATGGCTATTTCCGAAAGAGGATTTTGTAGAATTCTGAATGTAAATTATATTTTTTTTTAACCACGGAGGTAAAAGAGTTAAGGATAGAGTTTCACAGAGTTTTTAGTTTATTTATTTGTAGCATTTGGTGAAAAACTCAGGTTTGCAGAACGATACGATACAATCATAAAAAAAGCCGCCTCTATTGTGAGGCGGCTTATAAATATTGTAGTTAAATTATTGTACAAAGAATGACTTCTGAATTTTATATTCATAGTTTCTGATCTCCAGGTTATATAAACCCATTGGCAGGTATCCAGGGAAGATAAAGCTATTATCCATAAAGTTTACAGGGATAACATATTCCTTCTGATAAACCAATTGACCGATGCTATTGTGAATCCTGGCAGAATAATGACCCGGCTTAATTCCTTTTAGAGAAAAATGCAGGCTTTGTCCACGTAGGATTGGCGTACCGTAAATAATTAATCCATCAGGAATTCCTGTTGTTGTAAATGAATTCTGATCACCATAAGCTACACCTCCGTTATTTTCGGCATAGGCTTTATAATAGTAAGTAGTATTTTGTACCAGCCCGGTTAATGATGATGTAAAATCAGTACCAGTAAGATTTGTGGAAGGTACCTTTATACCCGAACCGCTTGTAAATCCGCTGATTCCGCTGTATTCAATTCCATAAGCGAAAGCTGCACTACAGCCTGTTGCTGTAATACTACCAGCTGCCATGGCTCTATTCGGCTTTACATCTGTTGCATCGCCGGTGATAACTGTTGCTACGGTGTTAGTTCCTGTTGCAATTACTGCTACAGAAAAATTACTAACTCCGCCCCCAGAAACAGGAATATTGCCATTGAAAGCGCCAATACTTGGAGGTGTGAAATTCACATAAATTGTTTGAGAATATGCACCACCAGATTGAGATAACGTTAAGGTAGCGGCATATGTTCCTGTACTTGAGGAAGCAAAGGTAAATCCGTTTAACGGACCCACGGTAATATCTCCCGCTGTAAGGTTAACGCCGGTAATATCAAATGTATTTGGACCAGCTGTTGTGCCCACACATGATCCACTAAATGAATCAAGCGCAGAAGCAGATAAAACTGCTGGTGGCGGCGCAGAAGTGATAAATGATCTCTCTACGCCATAAACTGTTCCACCTGCATTGGTTGCAAATGCCTTGTAATAGTAAGTTGTAGCGGGAGATAAGGTTGTTAGACCGGCTGAAAAGTTACCCCCGGCAAGATTGCTTGCTGGAACAACTGTTCCTGTTACAAATCCGCTTAGTGTACTATATTCAAATCCATAAGCAGTTACAGGAGAACATCCTTGTGCCGTAATTGATCCTGCAACTGTTGCACTAACCTGCGTAATTGCACTGGCAGATCCTGTTACTACTGTAGCAGTTCCTATTGTACCAGAACCTGTAACGGCGATATTAGTTGCAGCTGTTAATCCACCACCCGTAACCGTTATGTTGCCATCATAAGAAACAGCAGCTGTTGGTGTGAATTGTACAAATATATCCTGTGCAAAAGTTCCAGCGGCATGCGTAAGTGTAAGTGTTGATGTGTAAGTACCTCCTGAAGTTGTTGAATAACTGTATCCTGTTAATGCAGCTATTTCAAGGTCTGCAGCAGTAAGATTACTTCCACTTAGTGATACTGTAATTGGACCACCGGTTGCATTCACACAAACGCTTCCAAACGCAGGTGGCGCAGAAACTATTGTTACAGTAGCAACAGCAGAAGCAATACCGTTACCGCTAACAGCAACATTAACAGCTGTGGCTACTCCACCACCAAATATATTCACGTTGCCTGCTTTAGGGCCAACAGTTTGGGGAGTAAACCTAACATAAACCGGCGTAGCTGTAAGCGTTGCGCTTGTGTATGAAATGGTTGTTGATGCAGCCCAGATAACATTGTCATTTGAAACCTGAAAATCAGCCGAAGGTGCTGTTACCGTTATAGATCCTGGAGCTCCCGTTAAATTTGAACCACTTAGGTTAAATGATTGGGAAGTAGAATTTGTTGCAATTACTACACTTCCGAAATCATTTACAGTACCAGCCGTTAAAGAAGGACTTGGCGGGCCACCACTGCAAATAAATATTGGTGATGCACTGTTACGGGGAGCAGGAATATCCAATGTAAAATCTGCGCCATTGTTATCGGTATCTGTGCAGCCATTGTTATTCCTGAAGCCCGCAGTTGTTGCCGTTAAAGCAGCAGTAGGAGCAGTTTCAGAACAATTGGCCGTTCCATAACCAACGCCGTCAATTACTTCTGTAGAAGGAAATGCACAGCCGGTTAAACCAGTAAGCCCGTTCACCAAGGCAACTTTACCATTGGAACCGCTCATGGCGATAGTTGGATTGGATACATAATCCGGAGTTGGCAATGCAGCCCCAACAGCTCCTGTTGAGCTCATTTGAATAAGGTAATATCCTCCAGCCGGTATTGTAGCTACGGGCAATGGAGAAATCCCTGTCCAAAGGGCAGTGCCCGTTGCAGAAGCATACTGGATGCTGTAACCCGAAAGGCTAATCGGATTAGCAGAAATATTATGTAATTCTACGTAATCTGCATTTAATGTAGCTCCGGTATTTCCTCCCGCTCCATAAAACTGACTGATCACCAGCGTAGTTGATTGGGAATAAGAAAATGCCGAAACCAGCACCAGCAGTAAAGTAAAGATCTTCTTCATAATGTTATTTTTAAGAAAAGAATAAAGAGCAAAGGAAAAGTCCAGTTAACTCTTTATTCTTTTCATTTACAGTAATTTTAGTTACCGATAATTTTGATATTATCAATTTCCCACGCAGAAGTTTTATTTACTGCAGTTCCACCTTCGTTTACAAAGGCGATGTAAATTGTACCAGTGTAAGAACTCAGGTCGATATTTCCTGAATTGGTGTAAGAGGCAGGAAAAGCAGAAGCTGTACTTCCCGGAGAAAGTGTTGCCTGTGAGGAAATATCATTCCATGTTCCTGTTGTCCAAGGGTTGCCTGTTCCTGTATAATCGGTTGATACCAGGATCCTAAGATCTGAGGCAACGTTCGCTCCTCCAGGATATGTTGCAAGCAAGAAATCCTGCTTAGTATCAAATGAAAGCGTTTCAGTAGCAGTACCATTTAAATTTGCTCCTTTTGTTACCAGCCATGTTTTAGCATTTACAACTCCAAAAGGACTTGTATAAGTATATTTATTACCACTGAATAATCGAACTGTGTATGGGAAGGTTCCTAATTCAGATAAATTGTTCCATCCGGCAATGTTTAGTACGCTGTATGGAGCTGTTGTATTAGCTGCCTGTCCTTCAAAATTCTCGAACAAAAGCGCTCCTGGTGGTGGGCCACCGCAACGGAAACCGTTAAACTGAACATCAGCTGTATCGCGGATAATGAATTGCTTAGTTGTTCCAAACACGGTATAAATTGCGTTGATAGTTCCGTTACCTGATGGTACTCTTTGAGAAGCAAAATTTGCGTAAGCACTGGTACGGATGATAGTAGTTGAAGAACAATTGGTGATGGTATCATTTACAGTTGACTTGTAAGATGATGTATCAGAATAAGTATCAGTTGTATCTCTGAACTCATAGCCATCCAATTGGATCAAAGCATTGATATAACGATTGTTATTCATGCTTGTTGATAATTGACCAAGTGTTACAGGAATAGGAATAACAGGGTTATTAATTGATCCTCCAATGATATATTTAGATACCAATGCAGATGGAATACCTTCAACTGAAGGGCTACCTGCAACAGTTGCTTTTATACCTAATTGCATTGTACCATTGTAATCGCTCAGGCAAAGATCTTTACAATAAACAAATACCCTGCGGCCTACCGGATAAGAACCATACAGGCTATTAGCATCTACCAAAATCTGAATAGCACCGGTTGTATCCTGGATAAATAATTGTTTGTAGAAATTTCCACTTTTATCATTTGCAGTAACAATACCACTGATGATAATATTATCAGCGATAACGTCGTATGCACGAGGTACTGTGTGAAGTCCCTTTAAAGATTCAATAGTAGTATTAGCAACAATATTTAATTCATCTGTTGCACCTGGCGGTTGATCATATGATTTCTTACATGCACTCTGAGAACCGATAGCGGCAAAGAGTATGATCGCTGCAAATAGTTTTACAATCTTGTTCATAATGTATATTTTAAAAAGTTTATTTTTTGTTTTTTAATTAAAATCTAAGTCCAATGCTTGCGAAGAAATTTGTACCGTAAGAGAAAAAGCGTTTATCAGGGAATTTGTTGGTATTCTTCTCTGCAAAATCATACCTCAGTTGTTCAAATCCACCAGAAACAATATCAGTGTTATTTAATATGTTATTTACACCAACATTAAATACAAGGAAAGTAGATTTTTTCAATGATTTGAAACGCCTATCCATCTTCCATGACCAACCTGCGAAAGCGTCTAACGTGTACTGTGATTTTAATTTAGTTTGATTAATAATTTCATTCCATTTTGCTGAACCCTGATCTACACCGCTCACTGCAGCATCTGTTCTGCGTAGTGGATTAAAATCGAGGTACATGTGATCAAAATAATTAAAGTTTACACTAAGGAACCAATACTTTGGTGAACGATAATCCAATCCAATTGTATAAGCTTCCTGTGGCGTAGGCACATTGAAATTTTTAGCGTAGATAGGAACATTGCTTGCAAGCACGGCAGCACTGTTATCAACAGTTACAGTTCCACTCTGGCGGGTATCATAACGATATCTTCCAATAGCGGCAGCAGCAGTTACACTTAAACCTTTGTACACTTTTGCCTCTGCACCAAATTCAACTCCCATATGCTCTTTCCCAATGTTAGAAATTGCATAGTTTACAAAGTTCTGATATTCGTCATTATAAAAAGTTAATACATTTAACTGGTTCTTAAAACGCGAATAATAACCTGTTGCCCTCAATTTAACACGGGGAGCATTCATCACATAACCAGCTTCTACAGTTCCCACTTCTTCTGACCTTAAATTGTTTTGTACAAAATCTCTTGTTCTTGGTGCAATAAAAGCATTTTCGAAGAATGGCGCTTTTGAACCATAAGAGCCGTTGGTAAATAAATAATTACGGCCATTGATTTTATAAGTAAGTCCACCTTTAATTGTTGAATTATAAAAAGTGTAGGTTTTAGATTTTCCAAAAGAATTATTCGGAAACAAACCAACCTTTGCATTTCCTGTACGGGAGAAGCCTGTATAAGAATGTTCAGTAGCGAAGAAGATATCAATCTTACGGAATTTTACAACAGCTTGCAACCAGGCTGATCCGCGTCTGATCTGGATATCATAATTGTATCCAAACTTATCTCCTTCTCTCAAAATACGATTAGGTGCATTCAGATTATTTTGATTTGCCTGTGGATTAGACGGGTAGTCTCTTTCAGCAAACTGGTTTACGTCTACATAAAAATCACCGCCTAAAAGGTCGTCAATTTCTTTATAATAATGATTGCGTTGAGACTCGAAAGATAATCCTCCGGTAAGGTTAAAGTTTTGTGTAACAGCTGTATTTAATGTTGTATTAAAATTGTATTTGGTAGTATTGATCACCCTGTTCTCTAAAATGTAATGTGATCTTTTACCTGCAACATTGTTTCCTGCGATGCCGTTTACATTCTTTACTACTTCGAAAGAATTATAATTGGTATTATATAGATTGTCCCAATTTATCTGGCGCTTATTTACATCACTACGCAACTGATCTTCTACTTGTTGGGCGTAAACCGGATCAAGCTGGTAACTTGGCAAATACCTGTAATAATCAGGCCTTGGATCAGCTGCATTGTACCAATCTAAACCTGTAGTACTGCGTTTACCTATAGTGATAGATGCACCAGTTAACAAAGAGGTTTTGTCGTTTATCTTCCAATCATGTGTAAGTATTCCTACAGGTTGAAAAGATTTAGCAACACTGGCATTTCTTTTTACTCCATTCTGATAACCCCAGTAAGGATTGTAAAAATTTGTTCCGGCAAGATCACGCATTTCACCAACTGCTGCTCCCTGGCGACCATTCTTTGTTGGCGTTCCAAAAGCAACAAAAGAGATCAGGTGCTTGTCGTTAATTCGTTTATCGATACCGGCATAAAATGACCAACCGTCGTAAAAAGTTCCATCTGTAAATCCTTCATCGGCCCATCTACGGGAAGCTGCAAAACTAAATGCCCAACCTTTTTTATTTAAACCGGTTGAATGCGTTAGCATGATACGGTTGCTGTAATTCCGATTGGAAATAGCATAATTAATACTGGTTTGTTTACGTTGGTAACTCGCCCTGGTATCCAGATAATTTACACCACCAATATCTCCAAAAGTGTAAGGAGTTGGCCTTAAGCCTAATGAGTTATCCTTGTTTCGGGTAACATCATTCAATCCACCCCATAAACCATAAGGAGTAAACCCGTTGTCCAGGTTTTCCATTGGTACACCATTCATATAGGTAGTAAAATTGTCAGCATCATACCCTCTAAGCCTAAAACGAACTGCTCCGAATTTGAATGCAGCTGCATTCATGAAAGGGTCACGCCCGGCATTCAAAACAGAAGAAATATTCTGTGCGCTTCCGTCCTGACCATCATTTTCGTCCAAAGAAATCACCGGGATATTATCAACGTTTGTTTCTTTCAGATCTTCTACAATCGTTGTATCTGATGGATTAACCGTTTTCGGTTTTTCCTGGCAGAAAGCCGGGGCAGTAAATCCCAGAAAAAGGAGGACCAGCCCTTGAGTTTTTAGTAATTTTGTTAGCATATCAATTTTGTTAAGGGCGCAAAAGTAGTGTTCCTGCATGAAATAATGTGAAAAAAGTTATCCTTTTCTTAAAGATAATCTCTAGTTAACAATTATGTATTGGGCCATATCCCTACCTTTACTCCCATTTTTAAATTATGAAGAAACTTTTTTTAGCGTTAACGCTGCTTGTAACCTGTTTTAATATAAATGCTCAAACCCATCAATACCGTGTTTCACTGGTTGGGTTTTATAACCTTGAGAATTTATATGATACCATCAATAACCCTCAGGTAGATGATGAAGAATTCCTGCCTAAAAGTGCCAGGCATTATGACACTCATATATATATGGATAAGATTGGCCGTCTTAGCGATGTGATTTCACAGATAGGTACAGATATAAATCCCGACGGTTTATCCATTCTTGGCGTTGCAGAGATAGAAAATGATACGGTTTTAACAGACCTTGTCAACTCTAAAAACTTGCAAAACAGGAAGTTAAAGTTTGTTCATTACGATTCTCCGGATAGAAGAGGTGTTGACGTTGGTATGATTTATAATCCTAAATATTTTAAGGTTATTTCCAGCGCTCCATTTTTTGTTAAATTACCTGGAGGAAGTAAAGATTCATGGACAACCAGAGATGTATTATATGTAAAGGGCATATTGGATGGAGATACCGTGCATGTATTTGTAAATCACTGGCCCTCTAGGTCTGGCGGAGAAGAACGCTCTATTCCTGCAAGGGCGGCAGCGGCTTCCGTAGTTAAACTACGGATTGATTCCCTGATGGCAATATCTCAGCAAAGCAAAATAATTATCATGGGCGATCTGAATGACGATCCGGTTAGCCCAAGCCTTACAAAAGTACTGGGCGCAAAAGGTAAAATGAGTGAGGTAAAAGAAAATGATATTTATAATCCATGGACGGATTTCTATAAGAAAGGTTTAGGTACTTCTCCTTACCAGGATGCCTGGGGATTATTTGACCAGGTGTTGATTTCTGGTGCCTGGCTTGCAAAAGATCAAACGGGTTATCATTATAGGAAGCCCGTTATTTTTAACAAAGAGTTCATGGTGCAGAAAACCGGCAAATGGCGGGGTTACAGTAAAAGAACCTGGGATGGCACTACCTACAATTACGGGTATAGCGATCACTTTCCTGTTTACCTGATGTTTGTAAAAAAGGTAGATTAAAGTAAGCCGTATTTTATTAGTTAAATACCTGATGCAGATTAGCATGTTTATACTGTTCGCATTACCTTCACATACAGTTATTCTACATAAGTAACATCGCTGGCTTCCAGTATTGGAAGATGTTTGAACCGCAAAATAATATTGCTGGTTGTTACAACATCCTTTTGGCAATAAATGGCAATACGTTTTAGGTTTACCAATCTTTGTTCATCAGAACCAGTCCAATAAAGCTCTCCTACCATACTACCATCAATATCGTCTTTTGAAGAAGGAACATTCATAGATGCTGCCAGTAATTTTAAAGAAGTATAATTTTTATAATCGCCAAACCGCCAGTACTGAAACGTATCTACGATATTGGTTTCCCAGGGTTTCATATTCTGGAAATCAAGGTATCTGGGAAGCGGGATATTATTGATAAGTAATCTTCGGCAAATAAAGGGCATATCAAACTCCTTGATATTATGTCCTGCAAAATTCCATTTGCTATTGATACTTTCTATCTTATTGATCATCGCTATGAAGTCGCTCAATAATTTCTTTTCATCATGGCCGTAAAAAGATTTGATACGCATTTGAAGATTGGCCTCTTTATTAAAATAGCCGATACTTATACAAACAATCTTTGCAAACTCTGCCATTACACCAGCCCGCATTGGATAGAAATCTGCGGCGGTTACGCCTTCGGGTAAGGATCGGATAGTTTTTTCCTGCCACAAATCTTTCCAATCATCTTTTAATAAATCGAAGGAACTACTTTCGGCAGCAGTTTCAATATCAATTACAATCAGGTTCTCCGGACTAATATGCTGCATATATAATGTTTTGATGGTTAAATTACAATTTCTTTTACACAAAAAACCCCGCAGAAAGCGGGGCTGAATTTTATTGAGGCAAACTTAAAAAGTTACACCAATAAATAATTGTATTGCCTGGCTTTTCCAGATTTCCTTTTCATTGTAAGCGTTAATATTTGTTAACCCTAATTTGTACCTGGCGCCAACATTTACTACAGGTAATTGAATCCATAAACCGGCAATTGCACTCCATTCACTGTTCTTGTAAATATTTCCTTTTACTTTTAGGCTATCCACTGTTTGCTTTACCAATCCACCATAAGCCGGTCCCAGCTGGAGTTTTACGCGTTTGCTTGAGCCCAGGTTTACATTTAATAATAGCGGAACTTCCAGGTAGTTTAATTTGGCTTTGTTTTGATCACCTCCACCAAAGATATCATCTGCTATAACTGTTGAGGCACTGGAAACTTCAGAAGATGACTGAACAAAATTAACTTCAGGTTGCAATCCAAAACGATCACTAAAATTAAATTGCAAAAATGCACCTGCCTGAAAATTATACCTGAAACCATCTTTATAAGACTGGCCGGATATTTTGTTAATATTCAAACCAGCTTTTGCACCAACCCTGAAAAAACGTTCATGTTCTTTGTTCAATTTACTGCTTTGCGCTATACTGGCAGTTGAAAATATCAACGCCATCGCAACAAAATATTTATGCATCTGATACCATTTTATATGAACATAGCTAACAGCTACAATTATGCCATTAGTTTAAAGTTAACTTTTTATTATGCATCTCATAAAATTACATGAAGCTTATTCACACCGATTTAAAAAATTAAGCAACCATTATCTCCAGCGTCCACGTATCCAGATCCACCCTCCTCTTCTTTTTTTCCAATGGCCTTCTTTCCAATAGCGATAGTTTGGTGGTGGAACAGCCCAATAACCATCTGTATAAATATACCGGTTCCCCTGCAAAACATATTCTCCGTTAATCCAAATATGCCTTGGTCCGGGGCTTACTGGGCGCACTTTAACCACTGGTGGACCGGGCCTGACTTTAATTATAATCTGAGCATTGGTACTTAGCGTGCCAAAAAGGATGGTAAACATTGTAAAAATCTTTAAGATATTTTTTTTCATCGCTATAACGTTTAGTGTCACTGAGACGTTTTAAATTGTGCGAAGTTTAAAATGTAATCTACCTGGGAAAGAATTTCACTTAAATAAAGATTTCACTCTTATCAAAAGATATCAATGAAAAAAATAGTCCTCTACATAATAGTAATTTGTTTTTTTAATCCAATAAATGTAACAGCAGCAATTGATAGTAGTTTTGTGGAAACGCCCATCTCACTAAAAACTTCCACCGGCGACATTTTTGGAACAATCACCACGCCTAAAAACTTTACACAAATTCCTGTTGCACTAATAATTGCCGGCTCTGGTCCCACAGATAGAAATGGAAATAGCAACTTTACGAAAAATGATGGATTAAAGCAATTGGCGTACGCTCTATCTGCGGAAAATATTGCATCACTTCGCTTCGATAAAAGAGGGATTGGGGAAAGTGCAAGATCGGCGGCAAAAGAAGAAAATTTGCGTTTTGATGATTATGTAAATGATGTAAAAGATTGGATTGATGTTTTAAAGAAAGATAAACGTTTTAGTTCCGTGATCGTTATCGGGCACAGTGAGGGTTCGCTGATTGGAATGATAGCAGCAAAAAATGCAGACAAATATATTTCGATTGCCGGAGCAGGGGAAACGGCAGATCTTATTTTAAGAAAGCAGTTAGGTTCCTTGCCTGAGGAATTAAGAAATCAGTCTTTTTCAATTTTAGATAGTTTAAAAAATAACCAGCTCGTACAGAATGTAAATCCTCAATTGAACATGGTTTTTAGAAAATCAGTACAGCCTTATATGATCAGCTGGTTTAAATATGACCCACAAGTTTTAATAAATGAACTAAAAATCCCGGTACTCATTTTACAGGGAACTGCCGACCTTCAGGTTAAACTCGAAGATGCTACGCTGTTGGCCAAAGCAAATCCAGCAGCTAAACTTACTATCATTGAAAACATGAATCATGTACTTAAAATTGTGGGTGAAGACAACAAGCTCAATATGAAATCATATAACGATCCTTCTATGCCAATAGCTAGTGAACTCGTAAGTTTTATTGTTGATTTTATCAATCAAAAAAAATAGCATCGCTTCTACGTATATAATATCAATTGACTAATAACCTGCTAAAAAAATGCTATTGTATTTTATTCATTTAATAATTCCCACTTGCTCCGGCACCACCAAAATCACCAGCACCAAAGGTTGTACCGTCAGATTGAGCTGGTTGGGCGCCGAAAGTTTCCATCACGATTAGTGATTCCAATTGTAGTTTACCTGAATGATTACCGGAAGGCTCCTCAAGTGTAAATCCGGCTCTTGGCTGTTTCAAAAAACGATTAAGCATCCACGACACTAATAGCAACAGTATGCCAGCCACAAGCATGGCTATTTCTATGTTTAAAACTGCATGGTAATGCCGGAAGGTGAAAACAATTGCGACAATTAATGAAAGTCCGGCTCTGAGTAAAATTGCATCTTTCTTTTTAATACCGATTATTAAATAAACAATTGGAATAACCGCTGTAAATATCCAAAACAGTATGCCTAATGGAAGTGGCTGAGACGGTTGTAAGTTCAACTGCAACAATTCAATACTCATTTCTCTAACTACAAAATAATTTCCTGCACCATAAAGTAATAATAATGATACTATCTCGAGCAATAATAAACCGGATACGTAAAACCGAAGTTGAATCAGGTCTTTTTTTTGCCTGATAAAAAGATAAACCATCAAAGAGAAAAGCATGATTGTAAAGGGAAGCAATACCTGGGCATTTCCACCAATCTCAATACTAACAAATAGTATTAAAGCATTAACCGAAAAAAAACAAATAACTGCCATAAAACTATCTGTAAAACGTATTAAAAAAAAAAGAGAGATAATAGTTAATAGAATACAATTTGCCACAGATCCAAATTCAAAAGGCAAACTGATACCGCAGAATAAAGACACTGCTACAGCAACTATCAATGCATCATCCACTCCTGATTGATAATGATGCTTCTTGCCAACCATTATTTCAAGTAAAATGTAACTCAAAATTGAAAATAAAATGAGCACCAAACCATAATTCTTTTCGATGGAATTCATAAATACCAGTCCCATCAATCCAAGAAAAAACAACATAACTGTGCAAGTGAGCAGGAATAAACCTGCTCTTACAAATGAATTCGGTTGATAGAAACCCGAATGATAAGCGAGCTGTATTTTTTGATTCTCTTCTTTGCTGATGAGTCCCTCCGTAAAGGCAATGGAAGCCTCCTTTTTTGTAATCAAATTATTTAACCACAGCTTATTGTATGCTATCATCCTTTCAGCTTTTTATTTGTACGCATTAAAAAAACCACCAGCAATATTCCTGTTACTATAAAATAAATAAATGCCAGGTAAAATATTGCCAAATCTGCCTCCCAGTATGTTATCAGCCCGTTCAAGAATACATAGGAGTAACCAATATAAGTGTACAAAGTTGCGGTTATCAACGTATAGAATGACATAGTTTTTATGGCACTCCTATAAAAATACCAGGCTCCTGCAGTTAGAACAAGTGCCCACAAGAGATAGATACTTTCAAAGTGAAATAACGCAGCTAAAACAGCAATAAAAAACATATGCATCCCGATATTGGTATAGGTAAATGCAAAATGTGCTTTTATTTTTTTACGTGTGGTTAAAATCCCCACCAGTAATAATAAAATACCCAACAGCAACGTTGAAATAATAATTGTTCCATTGTCAAAATCATTAGAACGTAATATTTGTAACGGGGTAACGGTAATGCCTACCCACGCTGCAAGGTTGGTTATCGCAAGGCTCAACACGCCAATATGATCAAAATAGTAAGCAGTAAAAAAAAGTACAAGCATTGGAATAAATGTCGCTAGTCCAAACCTGTTTCCAAACAATTGGTACCTGTACTGAAAATAAGCTACAAACACGATAAAGCTGAGGCAACCGAGTAACAAAATGTAATCGAAAAAAACTGTAGGAGGAGTTACTTTATCAGCGGAATACGCCGACTTCTTCATAAAACAATAAGTAAAACTACTGGCAGAGATTAATCCTATCGAAATCAGGATCGCCTGGTGCCCGATGCTATCAATATTTTTATATACGAGTATCCCCAAAGCTCCACTGAGTAGCATGATGCCCATATAAAGCATCGTTTTCATTTCCCAGTGTAATGAAAATAATCGGGAATCTTTCCGAATCAATTGTATTGACGTATCAGATAGCAAACCCTGCTTATATAATGTTTCATATAGTTTTTTATTCATTTGAAAATAAATGTAGCTATATTAAATACGCTAATTGCAATTTAATCTGCAAGCGGTTGCTGTGAGATATATTCCGGTAATAGTATCCTTTAAAAACAAAAATGACACCTGCTGTAAAAATTTAATATCACTTTTAACTACTGCTCATCAGAGATATTAGGCTAACCCTTTTAAATAAAATAAATAGAAAGGTCGGTTTCAACTTAGGGTTGAAATGTTTAAGAAACTAGAAGATCTAATTCTAAGATTTTTTCTTGTAATCTCCCCTTTTCCACGCCTTAATAAATTCTGCCCATGCAAAAGGATTGAAAATATTCTGTGGGGCAACCTGACCGGAATAATATAATTTCCGTTGTGCCTGGCGCATATACTGAGTAGACGCTTCACGCCCATCGGAAGGAAGCGTTGACATCAGCGCCTTTCTTGTTGCAGCATCATTGTTGCTTCTGGCTATACTCAGCTCATCATCTGGTACCTTTGTATTTGCAAAATCCCGTTCAAACTGTTCGCGGCTTACCCTTGGTTTAATGATAGTTGCTGGTAAAAAAATTGTATCATTCACCATCAACTGTATTATACTGTGCTGGTTTCCGCTCAATTCCTTAGGTATTGCTACCAACTGACTTTTATAGCCAATGCTTGAAAATTCAACAAAGTCGCCTTTAAGAACAACAATGCTAAAAACGCCCTTGTCGTTTGTAATCGTGCCCCGATTCTGTCCCTTTACCACAATACTCACTGCTGGAATGCCTTTAAGGCTATCTGCCGTCATAACAACGCCATACAACTGCACCACAGAATCCTTAAAATTCTCAAACTGTGCATAGGCAGGTTTTGATATTATTGTTAACCCTGCAAATAATAGAAATATGTAAAAAAATTTATTCATGTATTGATTTATAAGTCTCCTAAAGCAAAATACAGATTAATATATATAAAAAAGAACCGGTCACGGTTCCAAAAATACAACATTTCGCAAATGATAAACAAAGTAAGGCCTTCAATGGTTAATTTTGAGCCTCATAAAGTTTTTTAACAAATAATTGAACCATGACAATTGACGATATAATAAAAGCACTAAGCAATGTGCAGGAACCAGATCTTGGAAAAGACCTTGTTACGTTGAATATGGTAAAAGATGTAGTAGTAAATGGCCTGGCAGTTTCATTCACGGTTGTTTTAACAACACCTGCCTGCCCATTAAAAGATATGATAAAAAACGCCTGTATAAATGCCATTAAAATTCTGGTAAATAAAGAGGCTGACGTAACGGTAAACTTTACCAGCAATACCAGTAGCAACCGAAAAGATGAAAAGAAGATCCTAAGTGGCGTTAAAAATATTATTGCTGTAGTGAGTGGAAAAGGTGGTGTTGGTAAAAGCACGGTAGCAGCCAACCTGGCTTTGGCACTTGCTGGCGAAGGAGCAAAAGTTGGATTGATGGATGCAGATATTTACGGACCCAGCCAACATATTATGTTTGGTATAAGGGGAGAAAGGCCAATGATGAAAGATAACGGTGACGGTAAAGGGCTGATTGTACCAATTGAAAAATTTGGTATAAAAGTAATGAGCATTGGATTATTGATTGATGAAAAACAGGCTGTTGTTTGGCGCGGCCCAATGGTTAGCAGCGCTATCAGGCAGTTTGTAACTGAAGTTGATTGGGGTGACCTTGATTACTTGGTGATAGACATGCCACCAGGAACAGGCGATATCCATCTCACAATCGTTCAAACTGTGCCGGTAACCGGTGTGATTGTAGTTACCACGCCACAACTGGTTGCATTGGCAGATGCTAAAAAAGGGGTTGCTATGTTTTCTCAGGCACAACTAAAAGTTCCTATCATCGGACTGGTTGAAAATATGAGCTATTTCACGCCGGAAGAATTACCGAATAACAAATACTATATATTCGGAAAAGATGGCGGCAAAAATTTAGCTGAAGAATTTGACATACCATTTCTTGGACAAATTCCTTTAGTACAAAACATCAGGGAAGGCGGTGATATTGGCGTGCCGATTATGCTAAGTGATGATGACATCACCAAAAAAGCATTTGAAGAATTTGCAGGGAATGCCGCCAGAGGTATTGCCATGCGAAATGCAAATATGGCTGCAACTGAAATACAGGAAATATTGGTGTAATTTTAGGTAATATAAATAACAGACAATTTCAAAATTTTGCAACTTTATTTATTTCATCGGGAAACCGAATATTGCCATTTCATGAGAATAGTTTCAGCTGCTTTATTGTTTTGTATCATAGGTTTAATAGCCTGTAACAGTAGTAATAAAATGAATGCTACAAAAAGATTAGTTAACACGCCATTGGATGGCGAAGGCTTGCTTGACAAACAAGGCCATCGCGGTTGCCGCGGTCTAATGCCCGAAAACACTATTCCCGCGATGATTAATGCAATAGGATTAGGCGTTACGACTTTGGAAATGGATATCGTATTTACAAAAGATGGACAAGCTATTTTATCTCACGAACCTTTCTTCAGTCATGAAATTACTACCAAACCGGATGGCAGTGAAATAGATGCAATGAATGAGACAGAATACAACATCTATAAAATGAATTACGATGAAGTGAAGCTTTTTGATGTTGGCTCTAAAATAAATCCCCGGTTTCCCCTGCAAGAGAAAATGAAAGTTTCTAAACCACTTTTAGCAGACGTAATTGATGCAGTTACCGAAGCTATGATGACCAGAAGAAGGCCAATGCCACTTTTTAATATTGAAACAAAAACTACACCTGAAACAGACGATCTATTTCATCCGAAGCCGGATAAATTTGTAGATATGCTGATGAAAATTATTATTGACAAAGGAATTGAAGACAGGGTTACGATTCAATCTTTCGATTTCAGAACACTAAAATATCTGCACCAAAAATATCCTTCTATTAAAACTTCCATGCTGGTAGAGGAATTAGATAATCGCTCTTTTAGAAAACAACTAGATGATCTCGGCTTCACTCCTACTGTGTATAGCCCTGCTGTAGGTTTGATAACAGAGAATCTGATTAAAAACTGCCACGATCAAAATATAAAGATCGTTCCCTGGACGGTAAATGAAAAAGCCAGGATCGAAGAATTAAAGAAGATGGGCGTAGACGGTATCATTTCTGATTTCCCCGATCTTTTTAACTAACTTCTAGTAGAACCTATTATCAAGAATATTACTGGAATTTTTCCTGACAGCTAAATTTTTATTCCTAACCAATCCGTTGCATTCTTATACAACAACTTATCATTAAGTTGCTGCGAAAAATTCATAGAATGTATCAAACTTCCAGGATGATGTTCGCCTAACGGAAAAGGATAATCGCTGCCAAGACATATTTTATCTTCACCCATTACTTCCAAAATAAACCGCATGGCATGTTCATCATGAACGAGACTGTCGATCCAGAATTTTCCGATATAATCTCTGGGGTTTACAGCATTGTCAATAGCAACAAGATCGGGCCGCACCTTAAATCCGTGCTCTATTCTTCCTATGGTAATTGGAAACGAACCTCCACCATGCGCAAATGCCACGCGAAGCCCAGAGAATTTTTCCAGCACGCCTCCAAATATCATAGAACATATCGCCCTGGAGGTTTCCGCCGGCATCCCAACCAACCACGGAAGCCAGTATTTTTGAATCTGCTGCTCACCCATCATTTCCCATGGATGAATAAATAAAGCACAGCCCAATTCTTCCGCCCTTTTGTAAAATGGGAAAAATTTTTCATCCCCTAAATTGCTTCCGTTAATATTACTTCCAATTTCCAGTCCGGGCATTTTTAATTCCTGTACACAACGTTCCATTTCAGCAATTGCCATATCTATATCCTGCAAAGGAACGGTGCCAATGCCAATAAAACGATTAGGATCTTTTACAACTGTTTCAGCAATATGATCATTAAAAAAACGGGAAGTTTCGTAACCATCAACAGGTTTTGCCCAATAATTAAATAATACAGGGATGGTGGAAAGTACCTGCATATCAACGCCGGTGCCATCCATGTCCGTTTTCCTAACGCCGGCATCAAAACAATTATCTTCCACTTCTCTAAAAAGCTTATCGCCTTTCATCATGCAGGCTTTGCAGTTCCGATGTTCCAGGTGAATAAATTCTCCATACCCAAATTTTTGTACCCAATTAGGCATTTTTTCGGGCATTATATGGGTATGTATATCTATTTTCATCAATAAAACTAATACTGGTTTTCAGGAATGATAATATTTTTTCTTTAACTATTGTTATCCTTTTTTTACAGGAGGAGCCATTACAGCACCACAGTTACTACAGGTTCTTTTATGCTCATCTTTATAAAATCCTTCCATCACGGGCGGCAACTGACTAACTATATCTGATACATGTAGGTGTTCTTCATATAATTTATTGCCGCAATTTTCGCAATACCACAAAAATCCATCTTCTTCCGCTTCCCTTACTTTTTCAATTACCAAGCCAACAGTATTGGGACCGCGTTGAGGCGAATGGGGCGTTTTTGGTGGAAGCAAAAACATATCTCCCTCATTAATATGAATATCTCTTGGCTGCCCATTTTCAATGATCTTAACCACAATGTCACCTTCAACCTGGTAGTATAGTTCTTCAGATTCATTGTAGTGATAATCTTTGCGGGAATTAGGACCGCCAACAACCATTACAATAAAATTTTCTGCGTCGGAGTAAATACATTTGTTTCCAACCGGTGGCTTTAACTGGTCGCGATGGTCATCTATCCATTTTTTTAAATTAAAAGGCGAAGCTATTGGCATAAAATGAAATTTAGAGGACTAAGGTAGTAAAATACAGGATATGGGTAGTAAGTTATCAGTTATATCAATATATAGGCATGCAAGCAGGTTTCATTTTTTAAAGTTTGTACATAGCATAATCATCTTGCAGCTAATTTATTTACCTTTAGGGCATGCAATTTGAGATTCCTTTCCAGCTACAAAATTTCATCGGTGGAAAATTTACTTCCCCACAAAACGGAAAATATTTAGATAATACAAATCCTGCTACGGGAATGGTTGCCGGCAAAATTCCCGACAGTGATGAAACTGATGTGGAAGCCGCCATAAAAGCTGCTGAAAGTATTTTTCCCAGCTGGAGTGTAACTCCGATTGAACAAAGGTTTAAGATATTAAATAAAATTGCCGAACTGATAGATGACAACCTTGATGAAATAGCTTTAGCAGAAACCAATGACAACGGAAAGCCGTTATGGTTAAGTAAGCAAGTTGATATTCCCCGCGCTTCGTCAAATTTTCGCTTCTTCGCTACCGGTATCATGCATTTTGCTTCTGATAGCCATAGTATGGAGGATAAAGCCATCAATTACACATTAAGGCAACCAATCGGAATTGTTGGATGTATTTCTCCCTGGAATCTTCCTCTTTATTTATTTACCTGGAAGATAGCACCGGCTATTGCGGCCGGAAACTGCGTAATCGCAAAACCTTCCGAAGTTACTCCTGTAACGGCATACTTGTTGGCATCTATTTGTAAAGAAGCAGGATTGCCAGATGGTGTTCTAAATATTATACATGGTAATGGACCAAATTGCGGTGAAGCCATTGTAAAGCATCCAAAAATAAAAGCAATCTCATTTACAGGAAGTACCAGAGCAGGTGAACATATCGCTTCGGTGGCTGCTCCGATGTTTAAAAAATTATCGCTGGAACTTGGAGGTAAGAATCCGAATATAATTTTTGCCGATTGCAACTGGGAAAAGATGATGGCAACTACAATCAGATCTTCCTTCAGCAACCAGGGACAAATATGTTTGTGCGGCAGCAGGATACTAATCGAATCATCCATCTATGAAAAATTTAAAGCCGAGTTTGTAGAAAGAACAAAAAAACTACATGTTGGAGATCCGCTTAATGATAGTTCCAGGCAAGGTGCCATTGTAAGTAAACTGCATTTTGATAAAGTGATGGCCTGTATAGAAACTGCCCGGGAGGAAGGTGGAGTTATTCTATGCGGTGGAGAAGCCGTTCATCCCGAAGGACGTTGTAGCAATGGCTATTTTATTGAACCTACAATAATTGAAAATCTTGGCCCCGATTGTAAAACCAACAAAGAAGAAATTTTTGGCCCTGTGGTAACTTTACAAGCTTTTAATTCAGTAGAAGAAGCATTGCAACTTGCTAACGCAACATCTTACGGTCTCGCTTGTACGATTTGGACGCAGGATATTTCAAAAGCTCACATTATGGCCGGCAAAATAGAAAGCGGTATCGTCTGGATAAATTGTTGGTTACATCGCGATCTGCGCACAGCTTTTGGCGGCGTGAAAAACAGCGGTGTTGGCAGAGAAGGTGGCTGGGAAGCGCTAAGGTTTTTTACAGAAGCAAAAAACGTTTGTATAGAATTTTAAAATAAAATGGCATTCAAGATTTGCAATTAAAACACTAGTTAAAAAGAGATTAAATTTATGAACGATAAACCTTCTCAAATCGATATTATCAATACCGATACGGCAGCAAAACCTTTGGGCGCTTATCCTCATGCGAGGCGAGTTGGAGAGCTTTTATTCCTCTCAGGTATTGGTTCAAGAAGTGCCAGTGATAATACTATACCCGGATTAAAACTGGATGCTGAAGGCAATATTTTATCCTACGATATTGAAGCAGAATGTCATTCAGTTTTTGCGAATGTAAAAGCTGTATTGGAGGCAAGTGGAAGTAGTTGGAATAAAATGGTAGATGTAACGGTGTTTCTTACCAACATGAAAAAAGATTTCCCTGTTTACAATAGAATTTATGGGGAATATTTTAAGGATGTGAATGCCTGCAGAACTACCGTGGAAGTTAAAAGCCTGCCCACACCAATTTGTATAGAATTAAAAGTGATAGCCACTATTTAAAATAATAAATGCTGATTATATGGACACTAACGTTGGCTTACCTATTAAGTACAGGAACGGCCTTGATTATGCAGAATACCTTGATGAAACGGATCCTTTAGCTGATTACAGAAATAAATTTTATATTCCGATGGTAAAAGGCAGAGATGCTATTTATCTCACGGGAAACTCGTTGGGACTTCAACCAAAAACTACACAGGATTATGTTTTAAACGAACTGGAAGATTGGGCAAGTTATGGTGTAGAAGGACATTTGCATGCAAGAAACCCATGGCTTAGTTACCATGAAATATTTCCCGAAATACTTTCAAAAATAGTTGGTGCAAAGGAGGAAGAAATTGTTGTGATGAATCAACTTACGGTAAACCTTCACTTACTGATGATCAGTTTTTACCAGCCCACAAAAGAAAGGTTTAAAATTATTTGTGAAGCTAAAGCATTTCCTTCTGATCAATACGCTTTTAGATCTCAGGTTGAATTGCATGGGTTTGACCCCAATGAAACCATTGTCGAAATTGAACCAAGGGCCGGTGAACATACGCTTCACACTGCTGATATATTGGAAGCAATAAACAAACACGGCAATGAAACTGCACTTGTGATTTTTGGCGGTGTAAATTATTATACCGGTCAGGCATTTGACATGGCAGCTATCTGCGAAGCAGCACAGAAAATTGGTGCTTATTGCGGCGTTGACCTTGCGCACGCGGCAGGAAATATTGAATTGAAGTTGCATGACTGGAATATCGATTTTGCCTGCTGGTGCAGTTACAAATATTTGAACAGCGGACCAGGCGGAGTTTCCGGTGCGTTTATTCATGAACGCCATATTGCTGATAAAAAATTAAAAAGACTTGCAGGTTGGTGGGGGCACAATAAAGAAAGCCGTTTTAAAATGGAAAAAGATTTTGACCCTATCCCTACCGCAGAAGGCTGGCAACTTAGCAATGCGCCTGTATTAAGCATGGCTGCACATAAAGCATCTTTGGATATTTTTAATGAGGCAGGTATGGACAAACTTGTAACAAAAGGCAAAGCTTTAAGCAGCTACCTGATTTACCTACTCGATGAAATCAACAAACAAGCTGCAAAAAAGACAATTGAAATTATAACGCCGCGAGACGAAACTTCCAGAGGTTGCCAGGTTTCGATGCTGATGTTGGAAAACGGCAAACCGATTTTTGATGCCCTAATAAAAGCCGGTGTAATTGCCGATTGGCGGGAGCCAAACGTTATACGCGTTGCACCGGTGCCATTATACAACAGTTTTACAGATGTATTTAAATTTGGAGAGATCATCTCTTCCATGATAAAATAATTAAGAAAACGATCTGCTATGTCAAAGAAAAATATAACAATAATTGGAGCCGGCCTGGTTGGTTCTCTTCTGGGAATTTACCTTTCCAAAAGAGGGAACAAAGTATCTATTTATGAGCGCCGGTCTGATATGAGAAAAGCTTCGATGGTCGCCGGAAGGTCTATCAACCTTGCATTAAGCGACAGAGGTATAAAAGCATTAGAGGAAGTTGGTATCATGGATGAGATCAGAAAGATCGCCATACCGATGCACGGGCGCCAGCTGCACCTTGCTGATGGCAGTACGGCTTACCAACCTTACGGAAACGAAGGACAATATATTAATTCTGTTTCAAGAGGAGATCTTAACCGAAAACTAATTGACCTTGCAGAAGCACATGATGTAAATATTTTCTTCGACCAAAAGTGTGCGTCAATTGACTGGAAAAGAGATGTTGTTCATTTTGAGGACACAACAAAAGCAAGCTGCTTTGATGTGAAGTCTGACCTGATATTTGGAAGTGACGGCGCCTATTCGGCAGCCAGGCTAACGCATCAGTTACAGCACGACCGTTTTCAATATAACCAGTTTTATATAGATTTTGGATACAAAGAACTTACTATTCCGGCAGGGGAAAATGGTAGTTTTCTGTTAGAGAAAAACGCCTTGCATATTTGGCCGAGAGGAAATTACATGATGATAGCACTACCTAATACTGATGGTAGTTTTACCTGTACCTTGTTTTTCCCTTTTGAAGGAAACCCATCTTTTGAAACACTCGATACAAAAGAAAAAGTTCAGCAATTTTTTGACGAAACTTTTTCTGATGCGGCTAAGCTTATGCCAACACTCACCGAAGATTTCTTTAACAATGCCACGGCATCGTTGGTGACCGTAAAATGTTTTCCTTGGGTGCGGGAAGATAAATTTGCTCTTATCGGAGATGCTGCACATGCTGTTGTTCCTTTCTTTGGACAAGGAATGAATTGCGGCTTTGAAGATTGTGCTGTACTGAATTCGCTTATTGATAAGCACAATGAACAATGGGATAAAATTTTAGCTGAATACCAGCAATTGAGAAAGCCGGATGCAGATGCCATTGCAGACTTAGCTATCAACAATTTTGTAGAAATGCGTGATAAAGTTGGTGATCCAAAATTCTTATTGCAGAAAAAAATTGAAGCGAGTGTGAGTAAAAAACATCCTGATAAATGGATACCTGCTTATTCGCAGGTTACATTTAGTCCGCACATAAGATACAGTGAAGCTTTAAAAAATGGGAGTCGTCAGGAGGCGATCATGCAAAAGGTTATGGCAATGCCCGACATAGAAAATAAGTGGGAAAGCAAAGAGGTAGAAGAAATGATCCTGAGCATGATACCGGCTACAGAGAGCAATTGATTTTTTGTTGCAAAATGATTTGCCGATGAAAGGATTGCGACGCAACGATGATGCTATGAAATACAAAAGCGGGTATTAAAAAAATAAGTGAAAGCTGCAGGCTTTTATAAAAAGAGCAGGTAAAAATAAAATTTATGCATCGAAATATCCTGATAGAACAGATCAAAGAAAAAGGAACTTACCTATGTGTTGGATTAGATACCGATGTAGATAAATTGCCAAAGCATTTTAAAGGCAATGCTAATGCTGTTTTTGAATTTAATAAAGCCATCATTGATGCCACAAAAGATCTTTGTGTTAGCTACAAAATAAACACGGCGTTTTATGAAGCAATGGGAACGAAAGGTTGGGATGCGATGGAAAGAACAGTGCATTATATTCCTTCTACTCATTTAAAGATAGCAGATGCAAAGCGCGCTGATATTGGGAATACATCTTCTTATTATGCAAAAACCTTTTTTGAAACTTTTGCTTTTGATGCTGTTACAGTAGCGCCTTATATGGGCGAAGATAGCGTTCGACCTTTTCTTGAGTATGATACCAAATGGACGATCGTTCTTGGATTAACAAGTAATAAAGGAGCTGCTGATTTTGAAATGCTTACATTGGCAAACAAGGAAGAAAAGCTTTATGAGAACGTGTTGCGAACAGTAAGTAGTTGGGGAAATAAAAATAATTTAATGTTTGTTATTGGCGCAACCCAGGCATCAGAGCTGGCCAATATCAGAAAAATATTACCAGAACATTTTTTACTGGTTCCCGGTGTAGGTTTCCAGGGTGGAAGTCTGGCTGATGTGTCCTTACATGGTTTAATTGATGATGCAGGTTTATTGATCAACGCTTCCCGTGCCATCATTTATGCCGGAGATGATGAAAATTTTGCAGCAGAAGCCAGGGCCATCTCATTGCAGTACCAGGCAGAGATGAGCGGGTTGCTGACCTCATACCAGTTTAAATAACCAGAGCGAATTCATTAATAACTTTCTATAATTGCTGTCGATAATTTAGCAGCCCACTTCGTGTACTCTTTACCGGAAGGATGTAGCAAATCCGCCGCTAAATAATCGGGGTTAGCAGCATCTTTTCTCTGATCTGCTGTAATGTCAATAAACATACATTTATATAAATCCGCAAAATTTCTGCAAACCGCATTGTATGCATCTATATCAGCTGATATTTTTACATGATCTTTACCTGTAGCAAATGGCGTGATTCCCCAATCGGGAATGCTTAACACGAAAACTTTTGCCGGATCACCTTTGGCTGATTGAATGGCTATTTGCAGGAGGTGATCAAATTCCGTTTTAAATTCATCTACCGATCTTCCCCGATACTGGTTGTTAACGCCTATCAGCAGACTAACGATATCATAACCTGTTAATAAAACCGTTTGGTCAATAATGGCAGATAATTCGTCTGTTGTAAAACCAGTTTTTGCAATGATCTCCGGCGCAGCAAAATCCAATTGCGCCGTCTTTGAGTCGCCGGTTTTTGCAGCCTGCCGCAATAGCTTTACTGTTTGGTATGGGAAACTATCGGTAAGCAATACCTGCTCTCCTATTGTATAACTATCGCCCAGGGCCAGCCAGGTTATTGTTCGCATCTCAGGATATTTTTTTTATCAGGTTACGGCAAATTATTAGCGGAATGAGGCCAATGAGGCCAAAGCAACAATCTATTAAAATATGAAAAAATGGAATGTAGCGTGCCGGGCCGGCAATAAATGCCAGTGGGAAAATTGCTATACAAGATAATATGCCCCATTCTATTACCCAGATATTTCTCACCGGGTTTCTTAGCGGGCCAATAAAAGCCATCGCAATTATGATATGAGCAAAACCTAACCAATCGTAGCCGTAGGCCAGCATAGGATATTTCGAATTTGTATCTTTCAGCGCATTGTAGCATAGCTGCAGCCAGTCTTCTGCAAAAGATGGTATAATGGCGGGGTGGCTTAAGAGCCATTCCAATTCCGATTCTACAGGAAACGCCGTAAGCCCGCTTATAAGCGTAGCTGCCATAAAGAACACAATCAACAACCTTATTTTTAAAATGATTGACATCAGTTAGTTATTTTTCAATAATTAGATTTCGTAAACTGTTCCACATATCATAGAGCGGAACCTAAAACAATATAGCAACATTAAATGGTAATTAAGCCGTTTGGGATTTTTGGTAACTTAATTCCTTTTAAATAATCAATTGAAACAAATCATTTCCATCTGAATGAAGCTATTTATATTTGCGGATTGTTTAGCTTTCCTGATGGTTAGCTTGCCGTAAAATGAAGCATTGATGCGCTTGTAAAAGGAATAAAAACGTAAAATTCTACCTGATTACCAGCCGTTTCAAAGCCTAAACTAAAATATTCACAATAAACTACTACAATGGCTGCTAAAACAGACAATTTCCAATCGCCCGATTATTTTAATGTTGATGAGTTACTAACAGAAGAGCATAAGCTGATCCGTGAAAGTGTTCGCAACTATGTAAAAAAGGAGATTTCTCCCATAATCGAAGATTATGCTCAAAAGGCAGAATTCCCCCAGCATATCGTAAAGCAACTGGGTGAAATGGGTTGTTTTGGCCCAACCGTTCCCGAACAATATGGCGGTGGAGGTTTAGATTATATTTCTTATGGTTTAATGATGCAGGAGTTGGAACGCGGAGATAGCGGCGTACGTTCTACAGCGTCGGTTCAGGGAAGCCTCGTTATGTTTCCCATTTATCAGTATGGAAACGAAGAGCAGCGAAACAAATACCTTCCTAAACTTGCCAGTGGCGAATGGCTTGGTTGTTTTGGATTAACGGAACCAGATCATGGAAGTGACCCTGCAGGCATGCTTACTAATTTTAAAGATGCAGGCGATCATGTAATACTGAATGGTGCTAAAATGTGGATCAGTAATGCTCCATTTTCACAGGTTGCCGTTGTTTGGGCAAAAGATGATGCCGGCGACATCCGCGGTATCATTGTAGAAAGAGGAATGGAAGGATTTTCCACGCCAACAACCCACGGTAAATGGAGCTTGCGCGCCAGTGCCACCGGCGAGTTGGTTTTTGATAACGTGAAAGTTCCCAAAGAAAATATATTACCGAATGTAAAAGGCTTAAAAGGACCGCTGGGTTGCCTTACTAAAGCCCGTTATGGTATTGCCTGGGGAGCAGTTGGTGCTGCCATGGATTGTTATCATATTGCACTTGAATATAGCAAACAACGTATCCAGTTCGGTAAACCAATTGCCGGCTTCCAGCTTCAGCAAAAGAAACTGGCAGAAATGGTTACTGAAATAACCAAAGCGCAGTTACTAAACTGGCGTCTTGGAGTATTAATGAATGCAGGAAAAGTAACGCCTCAACAGGTTAGTATGGCAAAAAGAAACGCTTGCGAAATTGCTACCAATATTTGCAGGGATGCCCGCCAGATGCTGGGAGGAATGGGTATTACAGGCGAATATCCGGTTATGCGCCACATGATGAACCTGGAAAGTGTGATCACTTATGAAGGTACACATGATATTCATTTGCTGATTACCGGCATGGATGTTACCGGAATTAATGCTTTTAAATAAAGGGCTATTTATAATTTTCGGTATTAAATTAACCACAGAGGAAAAAGAGTTTTTCCGAGTTTCACAGAGTAAACAATCATTATCAAAATCTCTGTGAAACTCTTTACTTAACTCTTTTCACTCTGTGGTTTTAAAAAATATACTATTAAGTTATTCTAAAATTTGGCAGCCTTTTTTAATTGCAACCTGTGAAGTTTTATGATTTTGGAACATGCTTTTGCAGCAACACCAAACAGCGTTGTGTCACTCACTTGTACGGCATAACTTATTGCTGCCAGATTACATAAGAACAAGCGATATTTTATAAAACCTGCTGATTGTAAAATACAGCATTGCCTTAAAAAAAATATTATGAAGAACATTTCAGTTATCGGCGCCGGCACCATGGGAAATGGTATTGCGCATGTATTTGCACAAGCCGGGTTTAAAGTAAATTTAATTGATGTAAATCCAACCCAATTACAAAGAGCTTTGGAGAGCATCAAAAAAAACCTCGATCGTCAGATCACGAAAGGACTAATTACCGAGGAACAAAAAAAAGCAGCGTTTGATAATATCAATACTACTTCAGATATTGGCACCGGCGTAAAAGATGCCGAACTGGTGGTAGAAGCTGCTACAGAAAATATCAACCTAAAACTGGAGATATTTAAACAAATAGATATTTACGCTCCTGCCGGATGTATTTTGGCAACAAATACTTCGTCTATTTCCATCACTAAAATTGCGGCTACCACAAAAAGGCCTGAACAGGTTATCGGCATGCATTTTATGAATCCTGTGCCGGTTATGAAACTGGTTGAGATCATCAATGGTTATGCAACTAAAAAAGAAGTAAGTGATACCATCATTGAACTAAGCAAACAATTGGGAAAAATCCCCTGCGTTGTAAATGATTATCCCGGCTTTATTGCCAACCGTATCCTGATGCCAATGATTAATGAAGCTATTTATAGTTTATATGAAGGTGTTGCCGATGTAACGGCTATCGATACCGTAATGAAACTGGGAATGGCCCATCCGATGGGGCCATTGCAACTTGCCGATTTTATTGGACTGGACGTTTGCTTAAGTATATTAAAAGTTTTACAGGATGGATTTGGAAATCCTAAATATGCCCCTTGCCCTTTATTAGTAAACATGGTTACCGCGGGCAACCTTGGCATAAAAAGCGGAGAAGGCTTTTATGTTTACAAAGCCGGTGTAAAAGAGGTTGAGGTGAGCAGTTATTTTAAGCAATAATAACTTATTAATATTCAGCCGGAACAAATGTTCCGGTTTTTTTTGCCTGCCCGTTTCGTGCATACTTTCTGTCTTCGTGCCTTCGTGGCAAATAGTTAATCTTTTTCTTCCTTCCCAAATTTCCCTTTCACCAGCCGATAAGATTCTTCGATCATTCCCTGCAGTTCTTTATTGGAAAGGTCGCCGTTTACCATAATAGTATTCCAGTGTTTCTTGTTCATGTGATAACCAGGTAATACTGCCTCAGGATATAGTTCCCTTAATTCTATGGCTTTCTCGGGGTCACATTTAACATTAAATTGCATTGGCTGGGCGCTAAGTGAAACCAGTAAAAATATCTTATTGTTCACCTTAAATACCAGCGTATCTTCTCCAAAAGGAAAACCTTCTTCTACAGATGCTAACGTTAATGTGTAATCTCTTAGCGTTTCAATATTCATATTTTGCATTAAATGAATCACTACAAATTAATACTAACAACAAAGCCTTCCAAATGGAAGGCTTTGTAAATATCAGCAATTAATATTATCTAAGAATAGTAAGATCAGATTTAACAGTGATCGTTCTGCCAGTTAGAAGTTTAAATTCTACAACAGCATAATAAGTGCCATCAGGAACTGATTTCCCTTTAAAGCGGCCATCCCATGTATTGCGGTAATCTTTAGATTCAAATATCTTACTACCATACCTGTTAAATACATGAACAGTTACATTCTGCAGGCAGGAATAATCATCGTAAACCAACCAGAAATCGTTGTTACCATCACCATTAGGTGTAAACGCATTTCTTACGTTTCTGCAGTTTGCCAATACATTTACAATCAGATCATCTGTAGCAGTACATCCACTTGTATTGGTAACAGTAATCTGGTAGTTTGCAACACCACTGGTAATTACCGGTGTAACAACAGGATTTAAAACTGACGCAGAATTTAATCCGGCTGCAGGTGTCCATAAAATATTTGAGATTACACTATTTGGACCGGTAACAATTGCAGCTGCCTGTACGCTTCCGCCAGCGTCAACAAATAATGGCCCACCAGCATCAACAAACAAATTCTTATCTACTGTAATTTTTAATGATGCGGTTTGAACACAAGAGCCCAAAGTGGCAGTTACAGTGTAAGTTGTGCTGTCTGTAGGTGTTGCAATAGTAGTTTGACTTGTTGGTGCACTTAAACCTGCAGTTGGCGTCCAGCTATAATCTGTTGCGCTGCTGTTTGCCGTGAGAACAACCGATTGTCCAAGACAAATTGTGGTATCCGACCTTACACTTAATGTAAGATCATTTGTAAAATCAATTATCACACTAGAAGAAGTAGTACATCCTAATGAATCCCTTGTAGTAACTACATAGGTACCAGGTACAGGGCTAAATGTATTTGAAAGTTGGAATACACCAGGATTGCTATCGATACTATATTCAAAGACACTTCCCACTCCCGACGGATTTGTAACCGTAATTACACCCGGCACTGTACAAGTAGCATTTCCCGTAGAGGTTACTGTAGATCTTACTGTATCAATCGTTAAAGTAACTAGAGCAGTATCAGTACATCCTGCTACGTTAGCACCCACCAATTGATAAACGCCTGCAATACCAACTGCAGCAGCATTGGCAACAGGAATAGCTCCCGGATAGGTGAACCAGGCACTACTTGTAAGACCTGTAACATTATAAGGTAACGCGGTGAGATCAGTTGTTGATCCGGCGCAAATTATTAAAGAAGTATCATTTCCGATGATAGGAGGTGCCAGCACTGTAACTGTATCGTATGAAGTACAAGAACTTCCACCAGGGAAACTTGCTGTAACCCAGAAAATATATTGTCCAGGTGCACTTGGTACAGGTACGCCCATTGGATTTTGTTGTGTTGATAATGGCGATTGGTCAAAACAATTCGGACCATACCATTGGTAAGTGGCACCAGTAAGTGTGAGCGCTGTTAAATCAACAGTTTGCCCCGGGCAAATCGGACCACTATTACCAGATGTTAAAGTACAAACGATATCACAATTGGTAGATCCGGTACCGCCTGATTGGTTAAACGTAACTGTACCGGCCTGGTTAGCATAATTCGTGATTAATAAAATGTAAAAATCTCCAGCCTGGCCATTAACTATATTAGCGGTTTCGGTAGGTGCAGCAGAATAACTACAATCTACAATATTGCTTGCAGCCAGGTTGTTACAACTTGATGCTAAGGTTGGGAAAGGCCCCCAAAGTACAAAATCAACATCAATTGGTGTTCCTGCAGTATTAAATTGTTGAATAAATATATCAAGGCTACCAGCGGTTTGCAATTGCATATAATACCAGGCCGGATTAGGCGTAGTAAATAAACAACCGTAAATACCCTGACTACCTAATGAAGGTACGTTGGTACTATTTTGGTAGGTATAAGTATTGCTTGAACAGAAAGGTTGCCCACCAAAACATGAAGCTCCCTGGGACGGCGGTGGAGGAATTGTAACACAGATACCGAAAGTACCTGGATTATCATTGCCATATTCCCAAACACGGATGTAGATTGTTGTTCCTGGTGTTAAACTAGTAAGGCTTAATTGAGGCATCAGGCCATTAGCACTTCCATCGTCATCACATTGAATAAGTTGAAGGTTACCACATGTTCCTCTGTATGCAGCCATACCGCCATCGGTCATTACACCGGTTTGAGTATCAATTATCAATCTTCCATCACAAGGAACTAATACTGTAAACCAAACATCACCACCCTGGTAACTAGCACAACCTGGAGCAGGAACACCTGTTGTTGGAGTTGCGCTGGCAGTAGTATACGTTACATAGTTGCAAGTAGTAGTTGCCGTTAGTGCAATTGCTTCGCACGGATTATCGTTTGCCGGTGCTGGCGGTGGTATAGAAACACAAATTCCAAAACTTCCAATATTAGTTGAAGTTGAACCTGCAGACCACATCCTTATCCATATTGTACTGCCAGGCGTTAAACCTGAAGCTACAATTTGGGGCATATTTCCATTAGGGCTACTATTATCGTCACAAGCAATTAATGTGAGGTTGGTACATGGTCCGCTATAAATAGCCATTCCGCCATCAGTCATTTCTCCTGTTTGAGTATCAATTTTAATTATACCGCCCGCAGGAACAACTGCTGTAAACCAAACATCACCAAACTGGTAGTTGGCACAACCAGGAGCAGGAACACCTACTGATGCGGTGGCAGCTTCTGTTGTAAACGTTGTATAATTACAGGTTGTTGTAGCATTAGGTAATGCAACTGCATTACAAGGTTCATCATATGCAGGAGGTGGGCCAGGATATTTCACGCATATACCAAAAGTTCCATTGTTATTATTGCCATACTCCCAAACTCTTACCCAAAGGGAAGCACCAACTGTTAAACTGTTTAATGTTAATTGAGGCATTAAACCTGCTCCTGCATCATCATCGCACGCAATAAGCTGCAGGTTGCCACAGGTTCCCCTGTATACAGCCATACCCATATCGGTAGCAACACCAGCTTGTGTATCAAACTTTAATGTACCATTGGAAGCAGCAGGTACAACTACTTCAAACCAAACATCTCCGCCCTGGTAGTTGGCACAACCTGGGGCCGTAACGCCAACTGAGGCTGTTGCCAGATCATTTGTAAAAATCTGGTAGTTACAAACAAGATCTGGTACTAATGGAATTGCATTACAAGGATCATCATTGGCAGGCTGGGCAAAACTGTTTGCCGAAAAACCTACTAACAATAAAATGAAACACAAAAATCGTTTCTGTATTGTAGTAAAAAGCAATGTAGTTCGATTGTTTTTAAGAGTAGAAACCTGCATACTTTGTTATTTTATAAATGTGGAATTTTATTGGAACAGCTTATAATTACTTTTTATTGAGGTCGAACTGCAAACCAATCTCATGTGCACCGGAACCTGCGGTGAACACACTGATTGGAGTAACGTAGTAATCATAAGAATAAGTAGCACTAACCCTTTGTAAGATCTTAACACCTGCCTGGATGCTCCATGACTGCCTTACCTGCCAGTTTAAGCCCCACCAAACTTTTTCCTGATAATCTACTTTCATACCTACATTAAACTCCGCTGGAGAATGCTCGATAATTCTGGCCATGAAATTCGGGATCAGGTAAATATCATCACCGGTTTGTAATTTATAATTTGCAGTGAAATTATAATGGCGATATAATTTGCCATTTTCGTTGGCTCCGGGAATATTTGCAAACTTAATTTTAGAACCAATCAATTGCTGTGCAGCAGCACCAAGACTTAACTTGCTATTTGTCCAGTAAACGCCAAAACCTGCATCTACAGCAACTTTATTGTCGGAACCACTCAAAACAGGATCATTTCCCAGGGCTTCACTTATTTTTGATTTATCGATAGCATATTGTAATGCCCTCAACTCAAGTCCGATACCAAACTTGTTCTTCTCATTGCGACTCTTTATATGGTATGAATAGGCAAGTTGTACGCCTGTTCTGCTGGTAGGACCTGTTTCGTCTCTGTATATAAATCCACCAATTCCTGCATTCAACTTTTTAAGGTCTGCATCAGCATAAACCATAAATGTTTTTGGGTTCCCCGGAAAAGTAGACCACATGCTTCTGTAAGAAACGCCCACCATATTTTTATTGGAAATGCCCGCTGCAGCCGGGTTGTACATTAAATTATGCTGCAGATACTGACTGGTATAATGAAGCTGTTGTGCTTCTGCTGTTGTTATTCCAGTAAATAGAATAAATGCTAGTAAAAGTTTTCTCATATCGATAATTTCAAATTTCTAAGTATGAAGGGCCTAAAATTATAGAAAATTGTTAACAATAATGTTAAAAATCATTTTTTTTCTTGAATGATTACAATATAGATTTAATCTCTACGTTACGCAATTCTTCCAGTTTAAAAAGTACCTCTTCCAAACGGTTTTTGGGTATTCCAACCCGTATAAAAGAAAACAATTGCGTTTCTTGTGCCAGCACGGTACAGTTGTATTGTTTTATTATCTGCATAATATCATTCATGCGGGTATAATTAAACTCAATAGAATAAATGGATTCAATCTGCTTTTGAATGGTTGGAATCATTTGCAAAACAAGTGAAGTAGCGGTTTTATAGGCGTTTATCAGGCCAGGAACACCCAATAACGTACCTCCAAAATAACGCACCACTATTACCGCGGTATTGGTTAACTTTTTACTATCTATTTGCCCCAAAATTTGTTTGCCGGCAGTGCCCGAAGGTTCTCCATCGTCACTCACCCTAAAATTATCATTGTTAATTCCCAGCCGATATCCAAAGCAATGGTGTACCGCTTTGGCATGTTCTTTTTTTAGGCCCAGAAGGTATCGTTTAAAAACTTCTGCATTTTCTATCGGATAAGCATAAGCGATAAATTTACTTCCCCTGTCCTTGAACTCGGCATTACCAGTTCTGTCTATAGTAAAATAGTGATCCATTAATTAGTTGAATAACCTTTTTTAAATGTTGTTGTTTTTGTAAAAACAGATGTCATCACTGCCAATTGTTTCACGTTGAAGTAAAAATGCATTTTCTAGCTGCGGTGCCTGAATTCCTTGAGGAATAACAAGATTTCTGTTAGTGATCACCCTGGCTTCATCCCATGTTCCGCTTTCAATAAAACTCTGCAACAACCTGGCACCACCTTCAACAATTACCGATTGGAGGTTTTGCTCGTTCATCATGTTCACCATTGCAGCCGGGATAGTTTGTGAACTATTATATTGATAAAAAAAATTAGCGTCGGATTGCCCGGATTTTTCGGTATTTAAAATAATAGTTCTGGTATTTCCATCAAATAATTTTAGTGAGGTGGGAAGTTTTAATTTAGCATCTACAACTATTCTTACAGGATTCCTACCGGTCCAAAACCTTGTTGTAAGCGATGGATCATCTATTCTTGCCGTATTGGTTCCAACCATAATAGCTGCTTCCTCGCTTCGCCATTTGTGCACTAGCCGGTTTGTTATTTCATTAGAAATTTTTACGGGACTATTATCTGCAGCTGTAATTTTACCATTTTCACTCTGCGCCCATTTAAGGATAATATAAGGTCTGCGTTTTTGGTTAAATGTAAAAAAACGCCGGTTTTGCCAGTAAGCTTCTTTTTCCATCACACCTGTTGTAACATGAACGGCCGCAGCTTTTAATTTATTAATTCCAGATCCATTTACTTTTTCGAAAGGATCTACAACTGCCAACAGCACTTCACGAATTGCTGCTTCTAATATAAGATTTGTGCACGGCGGCGTTTTACCAAAATGATTACAGGGTTCTAACGACACATATAAAGTGCTTTCTTTAATCAAATGTTTTTTATCAGGCGGAACGCTATTTATGCAATTCACTTCTGCATGAGCTGCCCCGAATTGTTGATGATAACCTTCCCCGATAATATTGCCATTGTACACTAATACTGCCCCCACTAAGGGATTTGGTGCAACCTTGCCTGCACCTGATGCTGCCAGTTGTAGGCAACGTTGCATATATAATTCATGTACCGTCAATACTGTAAAAATAAGCATTGAAAAATAAACTATGTTTGCGATAATGATCGCAAATGAATTATACCGGCAATTTTTACTGGAACTATCCGAGGTTTATAATAAAGAGGAAGCGGGGATTTTCACTTCAATACTTTTCGATTATTTTGCCAACATCAATCGGGCAACCCTGCTAACAGATCCCAATAAAATAATTACTCATCAAACGCAACAAATTCTGGAAGAAAACCTGCTGCTGTTGAAAGAACACAAACCAATTCAATACATCACCGGAGAAGCATGGTTTTATAAATTAAAGCTGAGTGTTTCCCCCGCTGTACTAATTCCAAGACCTGAAACAGAGGAACTGATTGAGGAACTACTGCGAATTCTTGCGAAAAAAAAATATCTCGATATTATTGATATTGGTACAGGAAGCGGATGCATTCCTATAGCAATTAAAAAAAATATAAACGCGGTTAATATTACGGCAATTGATGTTAGCGATGATGCCTTAGCAATCGCAAAAAAAAATGCCATTACACATGCTACAATTATCAGTTTTAAGCAACTTGATTTTTTAGATGATACTGCTACAGCCACGCTGGAAAAATATGATGTCATTATTAGCAATCCGCCGTATATAACCGAAAAGCAACATGGTACAATGGATAAAAATGTAACGGCGTATGAACCTCATCTTGCTTTATTTGTAAAGGATGAGCAGCCGTTAATTTTTTACGAAAAAATAGCAGCTTTCGCATTAGAACACTTGAACGAAAATGGCATGATATTTTTGGAGACGCATGAGGAACTGGCGAAAGAAGTTGCCGGCTTATTTGATGATAAGCTTTATGAAGTTGCAATAAAAAAAGATATATTTGAAAAAGAAAGAATGGTGATTGTTACTCGTTGCCTGTAACTGTTGCAGAAGTGGTGGCGCCTAATTTCCTGGCTACTTTCATTACTCTTACAATTTCACCCCAATGGGCTACAGAATCAGCATTGATAACAACAGCAGGTTTAATGCTATCGCCTTCATTAATATATTTCCTTAATACCGATTCAAGTGAATCCGTTACAATTCTTTTTGTTCCTATATAAATATTTTTATCCTTATCTACACTTACAACTACACTTTGCTTTTGTTTGGTATCACTTTTTGCCCTGGGAACACTCATTTTTATTACATTGGGATTAGCCAATGTAGAGATCATCAAAAAGAACATGAGTAGTATGAACAGGATATCATTCAGCGGACCGGTGTCTACTTCTGAATGCTCGCCGCGTAATTTAGTTTTTCTTAAACTCATTTTTTTTGTTTCTGCTTTTCGATGCCTGCACGATCTTTTACTTATAATAAAATCCTACACGATTTTTTTTTGATTTTACTGATTACTTCGTGGGTTCCTGCAGGATATCAATGAATTCACTGCTGGCAGATTCCATCTGGTTGGCCGTTCTGTTTATCTGAGTATCTAAATAGCTGTATCCCATGTAGGCAAGCATACCAATGATTAACCCGCTGGCAGAAGTAATTAATTTGATATACATAGCATCAGCGATCTGGCTAATGGATGGATTACTGATAGTGGCAAATTCCTTCAACAGCAGAACCAATCCAACTATAGTTCCAACAAAACCAAACAAAGGAGCAATACGGGCGATCACCGAAATGATACCAAGGTTCTTTTCCATTTTATACATTTCCAACTTGCCAACGTTCTCCATACTTTTTTCGATTGCATCAATTGGTTTACCTATACGCTGCAAGCCTTTGTCGATCATACGAGCCATCGGAGTGTCGGTATTTTTACTCAGATTACGGGCTGCCGCAACATTACCAGTACTAATATTATCACGGATTATGCGCATGAAATTCTCATCCACTTTCTGTGCCTTTCTTATCACGAGCAACCGCTCGATAAAAAAGAAAACGACTAAGGCAAATAATATTCCCAGAGGAATCATCAGCGGACCGCCTTTACTAAGCATACCCCAAACTGTTTCTACCTTTACGCCCGAAGCTACGCCGGTACCAACGCTGTCTACCTGTAATAAAATATCAAACATGTGTAATTAATTACTGTTTGTAAATTCCGGAAAACCCGGATTTATTATTTCAATTGATTTTCTATATGCAATACAACGAAACTTATTCAGGATAGCTGCATAACAAATTGTTAATCTTGTGTTGTTTCCCCAAGTTACTTTCTGTAAGGTAAATCACAAATATTTAAAAAGTTGCGCATTATTAACCGGGTTCTAAAAAAGGTGTCATAACGTAAATGAATAGCCTATTTGAAATTATTCACCCACAGCAATAGCGAAACAAATCTTCTTTTCTCCGATAAAGCCACTATATTAAATAACAAAAGTGCCGCAATAATACGACACTTTCTAAAAAATATAAGCACAATTTATTTATTCTCGTTCAGTTGTTGCATCGCCATGATCTGGCGCATTGTCTTCTCCATCCCGTCACTACTGCCATCCAGGAAGATTACATTGCCTTTTCCGTATTCCGCAAAATTTTTGATCGCTTCTACCCACATACTGAACAAGATCACATTTGTATCAAGGTTTGCCTGCTTCATTTCAGATGCTGCCTGGCTCATACCTTTTGCCACTTCTTCACGAAATAACGCTACCCCCTGACCTCTCAGTTGCGCAGCCTGGCGTTCAGCTTCAGCGGCAATTTTTATTGCATTGCCTTCTGCTTCAGCAGATTTTGTCTTGGTAATTAATAAGGCCTGTCCTTCATTTTCAGCGGCAGCTTTCAGGTTATTACTGGCTACAACTTTACTCATACTGGTAATAATGGCTTCATCAAAAGTAATATCATTGATCTGCAGATCCTGCAGGTGATAACCCCAGCCTTCAAGAGCAACATCCACCTGCTCTTTTACATTCTCCACAATATCGCGGCGTACATTTAATACTTCTGCCTGTTTTTTAGTAGATACAAAAGCACGGATACTTCCCTCTACGGTGCGGATAAGTGCCTGCATCAGGTCTTTATCACTAATGAATTTGAAAGCAACTTTCTGTATGGTTTCTTCCTGCTCATTTTGCACGGAATATAATAACATCGATTTAAAGTACACATTTGCCTGGTCTACAGTTACTGCCTGAAACTCAAGTTCCACAGAACGGTTCTGCACACTCACCTTTTTAAATATCTGTTCCAGAAAAGGAATTTTGAAGTTTAATCCCGGGCGAAGAATACGCCTGTACTTTCCAAACATTGTTACTACTCCTATAAAACCCTGGTTTATGGTTACAAAACAACCCAACAACGCCAGGATGATAATAATGAGCCACCAATAATCTCTTATAAGTTCCATTGATTCTTAATTTAAAAATGAAGTTAGCTAATTTAAAAGCAATAACAACATATACCACTATATATGATATTATTTCAGATACAAAATTTAATATCCTGTTACGCTTTTTCTTCCCAGATCATGCTCAAATGTACAATGGTTTCTGCTGCTTTCAGCATATCGTTTACCCCTATCCATTCCTGTTTGCTATGGATGTTCTGCATACCGGTAAAGACATTCGGACAAGGTAATCCCATATAACTTAACCTGCTGCCATCTGTGCCACCACGAATACTTTCCGTTTTAACGGTAAGGCCTGTACGCTCAATTGCTTCTGCTGCGTATGCCGCTACTTGCGGAAAATCATTTAAAATTTCTTTCATATTCCTGTACTGTTCCTGTTGGATATACTCCATCGTTGTACCTGGATATTTTGCCATTATTGATTCGGCCAATGTTTTAAGCCTGTTGTGGTGCGCTATTAATCCTGCTGAAGTAAAATCTCTTACGATAAAACTGATGGTTGTTTTTTCTGCGATTCCATTTACGGCAACCGGGTGTACAAAGCCCTGCCTTCCTTCTGTAGTTTCGGGACTCCATTCTTTTTTTGGAAGTTCATCCAGAATTTCTCCGGCGATTTTTATAGCATTTACCAATTTATCTTTTGCATAGCCGGGATGCGCAATAACACCATGAATAACTATAGTGGCTCCATCGGCACTAAATGTTTCATCTTCCAGGCTGCCTGCTTCTCCCCCATCTAATGTGTAACCAAATTGAGCACCTACTTTCTCCATGTTTATTTTTGCCGTTCCCTTGCCAACTTCTTCATCTGGCGTAAATACAATTTTGATATCACCGTGTTTTACTTCCGGGTTTTTTACCAGGAATTCTACCGCTTGCATAATAACGGCAACGCCACTCTTATCATCGGCACCAAGCAATGTATTTCCACTGGCTGTAATAATATTACCGCCAAGTTGTGTTTTTAAATAAGGAGAATCTTTAACAGTCAATACCTGTGTTTTATCATCAGGCAAAACAATGTCTTCACCATTATAATTTCTATGAAGTATTGGTTTTACATTGGTTCCGCTGCAGTCTGGCGCCGTATCTACATGTGAGCAAAAACAGATAACAGGAATATTTTTTTTATCGCTTGTAGATCTAACTGTAGCGTAAACATAGCCGTATTCATCAAGCTCCAGGTCTTTTAAACCAAGATTTTTCAATTCCTCAAACAATATTTTACTCAGATCTTTTTGTTTTTCCGTAGTAGGAAAAGATGTTCCGTTTGGATCACTTTGTGTATCTACCTGTACGTAACGCATAAACCTTTCAGTAAGGGCAATTTCATTTATTACTATCATGTGTATAAAAATAAGAGTTCAAAAGTAAGGAATGGAAAAGTAAAAAGCAGCTTACCTGCGTAAACTGCTTTTTAAACATTTAAAGTTGCTTTTCGAAAGCTACAGATAAAGTAATTCTTAGGCACCAATTTCTACCAATTCTATATCAAATATTAATTCTTGTCCGGCAAGAAAATGGTTCGCATCTAAAATGATCACATCGTCTTTTACTTCTACAACTACAACTGGAACGGGTTGGCCGTCCTGGTTGCTTAAAGTAAGCGTCATTCCTGGTTCCAGCTTCATATCTTCCGGAACATTTTCTTTCGGAAAAGGGATCATGGCTTCTTCGCTTCTTTCTCCGTAACCTTCTTCTGCAGAAATATTGATAGTTTTTTTCTCACCAATCGACATACCGGGCAGCGCAGCGTCAAATCCTTTAATCATCTGGCCGGCACCAACGGTAAATTCCAGTGGCTCGCGATCTACAGATGAATCAAATTGTTCACCTGAAGTTAATTTTCCTGTGTAATGCACTCTTACTACATCACCTTGTTTAACCTGTTGCATAAGTTTGTATTTTTTTGTTTACCAGCCGCAAATTGTATCCGGCTTTTTGCATAGCCTGTTATATTTAGTAACAGACTTATTTTATATTAAAAAGAATGCCAAAATTAAGAAACGAAGCCTACATATAAAAAACTTTAATGACCTTTGAAAGATGAAAAAACTGTTACCATATATCATTTTATTCTGTTTTGTTGGCTCATTTTCCTCTAAAGCACAAACAAGGGTTATTACAGGTGCTGAAAGAATGTCTGTGTATCTACCCATGTTAGAAGGTAAAGCTGTAGCTATTTTTGCCAATCAAACCAGCACGGTAAATAATACTCATCTGGTAGATACGCTCCTGAAACGAGGTATTAATATTGTAAAAATATTTGGTCCGGAACATGGTTTTCGCGGTAATGCCGGCGCTGGTGAACATGTTAATAACGCGGTAGATAAAAAAACTGGTATCCCGATTATCAGTTTATATGGCGATCATAAAAAACCAACAACAGCTGACTGTAAAGATGTAGATGTAATCATTTTTGACATTCAGGATGTTGGCGTTCGTTTTTACACTTATATTTCTTCCCTTCAATACGTTCTTGAAGCCGCGCTGGAATTACATAAACCATTATTGATACTGGACAGGCCCAACCCAAATGGATTTTATGTGGATGGACCTGTGCTGGATATGAAATTTAAAAGCTTTGTTGGTATGCAACCTGTACCGGTTGTGTATGGTATGACGATTGGTGAATATGCCTTAATGCTTACAGGAGAAAAATGGCTTTCTGCAGAAGCTAACCGAAACAATACCTATAATATAACCACGAAGCCAACCAGTGATACACCCTTTCATGTACAGGTAATAAAGTGCATGAATTACGATCACAAAACAAAATATACATTACCTGTAAATCCATCTCCTAATTTAAAAGATATGCAGGCGATCTACCTCTATCCTTCAACCTGTTTTTTTGAAGGTACCGTGTTAAGTGAAGGCAGGGGAACAGCAATGCCTTTCCAGATAATTGGTCATCCTACACTTCCTAAAACCCTATTTAGTTTTACGCCAAAACCAAATGAGGGAGCTAAAAACAGTAAGTGTTTCAACCAGGTTTGTTATGGATGGAACCTGTCGGGAACAATAGATGAAATTCTGGTAAAACTTGATGGAAAAATTCAACTTCGCTATTTACTGGACGCGTACAAATTGTTTCCAGGCAAAGACAGTTTCTTTCTAAAAAACAATTTTTTTAATAAACTTGCCGGCAATGATATTTTGATGAAACAAATAAAAGATAATGTAACTGAAGCTGATATCATCCGGAGTTGGCAACCAGGCCTTGAAAGTTTTAAAACAATAAGGAAAAAATACTTACTGTATAAGGATTTTGAATGAGTAATTATTAGCGTTTACAAAAAACCTGCAGTTACTTGAGAAGTGATAATTGCCGTTTGCAGGTATACCAGATCCAATAGCGAAATCCATACATTCTCACAAAACAACCAACTAAATTAATGATAGAAAAACAAAAAGAAGGGCAACATATTCCTGCCGCGACAGCTTTTCCATTTGGAAGTGCTGTAAAGAAAAAGCTAAGGATCGTTTTTATGGGCACCCCGGAATTTGCTGTAGCTTCTCTTGATAAATTGGTTAATGCCGGGCATGATATTGTTGGCGTTATTACAGCGCCTGATAAGGCCGGCGGGCGTGGCATGGAATTACAACAAAGTGCTGTAAAAAAATATGCCGTTGCTCATCAACTCAACATACTTCAACCTGAAAAATTAAAAAATCCTGAATTTATAAATCAACTACAATCTTTAAAGGCTGATCTGCAAATAGTGGTTGCCTTCAGGATGCTGCCAGAAGTTGTTTGGAATATGCCGCCTTTGGGAACAATTAATGTTCATGGATCGTTATTGCCGCAATATCGTGGTGCAGCACCAATTAACTGGGCTATCATTAACGGTGAGAAAAGAACCGGCGTAACTACTTTTAAATTAAAACATGAAATTGATACTGGAGATATTTTAATGCAGGAATCATTTCCGATTGAAGAAGACGATGATGCAGGAATTGTGCACGACAGAATGAAAGAAATTGGTGCATCGCTTTTGCTAAGAACAATAGAAGGTATTGAAAATAATAACTTACAAGAGATTGCGCAAGAAAAAAATAGTAGTGCCATTGCAGGTACGAATCAATTAAAACATGCACCTAAAATATTTACAGAAACATGCGAAATAAACTGGAACAATAAAACCGCTGATGTTTATAATTTAGTAAGAGGTTTGTCGCCATACCCTGCAGCTTTTACAACATTCATGGGTAAAAAGCTAAAGATATTTAAATCCGCAAAAATCTATTCCAGCCCTGGCAAAACACCCGGTTCTTTTGAAACGGATGAAAAGAGTTTTTTGCGTTTTGCGTGCAACGATGGATGGCTCGATGTAACGGAATTACAACTAGAAGGAAAAAGGAAAATGCTTACGGTTGATTTCCTGCGCGGTTACAGGTTTTAGTAATTTAACAACGCTTCAAAATTATTTTCGCCTGCACCCAGTTCATCAGCAGCAGCGTTGCTTAATCTAATTAATATGCCGGTATTCTGTTTTAAGTCTGGAATTACATCCAGCACTTTCGCATACACTGAGCGTTGGTTTGCCTTATTGGTAATTTTAATAATAGACCCTGCCGTAGCAGTATTGTGCAAACAATAATATTTTCCATCTTGCCAACCACTGGTGCTTTTAAAAATAGCGGCAGTACCCGATTCTTCTACAATACTTTTTTTCAGTGACTGCTCCATGTAC
>CAZCAA010000015.1:49152-63934 GCA_964496585.1 uncultured Ferruginibacter sp.
AGTTCTTTTGGATGAATATTATATTGCCTGCCTAAAGAATACAGTGTTTCTTTTGGTGCAACAGTATGAGATATCTGCGCAAAAGCAAATACCGGAAGAAAAAATAATATGTGAATTAAATTTTTCATAAGGAAAAAATTATAGCTGCAAAGATGCAGAAATAAGTTGGTTATTGATGCCATTTACTTGTTAAGAATGCGCCACTCGCGCGGATAATAGTTATTGATCCTTCCTGGTAACATCTTCATCCAGCCCAGCGCAAGCTGTTTGTATTTTAAAAGCACCCAGCCTTTTTGAGAAGTCACAATATTGATATCTGCCCTTCTAAGGTATTGCAAAGCCGTTTCTTTATCTGCATCAAAGAACGGAATATCATCTACCAACAAATTACTCATTGCCAGTTCATGATGTGGAATCAATTCATTGCGAATAACAGTTCCCATACATATACCGGCTTTTTTTAAATACAATGCAGCCTGCAACACAAATACATCCTGTAGCAGATTTCCAGGAACTAATAATATTTCGTCTTTCCATTTAAAAAAAGAAAATAGTTCAGCGGTTTTAATCATGCTGCTTACAATGTTAGTTTCATTTTTATCTGCCAGCAATGGTTTATTTTTCAATTTTATTTCCTTTGAAACATTACCATCTCCTTCCTTTTTAAAAGCCGCAATATAAAATCCTTCGCCTTTTAATTTGTCTGGATAAAAACGATAGCCAAAACCCGTTCCCGAATTTGTTTGCGTTTCAATTATATTCCAGTGATCCTGTAATAAAATTTGTATTCCTGAAAGCTGCTGATCTTCATTATTGATCAACCATTCTCCGATAGCTTCATCTTCCTCCAAAGAATACGAGCAGGTAGAATAAATTAAGATGCCGCCAGGTTTTAAGGCAGGAAGTATATCTGAAAGAATCCTTTGCTGGCGCTGGTTGCAAAGCGCCACATTGTCCAGGCTCCATTCGTCGATGGCTGCAGGATCTTTTCTAAAAAGGCCGCTTCCGCTGCATGGAGCATCCACCACAATTACATCAAAATATTGTGGCAACCGCTGAAAATCCCGTGGATCATTATTTGTAATCACTGTATTTGCTGCTCCCCATTTTGTTATATTTTCCGTAAGAATATTAACCCTTGTTTTTATCAGCTCATTACTCACCAACAAACTATCTGCAGAAATAACAGATTGTATCAAAGTTGATTTCCCTCCCGGTGCTGCGCAAAGGTCAAGTACTTTTAAAGATCTAGAAAGATCGCAGGTTTGCCTTAAGGCTTCTTCTAAAAACATGCTACTTGCTTCCTGCACATAATAAGCGCCTGCATGAAAAAGTGGATCTGAAGTAAATGATGGGCGTTCGGTTAAATAATAACCATAAGTACTCCAGGGAACAGTTCCTTGAATATTTAATGTAGAGTCGATGCCTGCCAGCAAGCTATGTTGGATGTCTGATATTTTATTTGGGTTGGTACGAATGGAAGTTATTTGGCTTCCGGAATTATGAATAGCAACAAATGCCTTTTCGTCGAAACCATTTGCCGTTTGCAAAGAGGCCAATAAAGTAGAAGGTAACTTTTGGGACAAGTATTAGTCTTTGATTTCTAACAAAATTAAACTATCAATAATAAAAAAAATACAATTTTTGGTTTTTGATGATAACGTCTTTCTTAAAACATAGTCCCTGCTAATATTTTTAAATAAAAAGGTTTAATTAGCTTCAGCTTGAATTGTAAAAACAATTTCGACACGCCTGTTTTTACTACGTCCTATTACAGTACCGTTTGAAGCAACAGGCTGCTCCTTTCCTTTTCCGTAAGCGTATATATTACCTGCATATTTTGGAAATCTTTGAAGAAAAACATCTTTAACAGCATTAGCCCGATTGAGCGATAAAGCAATATTTTTTCCATCGCTACCTGAATTATCAGTAAACCCTGTAATATTTATCTGAATAATATTTTCTCCAGAAAAGCTATCTACAATACTATCTAACATTTTGGTTACTTCAATTTTTAAAATTGCACTGTTTGTTTCAAAAAAGAAAGATGGCAGGTTAATCGTATCGGTAACCATCGTAATTTTCTTATGTGTTGTAAGCATGGAATCAATCAATACAAAATCAGTATGGCGGTAGTTTTGATTATATAGCTTGCTGATATTGTTTGAATAATCCATACAAGGAGGTTTGTTATTTAGCACCGTCAGTTTTATTTCGTCCAGGAAATATAAAACATCGCCTGCTGCATTCATTTTTTCACTAATACCGAAATTCATTTTTTGCGAAAGATTCCCCACAATGCAAAATCTTTCATTACCGGTAGCAGTAAAATAATACTCAATAGCTTTCCAGCCTTGTTTCATATCTGCTACAATGTTACTGCTGTTAATACTGAAAGTTGGATTAATATTATCAAAGCTAAAATTTCGTAATGAAGGTTCCGAATCGCAGAAATAGAAATCAACATTATTGAACCGTTTTCCCAAAGAGTTCATATAAAAACTTAACTTGTATTTATCAGCTTTTACCAACGGACAAGCGAGCATTGTATAAACGAAAGGTCCCTTCCACACGGTATCAAATACATTCCAAACCGGTAGTAAAAGCACCTGTTTGCCTAATAGAGGTCTTGGACCTTTTAAAGAAGCAATATTAGTTGTGGGTTTTATGTAAAACCAAGCTTCCGGCACACAAGGTGCGCTGTATTCAGTACAAACATTTTGATCTTCAAAGCCTGCGTTAACAAAAAGATTTTGTGCTTTTGATTGTTTTGCTGCTAACAAAAAACATAAGAGTACCAGAAAAACAAATAGTCCTTTTACAGAAACAGATGACCGATGATATGTGGTACAAGTGAGTGACACAACGATGATTGGTTAAGAGAAAATGTTGGCACAATAAAAATATTCAATATACAAGGGTTAAGCTATTAGATGGATTTAATTTCCGCAACCAGATCCTGTAAAACCTTTTTCGCATCACCAAATAACATAGATGTTTTTGGCTGAAAGAAAAGGGCATTTTCAATTCCAGCATAACCAGGTTTCATGCTACGCTTGTTTACGATAACATGTTTTGCTAATTCTACTTCTAATATCGGCATTCCATAAATAGGTGAAGCAGGATCATTTTTGGCTGCTGGATTTACAACGTCATTAGCACCAAGGATCAACACAACATCACAATTTTTAAATTCTTCGTTTGCCTGCTCCATTTCAAGCAGTTTTTCATAATTCACATCAGCTTCTGCCAGCAATACATTCATATGACCAGGCATACGGCCTGCTACAGGATGAATAGCGTACTTTACTTCCACAGCTCTATCATTCAATATCTTTTCCAATTCGTGACAAATATGTTGTGCCTGAGCAACTGCCAAACCGTATCCCGGGACAATCATTACTTTGTTGGCATAACTCATAAGCATAGCCGAATCGCTGATACTAATCTCTTTAAAATGCCCTTGCGTTCCATCACCGGATGCTACAGAGGATTTGCTTCCACCAAAAGAACCAATTAATACATTCAGTAATGAACGGTTCATAGCTTTACACATTAATATTGTAAGCAATGTTCCGGCTGCGCCAACCAAAATACCACCGGTTAGCATCACCTTATTATCGTAGAGAAATCCACCACAGGCAGCTGCCACACCGGTAAATGAGTTTAATAAAGATATCACTACCGGCATGTCTGCGCCACCGATAGGCAGCACAAAAAAGATCCCATAAATAAGTGATAATACTAAGATTATATACAAAACAAACTGTTGTTCCGGATGAACAACGAGGTATGCGCCGGCGCCTAATGCAACAGCCAGTATTACAAGATTTAATATGTTCTGACCTGGAAAGCTAAAGTCTTTTACTTTACCATTCAATTTGCCCCATGCAAGCATGCTTCCTGCAAAGGAAACTGAGCCAATGATAAGTCCAAGCACAATGATCAACACTTTTCCTGTGGCTCCGGTTGTGATGCCCGTTAATATTATTTCGTTTGATAAATGATTGTATTCAACTATAGAGATCAATGTAGCGCAAGCTCCTCCCATACCATTAAACAGGCTAACCATTTCCGGCATTGCGGTCATTTTTACTTTTTTTGCCGCCAGCGTGCCGATGATACTTCCGATAAATAGTCCACCAAAAATCCATCCGAGGTTATGAAGGTTACTTGCAGTTTCTGAATCACGATATAAGAAAATGGTGGCAAATATTGCAATGGTCATTCCGGCAGCAGCTACAAGGTTGCCTTTTCTGGCGCTTGCCGGATTAGACAACATCTTTAATCCGATAATAAAAGTAACCGAAGCCACCAGATAACAAATCGAAAGTATATGTTCACCCATAATGTTATAATAATTATTGAAGCTTTATTTTAAGTTGTTGCCAGGTGAGTAATTAAACTGACGCCGCATCTCTTTTTTAGTTTTGCTTATTTTTTTTCCCTTTAAACATTTCCAACATCCTGTCTGTAACTACAAAACCTCCTACCACATTTAGTGTTCCCAGGATAACAGCTAAAAAACCCAGTATCAACGCCAGGTAATTATCAGTTTCAGCCTTGCCCATTACGATGATCGCTCCAATGATTACAACACCGTGAATGGCATTGGCCCCGCTCATAAGCGGTGTATGCAAAACGCTTGGCACTTTACCGATTACTTCTATGCCTGCAAATATCATTAACACAACTATATAAATGATCTGTTGGTTTTCAGAGATCCATTGTAAAACATTGTTCATAATTAAATATTTTATACTGTCAGCTTAGGCCAGCAAAGCATTTATACGATCATTACAAATCTTTCCTTCATGGGCAATACATGTACCTTTTACCAGGTCATCTTCAAAATTGAGGTTAAGTGATCCGTCTTTGTTTATAATAAGCTGCAAAAAGTTAATGATGTTTTTGCCATACAATTTACTTGCATCACTCGGCATGTCGGCAGCTAATAAAGAATTTCCAACAATACTTACACCGTTGTAAACAATGGTTTGATTATTTACAGTAAGAGCAGTATTCCCGCCTGTTGCAGCGGCAATGTCTATAATGACGGAACCATTTTTCATTACAGCTATCATTTGTTCTGTGATGAGAATAGGTGCCTTCCTGCCGGGAATTTGTGCTGTGGTAATAATGATGTCTGCTTTTGCAACACTTTCCGCAATCTTTTCTTTTTGCCTTTGCATAAATTCCTCCGATTGTTCTACCGCATAACCGCCGGCGTTAGCAGCATCGGCTGCACCATCTACTTCTATAAACTTAGCGCCAAGGCTCATCACTTCTTCTTTTACAGCCGGCCTGGTATCAAATACTTCTACAACAGCGCCTAACCTTTTAGCTGTTGCAATAGCCTGTAAACCTGCTACTCCTGCACCCAGAATCAGCAACTTGGCAGGTGCCACACTTCCTGCGGCAGTCATGAACATTGGAAAATATCGTGGAAAAAGATTGGCAGCTTTCAACACGGCTTTATAACCGGCGATGTTGGCCTGACTACTAAGTACATCCATACTCTGAGCACGGGTTGTTCTTGGCAACATGTCCATACTAAAAACAGTAAGCCCTTTCTGCGCCCACTCTTTTATCATTGTTGCGAAATACAATGGCTGATAAAACCCAAGCAAAATTTTCGCCTTTATATTATTAAGGTCGATTGATGAAAGTGGATTGATAGAAAGAATAACAGTTGCATTTCTGAGAATATCTTCCCTGCTGCTTATGCTGGCACCAGCTTCCAGGTATTTTTCATCTGTAGCAAAAGCCTTTTCGCCACTCGCAGTTTCTACCAATACAGTTGTGTTCCATTTTTTTAAAATGACAACATGCTCAGGCAATAACGATACTCTGGTTTCAGGTGATGGTTCTCTTAGAAGGCCAATAATCATAAAAAATAATTGCTTCGAAGTTAAGGAAAATTAAAATCTGATTTTGAAGTGTTGTTTTACTTTAAAAGCGGGATTAATAAACACGAGCCCGATAAAAAACAAATCTATGGTTAGCGTTACGTTATGATGTTGCTGAATAGATACCCAGGCTTCTTCCATTTCGCAGCTCCAGTGTATGTCATCCATGATGATGATCGCCGATGAGTGCGCTACGGAGAGAATCTGTTCAAAATATTCCAGGGTAGGAATTTTTCGGTGATTACCATCTACAAAAGCCATATAAACAGGGCTTGCTTTCGGTAAATTAGAAGAAAACGTTTTATCAAAATTACCCAGAACAAGCTCAATGTGTTTAAAGCCAAGTTTTTCAAAATTATCTTGAGCAATGGCTGCAATGGCAGCTGCCCCTTCAAATGTAAAAACTTTTGCCGCATCATTTCCACTGGCGAGATAGGCCGTGCTGGTACCTAAAGATGTTCCTAATTCTATAATATTTTTTGGCTTGTAATATTGTACGATCCTAAATAATAACTGAGAGAATTTCCTTGATTTTAGCGAAGTAGCTGCAATCCTGCTTACCATTCTTTTATTCGTTTTGATAGTGGCCGAACCTGCACCGAAATCTTCAACTGTAATTACAGCATTATCTTTCAGAAGCCTACTTCTCAGGCTTTCAATTTTTGTATAACATGGATATTGCTTTTTATCATTGAGCACAAATTTCACAAATTCAAAAACAAACGGCGAATGGATACCATGTCCTTTACCGTTAGATGCAGTAAAAAAGTAACGCAGGTATTTGGTAGCCAGTTGAAGAGGAGAATACAAGATGAACTATTATGAATTTATGTGGATAAAGATGATATTAAAGAAATTGAAACTCAATATTTTTTACTTTTATTTTTTTGCCCCGTCTTATTCGGGATGTGCCACTTATCCAAAAAAGTAACAAAAAAAGACACCGACAAACGATAACAGCCCGTTTGTCGGTTACAGCTATGTGCATCGGTTGTACTACTGTATCTTCAACTTCGGTAATGCTAATCTTATATGCAACCATTGCAAGCAATTATTAGCTTAATAATATTTGTAATAGATTTCGACATATTCTATCTGATTTAATAAAATTGTTACCTGTATAATGCTTCCAGCTCATTATGTTGCTCAGGCTCATCCTTAGAGCGACGAGAAGAAACACAAATCAGTTCCTTATTTCTTATCCCAGATTTGAAAAGTATATGAATATGCATGTTTTTCATCAGCAGCAAAATCTACATTTTCTTTTAACTCCCATTTTAGCGGATCTATCTCGGGAAAATAAGTATCTCCTTCCAAAGTAGCATTAACACGAGTCATATATATTCTATCGGCACTGTCCATACTTTGTTTATAAATCTCACCACCACCAATGACGAAGATCTCTTTACAATTAGTGCTGGCAGCCTGCTTCAGGGCATCTTCTAAATCTTTTGCAACCCAAACATTGTCAGCTTTCCAATGAGGCTGGCGGGAGATCACAATATTTGTTCTACCGGGAAGTATTTTGTTTAAAGCTTCATAAGTTTTACGGCCCATTATAACAACCATTCCCCAGGTAGTATCTTTAAAAAATTTCATATCATTGGGAAGATGCCACAATAGTTGTCCGTTTTTGCCAATGGCATTATTAGTAGAAGCTGCTACGATAAGTGATATCATATTATAGAATAATAAGAAAGTAAAAATAAGAATAAGACGGGATAGTTATCCTGCCAAGTGTAAAATGCTATCTAACTGATCTCGGGCATTCCCTGCTGCTAATTTCGGGTTTGCATGGATTGTCCCCGTTAGAGGTGTACGTATCCTGGTCCCAAACAAATGCAAATTCCGAACTTCCTCCATTATTTGAATACCTTTTATTTCCGATTGGTGAATCATGGGCAATACCAACTCTCATTTTACTGCGTTGATTATTTCTTCCGGATAAATTAAAAGAAAGTGCCAGCGTAACTGCATCTGGATTTTGAAAAGTAGCACCACCACGGTACCAGGCCGACAGACCAATATCAAGATCGTTGTTAGTAACCTCTAATCCCAACTGAAAAAAACTGTTCTTTTGTTGCTTACTAAAGTTACCGGCTACACTATATGTCCAACGCTCATTGTTACTATTGGTGTACAAAAAATTTCCTGCCCATAGCACTGGCACCACACTCCTGGCTTTGTCATTAGTTGCTGTTAGTGATTCGTCTGGCTGATTGATATGCCTGGCGCTTGTTCCAATTAAAATACGGCTATTGTCATTTAACCGGTAGTTAAAAAACAGTCCGGGCGAGATGTCAAAATACCATTGTCCGTTGTTTACAGGAAGATCTGCGCCCGTTTCGGCACCGGGCATCGTTCCATTCACATCTATCTGATCTGCAAACAGCAGGTCGCTGTAATCTACTCTTCTTTGTGCCCAACCCATTTGCAATGCTCCTGTTAAAAACCATTTTGGCATGCCGCCATTGGAAGCAACGGGTGAAACGCCAGGACAAAATGTATAAGCATAAGAAGCATACAAACCCGTTTTCTTGATATAGCCTTCACTGGAATTGGTGGCCATAAAACCAATGCCACTTTGCAAAGAAGGCAAAAACTTATCGATTGAAAATGCTGCATAAGTAAATCGGGAAGGGATCGACCACCATTGTCTGCGCATGATTCCGCTTATCCGAAGATCATGATCACCCGAACCTGTAGCCGCAGGATTCAGATACACAGGTGCCATGTACGGTTGAGAATAAACCGGATCTTGTGAAAAAGCTTTTTGCCCATTCAGTAGTAAAAGAAGACCGGTAATAAATATATAGTTAAGTTTCATTGCTATTCTTTTTATTAATTCTTAAAAATGCTTACCGGATAACAGAAATAAAGCCCTGTTTCTCCAAACGTTTACTCTTCGGATTTAGCATTCCCTTCCACTCTGCTCCATTTATATAATGTGCTTCAATATGCCAGCTAAAAGCTCCTTGTTGAACATTTTCACCAGTTTTCCAGTTGCCAGTCCATGGTTGGTTTGGAATTCCGTTTGCATCCAGGCTACGGGTTTCAAAAACTTTTTGACCCCAAGTATTGTAGATCACGAGATAGTAGTCTTTCAAACCTTTACCCAATGGAAGGAATTGCCTGAGCTCTACTTTACGGCAACCCGGACAAAAAGCATTGGGAACATACAGATAACCTGGAACAGCCAATACATATACCTTCACTGAATCAGTTGACAAACAACCTGTCTCATAATCAGTAACTGTTAACCGTACATGATAAACTCCCGTATCACCATAAGTGTAGGTTATCTCTCTTCCGGGAATCTCCGTATTATTCCTATCTCCGGTAAACCACAGATAAGTCATGGAAGGCAGGTTTTGGGCTGTATCGGAAAAAGTAAATGTTGTATTTGGAAGCGACTGTACGTACGAAGGAGAAACAACAATGTCTCTTGGCCCAAGTGTTTGAATCGTAAACTTTCCAAAATTAACCGTATCACCACAGCCCACTGAATTCTTAACCAACACCCTGATGTTAAAAACGTTGGCGGCAGTAATGCCAGCAGGCGCCTGAAACTGGTAGGTAAAAGGATTGCTATTGCCTGAAGAAATGTCGTTTACAAACCATTCAAAGTTTACCGGATCTGTTCCTGCATAGTTAACAGCAACATTAAAGGTTACAGTAGTATCTGTATTACAGGTCTTGATATCTACCGGCGTAAATAAAGCTATAGGAGTTTCATTTACTGTAAATACTTTCACCGTGCTGTCCTTGCATCCCGCGGTATTTTCAACTACCAGTTTTACACTATCTACTCCTGCACTGTTATAAATATAGGAAGCCGTTGGACCGCTGAACTGGAAGATTCCGGGAGCTGTATTGCTGTCATAAAAATACCAGGTTACCTGGGCTGCTGCTGCAGCACCGTTTGCCGAAACGGCTATCGTGTAAGGAACACATGGGCTGTTTGAAGGACTAATGTCAATTACTGCGGGAATGCGGTCTACAACTGTTACCTGCACTGGTGCAGAAGTATCTGTGCAGGCTACTCCAAATACATTTACTCTTCTTGCAACGAGGGTTACAAAGTAGATACCAGCGTTTGGATAAGTATGGCTGGCATTAAATCCCGCCGTACTGCTGGCATCGCCCCAAAACCATTCGTATGAGTTGGCATTTGTTGAAGTATTATTAGTAGAGACAATACCTCCGGTGCAGATCATAGTATTGAGCAGGCTGAAAGACGCTACCGGTGCATCATACACAGTTATTTGTTTGTTAACAGTGGTATCAGAACAACCGTTTTCCAACGTTACCTGAATGTTAAATATGCCTCCGCTAAAGTATGTATGGCTTACAACTGACTGGCTGTTGGGTACTGTTTCTATCGGAGTTCCATCGCCAAAATCCCAATGCAACAACGAAGCACCTACTGAGCTATTCTGAAAATTAACTGTATGCGGAGCACATCCATATAACTCACTACCGTTGATGGATACCTGCGCTATTATATTACTGGGAGATATAATTACATCTATCAACTGCGTATCTCTTCCGCACCGGTTCTGCATAATAAGTTGTATGGTAATAGTATCTACTATACCGGTAATATAATTGTGATACAACGTTCCATTGGTAAAAGTTGTATCTGTAGTTCCATCGCCAAAATCCCAGAAATAACTGGTAAATGCATCCTCTCCAAATGAACTGTTCACAATCGTATCTCTAAAAGGCGAACAACCGGAAGATAAGGTTGCAAACCTCGCTTTCGGATTAGCATAAACTTTTACACTATCCCTTTTATAAGTAGTATCACATCCATTGAAAGCCTTTAATGTAATATAATAAGTTGTATCTCTAAAAACTGGACTACTTAAATAAATAATAGTAGATGGCGGTTGAATCACATTTGCAAGCGTTGCACCGTTTCCAAAATCCCAATAGTATTCAATTGAATTATTTAAGATGCTGGAAGTATTGGTAAAATTAACGGGCAAAGATCCACATCCTGAAATAGTATCTTTTATAAAATTAACAATTACAGCGGGACGTGTGGTGAAAGTGATTTCCATACTATCTGGTTTACAACCAAAAAGGCTGGTTGTTACCAACTTAATAACCACGGTTTGTCCGGGCGAAGTAATAAGAAAAGAAGGAGGTAAACCATTAACCGTGCCCGTTATCAGGATATTATTCTGGTACCAGTTATATTGAAGATTTTGAAGTGGGAAGGCTGTAACTGTAATTAGTGTATCAAGATTTACGGGAGCACAAAGTAATGTACTACTTGCAGAAAATAATGCCCTACTATCAGGATTAACGGTGATGCATAGTGGAGCAGATGGATCTCCCTGGGCACCAGTACATTGAATTGTAGTAACTATTCTCCGGTAACAGGTGGAAATTACCAGGGTTCCGGGACTATAGTTAATACTGTTAGCACCAGCAATGTCGTTCCAGTTTATGCCAGCATCTGTACTTTGCTGCCATTGATAAACATAGCCCCCAACGCTACCAGTTGGTGTACTACCGGTGATGGATGGGGGAATTGTATTGATACAGGTGGCATTACTACCACTAATGATATTATTGCCAATAGTAGAATAGGTTATCTGAACAGTGTCTGTTTGTGCCGGACAAGGACCATTGCTGATCGTCCAGATAAAAAGGTAATCACCTCCTGTTAAACCTGAAACGGTGGAAGCCTGTGATGATACATCGGTTATGCTGGCAGTATTCGGGCCACTAAATTGCGACCAGTTACCGGTTCCAATTACCGGTGTATTTGCCGCCAATTGTGCATTCGGTATACAAATATTTTGATTTGCTCCTGCGTTAGAAGCAGAGGGATTGTCAAAAATTATCACTTGTACATCATCAACGCTGGGTGTGCAATTGCTGAAGCTGATCGTCCACCGGAACACATAAGTTCCTACTACGAGTCCTGTTACAGCAGTTCCTGGCAAACTGCTATTTGTAAACACAGCAGAATTTGGACCACTCACCTGGGTCCATTGGCCGGCACCTACCGCAGGCGCATTGCCATTTAATACGGTAGATGTTGCCAGGCAAAGATCCTGATTAGCTCCCGCATTGGAAAGCGATGCACCTGAAGAAATTATGATATTAACACTCGAGGCGCTTACACAAGTCCCGTTGCTGATTGTCCAGGTAAAAATATAAGACCCAGTTATCAATCCGGATAATGTTGTTACCGGTGATGAACTATTTGTGATAACTGGGGTATTGGGGCCGCTAACCTGCGACCATAATCCTGTACCGATTACTGGCGTATTTGCTATCATTGTTGCCGTTGTTCCGCAGATAACCTGCTGGCTTCCCGCTGCTGAGGGCGTAACATTCTCATAAATGGTTACCTGCACATCATCAAACGTTGAAGGACAAACGCCATTTCCGATTGTCCAACGAAAAACATATACACCCGGCAATAACCCATTAATTATAGTGGTAGCGAGATTTGGACTAACTATAGTAGCGGAGACTCCACTCACCTGCGTCCAGGTTCCTGTGCCTGATAACGCTGTGTTGCCGTTTAAACTTGCAGTTGTTGAAGCGCACAATGACTGGTCTGTTCCTGCAGCAGCTACAGTTGGAATATCTGTTACCACTATTTGTACCTGATCAACGCTGGCAGGGCAATTCCCGTTTGAGATGGTCCATTCAAAAACATAGGTTCCAACAACCAATCCACTGATGCCAGTATTAGCTGATGCCGGGTTTACTATCGTTGCAGTGCCCGGACCGGAAAACTGAGTCCACAAGCCACTTCCAATAGCGGCTGTGTTAGCAGCCAGAATAGTTGAAGCACTACAAATTGTTTGATCGGTTCCTGCTGCAGATGAAGTTGGATTGTCGAAGATTGTTACTGTTACATCATCAATACTTGGAGTACAATTGCTAAAACTGATTGTCCAGCGAAATACATAAATACCCACAACCAAACCTGTAACTGTTGTAGTTGCTGAAGCAGGCGAAGTAATTATTGCACCTACAGGGCCACTTATCTGCGACCATTGACCAGTTCCTACAACAGCAGTATTTCCTGACAGTGTTGCGCTAGTAGCCAGGCACAAGTCCTGGTTGGTTCCAGCGTTTGCAGTGGTTGGACCAGCGGAGATTGTAATATTTACATTTGAACTACTCACACAAGTTCCGTTTGTGATCGTCCAGGTAAAGCTATAATTACCTGCCGATAATCCAGTGACTGTTGTAGTAGGCGAATTTGGCGAGGTTATAGTGGCAGGAGATCCGCTAAGTTGACTCCAGCTACCCGTTCCTGTTACTGCCGCATTTGCAGCCATGGTAACGCTTGTTCCACAAACTGTTTGAGCCGGACCAGCAATGGCCGTTGTGGCATTTGCAAATATTGATACCTGCGTTTCATCAAAGGTGGAGGGACAATTACCATTTGCAATCGTCCAACGAAAAATGTATATACCTGGTATTAATCCGGTAACAGTTGTAGAAGCCAAATTAATATTAGTAATTGTGGGAATATTCGGTCCGCTGATAAACGTCCAGGTGCCTACACCGGCTACAGCAGTATTTCCGCCAAGTGTCGCAGAGCTAACATTACAAATCGCCTGATCTGCACCGGCAACTGCTGTAGTAGAAGTAGCCGTTACCGTTACTTGCACCTGATCGTTGGTAACAGGACAGTTACCATTTGAGATTGTCCATTGAAATATATAAGTACCCGTCACCAATCCGTTTACCGTTGTATTCGGTGAACCGGGTGTTGTAATAGTAGCAGTATTCGGGCCACTTATCTGCGACCAGGTTCCGGTTCCAATTGCCGGATTATTGCCGGCTAAGGTAGTAGTAGTAGAACAAATCACCTGATCAGAACCGGCAGCGGACGCTGATGGATTATTTGAGATTGTTACACTCACATCATCTGTACTGGGAACACAATTGCTAAAACTGATTGTCCAGCGAAAATCATATACGCCAACCACTAAACCTGTAACTGTTGTTGTTGACGTTGTGGGTGAAGTAATTGTTGCGCCAGCCGGACCACTTACCTGCGTCCATTGGCCTGTTCCTGTTACAGCATTATTAGCCGTTAATGTTGCAGTAGTTGCAAGACAAATATTCTGGTCTGTGCCTGCATTGGACACAGTTGGCCCGGAAGAAATATTAATAGTGACATTTGTTGCACTGATACAGCCGCTGTTATTGATTGTCCAGGTGAATACATAAGCACCCGGAACAGAAAGCCCATTAATTACAGTAACAGGAGATGCCGGATTTACAATATTTCCTATAACAGGGCCGCTTAACTGAGTCCATGTGCCGATGCCTTGCACTGCTGTGTTGCCGGCCATTGTTACCGAACTTCCACACAATGTTTGAGTAGTTCCCGCATTGGAAGCTGTAACAGCCTGCACGGTGAGTGGTTGTGTTATCGTAGTTGTTCCACATTCGTTTGTAACAGCAAGTGAAACTGTATAAGGCCCAGCAGTACTGTACACAATAGCACCGGGGTTTGCACTGGATGACGTGGAAGGAGTACCTCCGGGAAATGACCAGACGTATGTGTTAGCACTGGTATAACAGGTAACTGTAGCCGCTGGAGTTATTGAACTATTAACGCAGATAGATGCAGGAAATGAACTAAAACTTGCGACAGGCTTTCCTTTAACAGTGACTACCTGCGTAGCAACGGCTGAGGTACAAGCTGCAGCTGGGCTAATAACAAGTAACTCTAATGTATATATGCCTGGATTGATGAATTGAAATTGAGGCTGTGCAGAAGTACTGTTTGTTCCACCGAGGTAAATAAAATTACTTGTTGTTGGAGTACATCCGGCGGTAGATGCATAGTTAACATTCCATAGATATTTATTCGTTCCGCA
>CAZCAA010000016.1:0-3410 GCA_964496585.1 uncultured Ferruginibacter sp.
CCCTGCTACTGTAAAATTGTTAAGAGCGAGTAAGCTGGTACGTTATGCAGAACCAATGGGTTATGAACCCCAGGAAGCTGTGAGAGCAGCTCAACAGGATAATAGCAGCAATGCAGTTGCCAGTAGCAGCGGCTGTGGAAGCAATACGCCGGAAACTGATCTGGTAGCCAACGTTGACTACACAACAATTTCACCTGCAGCCAAGCAATCCTGGAACCATAGTTACCATAGAGTTTCACAGGCCTGGACAAAATCTACCGGTGCCGGAGTAAAAGTTTTTATCATTGATACCGGAGCAGAATTTGACCAGGAAAATCTTGGTGCATCATTTAACCAGGGTTCTTCGGCTGGCCGGACAGTAGAAAGGATTGTAACCTTACCAAGGTCTACTTTTTTAGGAATTCCTACAGGCCCGGTAGAAACACCAGACGATGGTTGCGGCCATGGAACCTGTATGGCAGGAGCATGTGCGGCACCTAGAGGCACAGATGGGAACGCAGTTGGTATTGCATACAATTGTAATCTTGTAACCTGCAGAGCTTCTGAAGATGTATTCATGGATGCAAGCCGCGAGGTGAAAGGTGCTTCAGATGCCTTTACTAACGCAGGTAATAGGGCAGATGTAAAGATCATCAGCATGAGTATGGGAAGGATCACCAGTAGTTCGCAAATGAAAGATGCAATTTTATATGCTTATGGAAAAGGCAAACTCATTTTCTGTGCAGCAGGTACTTCTTTTAGCTGGACATCGGGATGGTTTGGTGTGATTTTTCCTGCAACGTTATCACAGGTTAATGCTGTAACAGGCGTACGCGATAATAGTTATACAACTACCTGTACAGATTGTCATGATGGTAGCGAAACTGATTTTACAATGGTGATGGAAAAGGCATCCACCAAACGCCATCCATTAACGCTGGCAATGATGGGAGATATTCCTTCCACAGTTGGTGGGTCTTCGGTATCTACTGCGCAGGCAGCGGGCATTGCAGCTTTGGTTTGGAGCCGTTTCCCAACTTATACAAGAGACCAGGTGCTGAATAAGCTGATACAAACAAGCGCCAATTATCCTACAAGAAATTCATCGTTGGGATGGGGTAATTTAAATGCAGATGCAGCAACGAATTAAGTAGAGGCAATAGAGAATCGGAAATTATCATAATAAAATTGAAATGCTTCTAAAATTATTTAGGAGCATTTTTTTGTGCCACAACGATTGCTGATTACCGATATTTGCTTTTCCATGATTAAGATAATTTATCCTGATAAAAAGCCTTTAATAAAAGACGAAGCTGGAAAAGAACTTATCTTTTGTATGATACGGAAGCGCTGGTTAACTATCACGCCGGAGGAATGGGTACGTCAAAATTTTTTACTTTATCTCACAGAGATTTTACATTATCCTGCTTCATTGATTGCAGTTGAAAAGCAGCTGGTACTGGGCGATGTAAAAAAACGTTTTGATATAGTTGTGTATGACAAGGAAACAAAACCTTTTATGATTGTTGAGTGTAAAGAGATGAATGTTGCATTGACCGAAAGCACCTTGCAACAAGTGTTGCGATATAATATAAATGTTAAGGCAATGTATGTAGTTGTAACGAATGGAAGTTACTGTGCAGCGTTTAGGCATGTAAAGGAAATATTTACGGAAGAAACTGTGATTCCTTCGTTTTAATTATGCTTGATTATTTTACAACGAAATCAAAAAAGAGTATTGAGCTATTCCAAATATTGAATTTTTATTTGGTAATATTTTTTGATGGTAGCTATTGAAAAGTTATTTTAACTGTTGAAATATTGTCGTTTTTATTTTATAAAGTGCAAATAAATTTTTAAAAAATGAATAGTGAAAAAATTCAGGGCTTCAGCATAATTGGTATTGCTGTAAGAACTACGAATGAGGATGGGCAATCTGGAAAAGATATTCCGGCACTTTGGAATAAGTTTATGACTGAAAATGCAATGGATAAGATCCCGGGAAAAATTGACCAGTCAATTTATTGCATGTACACTGATTATGAAAAGGATCATACAAAACCTTATACGACTATACTTGGTTGCAGGGTTGAAAACCTGAGTATTATCCCGGAGGGCATGGCGGGGAAGGAAATTGCCTCAGCGTTTTATTCCAAATTTATTGCTAAAGGAAATTTGCAGGAAGGAGTCGTTTTCAATGAATGGCTTAAGATATGGGAGTCGGATCTGCAAAGGAAATTCACAGCAGATTTTGAAGTGTATGGAGAAAAAGCCCGTGACCCTGAAAATGCTGAAGTAGAAATATTCATAGCCGTTTAAAAGATTCTGAAAACTTTAGATAATTTTTATTTAAATCAGATTGGAACTGAAAGTTCAAGCTTGTTGAAGTTGATAGACAATATTCCTTCAGTAGATAATGGCATCAGCAGTAGCTGAAGATAAAGTATGACTTTTTTTGTTGCAATGTAAAAATGATTCAAAACCTAGAGAAGAATAATTTCCAACACCGGTATATAATAAAGAAGCCTTCATTTTGAAGGCTTCTTTATTATATAAATTCAAGTAATTAAATATTATGGGAAGATTCCAAGTTCACCATAGCTTGTTGCTACTTTATTGATAGCATTAACATAAGCTGCTGTGCGCATATCAGGAATATTCGGATTCTTCTGCCATATTTCCATGATCTCTCTTGTGGCACTGATCATCGTTTCTTCCAGTCCACTGTGAACCAAATCAACTTCATCTGCACCATGCATAATGTAGGCTCGTTCTGCTTCGTTTACTTTTTTACCGGTAAGATCTTCCATTTGTCCGAGAAGACGGGCATTCTGATTTTCTTTAAATCTTTTTTCCATACGACCATAACGTACATGGCTAAGGTTTTTCAACCACTCAAAATAACTTACGGTAACGCCACCTGCATTGAGGTACATATCCGGAACACAAAGAATTCCTTTCTTTGCAAACACTTCATCCGCTTCAGGTGTACAAGGACCATTAGCAGCTTCGCCAATGATCTTTGCTTTTACCCTTGCTGCGTTATCACCATTGATAACATTTTCCAATGCTGCAGGTATCAGGATATCGCATTCCAATTCGAGCGCATCTGACGATTTTGCAAGGGTGGTATTTCCGGGTGCGTTTAAGATAGAACCGGTTTTATTCCTTTGATCAATCAGCTGATCCTCATGCAAACCATTTTCATTGTAGACAGCGCCGTCATGCTCTGCTATACAGATCACGATTGCACCGTTTTCCCTGAAGAACTTAGCGCAATGGTATCCCACATTTCCTATTCCCTGAACAACAACTTTTTTTCCTTTTATACCAACCTCAAGACCAAGTTTTTTCATTACATCCGGCATGTTGCAAACTTCACGGATACCAAAGAATACACCAAGTCCGGTAGCTTCTGTACGGCCACGAAC
>CAZCAA010000016.1:3510-58011 GCA_964496585.1 uncultured Ferruginibacter sp.
CGCCATCACTTCATCCTGGTTAACTTCATCACTGAAGCGGATACCACCTTTACAAGGCGTTTTGTGGTGACTGTGTTGCACACGGTAAGCTTCAATTACTTCCACGCTTCCATCATCTCTTTTCAAAGGGAAACGCATTTGGTAAACACTGTTGCAGGCTTTAATTTGTTCCAGGATTCCCGGATCAAATGACGTGAAAGTTGCTGCTTTGTCAAAACTCTTTTCAACACTTTGAAAAAAGCTATACGGCTGGTTTGAAGACATATGATTGTTTTTTATTTATAAAAAAGGGTTAACCCCTTACAAGCTAATTTATGTTTTTGCTGATTAAAGTTAACAATGATTGTTTTCTAATCCTGCTGCCCGTTTTTTTCGATCCTTCTTATTTTCCTGTCGAGCATCATTACATATAAAAATAGGCCGATCAAAATAGTAAGACAAACAAGTACCACTACATAAATCTTACCATTGCTTCTCATTAGATCTGCCATTTCGGGTTTATCCTGCGCCACAGTATAAAGCGAAAGCAGCATGCCTGCGGTAAGTAATAAAAAACGGGAAAATATCTTATTGTTCATTAACTAATTTTTTGTCCCTGAATAATTCCAACCGAATCTTTAAAGTTGTAATCCATACTCCCAATAACGTCCAGCCAATAACTGCCGGATAAAAAATCATTCTCATACCCGAATCCATATCATTTCTATCCAATGCCGGATTTCCACTATCACTGCCTGGTGCGCCTGGATGCAAACTTCCCACCAATCTTGGAATAATCCAAATACTTGGAAACAGCATCGCAAAAGCAAAAATGTTATATACGGCACTTATTCTTGCTCTTTTATCAATATCTGTAAATGATCCTCTAAGTACGAAGTAAGCTCCGTAAATAAGCAAAGCAATAGCAGCACCAATCAATTTGGGTTCTTTTAATACGCTGCCCATCGATTGGCCCTGGTCGGTAAGCCATGTTACAGATACCCATAACACACCGGTTGTGTACCCAAGAATACCAAAAAGGCTACCTACAGAAGCAAAATTGTGAGCAAAAATGTCGTTGCGGTAATTAAATCCCCTCAGGTACTTTATGCTATAAACAAAACTGGTAGTGTATAATATCATCATCCCAAACCACATGCATACATGAAAGTAGAGATTTCGGATAGTTTCATTAAGGATAAATAAGCGGGGAACATCAAGCAGGAAACCACAAATAATGGTATAAACCAACAATATGAATGATAATATTTTCCACCAGCTTTTATACACTAATGCAAGTATTTAATTAAGTGGCGCAAAGTTATGGGGAAACTTGATATGGTTATGAAATAATTGTTTCGGATTATGGAAATAATATAGCACAATTAAAAGCACTATCAGCGAAGGTTTATTAAGATTATCTAAAGGGAAAGCCCGTTAATCCTTCCACAAATAAGGAAAAAGAATTACTGCCATTACGATCACTCCCAGATCTATCAGGGCAATTAAACCTGCAAGTTGCCAAAGGGCTCCATCCCGAAAAACTTCCGAGAAGGCTGATTTGCTGAGTCTCATCAATAATAACAACTGTGGTAAAATAACCGGGAAGCCCAAAATAGCAATTAATGCCGCATTTTGCTGTGCCTTGGCGGCGATGGCACTCATAAGTGTAAAAACAAGGCTGATGCTGGCGCCACCTAACAATACAATACCTATAAATCTAATCGTATCAGTTACCGGGTTATTTAAAAACATGAAAAAAAGTAACAGGCTTACAAAACTCATCAACAACATGAGGATCATATTAAAGATGAGCTTAGATAAGATGAATTCTATTGGAGATGTTATCGAATAAAAATAAAGCATACGCCCGCGGTTTTCCTGCAGAAAACTTTTTGCCACTGTATTTACGCAAACAAATAATTGTATTACCCAAAAAAGACTGTTCCAAACATTACTCTCCGGACTGTCGGGCATAGATAGGTACAATACAAAAATAGTAGAAGCGATATAAAGTAGAATGCCGTAAAATGTATGCTTTTGCCTCAATTCCAGCAGGATATCTTTTTTAAGCAGGGCAAGTATTCGGCTGTTCATGAGCGCAAATTAATTCGAAATTTTTATTATCTGTTGCGGTATGTTTTGTTACTGCTTATCCGTTAATGCGAAGCGGTTGTTTCAGACTTCTCCTGAGCACAATGTCTGCAACGCGGTTCATATATATCTTTTTCTCCTAATAAAACCTGTCCGCCACCGGCAACTTTACGATAACTGATGTTGGCAATATTGCCGCATTGTACACAGATTGCGTGCAGTTTTGTTATATAATCGGCCACAGATAATAGGTTAGGCATTTGTCCGAATGGTTTGCCCATATAATCCATATCTAAGCCTGCAACAATTACCCTGATTCCTCTCAAAGCAAGTTGCTCACACACCACAGCTATTTCTGCATCAAAGAACTGGGCTTCGTCGATGCCCACCACGTCTACATCATGGGCTAAAAGTAAAATGGCTTGCGAACTATCTACCGGTGTAGATTGAATAGCATTGGTATCATGGCTTACAATTTTTGATTCATCATAACGGGTATCAATAGACGGTTTAAATATTTCAACTTTCAGGTTGGCAATTTTAACCCGTTTAAGCCTTCTTATTAATTCCTCTGTTTTACCGCTAAACATGCTGCCGCAAATTACTTCTATCCAGCCGCGCCGCTCGCCTCTGAAATTTGGTTCAATAAACATTAAATAAATTTTTTAAAAATGTGTTTGTAACTTTATTCCCAATACGTGCAAAGATTATGGTTTCTATTCACAGGACAAAACATAATTTGCGGCTCAGAAATTAATTTTATCAGCAAAACTGAATATATGGAACGGGTGGAAACCCTCTGTAACAGGTTACTGGAACAGCTTTCGAAAAATGCAACACCAGATACACTCTTAATGACTGTGCAAATGCTGCAGTCGGAGTTGTTGCATTTAAAAGCTACCAGCAAACCTGCAGCTGAATCCCGTTCGGTAGCAGTTGATTTGCCCGTTTCGTTCAATATGCCATCGAATGAACCATCTGCTGAGCAGAACGAACCTGAGAAAATAATAGAGATTTTGCAGATTGATGAAGCAGAAGTGGAAGCTGAACTGGAAGAAATCAAAAAAAATGCTGAGGCAAAAAACAGCATGAGTGCACAAAATAAGCCATCTATTATCTTTGATCCTGTTGAAGATACACCTACCTTAATACATCAAAAAGCTCCTGAACAAAAAGTAAAGAAAGAGCTTCACGAAACGATTGGTACAGAAACAGGAGATTCGCTGAATGAGAAATTAAAGCAGTCGAAATTAGAGCTAAGCGAAACTTTGCAGGATATTCCTATCAAAGACCTGAAAAAAGCAATAAATATAAATGATCGCTTCTTATATATAAATGAGCTTTTTAGAGGTGATGAAGTAATGTACGAGAGAAGTATTAAAACCATCAACAGTTTTGCCATTTATCCTGAAGCCGAATATTGGATTAAACGCGAGTTGAAATTGAAGTTGGGCTGGAACGATAAAACACCCATTGTTCAACAGTTTGATCAGTTAGTTAAGAGGCGTTTTTCAATTACATAATTCATGATCTTTTTGGTTGCACCTCTTTTTTCATGCACATAATCACCTGAAATATTACCTGATCTTTCTAATAAAGATTTATTATTAAAGAGATCGTTCAAAAGTTCTTCAAGCTCAAGTGCATTGTTGATTGAGAAGGCGCCACCAGCTTCCACCAATTCCCTTGCTTCTGCGAATTTTTCAAAAACAGGACCAAATATCACTGGTTTGTAATAGACGGCTGCTTCCAGAATATTGTGTATGCCATCGCTGCCAAATCCGCCGCCAATATAGGTTATATCAGCATATTGATACAATCTGGAGAGCATTCCAATATTGTCAATTATCAATACATTGCTGTCATTTACAGATTTTTTACCTGCTTCCAGTTCAGAATAAAATATCGCCTGTTCAAACTCTTTCTTCACGTCACTTAAATTAATTTCGTCGATCTCATGCGGTGCGATAATGAATTTTTTATCCTGATTGGATTTTACATAATGAATCAATTCTATTTCATCATCTTCCCAGGTACTACCGGCAACGACTACTTGTTTACCGTTAATAAAATCGGCAATAAAATTTACCGGAGATTTTTTTTCAACGATGGTACAAACTCTGTCGAACCTGGTGTCGCCGGCAACGGCCACATTGTTTTCGATTCCGATACTTTTTAAAAGTTCAGCAGAAGATTCATTTTGAACAAAAAGTTGATCAAAACACTCCAGCATTTTTTTCCAGATACCGCCATACCATTTAAAAAATGGTTGCGATTGCCTGAAAATTCCTGAGACTAATATTACAGGAATTTTTCGTTTCTTAAGTTCTGTAAGGTAGTAATACCAATATTCATACTTTACCCAAATCACCAAAGAGGGATTAATGGCACTTACCAGTCTACGGGCATGTAACATATTGTCCATTGGTAGATAAATAACCTGGTCAGCGCCTGCATAATTTTTTCTGATCTCATATCCACTGGGAGAAAAAAAGCTGAGAACGATCTTATAAGAAGGATAACTTTCTTTAATAGCTTCCAAAACAGGTCTGCCTTGTTCAAATTCTCCAAGGCTGGCACAATGCATCCATATTACTTTTTCATTTAATGTGACGTTTGGAAATTGTTTTCGTCCAGTTACCCATGACCTGGCTTTTTTGTTCCAAATAGCGGCGATACGAATACCAATTGAATATAATAAGAGGAAAAGGTTGTAAAGTAATAAGCTCAATTTGTGGTTTTTAGCTCCAAAAATACAGCGTATTGCCCGTTAAATCAATTTAGACGGAAGTTGGTTGGTTAGGAAATTCAAAATTGTATCTTTGCGCCGCTTAAATAATGAAATTTATGAGGCCTTTACAAATGGTGGATACTAAAAGTCAGTACCACAAAATAAAGCAGGAAGTTGATGCGGCTGTATTGGCAGTAATGGAAAGTTCGCAGTTTATCGGTGGTAAGGAAGTAAATGATTTTGCAACGAGTATTGCAAAATACAATGGAACTAAACATGTGATTCCCTGTGCAAATGGCACAGATGCACTGCAGATTGCAATGATGGCGCTTGGTCTTGTACCTGGCGACGAAGTAATAACACCTTCATTTACGTACATCGCTACCGTAGAAGTAGCAGCTTTGCTCCAGATAAAGCCCATTTTTGTTGAGGTTGATAAAAAAACTTTTTGCATTGATCCTGTTGCCATCGAAAAAGCTATTACGCCAAAAACCAAGGCAATTGTTCCAGTGCATCTTTACGGTCATGCTGCCAATATGGAGGCAATCATGGAAATTGCCGCAAAACACAATCTTTTTGTAATAGAAGACAATGCGCAGGCAATTGGCAATGATTATACGTTTTCAAATGGCAAAACAAAAAAAACCGGAAGCATCGGCCACATAGGCTGTACTTCTTTTTACCCTTCAAAAAACCTGGGAGCTTTTGGTGATGGCGGTGCAATATTTACGGATGATGATAATCTGGCAGATAAAATGAAAATGATCGCCTCTCACGGTCAGAGTAAAAGATATTACCACGATGTAGTTGGTTGTAATTCCAGGTTAGATGCCATGCAGGCTGCTATTTTAAATATTAAATTAAAACACCTGGATGAGTATATTGATGCCCGTATTAAAGCGGCCGATTTTTACGACAAGTCTTTTGCAGGAAATAAAAATATAGAAACACCGTTTCGTGGTAAGAATAATAAGCATGTATTTCACCAGTACACGATCATACTTCATAACACAGATAGAGATAGTTTGAATCAATTTCTTGCCGACAGAGGCGTACCGTCTATGATATATTATCCGGTACCTGCCCATCGTCAAAAGATGTTTGATGCATTTGGCGGAAATACCTATCATTTGCCTGATACAGATTGGCTTACTGAAAGAGTAATATCATTGCCTATTCATACGGAGCTGGATGAAGAACAACAACAATTTATCGTATCTCAGGTATTAGAATTTGTAAATAAATAAAAGAAAAAGAAAAGTATAGCATTTATGAAAATTGCAGTAATTGGAACAGGGTATGTTGGATTGGTAACAGGTACTTGCTTTGCAGAAACAGGCAATACAGTTACCTGCGTAGATATTGACAAAACAAAAGTTGAAAAATTATCATCAGGTCAGATTACAATCTATGAACCAGGATTGGAAAAATTATTTTTACGTAACCAGAAGGAAGGCAGATTGCATTTTACAACCTCGCTGGAAGCTGCTGTGGAACATGCACAGGTTATATTTTTAGCTTTACCAACTCCTCCCGGAGAAGATGGCAGTGCAGATCTCAGGTATATTCTGGGTGTAGCAGACAATCTGGGAAAAATATTGAAAGATTATAAAGTAATAATTGATAAGAGTACGGTTCCGGTTGGCACAGCACAAAAAGTGAGTGAAGCCATCTCAAAAAATGCAACAGTAGATTTTGATGTGGTAAGTAACCCGGAATTCTTACGGGAAGGCGTAGCTGTAGATGATTTTATGAAACCAGACAGGGTTGTGATTGGCACAACGTCTGAAAGAGCGATTAAGTTAATGAACGATCTGTATGCGCCATTTGTACGCCAGGGCAATCCAATCATCTTTATGGATGAGAACTCTGCTGAACTTACCAAATATGCCGCCAATGCATTTCTTGCAGTTAAAATAAGTTTCATGAACGAGATTGCACAGTTGTGCGAAAAACTTGGAGCTGATGTTGATATGGTTCGCCGTGGTATTGGAAGTGACGAACGTATTGGAAAAAGATTTCTTTTCCCTGGTATAGGATATGGCGGAAGTTGTTTTCCTAAAGATGTACAGGCATTGGCAAAATCATCTTCGGATGCAAATTATGATTTTAAAATTCTGAAGGCAGTAATGGATGTGAATGGTTATCAGAAATTGCATCTAATTCCTAAAATAAATAAATTTTTTAACAACGATATTAAGGGGAAACATTTTGCTTTGTGGGGCCTTGCGTTTAAACCAAATACAGATGATATCAGGGAAGCGCCCGCATTATATATGATTGAATCTTTATTGTCGCAGGGAGCAACAGTTACAGCCTTTGATCCCGAAGCAATGAGTAACACTAAAGAATTATTTGGTAACAGGATCAGTTTTGCAAACAATCAATATGATGCTTTGCAAAATGCAGACGCTTTAATCATAGCTACAGAATGGAATGAATTCCGTACGCCTGATTTTGAAAAAATTACAGCGATAGTAAAAAGCAAAGCAATTTTTGACGGAAGAAATCTTTTTGACCTTGATCATATGAACCAACTTGGATTTCATTATGAAAGTGTTGGAAGGAAGGCGATCACGGTTGGCTAAGAAAGGTATAAAGTTGCGGGATAAAAATTAAATTTCGTTAATTCACACATCCATAAACACACTAAAAAATCGTGAGTAATAAAAGAGTTTTAATTACAGGAGCCGCTGGTTTTTTGGGATCTCATTTATGCGACCGATTTATTAAAGAAGGTTTTGATGTGATAGCAATGGATAACCTGATAACCGGTGACCTGAAGAATATCGAACACCTGTTTAAATTACCACAGTTCGAGTTTTACCATCATGATGTTTCTAAATTCATCCATGTTACGGGAAACCTTGATTATATTCTTCATTTTGCATCTCCTGCCAGTCCGATTGATTACCTAAAAATTCCTATTCAAACGCTAAAGGTTGGATCGCTGGGAACACATAATTGTCTTGGACTTGCCCTTGCAAAAAAGGCAAGGATACTAGTTGCAAGTACCAGTGAAGTATATGGTGACCCGTTGGTACATCCGCAAAACGAATCTTATTGGGGAAATGTAAATCCTGTTGGTCCACGTGGTGTTTATGATGAAGCCAAAAGATTTCAGGAAGCAATTACAATGGCTTACCATACTTTTCATCAGGTGGAAACAAGGATAGTTCGCATTTTTAACACTTACGGACCACGGATGCGCCTAAACGATGGACGTGCACTTCCTGCATTTTTAGGACAAGCATTAAGAGGAGAGGACCTTACAGTTTTTGGAGATGGCAGCCAGACCAGAAGTTTTTGTTACGTAAACGACCTCGTGGAGGGAATTTATAAATTGCTGATGAGCGATTACGCGATGCCGGTGAATATAGGAAACCCCGACGAAATATCTTTAAAAGATTTTGCTGAAGAAATAATTAAACTTACAGGTGCTAATCAAAAGATTGTTTACAAACCATTACCCATAGACGATCCCAAACAACGGCAGCCGGATATCACAAAAGCAAAGGATTTGCTTGGTTGGGAACCGAAAATTAACCGGGCAGAGGGCCTTAAAATAACCTATGAATATTTCAAAAGCTTACCAAAAGAGGAATTGAATAAATTGCCCAAAGAGTTTTTAGACAGGGAAACCGGAACCGGGAGGAAATAGATAATAAGATTAATTACAGGAACCTGATTACTAAAATTCAACGTTTCTAATACCATTCAACTCAAAAAAATAACAATGATGTACCAGGATTTATTGGATAAGAAAAAAACTTTAGCAGTAATCGGACTCGGTTATGTTGGCCTGCCCATTGCGCTGGAATTTGCCAAAAAAATCAAAGTAATCGGGTTTGATATTAATGCAGAAAGAGTAGAAATGATGCGCAGAGGAATTGATCCAAGCCAGGAATTGGAGGCTGCTGCATTTGAAAATTGTGATATTACTTTTACCAATAGTCTGGACGAATTGCGCAAGGCCAACTTCTTCATTGTTGCGGTTCCTACGCCTGTAGATGAACACAATGTTCCCGATCTTATTCCTGTTCAACGGGCCAGTGAAACAATTGGAAAAGTAATTAAAAAGGGTGATTACGTAGTTTTTGAAAGCACCGTTTATCCCGGATGCACTGAGGAAGATTGTGTTCCAATTATAGAAAAATGGTCTTCTTTAAAAATGGTAGATGATTATAAAATTGGCTACTCTCCGGAAAGAATAAACCCGGGTGATAAAGAACATACTATCAGCACAATTATAAAAGTGGTAAGTGGTTGTTGCGAAGAAAGCCTGGATACCATAGCAAAAGTTTATGAACTGGTAGTGAAAGCTGGTGTTCACAGAGCGTCTTCTATAAAAGTAGCAGAAGCTGCGAAGATAATTGAGAACACACAACGTGATCTTAATATTGCATTAATGAATGAGCTATCTATCATTTTCGACAGGATGAACATAAATACCTATGAGGTATTGGAAGCAGCTGGAACAAAATGGAATTTTCTGAAATTTCAGCCCGGGCTTGTTGGCGGGCATTGCATTGGTGTAGATCCATATTATCTTACCTATAAATCTCAAAAGCTTGGTTATGATAGCCAGGTTATACTTGCCGGAAGAAATATAAATGATGGTATGGCTGGTTATGTAGCAAAGAAAGTACTTACGCATATTATTAAGAATGATGGAAATATTAAAGAAGCAAAAGTGCTTGTGATGGGTGCAACATTTAAAGAAAATGTTAGTGATATAAGGAACAGCAAAGTTGCAGATGTGGTTAAGGAATTGAAAGCATATTCATTGAATGTTGATGTTACAGATCCACATGCTGATAGCGATGAGTTGATGCATGAGTATGGGTTTGGATTAACAACCAACCTGAGTAAGGACTATGATGCTGTAATAGTAACGGTACCTCATAACGATTATAAAGACCTCGGAGATGATTATTTTGCATCTATCACAGAAAAGCTGGCTTTAGTAGCTGATCTTAAAGGCACTTATAGAGGAAAAATAAAATCCAGAAGTTACTGGAGCTTATAAAAGAAGTTAAGTTTGAGTAATCTTTTTTTTATCGATTGTTTAAATTTTATTCTGAATAAATAATTAACGGTAATACTGCTATTATAACAAGTCGAAAAAATACAAATCATTGAGTAATACATTTCATACAAAAGATATTAGCAAAGACTCTTTCCTTGTAACAGGTGGTGCAGGTTTTATTGGTAGCCATATAGCGGCATATTTATTAGAAAATGGTGCAAAAAAAGTTCGTGTACTGGATAATATGGTAAACGGATTTGAAAGTAATCTTGCCATCTTACGTTCATTCCCAGCCTTTGAATTTATGCAAGGTGATATCAGGGATGCTGCTACCTGTTTGAAAGCTTGCGAAGATATCGACTATGTAAGTCATCAGGCAGCATTGGGTTCTGTACCCCGCTCCATAAAGGAACCTGTTTATTTTAATGAAGTTAATGTGGGTGGCTTTGTGAATATGTTGAAGGCGGCAGTTGATAATAAAGTAAAGGCATTTGTTTACGCTTCGTCTTCTTCAGTATATGGAGATGAACCAACCTTACCCAAAAAAGAAGAAAGAGTTGGCAATTGTTTATCACCGTATGCAGCAACTAAAAAAACCAATGAGTTATATGCTCAGGTTTTTGCAGATGTATATGGGATCAGGTTAATGGGATTTCGTTATTTTAATATTTTTGGCCCAAGGCAGGATCCCGATGGCCCTTATGCAGCTGTGATACCATTGTTTGTAAAAGGAATAATGAATGAAACACCTGTATATATTAATGGTGATGGCGAACAAACCAGGGATTTTACCTATGTAGATAATGCGGTACAGATCAATATTAAAGGAATGTTATCAGAAAATGAAACAGCCTTTAATAGAGCTTACAATGTTGCTGTTGGGGAGTATTATTCTGTTAATTATTTATACAATGCCTGTGCTTCTGATTTAAAAAGCGATTGGCCTGCCACTTACAGGGAACCAAGGGCAGGAGATATAAGAAACTCACTCGCCGATATTTCTCTGGCAAAAGAAAACTTAGGATATCAGCCTGTAAGGAAATTCCAGGAAGGACTGACGGATACAATAGCATATTTTAAAAATATTTACGGAAAGTAAAACAGAAAGATCCATCAGCTGAAGAAGTGAAAATAACGTTTAAGCTTAAACGCGTAATTCAATAAAAATGCCATTTATACAAACAGAATTTCCTGGGCTGCTTATTTTTGAACCGAAAGTATTGGTTGACAGCCGTGGATATTTTTTTGAAAGTTATAATGAATACACCTGCAAACAAGCCGGTGTAGATATTGATTTTGTGCAGGATAACCAGGCCAGGTCAGTTTTCGGAGTTGTAAGAGGTTTGCATTACCAGTTGAATCCATTTGCACAAACTAAATTTATTAGAGTGTTGAGTGGAACAATCCTGGATATAGCCCTGGATCTTAGAAAAGGTTCGCCAACTTTTGGGAAGTCAATGAGCATCGAATTATCAGCAGAAAATAAAAGACAGTTCTTAATTCCACAGGGGTTTGCTCACGGCTACGCTGTATTAAGTGATACGGCAGAGGTTTTTTACAAATGCGATACTTTTTATAATAAGGAAGCCGAAGCAGGAATTGCCCTGGATGATAATTCATTAAATATTGATTGGAAAATACCAATTGATAAAAGGATCATTTCTGAAAAGGATCTCAACCAGCCTATGTTCAAAGATTGTAGGAATAATTTTGAATTTCATCAATAATTCTTTCAGATAATTTGAGTAAACAGCCTCGTATACTTGTAACCGGTGCAAATGGCCAACTTGGAATGGAATTCAGGCAACTTGCAAAACTTCATCCGGAGTTGAAATTTTATTTTGTTTCAAAAGAAGAGTGTTCTATTACAAACCTTTTGGCTCTGGAAGAATTGTTTACCATTAATTCATTTTCACATTGTATCAATTGCGCTGCTTACACGGCTGTAGATAAAGCTGAAACCGAAGAAAAACTGGCATTTGAGATAAATGCGATTGCTCCGGGAAACCTGGCAGCACTCTGTAAAAAAACGAATGCAATTTTCTTTCATTTCAGTACAGATTATGTGTTTGATGGAAATGCGCAGGATGCTTACAAGGAAGACGATCCAACCAACCCAATTGGAGTTTATGGATTATCAAAACTTGATGGAGAGCGATCAGCGATTGTAAACAATGAGCAGTCCATAATTATTCGAACTTCCTGGGTTTTCAGTTCTTTTGGAAAGAATTTTGTAAAAACGATGGCTCGCTTGATGAAAGAGAAAGAAAATGTCAACGTGGTGAACGACCAGTTTGGTAGCCCAACATATGCAGCGGACCTGGCTAATGCCATTTTAGAGATAATAGGAGCTGGAAGTAATCCAACTCCCGGTATATATCATTATAGTAACCTTGGTATAACAAATTGGTATGAGTTCGCTACCGAGATTAAAAAACTGACTGCTGCAAAATGTGAGGTTCATCCCATACCCACAGCACTATACCCAACAGCAGCAAAACGCCCACAGAATTCTTCACTCAATACAGATAAAATAAGGTCAGTTTTTAATATCACTATTCCACACTGGAAAGATAGTTTAGCAAAATGTATTTTATTAATGGCAGAATAAAATCAATGCATTATTTGTATTTGTTATCTTCCAATAATTAGTCTTTTTGTTATTACAGTTTCCCTGTCTATAATCTGCAATATATAAATACCATTTGCAATAGTAGGTAATTGCATAGTATAGTCAGTTATATTAGCAGATGTTGAAATTGCTTTCACAAGCTGAGCGTTAGAACCAAATAATTTTAACTGGATATTATTCTGAGCCTTGTTAAAAATTATCCTGATACTATTATTCAGGCTGTTGTAGTAAGCATTAACTACAAGGTCATTATCCATGTAAATTGGAATAATGTGAGAGTACTTGTAATTTCCATCAAAATCAATTTGTTTCAAACGATAATAGTTAACTCCATTCAGCGGAGCCTGGTCAATAAAGGAATAGTTGTGTAATAATGAACTGGTACCATTTCCATTAATCCTTCCTATAGCGGTAAATACTGTAGCATTGCTTCTCTCTAAACTAAAATAGTCATTGTTAAATTCGGATGAAGTTTGCCAGTTTAAAAACACCTGCCGGTTTTGCAGCGTACCATTAAAGGTTAGTAAGGTTACAGGAACCGGACCGCCGCAACCGCAACCTGCAGGAATTATCCCTGCATCAATGTTTAAAATACTGGCGCCAGGTAGTATATTGAAATTATTACTTCTGCCCGCAGTATTTGCTTTGCTATTATTCGTTGCCGTTATACCTCCGGTATTTTGCTGTGTAAAAGAATATCCTGCAGGCAAATCGAAAATAACGTAGTAATTATTTCCGGGTGTAATATTGGTAAAGTAATATTGCCCGTTACCATCAGTAACCGTATTGCCCACATTTAAATCTGCACTATTGTATAAATGAACGGTAATGCCTGTTTCTCCAAATTCTGTTGCATCCTGCAAGCCATTAAAATTAGCATCATACCAAACAAAATCACCAACAATTGCCAATTGACTACAATCATTTATAATGAGGTTTGTCAAAGCACTGTTACTACAGCCGCTAATCATATCCGTTATTGTAAGTGTATATTGCGTGGTGCCAGTATTCGTTGCCATTACTTGTGGTGTTAACGAGTAAATATTGCTAAGAGTGCCATTATCGGGAAACCAGCTGTAAGTGTACGTTCCTGTCGTGGTAATTATGGGATTAAATGTTATAGAAGTGTCACCCAAACATGCCGTTACTGATGGTATGGTTAGCTGTGCTGCAGGAAGTGGACTAACCGCTACTACAACAACTTCAGAGGCACTACAGCCATTGAGATCCGTGGCAGTTAATGTATAACTTGTTGTTACCGAATCAAGGCAAGCCACAGGGTTTGCTATCTGGTCGTCTGATAAACCCTCAGCAGGTGTCCACTGATATTGATAGCCAGGTCTGGGCGCCGTACCAATCTGTACACAACTATTTGCACAAATAACTGGTGCATCCAGATTTGGTATTAAAGAATCAATTACCCTTATTACTACAATGTCGGTAAGTGAACACGATACATTGTTATTTGTTACAGTGAGCGTATAAGTGAAAACGCCACCTGTATTACCGGTAAACGTTGGATTAGGACTGGATGGATTACTTAAATTAGCAGTTGGATTCCAACTATAAGAAATGCCAGGCCCGGTTGCATTGCCAGCACTGCCAATATTGGTTGCCTGCCCTTTGCAGATAAGTTTATCGATACCTGCATTGGGAGCCGGGGTAGATGTGATCAATGCGATTGTATCTCTGTAACTACATCCGTCAGTATTGGTTACCAGCAACGTAAAATTAGTGCTGGTTCCAGGAGGAGGATTTAGCGTAGAAGGATTTGCTATGATTGGGTTGTTAACCAATTGCTGTGGTTGCCAGCTATAAGAAATCATATTTTGAGGTGCAGAACCACCAAGTGCTACGGCTCCATCGCTAGGGCAAAAAACAATATCAGGCATACTAAAAAAAGCATTACCAACGGTTACGGTTACCTGATCTACAGCAGAGGCATCACACAATCCCGCAAAAGTTGCCGTCAGGGTGTAAATGGTCGTCACTGTTGGGGTTGCAATTGGTTGAGCCAGGCTGCTGTTATTTAATCCAACTGAAGGTGTCCATTGATAAGTTACACCCGGTAAAGCAGGGCTGCCAATGGCAACCGAATTTCCTTTACATACAAACTTGTCCGGAGCATTTGGTATTGAAGGAAGATTATTTATCAGCACTTTTACTGTATCTAACGTTATGCATCCTGCCGATGTAGTTGCTTTTACCGTAAAGTCGATATCTGTTGCAACAAAAACCTGAGGCTGTGCTGAAAATTGATTCGTACCGTTTTGCCATGGTGAAGCTTGTGGTTCCCACAGATAAGTTGTAGATGCTGGTTGCGCACTTGTGCCGAGCGTAACAATACCGTTGCTGCATAGCAGCCAGTCTGGGCCAGCATTAACCTGCGCATTCTGAACTGCAACTAAAACGGTATCTTTTAATTCGCAACCATTTCCATCAGATACTAATATTGGATAACTGGTTAAAGAGGAAACATTGGCAATAGGGTTACTAATTAAATTAGATGACAGTCCGCTTCCTGTCCACTCATATGTATAACCGGCAACGGGAGGCAAACCAATCATCACTGGAACTCCGATGCAGGTTGCTGTATCGGGAGCAGGAAATACGGGCCTGGAAAATGCCGGATCATTTACAAAAATGTTGAAGGAACACTGCCGGGTACTGTCATTTCTATCAGTTGCAAGCACCGTGTAAATCCGCGGAACATTATCCGTTAATTGTACAACACTACTTGCATAATTTGAAAGCCCAACGCTGGGTGTCCATGAGTAAAGTGCATTGGTAATGCTGGAAAATGCAATCAATGTTACGTTACCTCCATTTACATCATAACTGGCGCAGGAATATTCCGCTTGTACTTCAATTATTGTCTGGCATCCCGAACAAATATTACCAACCGTTACCCTGTCAGTACAAACTCCACCATTGTAAGAAACAGTAAGTTCATACACAGTAGGGCTTCCAATAGAATTGCTTACTGTCACCTGCGGCTGATCAGTGGCGCCGGTAAAATTTCCCGGGCCAGATATTTTAGTCCAGGAATATGTTTCATTAATATTTGGCGTACGGTCTGGTAAACCAATGGTGCGTGGGCCGCAACCATCCAAACCTGCGCGTGCTTCAATAGTTGCAATTACCGTTTCATCTGAAAATGTACAACCATTTTTTTGCGCCGTCAGATGCATTATTGCTGGATTCGGAACAGGCATAATAATGTTTCCCGCATAATAATAAGTAATTGAATTTACATTGCCTGTTATGTAACTTCCGGGGCTCCAGGTATAACTATATCCAACCTCGGGAGGAGTTCCAATGAGAATACTGTCGGCCAAACACGAAACTTTGTCGGCGCCAGCAAAATTTAATGTAGAAGGTGCTGCAACTGGAGTAACTTTTACAGAATCAGTGCTGGTGCAAGTGCCGCCATCTGAGCGTGGAAGCGTAACAGTTAGGCTATAATTTGTTGTTACTGTAGGATTAGAAAACGGTTGGGCTGTATTCGTTGCCGTTAGTGCAATGGCAGGTTGCCAACTGTAAGTAGTTCCTGGTATGCCCGGGATGGCTGCTGTTCCTATCCGAACCGGTGTACCAGCACATGCACCTTTATCAGGGCCTGCATTAGCACGATAAGTAATTACCAGTTGCTGACCTATTTGTTTACAACCCATTGCATCAGTTACAATCAACGTAAATAGCGTGTTCTGATTTACATTTACCGATGGATTTGCAATCGAATCTATTCCCATATCCCACACGTAAGAAAGATACGGGGGATTGCCACCAGTAACGGCGGGAGTACCTCCAATATTGATAGCGCTTCCGGGACAGGTAATAAAAGGGCCTGCCGGAGTGATGACCGGTGCAGTTAAAAGATTTACTTGTACTGAAACGGTATCGCTCGTGTGAATAAGTGAGCTTCCGCAATCTGCTTGAGTAAAAGACAATCTTCTGTAATACCGATCTGTAGCGCCAAGCAGCGGCGTGTAATCTTTAAAAGTTGCGGAAACAATATTTGTCCATGGGCCCGCAGGAACTGCTGCGCTTTGCCACTGATATACTGCTTTAACAGGCGCTTGAGGAGTTGGAAGTCCATTCAGGTAAAGAATAGGTAAACTATCTGAAGGAACAGTGACTTCTACACCAGTAATCTTTTCCGCAAGACCAAACTTGCAAACCATCTGGGATTTCGGAGAAAGCGAATCATTGGCAAAGAAATAACTTGCAGGACAGAAAGATATTTTGCTGATATACTGATCGCCGTTTGCTTTGTAAAGAATATTGTTGGTTACGGGATAGTTGACTGAAGTTGTTTTACCTCCAAAATAAATACCAGTGTTATCTGTTTTAAAAGAAGCGATTGTTTCAGCGTTGCTACCACCAAGATATCCACTAAAATAATTTGTGCCGTCCGTATTTTTTATGATAAGAATATTGTCGGTGCTTCCCGCAATTACACTCAAATCAGTTATAGGGAAACTTGGAAGATCTGAACTGCCTGCTAAATAAAATTTATTATTGAAAACCTGCAATGGCAACAGGCTGTTCATTTTTCCCAGGAAGCCCGAGTAAACAATGTTTCCTGCAGGATCAAGGCGTGTAAAAAAACCACTGCCCCCACTATTAAAAATACTGCCATCCGTAACCGTATAATTAGAACTGAGTGTTATCCCTGAAACATAGAGATCATTATTGTGAATGGCAAATGACAATGAACCAGGATTGCCTAAACCAAGGCTGAATTTTTTTGAGTATCCGAAACTTCCATTAGCATTGATCTTGAAAATACGTAAGTTCTTTTCTCCATTTACTGATGCCACGGCCCTTGCCAAAAGATACACATCATCGTTAGATATAACCATATCATTGATATAATCAAAATCGATACTGGTAATGTAGGTTGAAAAAATAATGCTTCCATCTGTGTCCAGACTACAGTAAAAACCATCAATAATGTCGTATAATAATCCCGATGTTGTAGAGCCATTTGTTACCGGAAAATCGGTTGAATAGGTATATCCGGCCAAGTGTAATATGCCGTTTGTTATGGCATAGGTGGATATAAAATCGCGTCCGTCACCTCCGAGATATCTCGAGTAAATAGTATTGAGAGTACTACCGCTTACTTTAAATACAAAACCATTCTCCACATTATCATTTATTGGATTTCCTATTGTTACCGGTATATCAGTTGAAAAAGTAGAGCCGATGATGTAGATATCACCATTTTCAAATAAAGTTTTATAAACGAAATCGGTATTATTTCCACCAAAAAGATTTGAAGAAATAATAGCCCCGTTACTCGCATTGAGCTTCAATACAAAAGCATCACTAACACCTCCATGATAAGAACTGCTATTTGTTACAGGGTAATCAGGAGAACCAGTTGTGCCCCCGATTAGGATATCATTTCCATTAATTTCTAAAGAGCCAAAGGCTGGGGTCTCTGATTTTGCTCCACCGATATAAGTGGAAAAAACAATGTCACCGTTGGTATTTAATTTAGTTACAAATACATCTCTTAATCCCTTAAATGATGATCCGTTGGTAACTGGGAAATTAATGGAATCAGTATAGCCGGTTAAATAGATTTCTCCGTTCACTATCTGCATAGAGGTTACTGTTTCATTGCCCCGGCCACCCAAATAAGTGGAAAATAACACGTTACCTGCAGCATTATATCTGGTAAGAACAATGTCAATTTCTCCTTTGTATGTACTAGCGTTTGTAACTGGAAAATTACTTGATCTTGTATTGCCAAGTAAATAAGTTTCTCCATTAATTACCTGAATATCGGTCACTTCATCGATACCAGATCCTCCAACAAACTGAGAAAATTGTTTATATGATTGTGTGTAGGCGGCTGTTGAGAGTATTAATAATACAGTTGTCAGCAGAAAATATAATGTATAGTTTGGCCCTTTCATTCTTTAGCATTTTTAGTAAATACGAGATTGGGTCAAAGTAAGTCGTAAAGTACAGTTTTTTTTTCAACAGCTTTCAGTCATCCAAACCTACTATGGGTATTGAATAATATTTCTATACTTAAAGATGGGATTGAATAGGAGTGATGGATATTTTTCAATGTAGGCAGCAATAATATTTGGTATAGTCAAACATTACCTTTCCTATAAATTTATTCTTTATTCCTGATATACACTAATTTAATTCCTGCCTTATCTGTTTCTCTTTTATCAATTTCAAACTGCGGAAGTGATTTTATAAGTGGAGTAAGTTTAAGGAAACCGTAATTTCTAGGATCAAAATTAGGTTGTTTTTTTAGTAGCAGATTTCCAACATCACCCAGAAAAGCCCATCCATTTTCATCGGCCAGGTCATTTATCGTTGCTTTAATCAGTTTCAGCGTTTCCTTACTCACTTTGTCAACAGTAGCCTTTTCTTTAGGCTTTGCCAGCTTGGCTTTTGTTTCGTCTGCTAAAACATCTTCTGCCATTGGAATAATTTCCATGTAAATAAATTTATCGCAGGCAACAATAAAAGGATTAGGTGTTTTTTTTTGTCCGATTCCAAAAACTTTCATTCCCGCTTCCCTCAACCTGGTAGCCAATCTGGTGAAGTCGCTATCGCTTGAAACAATGCAAAAACCATCCACTTTTCCTGAGTATAATATATCCATTGCATCAATGATCAAAGCAGAATCACTTGAATTTTTGCCACTGGTATAGCTGTATTGTTGTATCGGCGTAATAGCATTTTCTAAAAGCACATTTTTCCAACCCGAAACTGTTGGTTTCGTCCAATCTGCATAAATCCTTTTAAAAGTTGGTGTACCATAGGTGGCAATCTCTTCCATTACACCTTTTACGTTGCTATAAGGAACGTTGTCGGCATCAATTAACACGGCCAGTCGGATCTCTTTTTGATTTTCCATGAACACAAGGTAGCAAGGAATTTGGAAATACTAAGTAACTGATGTAAGAGATGAGGCAACATTTACATACCCTAAATATTCTTCCCTTTTCCGATTGGCATATTCACTTACTTTTGCGCTATGAATCTTTTTTCTACCAAAAGTCGCATCATTGTAACCTGTAGTAACCGTTTATCGCCCTTTCTCCAGCAGGAAATTGAAGCGCTAGGTTTTGTACCGGTACGCATTTTTAAAACAGGCGTGGAGTTAAGCGGCGATCTGCATGATTGTATCCGATTAAATCTGAATCTGAGATGTGCCAGTCAGGTTTTATATTCATTAAAAGAATTTAAAGCTAATAATGCAACTGACCTGTACAACTTTTTATTAACGGTTGCCTGGGAAGAGTTGATTCCTGCCAACGGCTATTTTTCAATTAGCAGTAATGTTAGCAATGAAACAATTACCAATAATCTGTTCGCAAATGTAAAAGTGAAAGATGCTATCGCTGATAGGTTCCGAAATAAAACAGGAAGCAGGCCAGACTCGGGATCTGAGCTAAACGGTGCAGTGATTCATTTATATTGGAAAGAAGACCTGGCCGAAATATTTATAGACACAACTGGTGAAACCTTGTCTAAGCATGGTTATAGAAAAATTCCTGGTAAAGCACCGATGCTAGAATCTCTGGCTGCCGCTACGTTATTGGCAACCAGGTGGGACAGGCAATCTGCCTTCTTAAATCCCATGTGTGGATCGGGTACCGTGGCCATTGAGGCGGCAATGCTTGCCTCTAACCGTAAACCCGGTTTGTATAGAAGTAATTATTCATTCATGCATATTTGCGGCTATGAGCAAGTTTTTTATGATCGGGAATTTAAACTGTTGGAGCAACAGGTAAAAGAAGTTGCTGGATTGAGGATCATTGCTTCTGATATAAGTGAGGATGCCGTAAATATTTCAAAAGTAAATGCTGGCATTGCCGGGGTAGAAGAGATGATAGAATTTGAAGTATGCGATTTTGAAAAATCAACTATTCCTGAAAATGAAGCGGGTGTTATTTATTTCAATCCCGAATATGGCGATAGGTTAGGGGACGAGATTGAATTAGAAGAAACTTACGGAAAACTTGGAGACTTTTTAAAACAAAAATGTAAAGGATACACTGGTTATATTTTTACCGGAAATCTTGAGCTAGCTAAAAAAATTGGCTTAAAACCTAAACGTAGGATCGAATTTTACACTAGCAAGATAGACTGCCGGCTTTTTGAATATGAATTGTATGCAGGTACACGGGAAACTTAATGATTCATGAATATATTCCCCATGTTGCGTAAATAAATCCCAATGAAAAATATAGTATGATATTCAGGTATAATTATCCTCTTTTTTGTTAGAGGCATAATATTTGCAAAATTCACAATACATATTAATTCACAAAAAATATATTTTATGAAGCATAACAAATTCGTTTCGCTAAAAAAGCTTTCAGCAGCATTGTTAATTACCAGTATCACCGCAGTGGGATGCCATGTAGATGATACCACCCCGCCACCTGCAGCGTCTGAAAATTCTTCTATGATGTCGTCAACTGATCATACATCAAAAGATGCAATGTCTGCTGATCACAGCAATATGGCTTCATCAACAACTGTTGTTGATACGATGTCAATGAGTGTTGCCAAACCAGATCCTGCAAAGAAAGGAATGAAAGGAAAAGCGACCGTTATGGAAAGTCCGAAGATGATGGGCTCGATGGAAGCAGATAACAGCGGCATCTATTCTAATGTAGAAGTCTACCCATCATTTCCAGGTGGAAGTGAAGGTTTGCAAAAATACTTTGATAAAAACTTAAAGTATCCCGAAGCAGCCAGCAACGATGGTGTGGAAGGTACTGTTCAGGTAATGTTTACCGTTGACGAAATAGGAAAGCTGACCAATCCGCACATCATGGGTGAAAAACCTGGATATGGTTTAGAAGAGGAAGCATTAAGAGTAGTTAAAACTATGCCAGCCTGGAATCCGGGAAAATTAAAAGGTAAAAATGTAAAAACGAATTTTACTTTACCAGTTAAGTTTCAATTGTATTAATTAACAATCAAACTTTTTCTTATAAAAAAAGGAAGCTTATATAGCTTCCTTTTTTTTATTTTAACGATTACGGTTAAACGTTTATTTTTTTCTTGAGATTTTCATCAATTGCATCCAGAAATTCTTCTGTATACAGATAATGTTCGCCATGATTTACCTTATTGCCATGAATACAAACAGCAAGGTCTTTTGTCATTTTGCCACTTTCTACGGTGTCAATACAAACAGCTTCCAGCTTGTTACAAAAATCGATCAATGGTTGGTTGTTATCTAATTTTCCACGGAAGGCCAGCCCTCTCGTCCATGCAAAAATGGAAGCAATAGGGTTGGTAGAAGTTGGTTTACCTGCCTGGTGATCTCTATAATGCCTGGTAACGGTTCCATGAGCAGCTTCTGCTTCCATGGTACTTCCGTCAGGTGTAATTAATACGGATGTCATTAATCCTAAACTGCCAAATCCTTGTGCAACGGTATCGCTCTGCACATCTCCATCATAATTTTTACATGCCCAAACAAAATTGCCATTCCATTTTAATGCACTGGCAACCATATCGTCAATCAAACGGTGTTCGTAAGTGATGCCCGCTGCCGCATATTTATCTTTAAATTCATTCTGAAATATATCTTCAAATATATCTTTAAACCTGCCATCATATTTTTTTAGGATCGTGTTTTTGGTAGAAAGGTACAAAGGCCATTTTTTGCTAAGTGCCATATTAAAACAGCTTCGGGCAAAACCCATGATACTTTCATCGGTATTGTACATGCTCATTGCAACGCCATCACCTTTAAAATTATACACTTCAAATACCTGAGGTTCGCCACCGCCTTCCGGAGTAAAGGTCATTGTTAATTTTCCTTTTCCTTTTATAACGGTGTCTGTTGCACGATACTGATCGCCAAAAGCATGACGGCCTACGATGATCGGTGCCGTCCAGTTTGTTACAAGCCTGGGTACATTCTGCATCACGATCGGCTCACGGAAAACAGTTCCATCTAGGATATTCCTGATAGTTCCGTTAGGGCTTTTCCACATTTGTTTCAGGTTAAACTCTTTTACTCTGGCTTCATCCGGCGTAATGGTTGCACATTTAATACCTACGCCACAAGCTTTGATGGCATTTGCTGCATCAATGGTAACCTGGTCATCAGTTTCATCTCTATACTCCATTCCCAAATCAAAATATTGAATGGGAACTTCCAGGTAGGGAAGGATTAATTTGTCTTTAATAAACTTCCAGATGATCCTTGTCATCTCATCGCCATCCAGTTCAACCACCGGATTTGCTACTTTAATTTTACTCATGCGTCTTGATTTTGTGCTGTGAAAATACGATAAAAACGATATGCTGGTTACAGGTTTTGTTGCGCTGCAACCGCTATTTAATAAGTATGTTTTTTGCTACAACGGCTTAATGATTCGGAAGGTAATAATTTTCATTTTCTAAAATCTACTTCTCTGAACCATTGGATTTTATAAGTTCCTGATAATCTCATCAGCAAACTCGCTTGTTTTTAGAAGCGTTGCTTCCTTCATCAAATTATAAAAATCGATGGTTACAGTTTTATTGCGAATAGTCTTTCCTACAGCATTTGTTATTAATTCTGCGGCGTCCCTCCATCCCATATATTCCAGCATCATTACACCACTCAAAATAACAGAAGATGGATTCATGGTGTTGGTATTTGCGAATCTTGGTGCAGTACCGTGTGTTGCTTCAAATACGGCATGGCCGGTTAAATAATTGATATTGGCGCCAGGTGCAATCCCAATTCCGCCTACCTGCGCGGCCAATGCATCACTGATATAATCACCATTTAAATTAAGGGTTGCAATTACCGAGTAATCCTGTGGAGCCAATAAAGCCTGTTGTAAAAAATTATCTGCAATGGCATCTTTTATGATCACTTTGCCACCAACTGCGCTGATTTTCATTTCTTCGTTTGCTACTGCTTCACCACTTGCTTTTTTTGTTTTTTCCCATTGTTGCCAGGTATATACAAATCCTGAAAACTCTCTTTCAGCCAATTCGTATCCCCAATTTTTAAAAGCTCCTTCCGTGTATTTCATGATGTTACCTTTATGAACAATGGTAACAGAGGGTAGTTTATGTTCTATAGCATGTTCTATAGCCGATCGTATCAGCCTTTCGCTTCCATCTTTACTTACAGGTTTTATACCAAGTGATGTGGTCTCCGGAAAACGAAATGCTTTAACGCCTAATTCAGTTACTAAAAAATTCATTAATTTTTTTGCTTCCGGTGTGCCGGTCATAAATTCAATACCTGCATAAATATCTTCTGTATTTTCTCTGAAAATAACCATGTTTACTTTTTCCGGTTGCCACATAGGCGAAGGTGTGCCTTCAAAATACCTAACAGGACGTAGGCAAACATATAAATCGAGCTCCTGGCGCAAAGCTACATTCAGGCTGCGGATACCGCCACCAACAGGTGTTGTAAGTGGCCCTTTTATAGAAAGTAAATATTCTTTAAAAGCGTTCATGGTAGCTTCCGGCATCCATTCTCCCGTTTTATTAAATGCTTCTTCGCCAGCCAATACTTTCAACCACTCAATTTTCTTTTCACCTGCATAAGCTTTTTGTACCGCTGCATCAAACACCCGTACACTTGCTTTCCATATATCCGGACCAATTCCATCTCCCTCAATAAAAGGTATCGTAGGATTATTGGGAACCTGCAGCAAACCGTTGCTGCCCATTTTTATTTTATTCGCCATAATAAATGTGTTTGAATCGCTTTTTAATATTTATCTGCAATCCGACAGTAATTTTCAGCAGTTTGGTAATAGACCGCTTCCAATATTACCTACTGCTGTTAAATTAACCTGTACTTTTTACAAGTTTTTGAAAAGAAGGCTTATTGTACCGTTTTTCGTGCTGCAAAAGTAAGCTAACAAACCTTTATTTTTAACTTAAAAATGGATTGTTTGTTTATTGGATCAACCGGCTAAGGAAAACTAACTAACTGGTACTAATACTGCAGTTGAACCATTCTCCATCGAGCGTAACACCTTCGTATTTTTTGTAAAAGTTGATTGCTGGTTCATTCCATTTTAAAACCTGCCATACCATACCTGTATAATTTTCTTCTTTGCAAATGGTTATAAGTTTGTCGAATAACAATTTACCTATCCCTTTCCCCCTGAGTTTTTCTGTTACAATAATATCTTCCAGGTACAATCTTTGGCCTTTCCAGGTGCTGTACCTTTTGTAATAAAGTGCAAACCCTTCAACTTTACCCGCTGTTTCTGCAACCCATGCCCACCACACCGGGTTTGTGCCAAAACCACTTTCAACAAAATGATCAAAATTTACAGTAACTTCTTCGGGTGATTTTTCATACAATGCGAGTTCGCGGATCAGTTCCATCATTCTTTCACAGTCTTTTTTTTCTGCAGGCCGTATAGTCGTATTTGATGTTATCATGTTCGTTGATGTTTTTATGTACAATCCGTTTTTATTACTGTGTATGAAATAACGCAGCCTGAAATTATTTAATTATCGGCTGCCTACAAAACAATTTAAGTCTGCACATTTTTAATTCAATTAATTTTGTCTTAAACTTTACAGAATGAAAAAAATATTGTTGCAATATGCTGCTTATAATCATTGGGCCAATCAGCGAATGACTGATTGTATCAGCAACCTCACAGACGATCAGCTAAATCAGGAGATCAACAGTAGTTTTAAAAGCATATATGCAACGCTGTCGCACCTTTGGGATGCAGAATCAATTTGGTGGCAAAGGATAAAATTGAAAGAAACGGTATCAGTTCCAGGCGAAACATTTTCCGGATCTATTCTTGAACTTTCTCATAACCTGCTAAACCAGTCTAAACAATGGAAAGAATGGATTGACATTGCCACAGAAACTGTATTGGAACATGAATTTATTTACAGGAACTCTAAAAAGGAACAATTTAAACAGCCGGTAAATGAAGTGTTGATGCAGCTATTTAATCATCAAACATTTCACAGAGGTCAACTGGCAACAATGTTGCGCCAGGTGGGAGTTAATAAAATTCCAAACACAGATCTCATCACATTTTTAAGGAAGAAATAGCATCGAAAGTATTTGATTTATCAGAATCGGTTTTAGAAGGATTGTTATAATATCAAACGGTTCTTAATTATGGTCTATTATTGTTAAAGTGATACCGTAAGATCCATCTGCCACATAGCCTGCGCCACCACTCGTACTCGGTTGGTATTCGCTGTGAAAAAACCTACGGTAAACAAGCCCGATTCCCCTTGCATATTTTTCTTGTCCGTAATTTACTTCACTGTACGCTTCCGGATCAGATGGATTGCCAATGATCTCATCACGTTGATTTACAGTAATACCATTGTCAAAATTAAAAGATCCGGCAGTAACTGGCTGGCCAGGTTCATCGTAAACATAATCCCAATCGTCAAGGTATTTTACTTCAGAATTTAAAGAATAAGTATCTATGAAAGAATTGCCTTTCCAGCTGTAGCCATTTTCAAAAGGGAGGGTGAGTTTTATGAAGCGCATGTTGTTTTCAATAAACTCCAGACTTCTTTCTGTATTTACTGCCATGAATGTACCAGATGGAACCCATGGGTTTGCATCCGTCTTGCGAAGAAACCGGAAAATTCTATATGCCGGCCGGCCAATATTATCAGTGATTAGGGAATCAACAACATATTTCGCCTGATAGCTAATAGTTGTATCTCTTGTTCCAAAATTGAGAAAAACCAATGAATCTAACTGGTAGGTGATGTACTTTCCTGTTTCCAATGGAGAATAATCACTCAATTTAAGTCCGCCATAAGATTCGCTTTCTTTTTTGCAGGCCGAAAAAATGATCATCAGGCAAGCAAAGCCAATAAAGAGTGAATATTTTTTCATAAGTAATGATAGCTCTATTTTAGCAGAGCCGGTAAATTAAATTAAAGGTTGGTTACGCTGAATGATCCCGCCACCAATTACATCATCTCCCTCATAAAAAACAGCACTTTGTCCTGGGGCAACCCCTTTTACATGTTCATAGAAACGAACTTTTATCCCGTTTTCGTATGTGTATAGGTTGCTGAGTGCTCCTTTATCTTTATACCTGATCTTGGTTACAGCTTCCATTCCATCGGATATTCCGTCATATTTCATCCAGTTTAATTGATTCACCTGCATTTCGGTGCGATTCAGATCATCCTCGTTTCCTAATACTACAGTGTTTGTTTCCGGAATTATTTCTGTAACAAAGGCTGGTTTACCAAGAGCAATGTCCAGACCTTTTCGCTGCCCCACAGTGTAAAAAGGATAACCTTTGTGTTTTCCCAGTATCTTTCCAGAAGGATCTACAAAATTTCCACCATCAACCCTGGCTTCCAATCCATCCACTTTGCGTTTTAAAAATCCCCGGTAATCGTTATCGGGAACAAAGCAAATCTCATAGCTTTCATTTTTCTTCGCCAGTTCAGGATAACCATAATCATGAGCCAGTTGCCGTATAGCAGATTTTCGGTAAGTACCAAGGGGCAGTAACGTTCGGCTTAGCAAATCCTGTTGCAATCCCCACAAAGCATAACTCTGGTCTTTGGTTTCATCAAGGCCCTTTCTGATGAAATACCTGCCGTTACTATGTTGATGCACCTGCGCATAATGCCCTGTGGCAATAAAATCACAATTCAATGCATCGGCACGTTTTAACAGAGCCCGCCATTTAATATGCGTATTGCACATTACACAAGGGTTTGGCGTGCGGCCTGCAATATATTCCTCAATAAAATTTTCAATTACAAAATCACCGAATTCTTCCCTGATATCCAGGATAAAATGTGGGAATCCATGCTGAACTGCTGCCATTCGGGCATCATTAAAACTATCAAGATTACAGCATCCTGTTTCTTTTTTACCGGTAGTACCTACACTACTGGCATAATCCCATGTTTTCATGGTAATTCCAACAACTTCATAGCCTTCTTTGTGGAGCATGAGCGCTGCCACAGTACTGTCTATACCGCCGCTCATAGCCATCAACACTTTTCCTTTTTTTGTCATATCGAAAAACTTCACTGCAAAGATAATAAAAGCTAAGGGGGAATGGTGAAATTGTATCAGCTGTAACATATCTGTTTATTTTACAGCTGTGGCGAAATGCAGTGTTATTTGAGTGCCTTTTTAATTATTTATTCACGAAAAACGACCAGCTATGCACATATTTGATTTATTGATAATTGCCTTATTCAGCTATTAACTTATTCAACTAATTTGCACCCCATGCAACAATACCTACAACTACTAAAGCATATTATAGAAACTGGGGCCGATAAAGAAGACAGAACCGGAACAGGAACAAGAAGTGTATTTGGTTACCAGATGCGTTTTAATCTGGCAGATGGATTTCCGTTGGTAACAACAAAAAAAACACATTTAAAAAGTATTATTTACGAATTGCTGTGGTTTTTGAAAGGCGATACCAATATCGGTTGGCTAAAAGAAAACAACGTAAGGATTTGGGATGAATGGGCAAATGAAGATGGCAGTCTGGGTCCGGTTTATGGGAAGCAATGGAGAAGTTGGGAAGGTGCCGACAAAGTAGAAGTAGACCAGGTAACAATATTAATAGAACAATTAAAGAATAATCCTGATAGCCGCAGGTTAATTATTAGCGCCTGGAATGTGGCAGATCTGCCAAAAATGAAACTGATGCCTTGTCATTGTCTTTTCCAGTTTTACACGTCACCGGTGCAGGAAAACGGTAGAAGAAAACTCAGTTGCCAATTATACCAACGATCTGCCGATGTATTTTTAGGAGTTCCATTTAATATTGCATCGTACGCATTGCTAACAATGATGATTGCCCAGGTGTGCGAAATGGATTTAGGAGATTTTGTTCATTCTTTTGGAGATGTGCATTTATATAAGAATCATTTTGATCAGGCCAATTTACAATTATCCAGAACGCCTTTTGCACTGCCCAAAATGACGATCAACCCTGAAGTAAAAAGTATTTTTAATTTTAAATTTGAAGACTTCCAGTTGCAGGATTATGAATCGCATCCTGGCATTAAAGCACAAGTTGCTGTATAGCTAATTTTCTATCAATTGAATTGTCCGATCACCTCATCAATGGTTTTGGCATCCTTATAAAATGACAATAATTTTCTGATCACATTCTCTACAATGGCATCCGGGCAACTGGCTCCGCTACTCACCAAAATTTTAACGGGAGCTGGATGTGCTAAATAATTTTCTGTTATCAACTCTTTCTTTTGATGAAAATCAAAATGAGAAATTTCATCAGATGAAATTAATTTGTCGGTATTGTTGATAAAGAAGGTTGGCAATTTCTCTTCACACAATTCTACTAAATGCGAAGTATTGCTACTGTTGTATCCACCAACTATGATGGCGAGATTTGCAGGCTGGTTTAATAATCCATATACGGCCGATTGGTTATCGTTAGTGGCATAACACAAAGTATCACGCGTATCAGCAAAACGCTCTTCTGCGGTATTGGCATCAAGCTTGTATTTTTCCATCATCACCAGTTTCAGGAAATCAGCAATAGCCTGTGTATCGCTTGCCAGCATGGTGGTTTGATTTACTACACCAATTCTTTCCAGTGCGGTAGTAACATCAAAACCTTCCGAAAAACGACCCTCGAAATCTTTATAGAAATTCTCAATAGCGGTTTCACCACTGATGTATTTTGATAATTTTATGGCATCATTCATATCAAAAATAACCAGCGTTGCTGTGTTAGCAGCGGCATGTGAAAAGGTAGCCCTGGTTTCTTCGTGCGTAGGTTTTCCATGAACAATAACAGTATAATTTTTTTCAGCGATCTGGTCGCTTCGGTTCCAAACTTTTTCTACAAACGGACAAGTGGTATTATATTTCTCAATGGCAATACCAATGTCCTTCAGTTTTTTTTCAATGTCAAGTGTTGTTCCAAAAGCCGGAATAAGTACAATGTCATCTTTGTTGATAGAATGAAAAGGAATAAGTTGTTTACCGTAGGTATCCTGCAGAAACTGCACGCCTCTTTGTTGCAGATCATAATTAACCTGTGGGTTGTGAATCATTTCACTCAACAGAAAAATGCGTTTACCCGGATTTTCATCAATTGTTTTAAAAGCGATCTCGATAGCGTTTTCTACTCCATAACAAAAACCAAAATGACGGGCAAGATAAATTTGCAGTGGCCCAAAATCAAGCAGGGTAGGACTAAAATCTTTTTTCATTTTATCCTGGCTTTTTCTTTTTTCTTTTATAGAAGTGATAAGTGGGCTTCGATATGTAAAAGGAATTGTAAATTGCTTCATCGTAAATTATAAAAATACAAATGTACAACCATTTAAAAAATATTGATAGAGATCTCGAATCCTGTTAGATAATTAAGGGAACCGATTATCTATCAGCAGTTTTCTTTTCAACAATCAGATAGTGTAAAATTATTGACTCGGTAAATTATGTTATTAGATAAAATGGAGAGAAATTGGAAATTCTGGCACTTCTCCCTTGGAGAAGGAGTTGGAGGCGAGGTCAAGTAACTAAGTAGCTTATAAAATTTTAATCTTTCAACTACCACATATTGAATCAATCCAAACTGCAGCAATTTTTAAGAAAATCAAATCTCTATGAAGTAAATCTGCGGCAATATAGCGCAGATGGGAGTATCCAGTCTTTTATTAAACATCTTCCCCGGCTTAAGGATATGGGTGTAGAGATTCTTTGGATGATGCCGATTCATCCCATTGGGATTACCAACAGGAAAGGTACGTTGGGTAGTTATTATTCTATCAGTGATTTTAAAGAAGTGAATCCTGAATTTGGAACAAAAGCAGATTTCAAACAATTAACAGAAGCTGTTCATAGCCTGGGAATGAAAATCATCCTGGATTGGGTGGCTAATCATGCTGCATGGGACAATGTTTGGACGCTTACAAATCCCGAATTTTTTGTACGTGATGAAACAGGGAATTTCAAACCTCCCTACGATTGGGATGATGTGATACAAATAGACCATTCCTGCGAGGCAGAACAACAAGCCATGCAGGATGCCATGAAATATTGGGTAACAGATTTTGATATTGATGGATTTAGGGCCGACCTGGCGCATCTCACTCCTTTGCCATTTTGGTTGCAGGCACGTAAAACGCTGGACGCTATAAAGCCTGGCCTTATCTGGCTGGCCGAAACTGAAGACGTTCCTTATCTCCAGGCATTTGATATTGTGTTTGCCTGGAAATGGATGCACGCTACGGAGGATTATTTTAAATACAATCATTCTGTTTCCTTACTAATTAATCTACTGCAATCACAACAGCAAAATTTGCCGGCTAATGCACTGGAAATGTTCTTTACATCTAATCATGATGAGAATAGCTGGAATGGAACAGAGTATGAAAAATATGGCAGCTATGCAAAAGCGTTAGCAGTATTTAATTATACCTGGCCAAATGGGATACCGCTAATCTACAGCGGACAGGAATTGCCGAATAAAAAAAGGTTGAAATTTTTTGACAAAGATGTGATTGAATGGAAAGGTGAAATGGAATTACATTCATTTTATAAAACCCTTGCGCTCTTTCATCGCAATTTATTCGAACGAGGAGAGTTATCTTTTCTTTCTACAAACACCAATGTATTGGCGTTTGTCCGCAGAGAACACGAAAATGGAGTATTGGTTTTCATAAACTTAAGTGCGGAGACGGTTTCTGCATCATTTGATTTATCAGGGAATACCGGTGTTTATACAGATATATTTACCGGGGAAAGAGTTTCACTTGTCCAGAATATTGTAGTAGATCTTGAACCTGGCGGATATCTTGTGCTACAACAGTAAATCTAACTGCGTTGCAGTTACATCAATTTCGGCATAAATATTCTATGATTTCATATCCCTTTTTATAACAAAGAAGCCCGGGAATTATTCCAGGGCTTCTTTGTTGATACTTGCTATATTTTTATAAATCCATTATAACTTATTCTGTATCTAACGTGATCGGATACTCGTAAAGTCCGTCGTAGCCAGGGTAGAAACCACTTAGCGTAAATGTTTTTTGCTGTCCAATAACTGTCTTAAATTCTTCTATTGATTTAACTTCCTTATCGTTCACTTTAAGTATAACGAAACTGTCTTTCATCCTGGTTTGTTCTTCTAAGGCACCTCCTGTATTTATTTTCTTTACAATTACGCCTCCGCCTACGCCATAATCCTTTGCTTTTTTAGGGTCGAGTGTTAAAAACGAAGCACCAAGCATATCTATTAGCGCATCACTTTTCACTACGTCATAATTTCCCGCCCTGTTTTTAAGTGTAACCGTTACCGTTGTTTGTTTATCACTTCTTAAATAGGTAACCGGAACTTTATCTCCGGGCTTATAACGGCTTACCTGCTCCTGTAATTCGGCACCGCTTGTAATTTCCACACCATTTACTTTTTGTATCCTGTCGCCTTTGCGTATGCCTGCAGCGTAGGCACCACCGTCTTTTTCTACGTCGAGAGCAAATATGCCGTCATAAGCAGACAAAGGAATACCTATAGCCTGTTTGCGATCGTCGTTCATGTTTGGATCAGAAGCATTGCCAAACTGAATTCCCAGATAGCCCCGCTGAACGGTACCAAATTTGATCAGATCGTCAACAACTTTTTTAGCAATGTTTACAGGTATCGCATAAGAGTAACCTGAGTAATAGCCTGTTGGAGATGCAATAGCAGAATTGATTCCAATCAGTTTCCCATCTGTATTTACTAATGCACCACCACTATTTCCCATGTTTACAGCAGCATCTGTTTGAATAAAAGATTCTACGGCACCACCCGGATTGCCGGATTTATCTCTGTTTAAACCAAGGCTCCTTGCTTTAGCACTCACGATACCCGCTGTTACGGTAGTTTCTAAATTAAGTGGATAACCGATAGCCATCACCCATTGACCGATTTTTACATCATCAGAATTGCCATAAAGCAAATAAGGCAACGCGGCCGCATCAATTTTAATAACAGCAAGATCGTAAGAAGGGTCTGTACCAATCACTTTAGCTTTGTAGGTGCGGCGATTATTTAACGTTACTGTTATCTCATCCGCAGATTGTACAACGTGATTATTGGTAACTATATACCCATCTTCACTGATGATCACGCCCGAGCCGGAAGCTCTTTGCTCCGGGATAACATTATTTCTTCTTCCACCAAAAAGTTGGTTAAACATTTCATCATCAAATAAATCACTAAATGGGCTTTGTTGCACCCTCGGCAAATTATTGGTAACCTGTTTAGCATTTGTTTTAGTTTTAATATGCACTACCGCAGGCGTGGCAACCTGAGCAGGAATGGTGAAATCAGCTGCCGCTACTGGCGGCGTATTGCCATCACTCAATCCGACATATTTGTAATTAGCAGGTAAAACGCCAGCGGACTGCCCTGCATATAAGTTGTCTTTTTTAGAAAAATAATTATAGCCACCAAGTACAGCAAGTGCTGTAACGGCGCTGATGGCAACGGTGCCTAAAATTTGTTTTAATTTCATTTCTTATAGGTTTTATAGTTATTATAACCCAGGGTTCAAAACCTGTGCCTTCCTACAAATTAACGACGGATTGACATGTAGATTATTACCCTTTGACATGTTTAACAATTAATTAGTAAGACTTTCGTACATGGTCATAAAGATAATAAAAACTGCATGGTATCCACTCCATCAGCATAAGCGAATAGCCCAGGTTGCTGCGCTTCTCCAAAAGCGGTAAAATCAGAACCTAAAATACATTGGATATCCTGCTGAATCGAAAGATTATTTTTCAATTCTTTAACATCATCATAGTATTCATAATGAATTACGCTGATAGGAGAAAAAAGGTTTTCATTTTCTACCAGTAATACACTTCCACTTGTCATGTAAAAAACATTGTTAAGTAATAGGATCGATAACTGGTAATCGTAATTGTTAGCGTATTTATTTTGATCACGTAGTGTGGCGTATTTATTAAAAGATGCCAGCAAAGGAATGAAATCGAAACCGATGGGTACATATAATTTAGTGACATTTCTGCAGCCCAGTCCAAAGTACAGATGAATATCATCCGACAATTTTTCAAGGTCTGCTTCCGTTTCATTACCAGAAAGAACCGCTACAGAGGTTTTATTATTTCTTACCAGATGAGGATATTTGGCAAAGTATTGTTCAAAGTGCCTGGCAGATTGATTGCTGCCTGTTGCTATGTATGCATCGCAACCTTTTAGCATATCCGCAATCGAAATAACGTTTTGAGTCTCCACATCAAAACTGTATAATTTTTTAATAAGCTGTTTCAGTAAAATATCATCCTTGGACGACAATTTAATTGTTTGCCTATGTCCACTGATAAATACCGTTAGCATATCATGAAAACCTACCATCGGAATATTACCTGCCATCACGATACCTACATTTTTAGATGCTACATTGTCATCTAAATGATAATGTTTAACCCATTCCTCCAGTTTTTCTTTTTTAAGGTATTGATCAACGATTTGATTTGTTGCATGATCAATGAAAGAAGTTGTAAACCATGGGTTATGATTAAAAGCAATTTCTTTAGTATCACTCCATTCAGAATTATTTTTTTTCAAATATTCCCCCAACTCTGCAAATAAATTAATCCGATGTTGTAAATTCATGGTAGATTTTATAAATTGCATCAAAATTACGACAGATGGCTATAAAGATAACAGATGAATGTATAAACTGCGGTGCTTGCGAACCGGAATGTCCTAACAATGCTATTTATGAAGGTGGTGTAGAGTGGGCAATTTCAGACGGCACAACCATTAAAGGAACTTTTTCATTGATGGATGGTTCTACGATGGAGGCAGATCAGAGAAATCCTCCTATCGCAAATGATATTTATTATATTGTTCCAAATAAATGTACAGAATGCCAGGGATTTCATGAAGAGCCCCAGTGTGCTGCTGTTTGTCCGGTTGATTGCTGTGTACCTGATGAAGCCTATCGTGAAACTGTAGACGAATTAATGGATAAAAAATCCAGGTTGCATATTTAATTTATTTAGCCGGAAGGCTTATATACGCAGGTGATATTTCCTGCTCAGTAGGCGAGGGTATTGTTAAATACTTTCGCCTTTTTGTTTATTTACGTTGCATTGCAGACCTTTGATACAATAAAAGCCGATCGATGAAAATTTGCATTGCATGTTGTATGGTATTTTTTTCTCTAACTTCCTGTAACCAAGGAGAAGCTGTGCAAGCTAATTCCAAACATACCAATAAGGCTGCTTTAATGAATGCTGACAGGGCTTTTTCATCTTTGTGCGAATCAAAAGGTATGAAGCAGGCATTTATTGAATATATTGACAGTAACGGTGTTTTATTACGTCCCAATAGTTTCCCCATTATAGGAGCAAAAGCCATAGATTTTTTGATTCAACAGGATGACCAGGGATATTCTTTAACCTGGGAGCCACAGTATGCAGAAGTTGCGGGTTCAGGGGATATGGGTTACACTTACGGGATATATCAGGTAACGCCGAAATCCAGGGATACCAGCATTTATGGCTCCTATGTAAGCATCTGGAAAAAGCAACATGATGGGAAATGGAAGTTTGTGCTCGATACCGGAAATGAGGGTATTGGCAGCGACACTGATTTGGCCAATCCTTAAATTACTCATAGGCATTAAGGATAACCTGATTTTTTTTGTTTCTTTGCTTTAATAAAATTTTATCAGTCATAATGAAAAAAAATATTGCTCTCGTAACCGGCGGATATTCTGGGGAATCGGTTATTTCTTATAAAAGTGCCCAATCAATAAAGAACAATATTGATACTGAAAAATGGAACTGTTATTTAATAGATATAAATCCTGCTGGCTGGTTTTTTGAATCTTCAGAAAGTGACAAAGTTGCCGTTGATAAAAATGATTTCTCTATTTTATTTGAGGGAAAGAAAATAAATTTTGATGCTGTACTTATTGGGTTGCATGGTACACCGGGTGAAGATGGAAAATTACAAGGCTATTTTGATTGTCTTGGTATTCCGTACACATCTTGTGATGCGGCAACTTCTGCACTCACTTTCAACAAGAGATATACGGTAGCAGTGGCTGCATTTGCCGGTATACCTGTAGCAAAATCATTGCACCTGTTTAAGAATGCATCATTAACCGCAGAAGTTATACTACAACAATTAACGCTGCCTGTTTTTGTTAAACCTAATAATGGAGGAAGCAGTCTTGGCATGAGTAAGGTTAATCAATCGGCTGATTTACCTGCTGCTTTGCAAAAAGCATTTAAAGAAGATGACCAGGTGCTGGTAGAAGAGTTTATTAGTGGCAGGGAATTCACCATTGGCGTTTTTAAATCTAATGGAAATATTATCACTTTGCCCATTACCGAGATTATATCTAAAAATGAATTTTTTGATTTCCAGGCAAAATATGAAGGAGCCAGTGAAGAAATTACACCTGCTAACGTAGAAGAGAATATTGCAGAAAAAGTAAGGGTTGAGGCAAAAAAAGCGTACGAAGTTTTCAATTGCAGAGGAGTGGTAAGAATTGATTTTATTTATAATGAAAAAGTGGGTAAACCATACATGTTGGAGATCAATACCGTTCCCGGTCAAAGTGCTGCCAGCATAGTGCCACAACAGGTTCTTGCCATGGGATGGTCGTTGAAAGAATTTTATTCAGCGCTTATAGGAGAATGTTTTTCAAACCAGGTTTCAACAAATTAATTCAAATTCACATCGTGTTTAAATTCATAACAAACCGTCCTTTTTGGGTAAACTTATTGGCAGCAGCTGTATTGGGGTTGCTGATCCTGTTTATTTTTCTCCAGTTGCTGGGCGTAATAACTAAACATGGCCAATATCTAACCGTGCCATCGGTTACCGGTCGTAAAACAGATGATGCTGTTAAATTCCTTGAAAGTAAAGGATTTGATGTGATGATTCAGGATTCTGTTTATACAGATACTGCTGCAATGGGAACTGTATTAAAACAATTGCCTGATCCAAACAGTACTGTAAAAGTGAACCGCACAGTTTTCCTAACTGTAAACAGGCTCACACTTCCTTTAGTTGATATGCCTTTGTTAAAAGGAAAAACAATCAACTTTGCCATTGATCTGCTTCGTCGCAGTCATTTAGTATTAGGAGATACCAGCTTTAAACCTGATTTTATGCGTGGATCTGTATTGGCTCAAAATTTTAAAGGATCTGAGATCGAAGTTGGCCAAAAGATACCATGGGGCAGCAGTATTGATCTCGTGATTGGTAGTGGTTTGGGTGAAGAAAAGATTTTGGTTCCGTCTTTATTAGGGCTTACACTGGAGCAAGCTAAAATAGTGCTGGAAGAAAATGGTATTGTGCTTGGGGCAACCGTTTTTGATCCCGGCATTACAGATACTCTGGGTGCATTTGTATACGATCAAAATCCTCCGAGATACAATGAAGATAGAGAAGCTGTTTTCATTCAATCCGGACAATTGATGGATATTCGTGTATCTAAAGAAATGAAAACGATCAGAGATTCGACATCTACACAATAAACAATAAATTGCATTATGAATATAATTACCTCATCAGATTTAAAAAGCAAAATAGACGCAGGAGAAAAAATTAATCTAATTGACGTAAGAGAACCCGATGAGCATGTAGCATTTAACATCGGAGGTACATTATTACCGTTAGGTAATATTCTTTCTATGCAGGTAGATGAGATTGAAGAATTAAAAGACGAGCCAATTATATGTTATTGCCGAAGCGGGCAACGAAGCATGCAGGCCTCACTTATGCTGGAGACCATGGGATTTAAAAATGTAAGTAATCTTTCCGGCGGTATGAACGAATGGCAGGAAAAGTTTAAGTAATATACTCCGTCTCAATTTGAACGCAGCTTTTTTCTTTGTAGTTTATAATTTAAAAGCAATTCCTGCAGTCATATTGAATGTGGCCATGGGTAAATAAAAATTTTCAGTAGTAATAGCTCCACCATAAATATAGCTGAATGTATAGCCATTAGGCTCATATTTTTTTGAAAATATATTGGCTGCCAAAACAAATAGTTTGATAGATCTTTCACTGCTTAAATTGATATCATAGTTAACACGTACATCTTGCAAGTAGTAAGCTCTTAATGCTCTGTATCTGTTACTGGTATTGTCGAGAAATTGCCTGCTTACATACTTGCTGATAAAGTTTACTTCCGCATTTTTTATCGGTACGATGTTTATCCCTGCAGAGGAAACTACTGCCGGCGAAAAAGCAATTATGGTATTCTTATATTCAATCGCTTTTTGACCTCCATTATCATAGTCATCCAGGAATTCAGTAAAGTCTTTTATCCTGTTTTCACTGAAAGAAATATTGCCATAAATGGAAATCCATTTTGCTATCTTATAAGCTCCCTGTAATTCTACACCTGTGCGAAAACTGGCTGGTATATTTGTGCGGGAATATGCGCCTACATCATTTATTTTTCCTGTAAGCACCAGTTGGTTGTGATATTTCATAAAATAAAGAGTTGCCCCAACAGAATATTTCTTATGCTTAAATTCAAACCCGGCTTCAACGTCGTTCAGGTATTCTGCTGTAGGTTGTTGAGTAGCTCCAGTTTCAAAGTCGTCCCGGTTAGGTTCTTTAGATCCCCGGGCATAAGAGATAAATGCCTGTACGTTTTTCTTTGTATAGGTTAACCCCACCTTGGGGTTTATAAAAAAGTAGTTATTCTTTACCGTTAGTGAAGGGTTATCCCTGAATCCAAATAAGTTGTATTTAACTGACTTAACCTGCAGATCAGTGAATAATTGCCAGTTTGGAAATAATTGTTGTGTCCATTTTACATAAGCTGCAATATCTGTTTTTTTTGCTGTAAGGTTATACCACAAATGGTTTGAAGGAATAGCCCTTTGTTGTTCGGCAGAAATTATTTCTCCAAAATGTTTACCGTTATATCTGTTAACATTACCTCCAATGATTATTGAAGTTTTATTCTTGTTATACTGAAGCGAGAAGATGCTGCCATAAAAGTTATTATCCAGCCAAAGTCTTCGTACAAGATCAGTTGTTTCCACAGTATCTGTTCCGTTAATGTAAACAGGTAATCCATACTTCAAAAGGGATTCCTCAGCCTTGTATTGTTCATAATAACCTTTGCCTTTGGTTAAAAAAAATGCGATGTTGCCTTTCCATGTATTGCTGATCTTCCTGTTATAGAAAAGCTGGTAATGCGTTTGGGTATAATTGTCTGTTTCATTTTCATACGGATCGCCTGTTTTCTCTGTGCCGGCAGAATTGTATCGCCGGTTAGTTGTCAACATACTTTCAGGTACGCCATTCCATGCCTGGTAAGTTTTTTCTTTGCCAGAAAATACGTTGATGCGTATTGAATTATTTTGATCTGTAAATGCAACACTTGTATAGTAGGAACTTAATCGACTACTTGCTCTTTCAATATACCCATCACTTCTGATATCGCTTAACCTGGCATCAACGGTAAAATGCTTTGCTAATAAACCGCTATTTACAGCTAAAGTATTTCTAAACGAATTGAAAGATCCTGCATTGCTGGTAAACTGTAAGCCTCTTTTAGTAACTATGTTGTTACTGTTGATATTTATCGAGCCACCAAATGCGCCGGAACCGTTAGTAGATGTGCCTACTCCCCGTTGAACCTGAATACTGGCAGCGGAAGAAGCAATATCCGGAAGATCTACGAAAAAAGTGCCCTGGCTTTCTGCATCGTTATAAGGGATGCCGTTGATAGTTACATTAATTCTGGTAGCATCGGCGCCCCGTATCCTTATTCCGGTATAGCCAACTCCGTTTCCTGCATCAGCGTTTACTACAACAGCAGGCGTTTGATTAAGGATAAAAGGAAGGTCCTGACCCACATTATTTCTTTCAATCTCTTTTCTGTTGAGTGTAGTTTTTGCAATAGGTGTTTTATCTGATGCACGAACAGCATTAATTTCTACCGGTTGCAATAAACTGGTATCATTAAACACAGGAGTTGTTTGTGAAAAAGCAGTTATGTTGAGCACGCATGCAATGCCACTGATTAGCAAAGATTTCATTTCAATAAGATTAGTGCTGAACATCCGGGAGTAATTCCACGGTAAAGAAAAATTTCAAACTCCCTTCGCAGGCATTATCCTGGCAGGTTATACGGGTATGATCTCAGCCTTCTTACAAAAGCACCCCGGAAATTCAGTCGGTAAATAAAAGAACGAAAAGCAAAGCTACATCCAAATGTTTAACCATTCCTTTTTATTTTAAGTTTATTTTTATTTTATGTAACATTTGCTCACTGTGATTCGTATCATATTAAAATTATAGCCATGAAAGTTTTATTTGTTGTATTATTCAGCATTTTAGGATGTAACGTGTTTGCACAGCAACCAGTTACTGTAGATGACCCCCAGGCGAAAGTGCGCACGCTAAGCGGCTCGTTTGCTGCAATAACCGTGTCTGATGGTATCGAGCTTTTTCTTAGCTCAGGCACAGAGGAATCACTTGCAGTTAGCTTTTCTGATGAAAAGTATGAAGAGCGTTTTATAACAGAAATTACAGGAGATGTTTTAAAAATCTATTACGATAATAACGGGATCAACTACAGCGACAATAAGCGCCGCAAATTAAAAGCTTATGTTTCTTTTAAAACACTAGAGAAATTAACTGCTTCGGGTGGGGCAACTGTGAAATTACCCCTTGGAATTACCGTAGGTAATTTTGAAATGAAGTTTTCGAGTGGTGCAGAATTTAACGGAGAGATAAAAGCCAATGACCTGAGTGTAAACCAAAACAGTGGCGCCGAAATTAATCTGAGCGGTAATGCTTCCAGTATAAAAATTGATGTAAGCAGCGGAGCTATTTTTAAAGGATATGAACTTAAAGCCGATTTTTGTACCGCAAAAGCCAGCAGTGGTGCAGAAATTCGTATTTCAGTGGATAAAGAATTGAATGCTCGAGCCAACAGTGGCGGAGGTATTCATTATAAAGGAACTGCTGTTATTAAAGATATTAATATTGGTAGTGGAGGGTTTGTGAAAAAAGCTTAAAATATATTTATGAAAAAGTTTTCATGTAGTTTGATCGTTCTGTTTTTTTCCGGATTTTTATTTGCACAAAAGCAATTTGTAGTTGACGAAAATGCGGAGATGCGCAGTATAGAAAAATCATTTACTTCAATAAAAGTTTCAGGAAGTATTGATCTGTATCTTTCCCAGTCGGATAACGAAGCGGTTGCAGTAAGTGCCTCGGAAGAAAAATTTAAACAGCAAATTAAAACAGTTGTTGAGAATAATGTTTTGCGCATTTATTTTGATGGAGAAAAAAGCTGGAGTAAAAACCGTAAGTTAATGGTATATGTTTCTTTTCTTAATGTTGATGGTATAGATGCGTCGGGAGCTTCTGATATCGTTATCGCGGGAAATTTAAAAACAACCTCATTGACTTTGCAACTTTCCGGCGCGAGTGATTTCAGAGGAGTTGTAGATGTAAATTCATTAAAAATAAATTTAAGTGGAGCTTCGGATGTTAGCATCAGTGGAAAAGCTACTAACCTTGATATAGAAAGCAGCGGAGCAAGTGATGTGAAAGGGTATGATCTTGTTACAGATAATTGCACAGCAAAAGCCTCGGGTGCTTCCGATGTAAATGTTACCGTAAATAAAGAACTGAATGCGCATGCAAGCGGTGCCAGCAATATATTTTTTCGTGGACAAGCCGTAATCAAAGGGATGCAAAGTTCTGGTGGCAGCAGCGTTGCCAGAAAAGGGAACTGATGTTATCTTCGGAATGCCCAAAGTAGAAAATCAGCAAATCGGCTTCTTAAAGTTGCCATATCGTTTTCTCCTTTATCATCAAAAATAAATTCATTGCCGGCAGTGTTACCGGCATTTTTTTTCTTTATTATTTCTGCAATAGAAAAATTGTTTTTTATTACATTGCTATCATTGCTGCTGGCCGCATATATCCAGTAATCAAGTGTAGGCCTTTTTCTCGAAGCTCGTATCGTTTCAATAACAACATTAAAGCTGTCATTTTTACCTTTGTTTAGATAACTAAAATCGCCGGAAAATATACCCACTTTATCAATCTTATCGGCATTTTGCCAGGCAATATCAAAAGCGCTTATGCCAGACAGTGAGTTTCCGAAAATTGCAACAGATTTAAATTTTCTGACTACAGTTTTCTTTTTGATATAAGGTAACAGTTCATTGATAACAAAGCTGCTATATTTATCTGCTTTATTAGCTGAAATTTTAGCGAGTTCACTTAACCCATAATCGGCATTTTCATTTCCAGTAATTCCCACAATCACTAATGGTTGAAGCTGTTTCAAGTGATTCAGGCTATCCAGTATTTTTTTTACTTCTATGTTTTCCATTACTGCTGCATCATTAAAAAGCAGGAGATTCATTTCAGATCTGGTATCGGGTATCTGGGTACTAATGATAATAAGCTCAACATGCCGTTGCAGATGGCGACTGTAAATTTTATCTTCTTTCTCTTTTATTGAACTCTTACACGCAGAAACGCAAACGATAAAAAGCAGTAATATGTAATTTTTCATATAAAAATTTATGACAATAATTAACCCTAAAAATATAAAGTTTTGGTGGCAACTTCATAAACGCTTACTTTTGCATCGCGAAGTAGAGCAGCGGTAGCTCGTCGGGCTCATAACCCGAAGGTCAGAAGTTCGATCCTTCTCTTCGCAACTACGAGGTTGTCGCGAGATAGCCTCTTTTTTATTAATCATTAACAAGCGCTGCAGTAAAACATTTACTATCTCCCTAAAATTTTGTTAACAACAGGTTGGGGGGCACAATTATCGGGTTAAAATCTATTATTGGCATAATATTGTAATACAACTCTTAAAATTAATTATTTATGAAAAAAATCATTCTTTCCCTTATTGTATTGTCTTCTGTGATCATCAGCTGCAAAAAGGACGATGCGCCTGCAACTTGTGAAAAAACTGTTGCAGGAATAGCAGCGAATTATAAGATCACTAAAGTTGAAATAGTTTCTGCCAGTGGTAATACGGATATCACTAACACCATTCTTGATGCTTGCAAGAGAGATGCTATCTACCAGTTAAAAACCGACAATAGCTTTATTTACACAGAAATAGGTTCGTCATGCTCTGGTAACAGCACCGGTAGTTGGAACGTTGCAAATAATGCCATCTCAATTAGTTCAGGTACAGGATCTGGAGCAATTTCATTTACAAATGCACCAATTACAGGATGGGATTGTTCTACACTTACTGTAACCCAGGATATAGTTTTTGTAGGAACTGCCTCAAATGCCAAGTTCACTTTCGTAAAGCAATAAGGTAAATAGGCCGGTGAATGGTGATTGAATGAACCTTCAAACCCTTATTTACACCGTAATACGATAAAAATAAGATAGTTTTGCCGGGCTGAATGGTCCGGCATTTTTATTTAATAAGCAGATAATTTCAATGAAAGTAGGTTTTGTAAATATTTTTGGTAAGCCCAATGCCGGTAAGAGTACCCTGTTAAATGCACTGATGGGTGAAAAGATGGCCATCGTTTCTCACAAGGTTCAAACCACCCGCCATCGTATAAAAGCTATCTTAACTAATAAAGATTACCAGATCATATTTTCAGACACGCCGGGAATTATCGAACCAAAATACAAGCTGCATGAAAAAATGATGCAGGCTGTAAAAGGAAGTCTGGAAGATGCAGATGTTGCCCTGTTAATTGCCGACGCACGGGAAGATGTACAAGAGAGCCATGCGATATTTACGGCCTTAAGGCTGAAGATGCCTGCAATTATCATTCTAAATAAATCAGACGCTGTAAAAGATGAAGCTGCTTTACAGGCAACTAAACTTTTTTATGAGCAACAACCGTATTGCAAAGAAGTAGTGGTTATTTCTGCCCTTAAAAAACAAGGTATCGACGAATTGCTAAAGCGCATTTTGTTTTACCTGCCGGAAGGGCATCCTTTTTATGAAGGTGATGATTTGAGTGATATGCCCACAAAGTTCTTTGTGAGCGAGCTGATTCGGGAAAAAATATTTCAGCTTTTCCAGGAAGAGCTTCCCTATCATACGGCTGTGCTGGTGCAGGAATTTAAAGAGAAAACAACTTTAATAAAAATATCTGCTGATATCATCGTTCAAAGAGAAACACAAAAAGGTATCATTCTGGGGCAGGGCGGAAAAATGATTAAACAAGTTGGAACGCTTGCCCGTAAGGATATTGAAGAATTTTTGGGTAGTAAAGTATTCCTGGAACTATATGTGAAAGTGCGGCCAAAATGGAGAGACAATGAAACACACTTAAAGGAATATGGATATTAATATTTCGGTATTTTTTTTTAAAATATCAGCATAAGAACAAAGCATGTCATTAAGTTTATAAAGTAATGATTTGCCAATTATCAATTATCAATTATCAATTGTTGAAATGAGTTTTACAGTAGCAATAACAGGAAGGCCAAATGTTGGCAAAAGCACTTTTTTTAATCGCTTGTTGGAAGAAAGAAAGGCAATCGTAGATGACCAGAGTGGCGTAACCCGCGACAGACAATATGGAGTAGCTGAATGGATCGGAAAATCATTTAATGTGATTGATACTGGTGGTTTTGTGCCGCAGAGTGATGATGTGTTTGAAAAGGAGATCCGTAAGCAGGTTATGATTGCAGTTGAAGAAGCTAACGCCGTAATTTTTATGGTAGATGCTGCTACAGGAATTACCAACCTGGATGAGGCCATGTCAGAAATTTTAAGAAGAAGTGCCAAGCCGGTTTTTTTGGTAGTAAATAAAGTAGACAACCATAGCCGCTTGATGGAAGCGAGTGAATTTTACAGTCTTGGGTTTGAGCATATTTATTTCCTTTCTTCAATAAGCGGCAGCGGTACGGGCGAATTATTAGATGCTATTGCCGCCTTGATACCAGAAAAAAAGGAAGACGAAAACCCTGATGCAACTCCGATTCCTAAATTTGCAATAATTGGTCAACCAAATGTTGGGAAATCTTCTTTATTGAATGCGCTAATTGGCCAGGACCGAACAATCGTAAGCGACATTGCCGGCACCACCAGGGATACTATCCACACTCATTACAATTTATTCAATAAAGAATTTATACTCATTGATACGGCTGGAATCAGGCGTAAAGCTAAAGTTCACGAAGACCTGGAATTTTATTCCGTAATCCGCGCTATTAAGGCGATGGATGAAGCAGATATCTGTCTGTTATTACTGGATGCCGGGAAAGGAATTACTGCACAGGATCTTTCGATATTCTCGTTGGCAGTTAAAAAAGGGAAAGGAATTGTGGTGCTGGTAAACAAATGGGATTTGGCAGATAAAGAGACAAATACAGCCAGGGACTATGAAAAAGATCTTAAGAAAAGGTTTGCACCATTCAGTGATGTGCCAATCCTGTTTATTTCTGTAACCGAAAAGCAACGTATTTTCAAAAGTATAGAAGCAGCCTTGCAAGTTTATGAAAATAAGCATCGCAAAGTAACTACTTCCAAGTTAAATGAAGTAATGCTCAAAGCAATTGAAGCTTACCATCCGCCTGTGGTTAGAGGAAATGCAGTTAAAATAAAATATGTTACGCAGTTGCCAACATATACACCCAGTTTCGCTTTTTTCTGCAATTATCCGGATGATGTAAAAACTCCTTATAAAAATTACCTGGAAAATCAGTTAAGAGAAAACTTCGATTTTAGTGGTGTACCCATCAGGTTGTTTTTCAGAAAAAAGTAAGTAAGATTTTACTTATTAACTTTTTTTATTAAATAAAGTTGCCAGATTCAAAAATCCTTATATATTTGCGCCGAATTATTAAAACCAAACAAACAAAAAAATGAAAAAATTATTGTCAATCGTAGCAATCGCAGCTATTATGTCTTCTTGCAACGATAGTAAAACTGAAGAAACAACAGTAGTAAATACTGATACAATTTCTATGGATGCAAACAATGCTAAAGCGATGGCTGATTCGGCTACCGCTGCTATGGCAGATACTGCGAACAAAATGATGAATAATATGACTGATACTGCATCTAAAATGATGGATAAAATGGCAGATACAGCTCACAAAATGATGAATCACGCTGCAGATAAAATGGAAAAAGCAGGTGATAAAATGGAAAAAGCGGCAGACAAGATGATGGAGAAAAAACCATAATTGTTAGAAATAAATTTTAAAGGCGTCTGGCAGATTTGCCAGACGTTTTTTTATGAGTTTGCTGTGATTATACCTGGTAAAAATACTTTTCATGTGATATAATCCATAAGGATTATAATTTAAATAAAAAAAATCCCACAATAAACAAAAAAGGTTCAATTGTTGTTGTTAAATAATTAATACATTTATAAAACTATTGTTACCATTTTTTTTCCTGTTTTGAGTTCAACTATTAATCAAATAATTACTAAGATTATGAAAACCATTTACCTACTCGCTTTTGCTTTATTGGCAATCAGTTCCACGACACTCTCTCAAATAACTTCTACAGCGCTTGGAGGAGACTGGAGTAATACGGCTACCTGGAATGGAGGTATCGTACCTACCGCTACAGATGAAGTAATTATAGCAGACGGAGCTATTGTAAATATTGACGTAGATGCTACCACTTTAGGGATTACTGTAGGTCAGGGCGTTTCTGGCATCCTTGAATTTGAGGAAATAAATCCCCGCACGCTTACAATTGACGGAAACCTTACAATAAATGCAGGTGCGATATTCAGATCGTCCGTTAATGGTGTTCAAACCGGCCACATATTATCATTAAACGGAAACATCGTAAATAATGGTTCCCTTGATTTTAGTACCAATGGAAATACCGCTTCAGCTGGTATTATTTTTACAGGAGCATCTAACACAAGTTTTAGCGGAAATGGAATAGTTACAAATGTTTCAGCCATAACGATCGATAAAGGAACATCCGCAGCATCCGTTTTAGAATTAAATACAGATGTATTTACTTTTAATGGAGTTTCAAGTACATCAGGCGCAATTCAATCCTTTTTAGATATAATTAACGGAACATTTAAAATTTCCGGAACCTTTACAATGGACAATGGCTTATTTACAGGTACTGGATCTTACACGATACCGGAAACTGGTGGGTTGTGGTTGAATAATCCCAATTTCACTGTAAACGGACGTGCAGGTACCGCTAATGTGGATGGCACTTTACAGGTTGATGCAGGTATAATGAATATTGGAACTGCAGTAAATAACAGGCTTGGTTATACTGCCACTACGGTGATCATAATTAATGGTGGCGAGGTTAATGTTGCCAGTCGTTTTTCAGCTACTTCCACGTTTGGTGTAACTTATATACAAACCGGGGGAGTATTTAACGTGAATACTGTAGGAAACAGCAGCGGAGCAAGGGCAAGTTTTGATATCCAGGACCAAGACAATTCATCGTTTACAATGTCTGGTGGTACCATTGTGTTGCAAAATCCTGGAAACAGCGGTTCAGGCCCACGTGATTACTTTAATGATGCAAGCTTTGTAAATATCACCGGCGGTACATTACAGGTAGGTAATGCACTTACACCGGGTGCTCAAACTTTTTTCCTTTTCGGTAAAGCTCCATCTGTTGTTCTTGACAATACCACCGGTGGCCACACTGCGCAACTATTCGGAAATCTGAATGTAAGTGGAAATACAACTATTAATACAGGAACAACTTTGCTGCTTGATGATGGTATTGCAGGATATACTTACACTCAACGAGGAGGCACTTTTACAAATGCTGGTACATTAAATGGGTCATTGCCTAACAGTCTTTTGTCGTTTTCCGGTACAACTGCACAAACCTATGGTGGTGATGGTATTTTAATTTCGCCACTTACTGCGTTGGAAATCAATAATGCAGCAGGTCTCACCATTACCAATGCAATTGCATCAGATATTACAACTTCTGAATTATCAATGCTATCTGGCGATATTACAACTGCTGTTTCAACGATAGCAGTTGGAACAGGCCTTGGTAATCTTGGTATCGTTAATTATACATCAGGAACAATTGTTGGTAAATTTAAAAGATGGATAGATGCCGCAACTGGCAATACAGATTTCCAGGTTGGCATAGCGGGCTCTACCAGAACAGCAAGTATTGATTTTACTGTTGCACCTGCAACGGGAGGAACATTAACTGCCTCTTGGGTACCAGCTTATGGCGGTACTAATGGATTGCCGCTAACTGAGGCCGGATTTGCACAAGTTACTGATGTTGCATCAGATGGTTTCTGGACAATAACAGCAGCTGATGGACTTTCAGGAGGTACTTATACTGGAACTTTTTTAGCAACTGATCTACTCACCGTAATTGACTTTTCTCAATTGGTATTAGTAAAAAGAGCTGATGGTTCATCAGCCTGGCTACTAGACGGAACTCATGTTCCTACTACAGGTTCAAATACAACCCCTGTATTGTCTAGAACAGGTATGACAGGATTTTCTGATTTTGCAATTGGAGGCAGCACCTTATCACTTCCAATTACTGTTGAATATTTTAAAGGCAGCAAACAATCTAATGGCAATTTGCTTGATTGGAAAGTTACCTGTACGAATACAGTTTCAGCAAATATGATACTGGAGCGTAGTTCAAATTCAAGGAAATTCACTGCAATCAACAATATTACAGCATCAGCACTACGTTGTCAGCAGGCTTTTAATTTTAAAGACGAACAACCTGTTGCAGGCGTTAATTATTACCGTATTAAGTTAACTGATGCAGATGGTAAATCTACCTATAGTAATACCATCGCCATTTTAAATAAGGAAAAAGGTTTTGATATTGTTGGAATGGCACCTAATCCTGTTGTAAATAAAACGGTAATGAGCGTTGCCAGTGCCACCGCCTCTAATATGATGATTGTTGTAACAGATATTACCGGAAAAAAGGTAGCTACAAGGTCTATTACCCTTGTTGCAGGAAGTAACCAGGTAACCTTAGATTTTTCTAATCTTGCCAGTGGTAGCTACCAGGTAACAGGTTATACTGCAGAACAGGGAGCAAAATCGTATCGTTTTATTAAAAACTAATTTCATATAGATATTATATGTTCTACATGCTGCCTTTGAAAGGCAGCATTTTTTTTTATTACCTAAAACCTGTAAGCTGAAATACTTCGTACATTTGCGCAAATGATGGATGTAGCTACATATATAAATTCTGGTATTATAGAAAATTATTGTCTGGGGTTTTGTACATCAGAGGAAGTTATCTTGCTAGAAAGCCTGGCAGGTAAGCATATTGAGATAAGATATGAAATTGAAAAAGTGAGATTGTTGATAGAGCAGGAGTCGATGATAAAAGCAGTTACTCCAGCATCTTCAGTAAAAGTTTCATTGATGAGAGCCATCTATAAACAGGAAGCTGCCGTACAGCATCAATTCCCTCCGTTAATAGATGATAACATTGCAGGGGAAGATCTTCATAAATGGGTAGCGGATCATATACCGGCACCTGAGACAAATCAAGACGATATGGTAGTTATTGAATTGCCGTCAACTGACCTGGTGATTAATTTTGCTGCTGTTGCTAAATCCGGCCATGAAGAAGAAATGCATACAGATTTTATCGAATACCTTTACATCATCAAAGGGAGTTGCACAATGAAATTTAACGGAATAGATAAAGCTTATCATGAAGGGGAAATCATCACGATTCATCCCAATGTACGCCATGCTGCCACAGTAACTTCTGAGCAACCAATGTTTGTTCTTGTTCAGCGCCAGCTCTGTGCCTGATCGCTGTTATCCTTTCATACTTTTCAAAATAAAATAGGCGGTTACTATAAATAGCAGTATTAATATAATGCTGATATATGTCCAGAATTGAGAAGGCAATTTCCTTTTATCGTTTCTTTTCTTATTCTTTTTTATTTGTTTTGCCAATCCTGCATTCAACTGTAGAATATAGGCAGGAATTTCCTGTTTATCTTTCAATTGTTCCAGTCCTTCAATAGCATCATTCATAAAGTCATCATCATTCATTTGCTTTTCAAGTTCATGCTGTTCGGCATCAGGCAAATTCCGGTTGATGTACTGCAACAGTTTATCCTGTTCAATATCTTTGTTAAGATTGGATAATATGTTTTTTAGATCATCGCTCATTTTTGTTGCAATCTTTCCATTTGTAATTTTAAATTTCGTTTTCCATTTTGAATATTACTTTTAACCTGCATGAGGTTAAATCCTGTTTCGCCGGAGATTTGCTGATAGCTTTTCTTTTCAAGATAAAACAAAGTTACGCAAAGCTTTTGCTCATCTTTAAGCAGCAACAATGCTTCCGACATTATTTCAAGTGTCTGGTCTTTTTCACGTAAAAATAAGATGTTGTCTTCGTCCTGCGGTGCTGCCAGTATTTGTTCATTTATCTCATGATTGTATTTTCCTTTATCTCTCAGTTTCATCAGGCAATGATTTTTCGCAACCATATAAAGCCAGCTCTTAAAGTATTCAACAGGATATTTTTTAAGTTCATTAATCACTTTCAGGAATACCTGTTGCACCGCATCTTTCGCTTCCTCTTCATTTTTCAGGTATTTCATACAAACTCCAAATAGCAACATGGTATACCGTTGCAGTAAAATGCCCAGCCATTCATTGTTGCCGTCATCATAGTAATGCTGTAACAGTTCTTTATCGTCTTTATGATTATAGTTGCGAAGCGTCAAGATAGCCGTTGGTTAATTATAATTGTAAGATGAAAGGATAGCGTAATTTCCATAATTGCATGTACTGATTACGTTAATAGACCAACTTTAATTTAGTATTAGCGAAGTTTATTGCCTGAGTTTTACAGTTGTACCAGCCGCAGTATCATCTACCAGCTTCTTATCCAGGAAAAGCATTTTTACTGCAATTAAGATCATTAAAACGGCGAATACTTTTTTTACTGTTTCCTGTGGTAGGCTAAGAGCGATTTTGCTACCAAAGTAACTTCCAAAAAAGAAGGCGAGTGAAATGATCAATACTACCCGCATATCAATAAATCCCTGTTTGTAAAATTGGAGTACTCCCAGCAATCCAATTGGTAATAGAAGAATTCCAAGAGAAGTGCCCTGGGCCATTTTTTGAGAGAATCCGAGAAAATAAACAAGTGCAGGAACTATTAAAATTCCTCCGCCAATACCAACCATTCCACTTAATGTGCCGGCAGCAATGCCTACCAACAATAAAATTATTACCGTTTGTGTATCCATATCGCGATTTTTATAGATCATAGTTTAGGTGGGAATTTTTTGTTGTAAGCAACTATAGCTTCTTCAATAATTGTATAAGCAGCTTCTTTATCCTGAAAGTCATCTATCAGTACTTTTTTATTTTCAAGCACCTTATATTGCTCAAAATAATTTTTCAGTACGGCAAAAAAATGCGGAGGAATTTCACTGATATCTTTAATGTGATTAACTGAAGGATCCTTTGAGGCAACGGCAATGATCTTGTCGTCTTTTTCTCCGCTGTCTATCATTTGCATATTACCAATAACGGTGGCTTCTACTAGGCAGAGTGCCTGAATGCTTTCACTGCACATTACTAGGATATCCAGCGGATCATTGTCTTCCCCCAATGTTTGTGGTATAAAACCGTAATTAACAGGATAGTGAAAAGATGAATAAATAACCCTGTCCAGTTTTAATAGTCCGGTTTTTTTATCAATTTCATATTTACATTTACTGCCTTCCGGGATTTCTATAAGTGCATTTACAGTTACGGGGGATTTATCTCCATAATGGGCGCCATGCCAGGGATGCATTACATACATTTCTTACTATTTAAGTTGTTACTAATTTATAACCGATCCATGCGGCAAAAATTCCGGCAATAATACTGCAAGCTATGTAAGCGAGCGATAAAAAGTATTTTCCTTGTTGGAGCATTTGCAGGTTTTCGAGGCTAAAGGCAGAAAAAGTAGTAAAGCCACCACAAATACCTGCTGCTAAAAAAGCTTTCCAATTGTTTTCAAAATTACTATCTCTAACGGCCAATCCAAATACTACACCAATAAACAAGCTGCCGATAATATTAATTGATAAGGTGGCGAACGGGAAACGCGGTGTTCTGAAATAATGGCTGCCGGCATAACGCAACATGGTACCAATTGATCCTCCTAGTCCGGCTAATAAAATATTCTTTACCATATTATTCTGTTGGCAAATTTCCTGAATAGGTGTATTTAAAGTCGATTTTCCATTCTTTGTTTTCTCTTATCACTTTAATATCCATAGGTTTATTCATATAGTCGTTGGAATAATTTATGATTGTGGTAGAATCATTTACATCCTCGTAATTTTTTATTTCATAGTTAGCCTTTTTAAAATGTTCTTTCCGATCCTTTGGCCATTTTTGATAATATGCTTTGTATGAATCAAAAGCCTGTTGGTTTTGCGGGTCTGTAGACAAAAGCATTTCGGCAGTTTTAAAGTCTCCATCAAGGCTTGCTCTTATAAATTCTCTACCTGCATCCAAAGCTGTAGCAGGATGTTGTTTTTTATTTTCAGTACATGAGCAAATCATTACTGAACAAAAGATGAATACTACTATATTTTTTATCATATTAAATTTCTTGCAATAAAGTTAATCATCTTTCGCTTATACCCATAAAAAAAGCATCCGGTGAGGGATGCCTTAAGTTATTTAATTTCGATCATTAATTTTTCATTTTCTGCAACTCCTTGCTTACGGAATCAAGCATTTGCATACCTTCTTTAAGCGTATCAATGTTCAGGTTTTTTAACTCTTCCATCGCTTTGCCAATACTATCGGACGCATTAATTCCTTTCTCATTCATTTTTTCCATTCCCATATTCATCATTGATTCTTTGTCGAAGGCAACTTTCCATTCTCCTTTTTCTTTTTTTAGGATGTAGTTCAGCGTTTCTCCGCTTTTTATTTCTTTAACCGGAATTGTCGCCTTATCGCCTTCAATTTTCACTTCGCCATATTCCATTGATTTAGGATCAAACTTGTCGGTTTCTTTAGAATCTTTTTCCATTTTCATTCCTGCATCCATCATATCAATCATGGATTTGCTGCTTTCAGTAGAAAGCTTTCTGGCGGTTTCAATATCTTTTTTTGAAAGCGCATCAAAAAATTTCGATAATACAGCTTTCGGGTCACCGCTTCCGCCAGAATTGCAACTAAAGAAAATAAAAGGAGAAAGCAGTAAGGCAATAAATAGTATTTTTTTCATTTGAACAGTTTTAGTTTGCCAAAAATAATTTTATTCTTCGAAAGTTTATTTTTATTTAAAAGAATATTTGCTCTTTTAATTCACATTTCGGTTGCAGGAAGAGATCATCTACACCGATAAATTCAAAATCTTTAATAAAACTATGTTGAAAATTAATTTTATTATCGTTTGCCTGCAGCAGGCATTTGTACACGAACTCTGCGCAATACATGCGGTCGTCTGTTGATAGATCGAATTTCATATCAAACATTAGTCCATCATTATAATAATGTTGAACGATACTGATAAGTTTTTCGGTGATGCCTGATGTTAAGTTATAACTGAAAATACCGATGCCCTTGTTATTGTTTGGATCAGCAAAATCAACAATAAAATCTCTTCTTATTTTTTGATCAGGATTCCATTCCCCACCTAAAGCATGATATACAAATATTGAGTCATGCTCAATGGAAGCAATGCCGCAATGAGAATAGGATACGTCACGCCTGTTTAAATTTCGAAGTGTTTCGCTGGTAAAATCCGTACCTGTTCTGGTAACCAGGTAGCCGCTTTTTATTTTGCCTGCATTCCGGTAAATAGCTGCGTATGCATTTTCTATTTTAATTTTATGTTGTTGTTTTTCTTCAGCGCTCTCATTTATTCTCCTGTAAGGATCATTCATGTTACAGGCTGTTATAAAAAAAATAAGGCAGCTTAACAGCCACCTTACGTTTTTTAATAGGTTTTTTTTCATTTCGTTAAATCTACAATTTCCTTCCGGAATCTTTCATGATCTGTTCATCATCTTTATTGTATGCTTTGATGATTGATTTTACCAAACGATGCCTTACCACATCTTCCTCATCCAATTCTACATGTGCAATGCCATCAACATTCTTAAGTATCCTGGTTGCTTTAAACAAACCACTTTGCTGATTTTTTGGTAGATCGATCTGTGTTGGATCGCCTGTGATGATGGCTTTTGCGTTTGGCCCGATTCGCGTTAGGAACATTTTTATCTGGAGGTCATTTGTATTTTGGGCTTCATCCAGAATGATGAATGCATTGTCCAGTGTACGTCCTCTCATATAAGCCAAAGGAGCAATCTCGATGGTTCTTGTACTCATATAGTAACCAAGCTTATCCGCAGGAATCATATCATCCAGTGCATCATACAATGGCCTCAGGTATGGATCGATCTTTTCTTTCAGATCGCCGGGCAAGAAACCCAGGCTTTCGCCTGCTTCAACAGCCGGCCTCGTAAGTATAATTTTTTTAACGAGTTTATTTTTTAATGCTCTAACGGCCAGTGCTACTGCCGTGTACGTTTTACCTGTACCTGCGGGGCCAATAGCAAAAACGATATCATTTTTATCACATGCCTGTACCATCATTTTTTGATTGGATGTTCTGGCTCTTACAGTTTTTCCGTTTGGTCCGAATACTAATACATCATTAGGATTGCGGTCCATGAAATTATCAATTACCTTTTCATCATCTCCGCCAAGGATCTGTTCAAGATAATTTTCACTCATGTGTCCATTTCGTTCCAGGTACTGAACGAGTAGGTCAATTTTTTCTTTTGCTTCTTCGATTTGTTCGGGAGCGCCGCTAAGTTTTATTTGTGTTCCGCGGCTTAAAATTTTTAGGAGAGGGAATTTTTTTTTCAGAATGTCGAGTTTACCGTTGTTTACTCCGAAAAATTCAATTGGGTTTACGGTTTCAAGGTTAATAATTGTTTCTGTCAATGCTTTTCAGTTTTTAATGCTTTTTTATAATTAAAAAAAGCAGGTTGGGTAAAATGAAAATTGTTTAGAAATTTTAAAACTTGTTACCAAATTTAATTAATTGATAAAGCCTTACGAATTTAATTATACACAT
>CAZCAA010000017.1:0-53869 GCA_964496585.1 uncultured Ferruginibacter sp.
CCACAATTTATTTACTACATCACTCATATTATGCTGCTATTGCTAAGTTTATTTCGTTTATAATTTTGTTGTAATCGTCTGCAAATACTTTTTTGAATTTGTTTAGTCCACCTCTGTCAGAGAGTGCAGGAACAATGCTAAAATCATCTTCGTCCAAAGTCATGTTCTGTTTTAAATGTTCTTTGATGTATTCCATCCATTTTTGTTGTTCTTCATTTAGCTTTTTTCCAGCAGTAACTTTCAGTATTGCTTGATTTACTCTTTCATCTGGGCTCAACAAAGGTTCAGTTTCTTTAGCAGCATGTTTTACCATACTAATAATATCAACTGTGTCCTTATGGTAAACAATTTTATGTGCCTTTTGCAAACTGGCTTCATCGTAATTGCTTTCTTTAAGTTTTTGTCTTAGTTCGTTCAAAGCATTAGTGTTCCAATCTTTCGGTTTGTTTAATAATATACCAATGGCGGCAATTTCATTTTCTTTTCGCTTCACAAACTCAGAGAAAGCAAGCAAATAATCGACTGGTTGTAAACCGTATCTGCCCTCTGCTTCAAATAAAATCATTGAACTTACTTCGTCATGAACTTCATAACCAACTAGAAAAACTTTTTTGGCTCTTTCGTAGTCCACTAATAGCTTCTGAAACTGCTCGTTTCGGAGCAATTCCATCACACTAGTGAAGCTTTCAAATATTTTTGGAAACGATTTTGCCATTATTTATACTTATCAAAATATTTAGAAATCTGCTCGGCAAATTTTCCCATATCGCCATCAGGTATATAGGTTTTGAATTTGTCTCTAGCATTTCCACTCATGTCTTTTTCAATGCGGTGAAGTCGCTTGCTCAAACGCTTTGCGTTTGCCTTACGGTCTTCGTTGTTATATATTTTTTCAATCAGTTCTTTTATGGTAATGGTGTCAGTTCCCGGTGGGTCAATTTTAAAGTTGTAGCTGGCATCTTTAAAATATTTTATCAATGTTCCGTTGAAACAATCAAATATTACAAAGTGAGTTTTACCAATGTCATCACATTTTCTTGTTCCTCTTCCAAGCATCTGTTCCCATAGAATACGGCTTTTAACGGGTCTTAGAAAAACGATATACTCCAAAGAAGGAATGTCAACGCCTGTGCTTAACATGTCAACAGTTACCACAATTTTAGGATTAGGTCGATTGCGAAACTCTTTGATTTTTTTCAAAGGCCTGTCTACAGTTGGGCTTCCTGTAATCTTTGCCACAAAGTCGTCACCTTGATTGAAAACTTGTTTGCAAATGCTCACCAATCGGTCAGCATGTGATATCATTGGAATATCGTTTGAAGCAAAAATTAAGGTCTTTGGAAATCGTCCTCTTTCTTTTTCAAACTCGTCTGCATATTTTTTAAGTTCTTCAATTATTTTTTGGTTGGTGTCAGGTGCTGTGATTTTATCTTCAATTTCGGTGGAAGTAAATTCTCTCTCATCTTCTAATTGGTCAATTTGCTCTCTGCCTGTTTCGGTGTCAATCATTCCCACTTGTTCACCCTCTTTTAAAAATGCTCCGTTCATCAACACTTCTGAATTGATTGCAACAGCATCATAATCTACCAAAAACCCTTCGTCAATGGCGGTTTGTAGCGGATAATTGAAAATAGGTTTATTGAAGTAAGCAACGGTATGTGAAGCAGGTGTAGCAGTCAATCCAACTTTCACCGCATCAAAATGATTGAGAACATTACGCCAAACATTTGTTTCTTTTGAAGTGTAACCTCTGTGACACTCGTCTGCAATAATTAAGTCGAAAGCATGAGAAGGAATTGATAAAGTTTCAGCATCATCTTCGTTTTCTTCGTCTTCTCCAAATGCACCCATTTTTCCATAAAGGTTTATTGCCATTCGTTGAATGGTGCAGACATAAAGAAAAGTTTTTGTTCCGTCTGGATTTGTCAAATATGAATTTGGTAAAACGGTTGGGTCGTATGCTTCGCCTTCAAAATCTTCCTTTCTGAATTTTTGAGAATACAATTCGTATTCGTCCTTGAATTTAATATTCCTTGGTGTGTCAAATGAAGCAAAGGCTGTTACGGCTTGTGCCGCCAAAGATTTACGGTCAACCAAAAACAAAATACGTTTAGCATAACCCGAAGCTAACATTCTGTAAACAAGATTTACCGTTGTAAAAGTTTTTCCTGTTCCTGTCGCCATTGCCAAAAGCATAAGGCGTTTACCTTCTTCTAAATTATTTTCAAACGCTTGAATAGCATCTTTTTGATAAGGTCTTAGCCCAGGCGAATTTATTGGTTTCTCTTTAAGCCATTGCAATGCGGTTTCCCTTTTGGAATTAAAAAGGGTTTCCATCGCTTCAGGCGTATGAAAACTATAAATTTGTCTGCTTAAGTTTTTGTTGTCTCTTGCATCCAAATAGTAAATCAATTCGCCATTAGAAGAATATAAAAAAGGAACATGATACTGATTCCATTCTCCAATTGTCTTGTTTGCACCTTTTGAATAACGCTTGGCTTGTTCTAAAACATTTTGAGCACCTACTTCCAGTTTCTTTGCTTCTACAACGCCCAATAATTTTCCATTCACCACCAGTGCATAGTCAGCAGGCCCATTATTGGTCTGCAATTCTTCAATAGCATGATTTGTCAAAGCAGACAAGGCCATTCCCTCAGAGTAAGGAATAATAAGCCAACCAGTAGCTTTTAGCTGCTGGTCAATCCTTTTTTTTCTTGTTATTTTCTCTGATTCGTATGTCATATTTCAATTCCGCAAGTTACGTTTTTAATAGGTGCGTTGGGTAAAAATGGCTCTTTTGGTTTTGCCAAAGCGTTGGCTTCGTGTGTCGGGGCAAAGCCAAATGTGACATTTGTGAGGTGGCAATAGAAATTCAATTTTTTTTCGTGCGGTGGGGGTGTTTTAATTTTTTTGAAGCGTAGGAATGAGGGTCGGCTTGTCAGTCCGATTAGCTCAAAAGTCGTTTCGTTTGTATGTCGTTGTCCACCTGTCAAAATGTCTGGTCGTGTTATTAAGTTTATAATTTTTGTCGTCCGTTTAATGTTTGCACTGTCGCTGTTTACGCTTGCTGGTAACGCTTTTTTTAGCGCTTCTTCAAACACGGCTTCTGAAATTTCTCCCTCTATAAAAAATCTGTAGCCTGTTTTTTTATTTAATATTAAAGTGGCTGGAATTGCCCCACTCCAATCTGCATCAATTTTCGGACAAAAATAATCAGCATTAGTTTCATTTAACCAACTGATATTGGTATTAAAGTGATGTTCTTTTGCAAACGCCGCAATTTTTTTGGGATAATAAGATGGCAGATCAACGCTAACCAATATCAACTTAACGCGTTCCTTTTTGTACTTTTTTACTGTTTTAATAAATGAAGGAATCTCTGCCACACATGGTTTACAGAAAGTTGCCCAAAAATTAATTACCAGTACATTGCTGTCGCTGTCTTGCATTAACTTTTCTATATCCGTAATTTTCCATTTAGGAATTTGCTGCGCAATTAATACTGAAGAGAAAAATATAAATACAATACTGGCAATGATCTTTTTCATAACCCTAAAAATAGTGAAAGTGTGGTAAGAATCGGCCTGTTTGCGTAATATGACAGGTATTTACAAAGCATTTGGCTAATCCCCTATTTCGGAGTAATTTTGCGGGCGGCTTTGGGCAATTTGCTTCTATCCGTAAGTAATCGACGATTTTATCAATAAAAAAAATTAAAAACCAACATAATATATGGCATACGACTTAATAGTTTTAGGAAGCGGCCCGGGCGGTTACCCTGCAGCGATCAGGGCCAGTCAATTAGGAAAAAAAGTTGCTATTGTAGAACGGGAAAGCCTTGGTGGCATTTGCCTAAACTGGGGTTGCATACCAACTAAAGCGTTGCTTAAAAGTGCCAACGTTTTTGAATATGCAAAACACGCTGCTGATTATGGAATCAATGTGAGCAATCCTACTACCAATTTTGAAGTTGTTATAAAAAGAAGCCGCGGAGTTGCTGATAAAATGAGCAAAGGGATACAGTTTTTGATGAAGAAAAATAAGATTGACGTAATCATGGGAAATGGTAAGCTGATTGCTGCCAATAAATTGGAAGTAACGGCAGCGGATGGTAGCAAACAAACACTTGATGCAAAAAATATTGTTATCGCAACAGGTGGCCGCGCAAGGCAGTTACCAACTATGCCTATAGATGGTAAAAAAATCATTGGCTATCGCGAAGCAATGGTATTACCAACCCAACCAAAAAGCATGATCATTTGTGGCAGCGGTGCCATTGGTTCTGAGTTCGCCTATTTTTATAATAGCATGGGCACAAAAGTTACCGTTGTTGAATATTTGCCACGCATTGTACCGGTGGAAGATGAAGACATCAGCAAGGAACTGGAAAAACAATTTAAAAAACAAGGTATTACAATCATGACCAGCAGTGAAGTAACAAAAGTTGATACTTCAGGCGCAGGCGTAAAGGCTACTATTAAAACTGCCTCTGGTGAAGTGGTACTGGAAGCAGATATATTATTAAGCGCGGTTGGTGTTGTTGCCAACATTGAAAATGTTGGACTGGAACAATTGGGAGTGAAAACTGATAAAGGCAAAATTATTGTAGATGTAAACCAGCAAACAAATATTCCAGGTTTATATGCCATCGGTGATTGCACACCAGGACAAGCGTTAGCGCATGTGGCTTCAAAAGAGGGCATTAATGCTGCAGAACATTTAAGCGGACATAAACCTGGTCCTATTGATTATAACAATATACCGGGTTGTACTTATTGTTCTCCTGAAATTGCTTCAGTTGGTTATACCGAAAAAGCAGCTAAGGATGCAGGTTATGAGGTAAAAGTTGGCAAATTCCCGTTTGTTGCCAGTGGTAAAGCAAGTGCTGCCGGAGCAACTGAAGGATTTGTAAAAGTAATATACGATGCTAAATACGGTGAATTCCTGGGTTGCCATATGATCGGCATGAATGTTACAGAAATGATTGCAGAAGCAGTTGTTGCCCGCAAACTGGAAACAACAGGTCATGAAATTTTAAACGCCATTCATCCACATCCAACCATGAGCGAAGCTGTGAAAGAAGCTACAGCTATGGCATATGGCGAGGCTACTGATATTTAATAGGTTCAAAAAATGATATTCAATTGTGATCTATTATTTGCAGTTGAATTTGTTTGTTGGTGAATCAATTAAGTTTTGATAATCGGTAACACATTTTATCAGATAAAAAATTTGAAAGAGGCTGTCTCATAAAGAGGCAGCCTTTTTTATTTTCAATTTGGATTCCTCATTTACAAAAACCTTAGTTGTACTTTTGTTTTATGAGCGATGTAAATGTAATCCTGGATATTTTAAAAAACCTGCTACAAGCGAAACCGGATTCTGTGTTTGTAAATAGTCTTTACCAACAATATTGCAATCGGGGTGGCCTCAGCAAAAAGCAGCTGGAAGGGCTTCACAGCAAAGCTTCTAAGGTAGATAGCATTACGCCAGGTAAACTTGCCACGCTGGAAGCGATCATAAAAAAGAAACCAACCAGGTATAAATCAGAAGTTGTTGTGAAGAATGAGGGCCCTGTAAAAGATGCAACCATTGGACAACTTATTGAATCGATCCTTCAAAAGCACCCCGAACATAAAAGGGTCCTTTATCTTCAATCAAAATACATACACAATGATCCGCTGTCTCCTGCCGAAATAACGGAAATACAGAAATTCGCCAGGTTATTGGTGTAAACCCGCATGATTGTTCAGATGAATGGATCGTTATCCCATAATAAAACCGGGTACGTTGAAGTACCCGGTTTTAATTTTGACTGCTTTTCCTGGTTATCCGCTAAAGATTTAGCTTGTCCCTTTCATTCTTAATGATTGATCATTATTTTTTCTGTCATAACTTCTTCACCACAGGTAACTTTCAGGAGGTACAGCCCGGTTGACAGCCGGCTAAGGTTGCCAATAGACAGCAGCTGGTTACCGGATGATTGTGGCGGGAAAGATTGTTGTTGTACCAACTGACCATTGCTGTTATACAGTTGAATCAGGCCGCCATTGCGTGCACTGCTATAGAAAGACAGTTGTACATTTTCCTTAACCGGATTCGGTGAAACGATCAGCTGTCCAAACCCGCCTAACCGGATGATCGCCACCTGGCTTAATTTCTGCATACCGCCGATATCTGCCGAACGCAGGCGATAATAAATGATATTGCTGCGTAGCGAGGATACATTGTCATAATAAGTATACCTGTCATTCAATCCGGTATTACGTGCAGGAACATCGCCAATCACCTGGAAATCTGACCCGCCGGTTAATGAACGTTCAATGAAATGTCGGCTTACACCGGTTTCACCGGTTACATCCCAGAAAAGTTTCACATTCTTATTGGCATAAATGGCTTTGAAAGAGAGTAAAGTCAATGGAACAATGGTGGCCGGCCTCACTACGATATGAAGGGTTGCCTGCGTACAGGCTTGTGGTGTCCCGTTATCACATACTGTATAAGGATAATCTACCGTACCACTGAATCCGGTTTCCGGACTGAATATCCAGGTACCATCGCTGTTCAATACCAATGATCCGCTACCGGGAACTGTTGTTGATTGCGGGGTGATGGTTTGTGTATCATTTTCTGGGTCTGTATCATTCAGGATCACATTACCGCTCACCGGTGTTTCAAACGGTGTACTGGCATAATCATCCGCTGCTGCAGTGGCATTGGTATGAATCGCAGGTATCACTGTAATGATCTGTATGGAAGTGGCACATAATGCAATTGGGGAAGTATTGTCGCAAACGGTATAAGTAAGCGTATCGATTCCGGTAAAACCACTGTTAGGGGTATACGTAATAGCACCTGTAGACGGGTTAATGGATGTTGTGCCATTAGCTGGTGCGATGGTTACCAGTACACTGGATGGCACCAGTGAGCCGCCGGGATTGCCTGATTCGTCATTTGCCAGCGTATTCAACGTAACCGGTGTATTAACAGGTGTCGTGGCAATATCCACATTGGCTACAGGCGGATTAGTGTTTACATTGTTATCCAGAACAGTAATGGTAAGCAATACAACCGGACATGGCGGCACGGCTGCAGGAGCACATACCGGCACATCAAACAGGAACACACCCGCTACAGCACTGGTAAAGCTGTATGTTCCGTCTGCATTCATGACCGGTACTGCAACTCCTGGATTACCCGGCACTGCAGCGGGTGTACCATAGGTGCTTCCGGATTCAATATTGTCATTGGTACTTACATTACCCGCCACCGTTACATTCACATAGGTGACATTGAAATCGGGATTAGGGACCATCACTGGTGGAGCAACCAATATATGCAGCGTTGCCTGTGTACATGCCTGCACTGCATTATTATCACAAACAGTATACAGGAAATCGACCGGACCGCTGAAACCGTTTACTGGAGTGAAGGTCCAGGTTCCGTCTGAATTAAGGACAAGCGTACCAGCACCCGGTTCTGTGGTTGTTTGTGCAGTTACTGTTAATGCATCTCCCTGCGGATCGGTATCATTCAGTACCACATTTCCGGTAACAGCTGTATTAAACGGGGTATTCGCATAATCATCCATGGCGGTTACCGTGTTGAGTGTACAGTCACATACACCCTGTACCGTTATGATCTGCAATGAAGATGCGCACAAAGGTGCAGGTGCACTCAGGTCACATACGGTATAGTATAAAGTATCCTGTCCTGTAAAACCGGTTGCCGGTGTATAAGTGACCGCACCAGTTGCAGGATTGATCACGGCAATACCATTTGAAGGACCTGAGTTGATTACCACACTCGAAGGATTAAGTACTCCCCCCAGGTTACCAGGCTGGTCATTGGCAAGTGTGTTCAGGGTTACTGCGGTATTTTCATTGGTTGTGGCGATATCGATATTGGCCACCGGCGGATTGTTGATAATAGTGTTATCCAGCACAGTTATGGTAAGCAATACATTCGGGCAGGGTGGCACCGCTGCAGGAGCACATACCGGCACATCAAACTGGAATACACCCGGTACGGCACTGGTAAAAGAATAAGTACCATTTGCATTGATGACCGGTACTGCAGGGCCCGGATTGCCAGGTACGGCAGAAGGCGTTCCATATGTTGAACCCACTGCAATATCATCGTTGGAACTCACATCGCCATCTACCTGAACATTAACGTAAGTGATATTAAAATCAGGGTTTGGTGTGCAATTCGGAATGACAATAGAAAAGGATGAGCCAGACACATCTGCCGTCCAGAACCAGGTATTAATGATACGTACATTACCAAAATCATCGTCCAGGTTGCCCACTGTGGCATTGCCTGTTCCTCCAATGGAGGGTGCAGGAAAAGTGGTAATAACTGAAGGGCCATAGTTTCCGTTCCAGGCATGCCCGGGTGATACCTGTCCGCTGTTTATATTCGCAATACCTGCACCGGTAGAATTATTCAGATTGGCACCCTGTCCGGTGATCACCGTTAGAAAACTATCATCCCAGTATAACCTCAGGTTAGAAACAGGTGTGGGCAAAATTGAATTAATGGTAAACCCGTATAAATTATATTCCGGGTCGTAAAGCGGCATGTTCGTTCTGCCCCGCAACGTAGTTAACTGAACATTCAGTGCAGCATTCGTTGCAACCGGTAATCCTAATCCGTCCAATCCATTCCAGGTGACCGTATTCAATCCTTTCGGCACATCAAATTGGAAGATATATAAATCTGAAGTATTTTCCTGGTAACCCGGGACTCCGTTCAGATCGAGCAAAATCCTTACATCTCCGGGAGCAAAAGTACGGTAAGGAATATAATAGAATCCGGGGCATCCATACATTTTACCTGCTGCAACAGGTGCTGCAGGCAACGGCGAAGCCGGGAATATAACATTATCCGGCGCATTCAAAAAAGTGTTGAAACTGCCGGACAGATCAGGATTATTGGCACTATATACAGAACGACGACCTATCTCATAATCAGATTCCAGCGGGTTAACTCCATAGCTATTAAAAGCTACATTAAAAGCCAATGGATTAAACCGGTCGAAAACAACGTTTACTACGGAGGAATCCTGCGTATATGCATAGAAGGAAGGACTCACATTATCGGTTGTGGCACCGGCATAATTATCGCCTGGATTTCCGGCAACAAATCCCCATTTTTTTGCAAATACCCTCCCAGTTGACCTGGCACCTGTTGAAGTTGCCACAGTAAAATCAAAAAATGGAGCGATCGCTGATGTAGTGACATTCTGTGAAACACCACCGTTATTGCTGCGATACAATTCAATATAATAGGTATCATTTACGGTAGGATTGAATGAAACCGGCGTATACCCTCCCGGCACAGAACCGGCAATATTCGGTCCAAGGAAAGCCTGGTTGTAAGTGCCTATCAAGCCGTTGCCTGATGTAGGACATAACGTAGGACCGGCCACCACAGTGCCAGCTGAATTCAATATCCTGTAATACATATTGGTCACAAGCGTGGCAGAACCACGGGTCACCCACCTGAATCCAAAATACAGGTTCTCGGTAGTATGGTCATTGATAACAAAGTTGATCCTGTTATCAACCGGGCAATTAAAATAGGACCCATAGTTGGTAGGTGAATAGTACAGGGATGCAATCTGGTTGATCGTCGGGGATACCTCTTTGGTTCCTTCCCCATGGCTGGTAAAATTGAAAAAAACAAGAAAAAGTGATAATGATAATAGGAATTTTAACTGGCAAACTCCTTTGATCAGGTTAGTTGGGTGGTTCATTGATGAGATTTTGGGCGAATATAATTATTTTAATTATACCAGGGAAAAGTAATTTATAAACATATCAACATCCGGCGTTTACAATTTATCCAATGAATACAATTGAATAAGATGTTTTAAGATATATCTTGCATGAGAAAAATATACAACCTTATTTTATTTCGATTTCCCAAATGGAAAAATCGTCAAAAATGCGGCATTTCGTGCTTAAATGCTTCTGGCCTCAGGAGGCATTTCAGTTTATATTATTTATTTAATTTTGTTTTAATAGACAGATTATGAAAAAAATCAGCTTTTACCTGTTCCTTACAATACTCCTGAGTGTGAAATGCTTTGCCGATGAAGGCATGTGGTTGCCACAGCTGCTGCAATCGCTTAACGAAAAACAAATGAAAAAGCTGGGCATGAAATTGAATGCCTCAGATATTTATAGTATCAGTAAAAGTAGCCTTAAAGACGCGATCGTAAGTTTTGGAGGCTTTTGTACTGCTGAAGTGATCTCCGGACAGGGATTATTGTTAACCAATCACCATTGCGGTTTCGATGCCATCCAAAATCACTCTTCGGTAGAGAATAACCTCATTCAAAAAGGTTTTTGGGCATATAACAACAGCCAGGAACTTCAAAACCCAGGGTTATTTGTCAGCTTCATTGTGCGGATAGAAGAAGTTACTGATCAGATTACAAAGAATGTAAAATCTTCAATAACGGAAAAAGAAAGACAAGCTGAAATTGATAAGAATATTAACCAGCTGAAAAAAGATTATAAGAAGGAAACTTATGAAGATGTTTTGATCCGTCCATTTTTTGATGGAAATAAATATTTTCTTTTTGTTACAAAAACCTTTAAAGATATTCGTCTTGTAGGTGCACCTCCTGCGAGTATTGGTAATTTTGGAAAAGATACTGATAACTGGATGTGGCCTCGCCATACCGGTGATTTCTCGATGTTCCGAATTTACGCTGACAAGAATAATAATCCTGCTGAATTTTCACCTGAGAATGTTCCTTACAAACCCGGTCGTTCGTTAAAAATTTCACTAGATGGGCTGAAAGAAGGTGATTTCACCATGGTGTTCGGATTTCCCGGAAGAACAAATGAATACCTTTCTGCCGCAGCAGTAAAGCAGATTATGACTGTTAGTGATCCTGCCAAGATTGGAATACGGGCGAAAGCGCTGGAAATCCTCGATGGTTTTATGCGCCGTAATGAAAAAATAAAGATTCAGTATGCTGCTAAATACGCAAGTGTTCAAAATGCTTATAAGAAATGGCAGGGCGAAGTTCTGGGTTTACAATCAACTAATGCAGTACAAAAAAAGCTCGACCAGGAAGCCAATTTCCTTAAACGTGTAAATGAACAGGCAGCATGGAAAAGCAGCTACGGTACCCTTCTGGCCGATCTTTCTGCTGCATACGCAGGCATTGAACCATATAGTTATGCAAGAGATTATTTCAATGAAATAGTTCCAAGAATTGAGTTACTGGGCATTGCGGCCAATTTAAATTCTCTTGCAACTGCTTTTTCAAAAGATGAAGCCAGCTATTCAAAAAAGAAGGGTGAAGTACTTGCAAAACTGGAAGAAACATTTAATGAATACGATGCAGGCGTAGATGAGAAAATGTTTTCAGTGCTGATTGAAATGTATGCAAAAGATCAAAACAGCGACTATGTTTCACCGTTATTAAAAGCTGGATTAGCTGATAAGCAGGGCTCATACCAAGGTTTTGCTTCATCAATTTACGACAGTTCATCCCTTACTTCTTTAGAAAAGATAAAAGCGATGCTTGCAGGCAACCCACAGGAAGTAGTAGCTGCGATAAAAAAAGACGCTGCAGTGACTCTTTACAATGACATGCTGAAAACTTATGTATCCCAGGTGTCTCCTAAATTAAATGAATTTCAGGCAAATATTAACCAACTGCAACGCACTTATATGCAAGCGCAGATGGAAGTTCTAAAAGATAAGGCGTTTTATCCTGATGCTAACAGTACGCTAAGAGTAACTTATGGAAACGTAAAAGGTTACCAACCCAGGGATGCCGTGAAATATGATTTTTATACCTACATGGAAGGTGTAATGGAAAAATATAAACCAGGCGATTATGAGTTTGATCTGCCACAGAAACTGATAGACTTATACAATAAAAAAGATTTCGGCCAGTATGCTGCTGCTAATGGCCGCCAGCCGGTTTGTTTTATCGCTTCCAACCATACTACCGGTGGCAATTCAGGCAGCCCGGCGCTGGATGCTTATGGAAATCTTGTTGGCTTAAACTTTGATCGTGTTTGGGAAGGAACCATGAGTGATATCAACTACGATCCTTCTATTTGCAGGAATATTATGGTAGATATCAGGTATGTACTTTTTATCGTGGATAAATTTGCAGAAGCGAAGAATTTAATTGCAGAAATGGAACTGGTACATCCTAAAAAAGTGGTTAAGAAAAAGTAGGTTGTAAAAAACGTAAGCAGGAGAAAATAAAAATGGATACTTTTTCGAAGTAACTTCGTACTATTATTTTCTACTGTTCTGCTTCAATACTTTTAACTTACTTTGGCGATACATATTTCTTCTGGTTCCTAAATGTAATTCCCTACTTATTTTCTAAAAAATAACCGGAATTATTAATTTGCTAAGATTGGTTAGGCATATTAGTCAAGAAAGATTGTTTATAAATCCGCAGGCTACTTTATAGTATTATTTACCTCTGTCATTTATGCTTTCGGAAGGGTAACACTAAAAATACTACCAGTTCCAAATTCGCTCTCTACAGAAATTTGTCCACGCTGTGCTTCTATAAACTCTTTGCTGATAGCCAATCCGAGGCCTGTACCTTCTTTCTTTGTTCCCGGAACCCGAAAATACCGGTCAAATATTTTATCTATATATTGAGGGGCAATTCCCTGGCCAGTATCTCTCACTATTATATTCACTTTATCTTCAACAGTTGCAATACTCAATTCGATAATTGAATTCTCGTAAGAATACCGAATAGCATTAGAAATAAGATTAGTTATAACCCAGGAAGTTTTATCGTTATCAACAAATACATTTGGTATGTTTTCTGAGATATTCGATACTAATTTAATATGCCTTTCTTCTGCTTGTGTTTTTGTAGCGTTAATAGCATACGTCAAAATTTCCTTTGGGTCGCAGGACTTAATAGAAAGTTGAATATTTCCACTTTCCACTTGTGTCATATTCAACAACTCACCGGTAATTCTCAATAGTCTTCCTGTATCTTCCTTAATACTTTCCAGCAAATTATTTTGTTCTTCATTTAGTGAACCAATCTGTTTATTCTCTAACAACTGTAAGCTCATTTTTATTGATGAAATGGGTGTTTTTAATTCATGAGAAACAGTGGCAATAAAATTGGTTTTTGCAAAGTCTAATTCTTTATATGGAGTAATGTTTTGTAGCAGGATTACATTACCAATCAATTTTTCTTCCTTTTCTCCGGTTGGAATTATCTTGATTGGTATGATTTCCCTTTCAAAATAACTTTCTTTATTATCTGCATATATTTTTAGAGGAAGCTTTTTTTCTATTCCCTCATTTTCTTTTGAAAATAAGTTTTTAATAAGTAATCGAACTAAATCATTATTTACTGCAATATTCTGGACTGGCTTACCAATTACTTCTCCCAAATTCAAGCCAGTAATTTTTAATGCTGTATCGTTCATAAACAAAACCAATTGCTTTTCGTCCAATCCTATAACCGGATCGTGCATATTATTAATGAGAGTTTCGATCCGCTTCTTTTCAATCATCAACTTTTGGATATTACCGACCTGATACTCCTGAAGTTTTTCTGCCATTGTATTAAAAGACGCAGATAGTTCGCCAAACTCATTATGTTTCTCAAAATGTACTCTTTCTGAATAATTCTGTGCAGCAATTTCTTTAATGCTGGCTGTTAATTCTTTAATCGGATTTGCAATATTGCCTGGTAGATTTACAAACATTATAAAAGCAAGCAAGAAACAGACTACTCCAATGAGGTTTATCCACAGTATAGAATTATCGGCAGTAGATTCCGCAATTTTACTTTTACGTTCAATGGCCAGCATATTTATCAGCATTATATCTGTAAGATCATTTCTAACGATCTTAATTAGCGAACTATCAGAAGTACTTTTTCTAAATTGCTCAAAATGATTAACCAAATTATCAGTTAATTCCTTTTCTCCTTCTTCTGTTACGTTTTCCTGTTGCAGCTTTAAATTATCTTCAAAGAGTTTAATCTGACCATCTCCGTGTATGCCATTATTTAAAGCCATCTGCATCTTTCTCGAATAATCCAAGGTGTTGTAATTGGCAACTAAAATATTTTTTGTTTCGCCAGAGAGTTTATTTATAAAATAACTACTTAACGCTGTTAGCAGGGCTATCATAGCAAATAACAGCCCGATACCTAAAAATAGTTTTACTTTAATTTTCATTAGCTTAAAATTACAAGGTCTATATGATTAGATGAAAGTTTCTTTAGTAATTCATTGAACACATTAGTTGCTAATATTACTTTGAATAAATTTAAATGAGGCTTGCCAATGCAAATGGTAGTTATTCTCCTCTGCTCACATTGTTCAATAATTGCTTTAGCAATATTGCTGTTCTCAACTTTAATAATTTCAGCATCTAATTCAGTTGCCAGTTTATAATTGTTAATCAAGTGCCTTTGCTTATCTAATGGAATTTTATCTGGACGTTCTGCAGGTGTTTGCACATACAATACGTACCATTTACTATTGTAGTAATTGGCTAACCGTGCTGTTTTCCTTATTACTGTTTTGGCTGTTGCTTCGTTGGAACTTATACAAGCTAAAAAACGTTCTTGTTTATTTCCGTTTGTTTTGGTTATTTCAGTTTCCACTTTTCTTTCTACCTGAGAAGCTACTTCTTTTAATGCAAGTTCGCGGAGTTGTAAGATATGATCACTCTTAAAGAAGTTTTTAAGTGCCATTTCAATTTTTGCAACGTCATATATTTTTCCTTCTTTCAATCTCGCAATCAATTCATCTGCTGTCAGGTCTATATTCACAACTTCGTCGGCCTGGGTAATTACACTATCTGGAATTCGTTCATTTACTTCAATTCCTGTTATTTCTTTTACCTCATCATTAAGGCTTTCAATATGCTGAATGTTAACTGCACTAATAACATTTATACCTGCGTCCAGAATTTCAATTACATCCTGCCAGCGCTTTTCATTTTTGCTGCCTTCAATGTTCGTATGGGCAAGTTCATCAACTATAACAACTTCAGGGCGTAAATTAATTACCGCCGCCACATCCAACTCTTCTAATTCTTTGCCTTTGTAAAATAATCTTCGTCTTGGTATTATGGGCAAACCTTCCAAGAGTTCATGCGTTTCTTTTCTGTTGTGTGTTTCAATGTAACCAATCTTAATATCAATACCATTTCGCAATAGAGCCCGCGCTTCCTGCAACATACGATACGTTTTACCTACACCGGCACTCATTCCAATGTAAATTTTAAATTTGCCCCGTCTCGACTTTTTAATCAGCTCAAGAAATTCCTGAGCTGATTTTTTTAATTCTTCCATTGTTTAAAATGATATTGCTAGAGAAGTGGTTACAAAGAAATTATTATTAGTTGGGTTATTGTCTTTTGTAAATACTTTATCCTTTGATGAAAAACCTCTTGCTTCAATACGAAACAGCGCATTATCCCGAATCAGGTAATCGTAGTTAATTGAATAACCGAAAGTTTTAAAACCATTGGGTGTTCCTGTGCTAATGATCACGCCTTTCTCATCGCTATAATATTCTCCACGCAAAGCAATGCTATTTTTTGCATTTGGTGTTATATGTGCAATTAATACAGGTGAATACCAGGAATTATATCTATTGCTTCCTTTAAATTTTTGCTCCGCTCCAATATCAAATCCTGTAGTTATCGCAAACTTATCTGACAGTTGAAAAATTCCATAAAAATTATGAAAATAGCGCATCTGTCTAACACTGTCGGGTTTATCATTACCAATAAAAGAACTGCTGTTTAAAGTTACTTTTTCATTTGGTTTATAAGTAAGCTGATGTCCAAAAGCAGGAGTGTTATTTCCATCTACACGTTGTATGCGTTGCCAACCATTTAGAATCAAGCCACTTAAAAACCATTTGCCGTTATCTGTAGTATAAGAAAATTTTACTCCGGCTTCAAAGTAGGGCGAATTATCGGCAAGAATAGAACGTGTGAGCGCCCAACAATCTTTACCCACAGCACTTTCAAAACCAATATGCGATGGAAGTACACCGGCATCAATCCAAACATTGCTAGTTTTAGATATTTTTACACCCGCATTACCCTCATAAATATTTTTGAGTACGCCGGGTTCTGCTGCATAATTCGCATTCATGTAGGTACCCGCTGCTAAAGAAAGATTTGCCCGTACATTTTCACTTTCATAAGTTGCTTTTACAAAACCTATATCCAGGTTTACTTCATTGTGCCGGTTAAAGCCGTACACAAAACCCGGACGATTATGGTTAGTTGGATTTCCGAAATCATAAGTGTAATAAATTTCTGCATAGCCAATAAAACTTAGTTTAGGCTTTGAGGTATCTTTTTGCGCATAGATGCTGCCTGCAGCAAATAATAATGATAAAAAAATGGCACTTTTCATTTGTTGTTTTATTTTAAATTGTCTAAGGCAAGATTAAGTTTGAGCACATTTATTTTTTCGGGACCAAACATGCCTGCTAATGGCCTTTCTGTGTTGGAAGCAATCAATTGTTGAAGGTTTACTTCTGCTATACCACGGATTTTTGAAATTCTTTTAACTTGTATTTTAGCTGCTGCAACAGAGATATCCGGATCTAATCCACTACCACTGGCTGTAACAAGATCTGTAGGAATTTCAGATTTATTCACACCGGGATTATGCACTAAAAAGCTATCAACTCTATCCCGTACGGTTTGTAAATATTCCGGATTAGAAGGGCCTTTGTTAGAACCACCTGAACCTGCTGCATTATAATTTACTGCAGAAGGACGCCCGGAGAAATATTTAGCATCCGTAAAATTTTGACCAATTCTTTCGTATCCCACAATTTTTCCATTCTGAGTGAGTGTTACTCCTTTGCCTTGCCCCGGCGCCATTTTACCAATACCGGCAACAATCATCGGATAAATAACTGAACACAGTATGATCATTACAAGTGTTAGTTTTATAGAAGGCATTAAGAACTTTTTCATTTTAATTTTATTTATATTTTACATAATAAGTGCAAGAACCATATCTATTAATTTTATTCCAATAAATGGAATGATTACACCGCCTACACCATAAATCAAAAGATTTCTTCTTAGCAAGGCGCTTGCTCCAATAGGTTTGTAAGCCACACCTTTTAAAGCCAGCGGAATGAGGAAAGGTATAATCAAAGCATTGAAAATTACTGCTGCAAGAATAGCTGTTTCAGGGCTGTGTAAATTCATTACATTAAGATGCCGCAAGGCGGGAATAGATACAATAAACAAGGCTGGAACGATAGCAAAATATTTGGCTATATCATTTGCAATCGAGAAGGTTGTGAGTGTTCCTCTGGTCATCAACAATTGTTTTCCTATTTCTACAATCTCTATTAATTTGGTAGGATCGTTGTCCAGGTCAACCATATTACCGGCTTCTTTTGCAGCTTGTGTTCCACTGTTCATTGCTACACCTACATCAGCCTGAGCCAGTGCTGGCGCATCATTGGTTCCATCACCCATCATTGCTACGAGTTTACCTTCCTGTTGTTCCTTGCGGATATAATTCATCTTGTCCTCCGGTTTTGCTTCCGCAATAAAATCATCCACACCTGCTTTCTCTGCAATATATTTTGCAGTTAATGGATTATCACCGGTAACCATTACTGTTTTTATACCCATTTTACGAAGGCGTTCAAACCTTTCCTGAATTCCGGGTTTAATGATATCCTGTAATTCAATCACACCAAGTACTTTATTATTTTCTGATACAACGAGTGGAGTACCGCCATCACTGGCAATTTTCCTAACTCTTTCTGCCGTTTCAACAGGAAAAATATTTCCTGCTTTTTCAACCAGCATTTTTATAGCATCAGACGCACCTTTCCTGATTTTGGTTTCACCAAAGTCGATACCTGAACTTCTGGTTTCTGCCGTAAATTTTATAAATGTTGGTCTTTCTACTTTTATTGTTGCCGCATCTATTCCGGCCAGTTCTATAATTGATTTTCCTTCGGGAGTGTCATCTGACATAGAACTGAGCACCAACGACTTTGTGAATTGCTTTACATCTACACCTGGTGCCGCATAGAATTTAGTGGCTTTTCTATTTCCAATTGTGATGGTGCCAGTTTTATCAAGCAGCAATACATCAATATCGCCTGCTGTTTCTACTGCTTTACCGCTCTTGGTAATTACATTTGCCCGTAATGCTCTATCCATTCCGGCTATACCAATAGCACTTAACAAGCCACCGATAGTTGTAGGTATAAGGCAAACAAAAAGAGATACAAAAGCTGCAATGGTAATCGGCGTATTGGCGTATTCACTAAAAGGTTGAAGTGTTACACAAACCAAGACAAATACCAAAGTAAAGCCTGCCAGTAAAATAGTTAAGGCTATTTCGTTGGGTGTTTTTTGCCTGCTTGCACCTTCAACCAGGGCTATCATCTTATCCAAAAAACTTTCGCCGGCATCTGTAGTTACTTTTACTTTAATCTTATCACTTAAAACTTTTGTGCCACCGGTTACGCTTGATTTATCGCCACCACTTTCTCTTATTACCGGTGCACTTTCGCCGGTTATGGCGCTCTCGTCAATAGTAGCTATCCCTTGAATTATTTCTCCATCCATAGGAATAATATCACCTGCTTCACAAAGGAATAAATCGCCTTTTCGTAGCTGAGAAGAAGGAACGATTTTTATTTCATTCACATAAGTTTCACCAACTATTTGTATCCACTTTGCCGGTGTTTCCTCACGGGTTTTTCTTAAAGAATCAGCCTGTGCTTTGCCTCTTGCTTCAGCAATGGCTTCAGCAAAATTTGCAAAAAGCAAGGTTAAAAGAAGAACGATAAACACAACAATATTATTAGTGATAGAACCTTGAGAAGTATCACCAGAAACGACCATATAAATAATAACAGCCAGCATGATAGCGGTACCAACTTCTACTGCAAACATTACAGGATTACGGAACATTTTCCTGGGATCCAATTTTACAAATGATTGCAGCAATGCGCCTCTTAACTGGGCACCTTCGAACAATTTATTTTTAGACATCTTACTTAATTTTTTATACTGGAGATAAAGATTATTTCATTCCGAAAAACTCTGCTATAGGACCCAGGGTAAGGGCTGGAAAAAATGCTAAGGCGGCGATGATCATGATTACCGCATAGGTCATAATGCCAAAGGTTACTGTATCAGTTTTCAAGGTTCCTGCAGACTCTGGTATGAATTTTTTACTGGCCAGCAATCCTGCAATAGCCACCGGCCCGATGATAGGAAGGTACCTGCCGAGTATTAGTACAAAGCCTGTTGTCACGTTCCAAAAGAAATTTCCGTCACCCAATCCCTCGAAACCAGACCCATTGTTTGCGGCAGAAGAGGTATACTCATACAGCATTTCTGAAAAGCCATGATTTCCGGGGTTGTTGAGCCAGGAGCCTGGCCGAACGGCCCAGGCCGCATCAGGATAGTTTACCAATGTGTAAGATGATAAAGCAGTTCCTGCCAGTATGATAAATGGATGCAGCAAGGCTATAAGAGATGCTATTTTCATTTCCCTTGCTTCTATTTTTCGACCCATAAACTCAGGAGTTCTTCCAACCATTAAGCCGGAAATAAAAACAGCAATTATGATGAAAATGAAGTAGTTTAAAATACCTACACCAACGCCACCATAAAAACTATTTGTCATCATACCCAGCATTTGTATACCACCAGAAAGTGGCATTGAACTATCGTGCATGGAATTTACCGATCCGGTAGAAATAATAGTGGTCATTACCTGCCAATAAGCAGAAGCTGTAACACCTATTCTTACCTCTTTTCCTTCCATAGCTGCATTATCTGCCAGGTTCATACTCGCCAATGCCGGACTACCGCTCGACTCTGAAATAATGTTGGGTATCATTAAAGCAAGCATACCAATTGTCATCACACCAAAAACGATGTAGGCGAATTTTCTCCTTTTTATAAAAAAGCCAAAGGCAAAAATTAAAGCGATGGGAATAATTACCTGCACAATGATCTCGATCATATTAGTAAAGTAGGTGGGGTTTTCCAATGGATGAGCGCTGTTTACACCAAACCAACCACCACCATTTGTTCCAAGATGTTTAATGGCTATCATTCCCGCTGCCGGGCCTCTTGATACCTGAACACTATCTCCTTGTAAACTTACAATGCTATCCTTGCCATCAAAGCTGGCAGGTGTACCGTTAAACACCAATATGGTAGCAACAATAATACTTAGCGGAAGTAAAATCCTGGTAATACTTTTTGTAAAAAAAACAAAAAAGTTTCCAAGTTGATCAGTAGCTTTTCCTGCGAAGGCACGGAATAAAACCACTACGGCGGCAATACCTGTTGCCGCAGAAACAAATTGTAAAAAAGCAATTACCGCCAGTTGGCTAAGATAGGTAAGTCCGGTTTCACCGGAATAATGTTGCAGGTTGCAGTTCACCAGAAAACTAATAGCTGTATTAAACGATAAATCCGGAGACATACTTGGGTTTCCATCAGGATTCAGAAACAAACTTCCCTGAAATATTAACACTACGAATGCGTATACAAACCATATCATATTGATGGAGAGTAAAGCAACAAGGTGCTGTTTCCAGGTCATTTCCTCCTTAGGATCAATACCGCAAAAGCGAAAAATAAAACGTTCTACCGGATTTAAGAAATCGGTTAAGGTTTTCTCTCCCTTAAATACCTTTGCTATATATTTTCCCAGGGGAAACGCAATAGCAACTGTAATTAGAAAGCTGACAATAATACCAGTCATTTCAGTATTCATGTGTATTGATTTTGAAAGTTAAAAATTTTCAGGTTTAAGAAGCACATAAATCAGGTAGACAAATACCAGTAGCGCTACTATAAATAAAATGATCATCATAATAAGTAAGATTTTAAAGGGTTATATTTTGTCAAAAAAGTTAACAGTTTTAAAGAATAGCCAGAAGCAAATAAGGCCGGCAAGTATTAAAATAGTTGTAAGCATAATAATGAATTTGTTTGCAGTAGTTATTGAATAATATTTAAGCTGTTTAGTAAATTCGGTATGATGCCAACCATTCTGCAATACCTGCTCCAAAAACATTTCAATTGCCGGGAACCCTTTACCAGCAGAGAAAACAGCCTTTTTTTAAAAAAATGAACAAAAAAAAAGCCTTCCGTTTTGGAAGGTTAATTTTCATTTTGAAAGAGGTAGGTGGAAATTTACATACAGGATCTAAGGATGGATATTTTTAAAAAAAGCAGCTATGGTGATACAATTGTTTCGAATTGTATCAATGTTCGTTAGCGAGGATTATAAACACAAATAAGTTTTCTGTCGTATTTTTTAAAATTATCAATCAGGAAATTTGATACTCCTCAATTTTCCTGTACAGTGTAGTTAAACCAATATTGAGCAGTTTGGCAGTTTCTGTTTTATTACCTCGTGTATAATTCAATACTTTCTGAATATGTATTTTTTCTGCGCTGGCTAAATCAAAAGCTGAGAGAATTTTTCCTTTAGAATGTAGGATATTTGCAGCGGATTGAATTTCTACCGGAAGAGTTTGAAAGGATAATTGATTCCCATCTTCTAATATCACACTTCTTTCAATCACATTTTTCAGTTCGCGTATATTTCCCGGCCATTGATATTGTGTCAACGCTTCTTTATAGGTGCTGGACATGTCTGCAATTTTTTTATTTGCTTTTGCAGCAAAATTGGCAACAAAAGATTCGGCTATTGCATTAATATCAGCCATTCTTTCACTTAATGATGGCAAGGCTATTTGAAAAACAGCAATACGGTAAAATAAATCCTGCCGGAAGTTACCAGTTTCAATCTCTTTTTGTAAATTCTTATTGGTAGCTGCTATCAAACGGATGTCAATTTTGATAGGTTTACTTTCACCAACTTTAATTAATTCACCAGTTTCCAGAACCCTTAATAGTTTTGCCTGAAGCTCTAGCGGCATTTCTCCAATTTCATCAAGGAACACAGTTCCTTTTGTTGCTTCTTCAAATATACCTTTTGTGTCTTTAGTTGCGCCTGTAAAAGAACCCGCTTTATGGCCGAACAATTCACTCTCTAATATATCTTTACTGATTGCGGCACAATTAATTGCAACAAAATTTTTATCGCTTCTCTTGCTGGCCTGATGAATGGCTTGTGCAAACACTTCTTTGCCCGTGCCGGTTTCGCCGGTTAATAAAACGCTTGTATCCGAAACAGCTACTTTTTTTGCAAGCTCAATAGCCGCTGTAATTTGTTTTGATTTCCCAATCACTGCCTCAAACGAATATTTTTTGCTAAGCTGCTTTTCCAAATGCTGCACTCTATTGTTCAGCTCAACCTTCTCGATAGCTTTATACAAAAGCGGAATAATTTTATTGTTATCGTCACCTTTTGTAATATAATCAAAAGCTCCATTTTTAATGGCTTGAACACTATCAGGAATATTACCGTAGGCCGTTAGTAATATTATTTCAATAGAGGGATATTTTTCTTTTATCGTTTTTGACAATTCAACCCCACTTCCATCGGGCAACTTCACATCGCAGAGTACTACTTCGATACTATTTTGTTCAAGTTTTTTTAAACCAGTTTTGCAATCGCCGGCCTGAATAATTTCAAATCCTTCCAGACTGATTATTTTAGCCAACAATGTTCTCAGCTTTTCTTCGTCGTCTACTATTAATATTTTGTTCAATATTTAAGAATTAACAGAGTTTAAAATGTAAATATAGAATCGATGGAATCGGAGACAACGCTCTCCAAAATAAATATTTAAAAGTAAATATATACAATAGCATTTAATGGCATAAAATTTATGTTCCTGCACATCGCGAATTTAAATTATTTGGTTGCTTGTTATTTTCCACCCAGTTGTAATTTTTTGCGCATTACCATATTCATATCAAATTGTTCTGCCGCGGTTATCGTATGCCTGGAGTTTTGTAAGATATCTTTACCTTCGGATGACCACAATGGAGGTACAAAATTATACACTTTATCTGCAGCCAGTTTTTTTACATCCTTTTCCCAATTTTTCCAACGCAATTGTCCGTAAAATTTATTGAGATCGCCGCTAAAACAAAAGAGTAAAAACTCTGCGTAGGTCAGATCAAGATCCTCCCATTCCAGCCGATCAGGAGATAAATAAAATATCTTACCAACGTTATCATTAGCAGGCTTAGCATTGTTTATTGCAAAAAATCCGCCAACTGCATCGTCTGCTATCAAATAAAACCCGGTGCCATTTTTATTGGTATCAATAATTCTCCCGTTATTCCATGAAGGCAATGTTCTAATTAATTTTTTATTACCAGAGCCGAGAATTCTTAACCATCCATGATCAATTAAAATACCTCCGGTAAAATAGGTAACAGATCCAATTGGATTGTGCGTAGAGATTTGAATTTGATACAATGCGTCCCTAGCCTTAACAGAATCAACAGACAATATCTCAACTGTATTCTTTGCCGAATCGATCCATTTTTTAATAATGCTCCAACCAGGTTCATCTATATCAATCAGCGAATCTATTGGCTTTACAGGTACCTGCGACCACAAGAGTGAGTGAACACAAAAGAGAAAAAGAAAAGTGATTATTTTTTTCATTGATAAATTTTATTGACTTTAAATTATTGTTGTCCGGTTAATGCTTTCAAATCATTATCTGGCTTGACCTCACCCCCAACCCCCTCTCCAAGGGAGAAGGGGAAAAATTGAATACGTCTTCTTAAGGTGCAGCCTAAATTTAATCCTATAAAAGTAAAAGCCGAAAAGATAATAATCTCTCCGGCGCAGACAAAATAATATTTATCGATTCACTATTTTCCAAATACCTTTTTCAGCAGATCAGTAACTTGCGCTGCCGGATCTTTTCTGATTTTTTGCTCCTCTTGCCCTATCGAATAAAAAATCCCATCCATCGCTTTTGAAGTTACATAGGCAGTAAGATCAGGATCTACTTTCTTTAAGGAAACACGATTGTAATTTGTAAAAACATCATTCCAATAGGTAGTTGCATTCACTTTATTTAATGAAGCTTCAATTACCGGCCGCATCCTGTTTGCAAGGATAGTGGTTGTGGTAGATTTTAAGTATTCAGTAGCTGCAAAGTCGCCGCCCTGCAAAATCTTAAGCCCATCGGTAACAGTCATTTGTTTGATGGCATCTAAAAAAATTGTACCAACGCCACTTGCAGCATCTTCGGCTGCACGGTTCATAGAAAGAATCGCCTTATCAACCAATGAAGAAAGCCCCATACTGCGAAGAGTTTTCTCTGCTTTCTGTGCTTCTTCTGGCATTAGAATCTTCAATGCAGCATCTTTAAAAAATCCATCCACACTTCCGAGTCTTTTTGCACTGTTATTTGTACCAACAGAAAGCGCTTCTTTAAGTCCATTGATAATCTCCTCTTTTGATAGTGACCCACCCTTTGTTCCACCGGAAACCGCACTGCCAATACTGGACAATACACTCTTGCTGCTATCTTTGGATGCCGCTTTATTTATTTTATTAAGGATTCCCTGTGCCTGGGTTGTGGTAACTGTAAAAGCAATAATTATAAGTAAGCTAAATTTCTTCATATATTTTTCTTTAACGGTAATCAAAAATAGCGCCATTGATGCTAATAAAGGGTTAATATTATTAAATCCAATTTGGCATCAATTACCAATGGTAATTTCACCTATAACTCTTCAAATAAAAAAAACCTACATTTGTTTCACAACTTTCCAACATTTGTATAGCATTAAACAATATGCCCATTTTTACAGGCTCTCTGCTTATATTTCCATTATGATGAATGGAACGTCGCTGTTTATGTTATTATCACTCTGATATCGTCAGCTTTATTGACATAAAGATCATCTGCAATCTTTTACTTATAATTTTAAATACGATAAAATGAAAATAGGAATTTTAGGCGCCGGTATGGTTGGCCGTGCAATCGCTATCGATCTCGCCAAAAACTACCAGGTTACCAGTTTCGACATCAGCAATGATTCACTGAATCTGTTAAAGCAAAAATCAGGTAACATTGAAACCGTTCGAAGCGACCTTCGTGATTACAGCAGCTATCCTTCACTGTTATTAAAGTTCGATCTCATCATCTGTGCCGTTCCCGGTTTTATGGGCTATAAAGCGCTGGAAGCAATCATTACCTGTGGAAAGAATGTTGTTGACATATCTTTTTTTCCAGAAAACGCCCTTCAACTTGATGCACTGGCAAAAAAGGCCGGGGTTACTGCCATTGTTGATTGTGGCGTAGCGCCAGGTATGAGCAATCTTATATTGGGATATTACAATTCGATAATGAAAATTGATTCATTTGAATGTATGGTGGGAGGATTGCCCAAGCAAAGGATTAAGCCATTTGAATACAAAGCTCCATTTTCTCCGGTTGATGTTATTGAAGAATACATCAGGCCAGCCCGTTATGTTGAAAACAGCAATATTGTAACCAAGCCTGCTTTAAGTGATGCGGAACTTATCAATTTTGACCATGCAGGTACGCTTGAGTCTTTTAATACGGACGGTTTGAGAAGTATTCTTTTTACAATGCCGCATATTCCAAATATGAAAGAAAAAACGCTTCGTTATCCCGGACATATCGACCTGATCATTGCATTAAAAAATGCCGGCTTTTTTAATGAGGCAGAAATCACCGTAAAAGGAAGTAAAATAAAACCAATGGATTTTACGGCTGCTTTATTATTTGATTCGTGGAAGCTACAAGACAACGATGAAGAATTTACCTTGATGAAGATTATCATAAGTGGAATGTTAGACAACAAACCAACCAGTGTTGAATACTTCTTATACGATGAATATGATTCAATCACGCAAACTGCTTCTATGAGCAGAACAACCGGTTATACCTGTACAGCCGCTGCCAACTTAATTATCAATGATATATTTTCAGAAAAAGGCGTATTTCCTCCAGAGTTGATCGGAAAACAGCAACCATGTTTTGAATTTATTTTACAATACCTCGAACAGAGGAACGTAGTATATAAGAAAACAGTTAAATAGTATCTATTACGATTTTTTATTGCTTAGCAATTTCTTTATACTAAATATAAAAAAAGTGCCGAAGAAAACGATATTGACTAGTCCTACAGTTTTTATGATCCAGGGAGCGATAGCTGTTTGAGCAGTTGCTTTAACGGCAAATAACCAAATGCCTAATAGCACAAACAAAAAACAAAGTCCGATTCCGAAAAGCTGTTTAAAAAATGAATTTGATTTCTGCATAATCTATTTATTTGAAGCTAGTGGTTTATTGATACATACAAGGTACTAAATAAAACAGCCTCTAATAAGCTATGCTATTTTTGCAAAAAATGAATGAATAAAAAATGACCGGCTTTCCGGTCATTTTTTATTTAATATCGTTACTGATTTATATTTTTATAATTTTCAACATCTTCCTCTCACTGCCTTCTCCAATCTTTAAAACATAAACACCGGCAGCTAATTTTGAAAGATTGATAACCGGCCTGTTGGTAGTTAGCTTTTGTTGCAACACTTTTACACCTGCCATATTAAAAACGGTACAATTTTTTCCTTCCAGGATATAATCATTAACGGGCATCATATTTACCACATCTACAACAGGATTAGGATAAACTTTTACAAAACCAACCGGTTTTACTACAGGGATAGTATCATCTGCGATAGGTGCGCCGGTTGCCAGACTACTATCACAGGCAAAGGAATTTAAAAAAGAATTTTTAGGTCCATTAAGGGCAAATAAGGAACGCATTCTTATTTTCTGCCCGTAAGTAAACATGTTCATACAGGCATCGTTGGTAAGATCCATGTAATTCATAAACATATCTCCGTTACCGTTAGGTGAGCAACTGGTAACACGCGGAAATGAAGGACAATTAAAATTATAACTCAACTGTCTTGGCGTATCATCTACTTCGTCGCTACCACAGCTATCGTCTCCCCAGATATGTTTTAATCCCAACCAATGGCCCACTTCATGCGTTGCGGTGCGGCCTTTATTAAAATCAGCACGCAGGTTTCCAACTGTTCCAAAAACATCAAAATTAATAACCACACCATCCTTTTCTGCCACAGTTCCTGGTGCAGTTGCATATCCAAGACTTCTTCCAAACATGTTACATACCCAAATGTTCAGGTATTTTGTATTGTCCCAGGCGTCATCTCCACCTGCAGCGCTAAATTTCATTCCATCATCTCCAAGAAAATATGGAAGATTGGTGTATTTACGAACAATGCCCTTCGTTACACGGCCCTGCGGATCTACCTGAGCAAGACAAAACATGATCCGTGCATCTGCAGCAGCCGACTGAAAAGCAAGCGGCGTATTAACAGCATCAGCATTCAACCTTCTGAAATCATTATTTAAGGCGGTTAATTGCGATATAATCTGCTGGTCACTGATATTTTGAGCTGCATTATTAAAAAGTAAGTGTATTACAACAGGAATGGTGATGATCTCATTAGAAACGGTATCTCTTGAATAAACACCCGGAGTTGGGACTTCCCTCGAAATATTTGTACGCTGTATATCCAAATGAGGAGCAATACAAGTACGTTGAGCCTGAACACCTGAAAAGAAAAAAGAAGTGATCAACAATGGTAAAAAAAACTTCATCCCGCTAATATTAAAAATGATTAAATAAATCATTTTCCAATATGATATAGATTGATGCTTTTACACGGATATGAAATCACAATAATAGAAGGACGGGTACAGTAACACTGTAACATTGGAAGGCGAGCGGCATTAACTAATTGGTAGAAAAGAGAATATCCGGCTCAGAGGTAGCGTAAATATAGAAAGAATTCTCAGAAACTAAAATGTTTTAGGCTTTTATTTTAAAAAATATGAGAAAAGAGCAGTCGTTGTTACTTATTTTTGCAACGTAAAATGCTCAAAATGAAGTATCTGATTACGTTATTTGTATTGATTTCACTGGTTGCCTGCAATGGGAATAAAGATGCCGAAACAGATCCTGAAATTGTTCCAGTTTCCTCCGGTATTGCTGCTCCAAAAGCTATCAGTTATACAATCATTAGTCAATATCCGCACGATGTAGCCAGTTTTACGGAAGGATTAGAAATTCATGAAGGTAAATTGTACGAAAGCGGTGGCGACTATATTAATTCCGTTTTACAATTTGGAAACCTTAAAACCGGGATGATAGAGAAGAAAAACAAAATGGGCACCAGCAAGATCTTTGGAGAAGGTCTCACTATTTTAAACGGAAAATTATATCAGTTAACCTACCAAACCAATATCGGCTATGTTTACGATCTAAATGATATTTCAAAACCAATTAAAACATTTAAATGGCCTTATGAAGGTTGGGGCATGACAAACAACGGTACCGACCTGATCATTGATACGGGAGGACCAACGCTTTACTTTGTAGATCCAGAAACTTTTCAGGTAAAAAATACACTTGCTGTTGTTGATAATAAAGGCCCTGTAAATAATATCAATGAGCTCGAATTTATCGATGGATTTATCTGGGCTAATGTTTGGATGACAAACAGAATCGTAAAAATTGACCCCGAAAGCGGCCATGTTGTAGCAGATATGTACTTAAATAATATTGCAGATGCATCAGGAAACTTATTAACGGGTGCCACAGAAGAAACAGATGTTTTGAATGGAATTGCTTACGACAGCACAAATAAAACTATTTTGGTAACCGGTAAACGCTGGCCAAAACTTTTTGAGATCCGGATAAATTAAGATGTATTAATTTTTTCCGATGATGTAAATCACAGAACTGCATTTACTGTTATTAAATAAAGCCTTCGTATTAGAAACAAGTCCTGTAAAAAAAGCTTTAACGATATTGCCTTTGTTATTTTTATATTGCTCGCTCAGCATACTAACATAGAAGCTATCAAACCACATCGGCTTCATTTTTACAACTTCCAGACCATGCATTTTCATTAGTACAGACATACTCCTGGGTGAAAAATGATAAAGATGCCGCGGTACATCGTATGCTGCCCAATTTTCTTTGTAGGAAGCTGCATCACCTGAAGTATAATTAGGCACTGCAATAAAAGCTTTTCCTTTAGGTGCAAGTATCAATTTAATCTGCTCCACATATTCATGGAGCTGGTGAACATGTTCCATCACGTGCCAGGCGGTTACTGCATTGTATTCAGCATGTGGCAATTGGAATATTAATGGAGATGGAAGTGGCTCAATTTTGTACAGCGACTGTGCTGTTTTTCTTGCACCTTCGTCGGGCTCCAGTCCCGTAATTTTCCAGCCAGCATGTTTCATACAATTTATAAAAGCACCTGTACCACAGCCTACATCAAGTATATTGCCCGTTTGCAATCCTGTTTCAGTTTGTACCAGTTTGCGTTTAGATGAAAGCGTTATTTTGCGGATGCGATGATATAACTGATTGATGAAACCTTTCTGCGTATCACTATGAGAAACATAATTATCACTTTGGTAATACTTCCCTATCTGCTCCTGCTCCGGTACATCCTGCGTAAACATAAGTGTACAATCTTTACATTCCCATATAGCAAACATTTCATTTGATACAGTAAAATCTTTGGCTGAAAAAGTGGGAGTTATAGAAGCCGATTTACAAATCGGGCAGTTGCTGTAGTGAACCATTTAGGAAGGATAAAATATTTTTATTGATATAAAATAGTGCCGAAATATTTCCGTTATTTATCTGCCAGTATTTGCAAAGCCTTATAGAAGTTGCCGCTATACTTAACCGTTATTTTACGCGGTAGGTTTGCTCAGTAACTGCAGGAACAACAGGTTGTGTATTTCCAAAATTTTCAGCAAGCTTATGCTCCGAAAAATAATACCCAAGTAACCCGGCTCCGGCCAGCAACAGAATTACTGCAAAAATCCACCATTTGTATTGCTTCACCTTTTCTTTCTCACTGTAATATTCAGTCATTACATCACTGGTAGTTTCGGTATCTCCTACTCTTACTGCGTGTAAGGCCGGCCTGGCATGCACAACTCTTTTAAAATAAATAGACGGAAGAAATTCTTTTGAAACCGGTTCTTGTTTAAAGATGAGCGTTCCGGATGCATCTATCATAAATTTACCTGCAAGTTCCAGGTTCACTTCATCATCAGTTTTTAGTGCTTTCAGCGAATTGCAAAATTGGTTAAGAGATTGAGCAGCGGCATCATCACCTTGTTTTTTTCTCCCTGCAATAAAATGAATAAATGAAGTGCTGTCCAACTCCTGATCTGTAAATGCTATACGGGGAACGGGGGCAGCCATTTTATTGTCGCCATGCCATGCAACGGCACTGCCTTCGTTAATTATCAGCGATCCAATGCCTGGCAAAGGACATTTTTTATTTACAAATAAATATTCTTCAACAAGGTCCTTCATACTCTTACTTTAAACACGCTTAAAAACGAAAGATAACGCCGCCTACCAGGTTTAATCCGTAAACCTCATATTTATGCCAACGCTCATACTTATTATCAAAGATATTATTTACATCAAGAAATGCGCTGAATTGCCTGTTTATTTTAAATTCTGCTCCTGCATTCAGGTCTGATCCACTAGAAAAACTGTAAGCAAGACCATTTGTTTCCTGGTATTTACCGCCGCCAAACAGGTAGAAATCGCTTTTAAGCATTAACTTTTCAAAAGGCCACCAGCGTACGGAACCAGTAAATTCCATGGGAACAGTATTGAAAGCCTTTTCATTGATATCCATTCCTGTATAGCCGTTTAATGTAAGGCCCGCCGTAGCAGTAAATTTATCCTGGATAATGTAACTCAGGTCTCCATGTATCCTGAGGCTACTCATTTTAGGTTCATGTGATATTTTAAACGTGTTATAATAAACTCCCGTTGCCGTAATATCATTTAAAAACAATGCATAATTCTTGAAATGAACTATCCCGGCCTTCGCATTAAAGTTAAAATGTTTGCCAAGAGACGCTTTAATACCTCCGTAAAATTCTACTTCACGGGTATTTTTTTGTTCAGTAAGTGTTGCCAGATATGGATTGATGGCAGATAGGTTACGATAAGTATTTTTTACAATTCTGCCAACCCAACCCGCCTGCAACATAAATACTTTCTCCTTCAATTGTGCTTCTGCAAATACATTGGGTAGCCAATTTAACTGCCCATTGTCCCAGGTAGGAATTGCACCTGCATTAATAATTAACCTCGGTGAATTGTACACAACCGATGGAGCGATCTGCGTTACATTATTACTGAATTTATAATTTGAAGGAAGAAGATTGGAAGTGCTGTACCTTGTCAGATCTGCCTTTAAATCGAGTTTTACAGTAAAATCATCACCGATTTTCTTTTCAACCGGAATGTTTGCTATTAAACTTGTTTCACTAAGCTTATTGAGATTTGTGAAAAAATTAGCCTGGAAGTTAGGATTATAACTGATATCATACCGTGTACTAACAGTATTGCGTATGCCCGCAGCAATATTTATTTGCTGAAATTGCTGACGAATATCATTCCTCTTCACTTGTACCGCAGCATGATCATACCCATATAAAAAATATTCGTCCCGGCTGGTAGAAGCAGCAGCATACACTTCATTTTTATCCATAAAATAACTGCCCGTAGCTTTTACTTCCAGCATAGAATAATCCTGGTTGGTAATTTTCCCGTTTGAGCTGATATAACTGGCGTAAGCATTTGCCAAAAAAGTTTTACCATCCCCGAAACCTAGTCCAGCTTTGATATAAGGAGTGGTGTAATTTCCAAATCCTGCTTTAATATAATTTCTGTTTCCCAGATAAAGACTGGTATCCTGCTCTAATGCCAATGGCTTCAGCGATATCGCCTGGTAAGCATAAAACAGGTTTTGAGAAGGAATATCATATTGTTTTACATTTTTTGATGTATCGGCATTTAACTGGCTACCAGAAAAATTTATCTTCACGGCATTTCGGATAACCGGTTTAAATGAAGACACGATATTGATACTTTGTTTTTTGGTAGTATCTTTTTGAGCATAGGCTCCCATCGACAAAACCATAACAGCAGAAAACAATCCAACAGCACGTAAGTTATTTTTAATAAATTGACCAAGGTTGTCCATTCTGTTTATTTCAGCTTTATAAATATTCATATTAGTAAGGTTAGTAAGAAAGAAAAATGATGGCTTCATAAGATTAATTACCAATTTTTGAATTTGCTTTTTCTTCGGCAATGGCAGCATCCAGCTTTTGTTGCGCTTCCGCTTTTAATTCTGCAATGGCAGCATTTTTTGCAACACTTTCATAGGTTGCTTTTGCATTAAAATAATCTTTCTCCTTCATGAAAATATCTCCTAATAACAAGTAAGATTTTGTAACCCAGTTATCATAAGATCCCGTTTCTTTAATTACCGACATGGCAGCTTTTTCAGAAGCCTTCAGGTTATTCTGTGAATATTGACAAGCGGCGATTTCATACCTCGCTTCTGCACCCCAGGCAGATTTATTGATAGCTGCAGCTGATTTAAATGAACCAATTGCCGATGTACAATCATTTGCCAATTGCTGAGATTTTCCTAGTACAAGAAAAGCAATCGACTTATCATCGGTACTAATTCCCTTTTTAGTAAGAAGATCTTTGGCAGCGTCATTGGCACTCGCATAATCTTTTAGCAGGTAATGGCTTCTTACAAGGCCTCTTAATGCCTCTAACAGGTTGTCCTGGTTTACAGCGCTTACTCTTAGCGATTCAAAATATTTTTTCGCCTCACTGTAATTTTTCAACTCAAAATAATTAATCCTTGCCGCTTCCAGTGTTGCCTTTTCATAGTATTTGTTTAATCCTTTACCAAACACATAATCAAATCCTTTCAAAGCATTTAACCAATCCTTGCTTTTTTGGTAACATTCGCCCATAAGGTAATTTGCTTCAATGGCATAAGCGCCATTTTGATATCTTGTGAGATAATTATTAAAACCAGCAATGGCTGCTGCACAATCATTGGAATTATACTTTAATAACGCTGCCGTGTAGGTGAGTGAATCAGCTTCAGTTACAGACACCGTTACGCCGTTCTTTTTCATCAGATCGAGATATTCATTCGGCTTACCTTCTTCCACGTAAATATCTTTAATGATGCCCATTGCTTCTTCAGATTCTGCTGACTGAGGATATTTTTGAATTAAGTTCTGGTAGGCTGTCAGCGCATTCGAGTTGTCATTGCTGTTATAATATGCTAATCCAAGTTTAAGATAAGCCCGTGGTTTTAAACCACCGCCATCTGCAGCAGTAATAATGTTGTTAAGAAAAGGAACAGCGTCTCTAAACTTTTCATCTGCCAGATAAGTAAGTGCGATCTCCATATTCACATCCTGCAACAACCCGCTTTTTGGATAAAGCCTTGGAACAGTATTCAAGATCCTTATTTTTTCAGCACTACTCTTAATTCCCGCAATCATAGCCTTTTGATAAAGAGCATAATCGCTTTGGGGCAATGCTTTATCAATAATGAATTCATACATGCTATTTGCTTTTGTAAAATCCCGCAACATATAATAGCAATCTGCACTTCTGATAAAAGCATCCTGTTCTACTGATGGGGAAGTTACGGTTACATTTTTTGCTACTCCTTCAAAGTTGGCCAACGCATTTTTAAACTGCTCCTTTTGAAACCAACTGTATCCAAGACTATATTTTGCAGCCTGCGGGTTTGCTTCACCTTGCGCGGGCACACCAGATTGCAGGAAAATTGTAAGGTATCTGATTGCTTCATCATAACGTTGTTGCCTATACGCCAACTCTCCTTTCCAGAAATTTGCATAAGGCAATATACTTCCGGATTGTGTATTAGCAAGTACTCTATCAAGCAGATCATCCGCTGCAGTTAATTGCTGTTCATTTACAAATTCTATCGCCCGTCCATACAAAATTCGCGGATAAACTTTTTGCATTGCCGCTGTTGGAGGCTTAAATGATTCGTATAAAGACAAAGCATCGCTGAAATTATTTGTATTGGCCAATAAGTTTACCACTATCTCTTTTGCTTCGGTGTCATACTCAGAGTTTGGATAATCGCTGATGTATTTTTTCATTTCATTTAAAGCAATATCCTGATAGCCTAATTCATAGGAAAGCTTGGCGTAGTTAAATCTTGAAACTTTTTGTTGTGTGGGATTACTGCTATTAAATGCACTGTACTGAAATGCATTCCTTGCATTTTCTTTCTGGTTGCTGCGCAGGTAAAGATCGCCCAACAAATACATGCTGTTCTGCCCCATCGAGTCACGTTCATTGCTTAATTGTTTGAAACCTTCAATTGCCTTCTCCAGCTTATTTTCTTTATAATAGCAAAAGCTGAGTTCGTACAATACCTCCTTTGTTACTTTATCGCTGCTGTTAACATAATCTTCCAATAATGGTAATGCTTTCTTATAATCCTTTTTTTCAAAAGCTAATTGGCCCAGCAACAATTTAAGTTGCTTTTCATAATACAAGGAACCTCCTTTCTCCAGTACACTTTGTCCATAAGTGAGTGCTTCATCTTTCTTTCCCTGGAAATAATATATCTCTGCAATATAATATGGAACAACTCCCTTATAGTCTTCTTCAGACTCTACGAGTTTAAACGATTTTAATGCTTCACTATATTGTTTATTATAATAAGCGATAAAGCCATAATAATAATTTGCCGGAATAAAATATTTATTGCCGGGAATTTGAATGATCTCATTAAACAATGGTTTTGCCTGTTCAAAATGCTTTAGGTTGAAATGCGCATATGCTTTTTCAAATTTTGCATCGGCGATCTGGTCGTTACTCAAGTTGTCGTAACCTGCTCTGTCAAAACTGCTGATTGCATTTGCATAATCATCTTTCAAGAAGTAGTAATGGCCCAGGTGAAAACTCAACATTTGCCTGCGTGGCTCATTATTTACATCGTGGATATATTTTTCAGCATCGTCCTTTGCAATATCCAACATCAACTTCAACTCGCAAACGATATAGTAAAAGTTTACATCTTCATTAATATAAGCATGATCAGACACTGTATTGTCTGCATACTGGGCTTTCAACTCCCTGGTTAAAGGATAAGCTTGTGCGTATGCTCCCTTTACCATCATTTCTTTTACTTCTTTATACTTTTTTTCAGGGTCAGTAACCCCGAATGTTGCCTGGGAAAATACTGAAAAAGAGGTAGACACAGAGAGCAGTATTAGCAGAATTTTTTGCTTGATCATGTTGGGATAGTTTCTAAATTACTTTGCAAAGTTAAATCAGCACAGCATTAACAAAGATTATTCCAATAAAAATATTATTGGCGCTGCTGTAAACAGCCTGTAACTTATTTTATTTTGCTGTTAAAAGAATGATAAAAGAAATGATTTTTTAAAATGCTTTTTTAGACATTCATTTAAGATTTGCAGTCATTCAATGTAATATTGTAATTCCTGTTCCCTATTTTTGCAATAAAAAATTGATGAAAAAATTATTAACTACCAACTATTCTGCCGGGGCTTTCAATTTCGCAACTTTACTGCTAAGGCTGTCATTTGGTATATTAATGATGAATCACGGGTATGCAAAGCTTTCCCATTTTAATGAAACGGCAGCCAACATGCCACATATTATCGGCATGAGTGGTTCTATCACCGCATCCCTCGTCATTTTTGCTGAATTCTTTTGCGCCCTATTTATAGTACTTGGCTTGTTTACAAGGCTGGCATGCGTTCCATTAATCATTTGTATGGCTTATGCCTTATTTAAAGCTCATAATGGAGAAGTATTTGGTGACGGTGAGAAGGCGGCATTATTTCTTACTGCTTATATTGTACTGATGATGGTTGGACCAGGAAAAGTTAGTGTAGATAGTATGGCTGGTAAATAACATTTTTTCTGGTTGAGCAGTATGTAAAATGCTTCAATTTGTCTGTAGCAACAGGGAAAAAATTATCAGGGAAAAGAAAATATTTCTTCATGTTCATTTCCGAAACACAGATTCGCGTCCACTACGCCCTGACTGACCAGATGGGGGTTGTTTACCATGGCCATTATGCTCAATTTTATGAAATCGGGCGAACCGAAGCCATCAGGCAAATCGGTTACACCTATAAAGATATTGAAGCAATGGGCATTATAATGCCTGTGGTAGACATTCACAGCCGGTTTCTCAGGCCGGCAAAATATGACGACCTGATCACGGTAAAAACAACTTTACGCGAATTACCCACAAATCATAAGATTATTTTTCATGCTGAAATATACAATCAGAAAAATGAGTTGCTCAATACCGGCGATGTTACATTGTATTTTATGGAAGCTAAAGGAATGAAACGATGCAATATGCCTGATAAGTTAGCAGAAAAAATAATCCGGTTTTTTACACAGCAATCATAGATCACTTCCCTGGTTAAAGATTGTATGATGCATCACAATTGAAGATTGGTTGCTTTGCAATCCCATTTTCGGGCGAAGCTTTACTTATTTTACTTTTCAACGCTCCTATTCAAATTACACCCTGTAATAATCGCCTTTCCAGTGCTTAATTGCTTTTTTAATTTCTTTGGGATGCATATTTTCCTCAACGGCACGATGGGCAAGATCAGGAAATTCGTTATTTGGGGCAAAGCGCAGGGCCACAATTTGTTGAATACTAAGTTTTGTATCCAATAATTTTCCGGTTATGGCAAAATAACGGAGATTCTCCTCGGCACGTATGGCTCTGTCTTGCGCTCTCAAGGCAAAAGTGCGGGCAAACATCGCCACCAGGAAAATAGCTATTGAAATTAATATTAATAAAGCAGGTAACAGCAAACCACCGAGTCCGGTTTGGTAGTTGCGATAAAATTTTAAAATGGAGCCAATCAGAATCCCAAGAAATACCAGTGAAAGCACGTAGTGATAAAGCGGTACCATTTGGGAATGGTTTTTAAGATTTTGTTCCTGCATAACAGTTGTTTTAGTTAATCTGAAAATTACTTTAAAAGATCCAATACCTTCCATATTTTTTCCCTTGCCAATGCCGGGCTACCGTCAAAATTATTAACAATAAAAGCAAAGCACAACGAGGTGCCCGATTTTAACGTAACATAACCTGCATAAGATCTCACGCCGCCAATGTAACCATCTTTCATTTTAATGCCATTCATTTCAGGCAAAGCATTGTAAAAAGATGGATACCAGGACTGCTGTTTTGCAAATTGTAAAATTCGCACCAAAGCGTCTGTGGTTAATCGGTTAGCTGGTGAAAGCCCGCTTCCATCAATTATCTTGAGTGCTGATTTTTCAATGCCGCGCTTGTTCCAATAATTTCTGATGATGTTGATACCTGAATCTGTAGAGCCAGGTTTATTGTTCTGTAAAGCAATCGTTTTTACGAACGCCTCTCCATAAAGATTTATACTTTTCTTAAGAAACCAGAAGTTGATACTGTCTAAAGTTGGTGAAACATATTTATAAAGCGAAGTTTTTTTCAATAGTTCTACGTTCGAATCAGGAGTTCCTAACAAATCATTTTGCTGCAGGAAATTATTTAACGCTGCATTAAAATATGATTCAGGATCAGCTACTGCTCCAGAAATTGAAAAATCTTTTTCTCCCAAAGGAATGCTGCCACGTATATAACCAGGAGAATCATTCAAACCATGATAAATATAGGCTTTGTCGCCACTTTTCTTTGCACCCGTAATACACTCATTATTTAACTTCAACGGCAGATAAGCCGGAATAACAGCGGTAACCGTTGTTGGTTGAGCCACGGATTTCCCTGGTTGTAAAATTAAATCGTATTGATTTTCACGCCAGTTGATAGCAGCGGCACCGGCGCCGAAATAATTTCCAACATCTTGCCAGATCCATCCATCAGGAATATTTTGTGAAGAGAATTTACTGCTATCATTTAAAACAATATAATTCACTTTATTAACTCCAGCTTTTTTTAAAGCCTGCTTCAGGTTTTCCATAAACCTGTTTTCCATTGTACCAACAAATCTGTTGCTCCCCATGGTAGGATCTCCACTACCATTTACATATAGTACAACAGGGCCATCAGTTCCTTTCGTAGAATAAGCAATATCTGTTACATAAGAATAATCTCTTCCCAGGATATCCAAAGCTGCAGCACTTGTAACGATCTTTTGGCAACTGGCAGGCGCTAAACCTACCTGCTCATTTTTACCAAAAATCTTATTGCCGGTTTTTGAATCAACTACGCAAAAGCTTATGATAGCATGCTCAAACTGAGGATCCTGTTGTAATGCATTGATCTCTTTTTGTATTCTGTCGTTTAAACTCTGTGCAAAACAACTATTACAGAGCAATGCATAAAAAATGAAGTAGACTATTTTCATGTTTGGCTTTAACTTGCATAAAATTAGTCAATTCATTGAAGTTGTAAGAATAACTAACATTGAAAGACTATTACAAAAAACTATTTCTACAAACTATTATTGCCGTTACCCGTTATCTTTTATGATAAACAAATAAATTAGAAATTCCATGACCAACGCATCTATTATCACCATTGGAGACGAATTGTTGATCGGACAAGTAATTGATACTAACAGTGCCTGGATGGCGCAGCAGTTGAATAAAGCAGGCATTCGGGTGAAACGCAGGATAGCCGTTGGAGATAGTGCGTCAGATATCAGGGAAGCATTAGATGAAGAGCGTGTACATGCTGATATCATATTAATAACCGGCGGACTTGGGCCGACAGCTGATGATATTACTAAACCATTACTCTGTGAATATTTTAATGGAACGATGATCGTAAATAAAGAAGCGCTGGAAAATGTAAACTATCTCTTTGAAAAAGTGTTTAAAAGGGAAATTACCGAACGTAATATCAAGCAGGCTGAAGTACCCGATAATTGTAAAGTGATTTTAAATAAAAGAGGAAGTGCACCAGGCATGTGGTTCGAGAAAGATGGAAAAGTAATTGTAGCGATGCCAGGCGTACCCTACGAAATGAAAGGCATGATGGAAGATGATGTAATTCCTTTACTCTGCAAAAAGTTTTCGTTTCCGTACATAACACACAGAACGCTGTTAACCTTTGGTGTCGGCGAATCTGTAATTGCCGATAGAATCCTTGACTTTGAAGCCGCTTTACCGGCATCAATAAAAATCGCTTACCTGCCAAATTACGGAATGGTAAGGCTTCGGCTAACAACTACCGGCATAGATAAAATTAAGGTGGATGATGAAATAGATAAATATTTTTCCGAATTGCAAACTTATGTGTCCGACTATCTGGTTACCACAGAAGATGAATCGTTAGAAATTGTGGTTGGTAAATTGCTCCTGAAACAAAATAAAACTATGAGCACGGCAGAAAGTTGTACCGGAGGTTACATTGCCCATTTGCTAACTAATTTACCCGGAGCTTCGGCATTTTACACTGGTAGCGTTGTTAGTTATTCTTATAAAGCCAAAGAAGACCTATTATCCGTTCAGGAAAAAACGCTTTTGGAAAAAGGTGCCGTTAGTGAAGAAGTTGTGATGGAGATGGCGGCAGGAGCCCTAAAAAATATTAATTCTGATTATACGATTGCTGTTTCTGGCATAATGGGGCCACAGGGAGGAACTCCTGATAAACCGGTAGGTACTGTTTGGGTATGCGTTGGCAGTAAGGCTAAACTAGTCACCCGTAAATTTCATTTTCGTTTCGATCGGCAGAAAAACATAGAGTTAACAGCTGCCAATGCGCTTAACTTATTGAGGCGATTTATAGTAGAAGAAGTTTAAAAAGATGTATAGGATTGTCGGCTTTAGGGAGCAGAATTTACAACAAAACAGCTTAATATCGAAATAAGCAAAATGACTTTAACCAAGTCTTTTTTATAAGGAGTTTGGCTTACTCAACAACCGGCTTCCAATTCCCGTTTGACAATTGCAGTTTCCTGCTTACATTTGCCTTTATTAATCAGTTGTTATAAATATTATTTGCTATATGAGTTTAGTTGATTTGATAATGCCCAAACTTGGAGAAAGTATCATGGAAGCCACTATTTTAAAATGGCACAAACAACCAGGTGATAAAGTTGCGCAGGATGAAACTGTGCTGGATATTGCTACGGATAAGGTAGACAGTGAGGTACCATCAACAGCGGAAGGAATTATGGAAGAGATTTTATTTAAAGAAAATGATGTGGTGCCGATTGGTACCGTGATAGCAAGGATAAAAGTTGGTGCAGGTGTGGCTCAATCAGCTGCCGCGGCTCCTTCACCAAAACCGGTTTATGAGGAAGCAAAAATTGTGGAAGAAATTCCTTACGTACCAGCTGCAGTGGCTCCAACAGCGAATGCAAACAATAATTCTATACGTTTTTATTCACCTTTGGTGCTGAATATTGCGCAGAGCGAAGGCATCAGCATGAGTGAACTGGAAAATATTGCCGGTACCGGTCAGGATGGAAGAGTAAGTAAAAAAGATATTCTGCAATATGTGGCTAACCGTTCTGTAAGTCATAAGCCTTCTGCTATAAGCCAGGCACCCGCAGTTGTAAGCGAACCGGTTGTAAAAGTAGAAACACAACAAGTTGCTATCGCCGCTCAAGCGCCTCCTGCTGCTGTTTCATCGTATGGAGGAAATGTGGAAGTGATTGAAATGGACAGGATGAGAAAGCTAATCGCAAAACACATGGTAGACAGTAAGAATACCAGCGCTCATGTTACCAGTTTCGCAGAATGCGATGTTACAAACCTGGTGATGTGGAGAGAGAAAATAAAAGCTTCTTTTGAAAAAAGAGAAGGAGAAAAAATCACTTACACACCGTTGTTTATTGAAGCAATTGTGAAAAGCATAAAAAAATATCCATTGCTCAGCAGCTCAATTGATGGCGACAAGATCATCATTAAAAAAGATCTGAATATTGGAATGGCTACAGCGCTACCAAGCGGCAATCTTATTGTACCTGTTATAAAAAATGCCGATCAGCTAAACCTGGTTGGATTAACAAAACAGGTTAATGGCCTCGCCAGTGCAGCTCGTAACAACAAATTAAAACCTGATGACACTAACGGTGGTACGTTTACTTTAACCAATGTTGGAACTTTCGGCAGTATAATGGGAACTCCCATCATCAACCAGCCACAAGTGGCAATTATGGCCGTAGGTGCTATAAAGAAGAGACCGATGATAATTGAAACGCCACAAGGCGACACCATTGGAATACGCCACATGATGTATATTTCACTTAGTTATGATCATCGCATTATTGATGGCGCATTGGGTTCTACTTTCCTTAATTCGGTAAGTAAGGAGTTAGAAAACTTTGATATCAACAGGAGCATTTAAGACTATCAAAGGAAATTAAAAATGAAAAATGCCAGGTAACCTAAAATGTTACCTGGCATTTTTTTATTCCTTTGATTACCTTAATATCCTTTAACACCAATCCTAATTACTGAGTCTTTTTGAGCCTGAGTGTATTTCTGGAAATTAAAAAAAGATGCTTCCCAATCTCCATACACAGGATTAGGCAAAACAATGAACCGGTTTCCAAAATCGCTAGCCGAAAGATCAGTATTGCGAGAACGTTCCTCCATATTTTTTTTATCGAAGAGGCTGCTGAAATCTGCAAGATTATCGCCCATTAGCATTATTATTTCATGAGTAGCGGCAACTGTTTGCCTTCTTGGTTCCTTACCTGAGGTAGTAGTTTTTGGCAAATAGTGGGCATCATCTGCATTAGGCAATTGATACCTGAGAAGATTTTTAATGGTGGATTCACGTTCTCTCTCTTCCCTATTAGAAATATAAAATATTTCCACTCCTTTTGAAGCGGCATATTTTAAGAAACTTGCAGCACCGGGCACTGTATCTGCCGCAGCTTTATCGGTCCATTCGTACCATGATGCAGGCTCATAATCTTTCCCCTGCAAGGTTTGATGAACTTCATATGGGCTGTTATCCAATATTGTTTCATCAATGTCAGTTATAATTGCCTTCGGCAGGTTAGTTGTTGGCTGATACATATTGAGTCTGAGGTGTGCAATATTATACGCCTGCAAACAAAGTGCTTTATACTCAGCGGCCTTTTGCTGAAAAATTGTGGCAAATAATTTTCCTTGTACAGAAATACTGGCAGCAGGATGTTGACTAGTTGTTGCTACATGGCGTGGACTGCACGCAGCTAAAAACAAAACAAATAAAATAAAAATCGGCTTCATAGTTAATATTTATGTTATAAAACTTTATCAATAATAGCTGAAGCAACAGCCATGCAAATTGCCAGAATAAATGCGTGCGACCAGGCTCTTACTTCAAACCCTTTTAATAATTTACCTGCCAGCTTAATAAGTATAGCGGTAACCAATAGACGCACAAGAAATGTAATCAGAAACAGCGTAATTATATTTAGTGGAAGCCTCATGAAGAAGCCAATCGTGGCATTAAGAATACCTACCAGGAGGCAAACAATTACCGCCGTTCCATAACTTTTTACAGTGATGCCTGGAATGATAGAAGCAATCATAAACAATACACCGGCATTTACCAATAACTCAATTATAAAATCCATGATAATACTTTATTACGCAATGTTATCATTTTTTGGTGATTATCATTTAAAAGACAACTGAAAATATTAAATTACATGGTATTAGGTTAATATGAATAAAAACAATTCTATAAAAAAACAATATTTTCTTTGTTGGCTCATTACTTTATTAATTGCTTGTAATACTACATACAAACCAAACCAGGCAAAATCTTCCGCAATACAAAAAACAGTGATTCCATCCGGAACACTAATAAACAAACAAAAGGAAGGAATTGATTTTTTTGCCGAAGGTGACAAGCCGTCAGGTTGGACACTTGAACTTGACCTGGAAAAAGGCTTTTCTTTTAAACCGTCAGGAAATAGAATATTCTTAGCGCCTCCGGTAAGTTCTGCCAGAAACAGTTCTTTATCTGCGGATATTTATGACACCCACACGGACTCGGGGAACCTAAAAGTGATCGTTTATGATGCAACGTGTGAACAAAATAATAAAAATAAAAACGCTCCACGAAAAGTAGAGATTTACTGGAATAACAAAAATTTCACGGGTTGTGCAACAAAAATCTATGACTATCTTTTAAATGATATCTGGGTGCTGGAATACATCGACAATAAACCAGTTGATCTTTTAAGATACAAGAAGAATTTACCTACAATTGAGTTTAACCTGGCCCAAAATAAACTAACCGGATTTAATGGATGCAGTAATATTAATGGAGATTTTGAAGTTACGGGAAACCATATTTCTTTCTCTCCATTTGCCGGAAATAAAATAGTATGTGAAAACAATGAGGCCGAAAAAATATTTGCAACCCTTGTTAGCGGGCGTACAGTGGATTATTATATCAAACTTGGAATTTTAACCCTGGTTTTAATCGATGACAGCAGGTTGATATTTAGAAAAACTGATTGATGAGTTATTTAATGATATTAAAACTTAAGAACATTGCTGTAATAAACAATAGAAATAATCCGCTAAGAAAAAATATGTCCGCCAGCTTCTCCAGTCGCACACTGCTCTTCTCATTTCTTCGCATTGATATAAAAGACAAAATGCAACTTGCCATAAACATGATGATCGCAAGTGTTGCTATCTCATCAATGATGGTTGCATCTTTCAGGTTCAATACTTTGATGGAAGTGAGCACAATAAAGCACAAACCGAGCAGATTAGATGATGTATTTAAAATATGAGAAGATTTATCGTTGTTTCCAGCCATGATTATTTTGATGAAAGTTTGTTGATTTTGGAGTTTAATTCTTCGAGTAATGTAAGTTGCCTTGCCTGGGTTTCAAACAAGGATTTAATTTGCTCTTCCAGTAATAGATCCATCTTTTGGTGCAGGCTTCTTATTTGCATCTCCGCTTTGAGGTTGATCAGGTAATCGTTCTCGCTTCTAAGCCTGTCTTTTTCCTCTTTCCTGTTCTGGCTCATCATAATCACAGGTGCCTGAAAGGCAGCGATACAGGATAAAATGAGATTCATGAGAATGAATGGGTATGGATCAAAATTATCTCCGGCTGGAGCCATCACGTTATAGATGATCCAAATGGTAAGTATTACGATGAATATTATAATAAATTTCCAACTTCCTCCAAACCGTGCCACTCTATCTGAAATACTTTGTCCTCGTGTAAGCACCTCCTCTGGCGGGTTTAAAAGATTATTGACTATTAACTCTTCGCTTTTTATTGATTCCTGTACAATCTCATGTAATTTCTTCAGATGCAAATTCTCATCGGATAACATTTTATCAATCGCTGGATTTTTCATATTTCTTTTTGAATGATTTTCAGATTTTACTGCGCTATGCAAACGGGCTTATGATGAACGGGGAAATTTACTGAATTTGCTATAAAACAATGTTCATTTGCAACAGTATGCAGCCTATTGGCCTGCTCAATCTTTAAACTATCGGTAATGATTACCTGCGGATTTAAAATCGCAAATGTAAAATGGCCTCCTTTGTCGGTTTGCAACATGGTGGCTGTTGCTTCATCTGTATAGGATATAACTACTATACCGTTATCAGCACATAAGTGCAGGTACCAAAGCATATGACAGGTTGATAAGGATGCCAGCAGCATGTCCTCAGGATTATGTTTTGTTATATCACCCAAAAATGGAGCGTCAGAAGATGCCTGAATATCTGGCTTATTTTTAATTGAAATGATGTGACTTCGTTCGTAAGCCTTGTAATTAGTAGTCCCTTCGCCTTTGTTGCCCGTCCAGACTATGGTAGCGTTATATTGATGCTCCTTATTCATGAAAGTAAATTGTATTTAAAATTAGTGCATTGTGATGTTAGTATATTTTAATACTTGAGATTTTACCAACATGCAGTCAACTTTAACGGATCCATAATAATATTAGCAGTCAAAAACTAATATATGTTCCAACTTCTGAATCTATTCTGCACTACCCTTCTCTCCTACAAACCAATGTTCTTTATTCTTAAATAATACATTAAATGTTGTTAGAGATCCATAAATGCGGGTTATATATTGCTGAAGATTCACCTTGTCTTCATCGGTAAGTATTTTATGAGCATTAACATTTTGTTCCAGCACCCTCAGCCTGTCGCGCAACATTACGATCTTATGAAAAAACACATCCACCGGAATTTCTTTTGGCTTTTGTGATTTATCTGCAGGTTGAAGTAACATTGTTCCTCCAATCCATCTGTCACCCAAAGGCACGAGTTCCGTTGTATCCGACCAAAGTCGTAAGATCTTTAATAAAGAACGCTCCACTTCTGAAGTTGTTTCAAGTTCCACTGTCACATTCTCAGGAATGATTTCATCAAGTTTAGGATCTGTTTTATCTATCTCTTTTACACCACTTTCAATAAATGATATTAGATAGCTTGCATAACGAATGCCTACAATAACACCAGCACCGTATAAAGTATGCTGCAATCTTGTTCCAATTCCAAGTTTTACTTCTTCCATGATTATTTTTCTTAGTTAATCAAATATAAAATTTGTTTTCAAAATGAAGAACCTTTTATCGGTTGGGCAACAAATATTTTAGATAAACTTCTTATTAAAATTTAAAACTTTCTCATTTTCAGATAACTTTAAGGGATGAACAAATTTTTATCAAGATATTGTTTGGTTGTATTATTAATTTTTCCATTGATCTTACAGGCACAACAAAAGAATCCACATACTATTGTTGAAACTAGCTTTGGCAAATGGACCTTCTCAAATTATCCGGATAAGATCATAAAAGTTACTTTTCTACCAACCGGAAGTAACAGAAATGAGCAGGTGTCCGACGCTGTAATCAGCAAACCTCTTTCAATCATTCCACGTATTAAAAAAAGCAAAGAAAAAGAAACAGTAATTTTTCAAGATCAAATTTATGCCCGATTAAACGATACCGGTATTGATTTTCATGCCGGCAACAAAAAACTACTTTCTCTTTTAAATACATTCTACTCGAATGATAAACGCGGGTTCCGTTTTTCACTACAAGCAGACGAGAAGATATTCGGCACCGGCGAGCGAAGTGTACCGCTAAACAGAAGAGGATTCACATTACCATTGAACAATTCTCCAGCATATGGTTACAGTCTGAATGCCACTTCATTGAATTTCAGCGTACCATTTATTTTATCGAGTAAAGGTTATGCAATATTTTTCGACAACCCTTCTATCGGCTACCTTGACATTGGCAATACAAATTTAAATGTGTTGGAATACGGTGTAACAAGTGGCGAATTATCATTCTATATTATTCCGGGTAAAGATTACAATTCTATTTTAGTTTCTTACCAGAAACTTTGCGGCACACAACCACTTCCTCCCCGTTGGGCATTAGGAAACCTTATGAGCAGGTTTGGATATAGGAATGAAAAACAGGCAACAGAGATTCTAAATCAAATGAAAAAAGACAGTGTACCGGTAGATGCCATCATCTTTGATCTTTTTTGGTTTGGTGATAGTATAAAAAATACTCTCGGAAATTTAAGTTGGGTAAATAAAGAAGCGTGGCCGAATCCGGAAAAGATGATACATAATTTTTCTCAGCAAAATATAAAGACAATCCTTATAACCGAGCCATTTATCTTAAAAACTTCGCTGAATTATAAAACTTCGGAAAAATTACTTGCCACCGACAGTACCGGTAACCCTTATACGCTCCAGCAATTCTATTTTGGCAAAGGAGGAATTGTTGATATTTTCAGAACCGATGCAAAAACATGGTTTTATAAAAAATACAAAGACCAGATGGATATTGGCGTAACTGGCTGGTGGGGAGATCTCGGTGAGCCGGAAAACCATCCCGCAGATGTTTACCATAATTTAAATGATCTGGGATTTAAAAGGAAATTTGCTGCAGGAGAAATACATAATATATATGGGCATTACTGGAGTAAAATGCTATCTGATAATTATCGGAAAGATTATCCTGACAAAAGGCTGTTTCACCTAAACAGGAGCGGCTATGCCGGATCACCGCGCTATAGCAGTTTCCCATGGAGCGGAGATGTAAGCAGAAGCTGGCAGGGTTTGCAGTCGCAACTTCCGTTGATACAAGGAATGAGCTTAAGTGGAATCCCTTATATGCACAGCGATGCCGGTGGTTTTGCCGGTGGTGATGGCGATGCTGAGTTATATGTACGTTGGTTGCAATTTGCTGCATTTACGCCTATATACCGGCCGCATGGAACTGCTTTTGGCGACCTTGAGCCGAATGTAAAAGACATTCCAAGTGAGGCAGCGCTTTGGCCCGAACCAACCAAAACACTTGCAAAAGAAGCAGCGGTTACCCGTTACAGATGGCTACCATACAATTACAATCTTTGCTACCGTCAGGCAAGGTTTGGCGAAGCGCTTTTAAAACCAATGTTCTTTTTAAACAATACCGACAGTAATTTATATAAAGCACAGGATCAGTACCTGTGGGGTAACGAGATTATTGTGGTGCCTATAACAACAAAAGATCAAACAATTAAAGAGTACTACATACCTGCAGGTGAGTGGACTAACATGAATAATTTTAAAACTATACAAGGGCCACTATGGGTAAGCGATAGTACCATATCCATAACTTCTATTCCTGTATTTGCAAAAGAAGGAAGTTTTATCCCGCTTGCTTCGCCGATGCAAAACACAGACGCTTATAACACTACTACACTTAATGTTTTTTATATTCCTTCTGCAAAGCCAAGCCATTACGATTTATATGAAGATGATGGGAAAGATGCAAATGCGATCAGCAATAAAAAATATGAGCTCATCAGTTTTTCGAGCAGTGGAATAAAAAAATCTACCGACATCCGCATCAGCAGTAACAATGGCAGTTATATAGGAAGAGTTAAAAGCAGAAACATGGAATTGAATATTTGTAATATTATTGATGCTCCTTCAGAAATATTAATTAACGGCAAGCAGATTTCGCTTGATCTGGTATGGGATAATACTGGAAAGAAATTAGTTATACCCGTAAATTTCCAACATACTACAACTTCTATCACAATTAATTTTAAATAGATAATTCAACAGATATGAAATATAGTTTAGCAAGTTGTTCCCTCCTACTTTTTGTAGCTTCTTCATTAACAGCAAATGCGCAACAGAACCCTATTTATAAAAATAATGCGTTTGCTATTTATCCTGATAGTGTTGTACAAGCTAATTTTGTTGCAAAAGCATTATCAGCCACACAGATCAATTCTAATTATCAAAGCCCGGCAAATGAATATCAAAGTCCGGCGATTATTTTTAAATTTAGTATAAATAGGAAAGACAATGAAATGAGGCCAGGTATCAATCACCAGTTTAATTGCATTGCGCCAGCCGGTGGAAATTGTACAACACCAATAATAAAATTTGGAACACCGTTTATCGATGGAGGAAAAATTCCTGATAAAACTTACTTGTCAGCTAATAGCAATTTCACCATTAGAGTTGACATGAGGGAAGTGATAGCAGCTTTTAAAAAAGATGGCTATTTTACTACGTTTAACGGCGACAAGATATATGCTGCAGATTTCAAAGGATTATACGTTGCGGGGCCATCAGAGCCAATGACGTGGGATTTTGATAATCTTTACCAGCGCCCGCAATTGGAATTAAAAGATGCTGATGCTGACGGCATTTACGAAACCACGATGGTATTGAACGAAACAAAAAAAGAAAAAGATCTGGCCGCCGACTGGCAATTGACAAAAGACATTTCTGCGTTTCCACAATATCAGTCGGATTATAAACTTAGTGATGCCTTGTACAATATGGCATTGGAAGAAATGCAAAACGCGATAGAGCCGGATAGCACTTTCAGGACAGGAAAAGAATGGGCTGGTGTTTGGACACGTGATATCAGTTATAGTATCATTTTATCTATGGCATACCTGCAACCTGCTGTTGCAAAATACAGCTTACTAAAAAAAGTGAAGAATGGGAGAATTATTCAGGATACAGGTACCGGTGGCGCTTACCCTAATTCTACCGACAGGATAATATGGGCAGTAGCAGCCTGGGAACTCTATAAAGCAACCGGCGATAGAGATTGGCTGTCACAATCCTATACGATAATTAAAAATTCAATAGACGATGATATTTCCAATGCGCATGATAAAATCACAGGTTTGGTAAGGGGTGAATCTTCATTTTTAGATTGGAGAGAACAAACATATCCAAAATGGATGCAACCTGCCGATATTTTTGAATCTGAGTGCCTGGGAACAAATGCAGCTCACTATAAAGCAAATCTGGTATTATCTGAAATGGCTGGCTTATTAAATAAAAAATACGATGCAGAAAAATATGCACAGGTTGCTCAACAGATAAAAAATGGCATCAATAAATTTTTGTGGATACCAGCGAAAGGATATTATGGCCAATTTCTCTACGGAAATAATTTTAAAATATTGTCGCCGAAATCAGAAGCTTTGGGCGAAGCTCTTACTGTAATTTTCGGTATTGCAGGAGAAAAACAAAGAGCGATTATAGCTAGAACGCCAGTAACAAATTTTGGAATACCATGTATTTTCCCGCAAATAAAAAACATACCCGCTTACCACAATAATGCTGTTTGGCCTTTTGTACAATCTTTCTGGGCACAGGCTGCTGCAAAAGCAGGAAATGAAACTTCTGTGTTGGAAAGTATTGCCGCTATCTACAGGCCTGCTGCATTATTTTTAACAAACAAAGAAAATTTTGTAGTTGACAATGGTGATTACAAAGGCACGCAAATCAACTCCAGCAACATGTTATGGAGCCTAGCAGGAAACATTAGTCTGGTGCATAAAATCCTATTTGGCATAGAATTTAAAGCGGATGGGCTTTCTTTTAATCCTTTCGTTCCATTCAATCTTGCGGGCAAACGCAGGCTGTCAAATTTCCATTACCGCAATTCAATATTGAATATTGAACTGGAAGGATATGGAAACCAGATTAGTTCGTTTACACTAGATGGTGAGTTAAAAACCTCTCCTTTTATCCCATCAACTTTAGAAGGAGTTCATGCTATTATAATTAAACTTGCCAATAACAAACCTGGTGGAAAAACAAAGGGAGTTGATAATCATGTTGCACCGGAAACCCCTGTTGCAGAATTAAAAAACAATAGGCTAAGCTGGCAAACTGTAAAAACTGCTATAGTTTATAAGATCATCAAAAACGGAATATTGCTATTAACTACAGAAAAAAACGAATTGCCGGTGATAAACTCAGGCTATGCTGCCTACCAGGTAATTGCTGTAGACGATAAAGGTTATGAATCATTTGCCAGTATGCCATTGGTTATTACTGATAAGAGAAAAATAATCAAAACAGAATTAGAGACGATTATTTCAAAAGATGATTTTCCTTACAAAGGTTTTTCCGGTGAAGGTTTTATAGAGATCAGCAAACAAAAAAACAGTATCCTAAATATTTCTGTAGATCTAAAAGAGGATGGAATTTATGCTATTGATTTCAGATATGCTAACGGTAATGGACCTACTAACACGGAGAACAAATGTGCCATCCGCACTTTGAAAGAAGACAAAGATATCATTGGAACAATTATCTTCCCTCAAAGAGGTGTAGACGAGTGGTCAAACTGGGGATTTAGTAATTCTGTTCAAACAAATTTAAAAAAGGGAAAACATATTATTACTCTTTCTCTCGAAAGTGCAAACGAAAATATGAATGGAGATATTAACCAGGCGATGTTGGATTATATGAGGGTGATTAAGATAAAGTGAAGATCGAAAAGCCTTCAGTAGTTTTTTGCGTTAAAAACTTTCTGGAATGAAGTGGAATGCAAGCAAGTTTACTTTTTTTTTCTGGAAGCCTTTTCTTTTGATTTTGGTTAAGTAAAAACAATATGAATGTTTTTTCTTTTTAAGAAAGTATTTTTATTCTTTTTTCTTTTTTTATCCCGCCAAAAAAAGAAAAAGGCGGCCCCTGGCTTCCGCCCGGATGACCGTGTCGGACGGGGATATACAGCCCACCCAGGGGAAAAAGCTATGTGGGGCAGTAGTGCAAAGTAAACTATGCATTGGGAAGTTGATTGTGCAGCGGTTTTGATAAGTATCTCCTTTTCTAACTAGAAATTTAGCCCCGCCGCCTCGGTTCGTGCCTCACGAAACTCCTCGCCGTTTTTCTCAAGGCTTTGCGGTTCCTCCGCCGCCTCGGTTCGTGCCTCACGAACCGAAACTCTTCGTGCCCCACTTACCAAAACCCCACAATAATCCCAAACCATCAAATACAGTATAAATATTTCGCCTTTGTGGGTGTTCCTTTATCTTAAAAAGCAATTACCCCAACCCGTGAGTGCCGCCGTCTGGTCTCCTGACCAACGGCGATTCTTTTTTAATTACCTAAATAATGAGTCAGCATCCCCAAATTATCTTTCCCATCATGATAAAACTTTGCTGAAGAATAATAATATTCTTCGGGATAATTACAAAGCCCTGCTCTCACAGGATTATTGTGAATATAATTCAATTTTTGGTAAAATACTTCTGGAGTAAAAAGCTCTACTCCCAATGGTTCTCGTTTCCAAATTTGATGATTTCGATCTCCTTTGGTCACTTTAAATTCATCAAGCATATCCGGATTATCTTTTTTAATCAATCGAATCATTTGATGAGATGTGTATTTCATAAAACTTGCCTGTACATCCGAAGGCGTAAATTCATTTAAAGCCTGCCAAATTAAATGTAGGTGATTACTCATTATAACAAACCCATTTAACACTATGCGTTTATCTTTTACAAGATATTGTAAACTTTCAATAATAATATTTTTATACTCATCCTTTAATAACAGGTGTTTCCATTGATAAATAGTTGCCGTATAAAATTGAGGCCAGTAAAGAGGATATGAACTTCTCATACTCCGAATTTAATTAAAAATAATGGGCTTTGTATTTTAAGTATGCGCCGTTTGTCGGGAGACAAGACGGCGGCGTTTACGGGTAGTTGTCACCGGCCCGTGAAGATGTCGCGAACACCAACGGTGGGGAAAGCGTTTTCTAATATACCGAATTTATATTTTCATATTTTATTTTGAAAGCTCACAATGTCGCTAGTCGAGAGACCTGGCGACGGCGGCTTTCTGATTATTGCTACCTGCGTCGGAGACAATACGGCGGACTTTACAGGTTGTTGCCACTGGCCCGTGAAGATGTCGCGAACACCAACGGCGGCGAAAATGAGGTCGATACAGGGTGAACTATTAATATCAGTTGCTGCAACTGCTCCATGCGCACCAGACTGGGTTGCCCCTCCGGGAGTTCCCAAAAAACCATTCAATAAAGTTGTAAGTAACACAGCTGAATTTGCAGAACTACCACCGACATTGTTTTGATGATAAATACTTTTACCAAAAATATCGATCTTGTCGCCTGCCATTACTTATAAGGTAATTCCCAATTCTGTTTTTGTTGCTTCACTGCTATCATTTAATTTATATACATGTTCGCTGTTTGCAGCTTCAAAAGTTGCATCGGTTGGCACGTCACCGATAGAGGGCTTTGTGGTTTATTATATTTATTTGCGTTTATTCTAATGCGTGAGTTGATTGTTTTAAGGTTGTGGCTTATGGTTCGTGAGGCACGAACCACGGCTGCCGCACTAACCAAGGCGGGGAAATTTAAATTGCAACGGCTCTTAAAGCTCCGACTAAAAACCTCTTTTTTATCCTTTTATAGTCTTCTAATTTAATTATCCCATCAAATTTTTGCTTAAATAGCTCTAACCTTGCAATATTTGTTTCTAAGTCATCTATCTGATATTTTACAATTTCTGTCCCGCTTTTTAGCACAGGAAGTGAAAGGCCTGTTTTATCAGTAAATTTATAATCGATTATAAACAAACCATTGCAGAGTGAATCAATGATTAAAAATGATATTACTTTTATTTCTTTTATTTTTGATTTCTTAATTTGATAATCTTCAGGTAATAATTCAACAGCCTTTTTTTCAATACAATTACTTTGCGCAGCTTCATTATTCTTTAAAGACCTACTGGATTCACAGGACAGGAAACAAAGAATAAACAATGCAAATAATAACCGCTGAAACCTCTTTCTTATAATTATCCATTTAATTTTTTCTTTTATTGAGTTTTGCTTCAAATTCTCTTTCGCCTTTGTTGGTGTTCCTTCTCCCCTTAGTTGGTATTCCCGTAACTTACAAGGCAGTTACCCCAACCTGTGAGCCGTGAGCGCCGCCGTCTGGTCTCCTGACCAACGGCGATTCTTTTTTAATTACCTAAATAATGAGTCAGCATCCCCAAATTATCTTTCCCATCATGATAAAACTTTGCTGAAGAATAATAATATTCTTCGGGATAATTACAAAGCCCTGCTCTCACAGGATTATTGTGAATATAATTCAATTTTTGGCAAAATACTTCAGGAGTAAAAAGCTCGCCGCCTCGGTTCGTGCCTCACGAACCGAAACTCTTCCTGCCTCACTTACCAAGACAATCACAAACCATCAAATACAGTATAAATATTATCTAGAAAACCAAAATCATCAATTCCTGATTCGTAAAATTTAGCTGATGAATAATAATAGCTAATGTCATCTTTTGCTAAACTCCATTTACCCTTAATCGGATTGCCATGAATGTAATTTAATTTCTGCCTGGCAACTTCTCGACTATATATCTCAATCCCCAATGAATCTCTTTGCCATATCTCATGCTTTTTGTTGGCTGCATCAACTTTATATAAATGTAATTTATTTTCCAGTTCTAAAATTGCTCTAAACTTGTGTGCAGTGTATTTCATAAAACTGCCTTTGGGCAATTCCTTTCCATTTAGCATATTTTGTTTCCAAAGAAAATGAAGGTGGTTTGGCATAATCACAAAACCATACATTACTATTTTCTTTTCATCTGAAAGTATTTTTAAATAATCGATAATGATTTCTTTCATTTTATCCTTGTGCAATAAACAATACCACTTATGAA
>CAZCAA010000018.1:0-51053 GCA_964496585.1 uncultured Ferruginibacter sp.
AATGAATTTTTTAAGCCATTTTGGTAAATATATATTGATGCTGAAGGGCATGTTCAGCAAACCCGAAAATGCCAAGTTGTATTGGAAGGAATTTATGCACCAATGTTCTGAGATTGGTGTTGGCTCTATCGGGATCGTTTCTATCATTTCTATTTTTATGGGTGCGGTAAGTGCTGTGCAAACGTCTTACCAGTTGGTAAGTCCGCTGATCTCAAAAAGTACAATTGCCCAAATCGTTAGGGATACGGTAATATTGGAATTCGCGCCTACCTTGGTTTGTATTGTGCTGGCAGGCGTTATCGGGAGTAAAATAGCCAGTGAATTGGGTAATATGAGGGTAAGCGAACAGATAGATGCGCTGGAAATTATGGGTATCAACACAAAGACTTATCTGGTAATGCCTAAAATTGCGGCAGCTATGATCACAATTCCAATGCTGGTAGTGCTGGCAATGGCATTGGGTATTTATGGAGGAAGGCTTGCCGGTTCAGCTTCCGGGATTTTGTCGGTGGAAGATTACGACCGCGGTTTGATGGAAAATTTCATGCCGTATAACGTAACTTTTGCGCTAGTAAAGGCTTACACTTTTGCCTTTATCATCAGCACTATTCCCGCTTATTATGGTTATTATGTAAAAGGTGGGTCACTTGAAATTGGGAGAAGCAGTACTAAATCCGTAGTAGTAAGTTGTATCATGATATTATTGGCTGACTATGGCCTGGCAGCACTCTTACTTTAACAGCCTTTGCAATTATACCATTAAAGTGGAGCCGTTTAAATAACAACAATTGAAATAGTCTTTATAAATGATTGAATTTACAAACATCAGAAAAAGCTTCGGTGAAAAACTAGTACTGGATGGCGTTAGTCATGTAATGGAAACAGGAAAAACAAACCTGATCATCGGTACCAGTGGTAGCGGCAAGACCGTATTGCAAAAATGCCTGGTTGGTTTGTTTGAGCCTGATGAAGGAGAAATAAAATATGACGGCATCAATTTTACCGACATGACTGAAGAAGACAGAAAACAACTTCGCCAGCAGATAGGAATGCTTTTTCAGGGATCAGCCTTATTTGATAGTATGACAGTAGAAGAAAATATCAAATTTCCGCTGGATATGTTTACGAAAGACAGCAATAGCATCAAATTAAAAAGAGTGAATGAGGTATTAGATCGGGTAAATCTGGTAGGAAGTAATAAAAAATTTCCATCTGAGATAAGTGGTGGTATGAAAAAAAGGGTTGGTATTGCCAGGGCAATCGTATTAAACCCAAAATACCTTTTTTGCGATGAACCCAACTCCGGGCTTGATCCGCAAACATCCATGCTGATAGACAAGCTGATATCCGAGATCACCAAGGAGTTTAATATGACTACCATCATCAATACGCACGATATGAATAGCGTAATGGAGATCGGTGATAATATTCTTTATTTAAAACAAGGGAAAAAAGAGTGGACGGGTAACAGCAAGGATATCATTTTCTCTGATAATAAAGACTTAAATGAGTTCATTTTTGCTTCAGAATTTTTGCAGGATGCCAAAAGTATGCGGATGTTGGAAGCTAAGGGAAAGTTGGATTCTGACGGCAACATCACTAAGTAACTTTGTTAGAACGGTACAACTACATCTTAACAAATCCATAATACATTACATTCATATCTTAGCTGCTTACCAAAAACTTCAGCTATGAGAGCCTTCATTTCCTTCCTAGTAATTTCCATATTTTTTTGTTCATCCTTATTTGCAAATGATGAAAAAAACTCTGTTACTGCCAGCTTAAAAACAGTTACTATCTACCGAACCGGCGCTGAAATGATACATACAGCTAAAGCAACCCTATCAAAAGGAAATAATGAGGTGATTATCGAGGGTATCAGTAGCTCGGTTGACATCAACAGCATTCAGGTAAACTGTCCTTCTTTGGTAACCATACTTGGAATTGAATTCAGTAACAATTTCCTTTTACCAGAGGTTACAAGCCCGACATTGAAAAAGATCAGGGATTCAGTTGAAAGACTGAACAATGAAATTGAGAAAATAAAAATTTCACTTACTACAACCAGCGATCTTGTGGCCGTATTAAAATCAAACAGGGAGATAAAAGGTTCACAGACTGGATTAAGTGTGGCAGAATTAATTAAACTTATGGATTATTATAAAATCAAATCCAATGAACTGCAAAACGAATTAACGTTTTTAAATTCTAAAAAATCAAGACTTGAGACGCAGGTTCAAAAACTAAATAACCAGGCAGCCGAAGAAGAAAAGAAAAATATAATAAGTGGAGGAAGAATCATTTTACAATTATCTGCTGCTGCACAAGGTGAACAGGAATTTACGCTTTCTTACATAACTCAAAATGCCTATTGGACACCGTACTATGACATTAAAGCCGAAGGCGTTAATAGCCCACTCACCATTATTTATAAAGCGAAAATTGCACAAACAACCGGGATAGACTGGAAAAAAGTAAAACTATCATTGTCTACTTCAACTCCATCTCAATATGGAGCAGCGCCTTTACTAAAAAGTTGGTTTCTAAGTTATATAAATCCGGTTAGGCAGTTGGAAAGAGGAATGTCCAAATCAAATTCCATTCAATCACTTCAGGGCAACATAGCAGGCATCCAGGTTAGTCCCGGTTATAACGAAACAAAGGACCAACTAGTTATAAGGGGAATTGGTTCTTTGAATGGAAGCAATCAACCTTTATACGTTGTAAACGGAACCATTATGGAAACAGCCGATTTTTCCAAAATAGATCCTGATGCTATAAAAGACTTTACTGTTTTAAAGGATGCTTCAGCAGTTGCTTTATATGGCAGCAGAGCGGTAAACGGCGTGATGATAGTTACATTAAAAGCTGGCCTTGAAGATTATATTTCCATAACCGAAAACGCACTGGATGTTACCTACGATATTGATCTTCCATACGATATACAAACGAATGGAAAACAACAGATCGCTACATTAAAAGAAGCGTCTATTGCCGCTATTTATAAATATTATGCTGTACCTAAACTGGACAAGGATGCATATTTACTAGCTGAAGTAACAGGTTGGGAAAAACTAAATCTGCTTCCCGGAGAAGCTAATATTATATTTGAAGGCACCTATGTTGGAAAGTCATTTCTTGACCCAGCAAGTACCAATGATACCCTTAATCTTACACTAGGAAAAGACAAAAGAGTGGTAATTAAGAGAGAAAAACTAACCGATTACAGCAGTTCAAAACTCATTGGAACCAACAAATTACAAACCATTACTTTTGAGTTAACCGTAAAGAATAATAAAAAAGATGCGGTATCAATGATACTTAAGGATCAATATCCAATCAGTACCAATAAGGAAATAGAAGTAGAACTTATCGAAAGTAGCGATGCGGCAGATAACAAAGAAATAGGCGTATTAACCTGGAAAATGCAATTGGCAGCAGGAGAAAGTAAAAAAGTACGTATCAGCTACAGCGCCAAATATCCAAAAGGGAAAATACTGAACCTTAATTAATTTAAGAATTGTGTAAACCGAATACTTTACACTGATTATATATTATTTAAAGCCAGGCACGAATTATCAATATATGGATATCATATTCAATAAATCAACTGTCAATACTCCATGTACAATGGTCTATCTCCCCTATCTTTGCGGAAATTTACACTTTCTATAATCCTTAATTGATATTATGGCTGTTTTAGTAAACAAAGGTTCAAAGATCATCGTGCAGGGTTTTACCGGTACGGAAGGCACTTTCCACGCAACACAAATGATTGAATACGGCACCCAGGTTGTTGGTGGTGTTACCCCGGGAAAAGGCGGCACTACTCACCTTGACAAACCTGTATTTAATACCGTTGCAGATGCAGTTAAAACTACCGGCGCAGATACGAGCATTATATTTGTACCACCTGCTTTTGCTGCTGATGCTATACTGGAAGCTGCCGACGCAGGAATAGCTTTAGTGGTTTGCATCACTGAAGGAATACCGGTGCAGGATATGATAAAAGTAAAAAGTTTTTTAAAAGGCAGCAATACCCGGTTGATCGGGCCAAATTGCCCTGGTGTTATTACAGCAGAAGCGTGTAAAGTGGGCATTATGCCTGGTTTTATTTTTAAGAAAGGCCGTATTGGAATTGTGTCTAAATCGGGCACATTAACTTACGAAGCAGCCGATCAGGTAGCAAAAGCCGGCTTGGGTATTTCTACTGCAATAGGCATTGGAGGAGATCCTATCATTGGTACTACAACCAAGGAAGCTGTTGAATTATTAATGAACGATCCGGAAACCGATGCTATCGTAATGATTGGTGAGATTGGTGGAGGAATGGAAGCAGAAGCTGCAGAATACATAAAATCAACTGGAAACAAAAAGCCGGTTGTTGGTTTTATTGCCGGACAAACAGCTCCTCCCGGGAGACGTATGGGACATGCTGGTGCAATTGTTGGTGGAGCAGATGATACAGCCGCGGCCAAAATGAAGATTATGGCTGAATGCGGAATTCATGTGGTTGCCAGCCCGGCAGATATCGGCTCAACTATGCAAGAAGCTGTAAAGAAAATGGCAAAATAATAAAATCTAAATAATAAAAAGAAACGCCTCAGTAAATTGAGGCGTTTCTTTATTCCCATCCTACTCCAATCATTTTTGCTTTTTTCCCAGGAACACTAACAGATCTTCTTTGCTACTGCTGAATTTAAATGCATCGGCAACTAAAAAATACTTTTGGGTATCAATACAATAGTCAAAAGCATATTTTGCAAGTTGCAGCCTGCTATCCTCGAAACTAAATAATTCCAAAATCTCCTTGATTTGCAGGGCAGTAAAAATATGCTGGCTAATAGCTTGTTTCGCAATCGCTAGTTTGGTTGACTCAAAATTAGCAGAACTGATAGAATTCTTTAATTGTTGAAGATCAGGTACACTTATTACCATCCGGCCATTTTCTTCATTACCCCAATTGTAGCCAGGAAAATCCTCTTGATCATAATTGCCATTTCTGAGTTTTTCTTCATCCAGCAATACTCTTCCAAATCGGTTGATAACAATGTCAGTATGATAACCCTGCTTAACAAAAACGTTTTCATTATACTGCAATTGCATTTGACCCGTACCAAATTTTCTTCCGTTATATCCATTTTTAATTTTGTAAATTCTTACACGATGGTTTCCAGGAAGCAGATCTTCTATAATTAAACCATCATTATTATCTTTCAAGGTGTAAGTTCTGTTGTCAACTATAATTTTTGATATAGATTCTGACAAACTGCTAATAGTTAAACGGCTTTTGTAAGGAAATGCCCATAGGCTTGTACAGATGAGCAACAGCATGTTAAGTGTAAAAATCTTTTTCATACAATGTAGTTTTAGGTTAAAAAGAGTTGTTGTTTAATTTCCTTTATGAATAAACATTTGCCGTATGGTAAAATTTAAAACCCTTAATTAAAAGTTAAAGAAAATAATTTGACTGGATTTGTGTAATCGGCATCAATTTTTCATCTTAGCAAGTGTTCTGGCGTTCTCTTTTATTTTAAGGGAAAATTGTTATTATTTGAGAGGAGAAATTTTATATTGTTCTCTCCCATAGCTGCCATCAACAAATTGTATCTTGTAACTAAATTCTGGAATTATGCTTCTTAGAAAATCTTTTGTACTGATAACATTTTTATTAATTTCCTGCCAAATACTACTTGCCCAAAAAATGACTGACTATAAAAACAATTGGATAAAAGTAACCGCTTTTGAGAAAAAAGGGCTTACGGCTTCGGCACTTAAAGAAGTCAATTCCATTTTCACCCTTGCAGTTAAAGATGGTAATGAAGTGCAGCAGATAAAAGCTGCGATGTACCAGATGAATTACAGGAATATCATTGAGGAAGATAATCAGGAGAAAAATATCTTCTATCTGGATACGCTTATCAAAACAGCAAGTGGCTACGCTAAGAATATTCTTTTAAGTATGCAGGCGGAACTTTATCAGAACTATCGCAACAATAATCGCTACAAATTATATGGAAGAACAGCCCTGACAGAAGAAAAAAGCAGTGATATCAGCACCTGGAGCGTGGAAAGACTCAATGGCCAGATAGCCAAACTTTATCATTCCTCGTTAGTCAATCCTACCATCCTGAAAAGCACTTCAATAAATAAATTAAAAGCAATCCTGGAAAAAAGCAAGAATACAGATTCTTTAAGACCTACTTTATACGATTTTTTAGCGCATAGGGCACTGGAATATTTAATGGATGAAGAAAATGATGTGACAGAACCTTCATATAAGTTTATCTTAAATGATGAAAAGCTATTTTCAACAGCTACAGATTTTGTTACTGTAAATTTCAAAACCAAAGACAGTAGTTCTCTATACCATGCTGCTGTAACATTACTCCAGGAAATAATTACTTTTCACCTCAATGATACTGACCATGCTGCACTTATAGATGCTGATCTTACGCGTTTAGCATTTATAAATAACCATGGAGTATTTACTAATAAAGATTCTCTTTATGAAAAGGCGTTACTAAATATAGAGACAGTCTATAAAGCCAGTCAATCCGCAGCCCGCGCAGGTTACCTGAGAGCTTATCTATACAAACAACAAGGCGAGAACTATCAGCCCAATATAAAAACAACCTATCAATTTCATATACAAAAAGCAAAATTACTCTGCGATTCTATCATGGCAGCTTACCCAACTTCTGAAGGAGCATTGCTTTGTAAAAACATGCTGATAGATATTACTCAGCCTTTAATAAAACTTGAAACCGAAAAAATTAATTTGCCTGATCACGCATTTCGTTCACTATTAACTTATAAGAATACAGATAAAATTTATCTGAGGATAATTAAAACCAACAAAGAAGAAATAGACAGGTTAGAAAATGATGACAACGAAATCTATTGGCAAACAATGGTAAATAAAAATGCTGTAAAAAGCTGGTCGGTAGCTTTGCCAGATTTAAAAGATCACCAGGAACATTCTACTGAAATCAATTCTGAGGCATTGCCAGCCGGCAGTTATTTTATTATAGCCAGTATTAATCCTGATTTTAGGTTAACTAAAAATTTCCTTGCCAGGCAACTTATTTATAGCAGCAATATCAGTTATATAAATAATAACCAGGATGATGTCTATTTATTGAATCGCGACAATGGGCAACCTCTTGCAAATGCCGAATTGCAACTGTGGCAACGCATCTATAATTACACAACCAGGAAATATGAAACAGTAAAAGCAGAAAAATATCAGTCTGATAAGAATGGACATGTGAAAATTAAATATGGTAATAAAAGAGATCGTAATTATTATTACCAGGTAAAATTTAAGGCGGAGGAGCTTTTTACAAATGATAATTTCTATAGTTATCAATACAACGGCTACGAAAATAAAAACACGCGGAAAAGTTTTCTATTTACAGATAGAAGCATCTATCGCCCCGGACAAACCGTTTTCTTTAAAGGAATTATTGTAGGATCTGATGCCACCGGAAAGAAAAATTCAGCACTTGCCAATATTAAATCGACCATCACATTGTTTGATGCAAATCATCAAAAAGCAGCAGTCCTCAATCTGGTAACAAATGAATACGGTTCCTACAATGGCAGCTTTACACTACCAATGGGAGGAATGAACGGGCAGTTCTATATTACAGATTCAGCCAACCAGGGCAGTGTTTATTTTAAAGTGGAAGAATATAAAAGGCCTAAATTCTTTGTTGAAGTAAAAAAGCCCGAAGGAGTATATCGGGTAAACGACAGCATTGAAGTAAAAGGTACGGCAAAAGCCTATGCAGGCAACAATATAGATGCTGCGGAAGTAACGTATAGGGTTGTTCGAAAAGTACAATACCCTGTTTGGTGGGGATGGGGTGGCTTTGGTAAGCGCTTCCCTCCATATGGAGAAAGTGAGGAGATGGAAATAAAAAATGGTAAGACAAAAACAAATTCGAATGGAGAATTTTCTATAATTTTTAAATCCATTCCGGATGAAACTGTAGACAAAAAAGATCAGCCTGTTTTCTATTATGAAGTAAGTGCAGATATTACAGATATTAATGGAGAAACAAGAAGCGGTCAAACAACTGTAGCGGTATCTTATCAGGCTTTACAATTAAATATAATTGCAGCCGGCAAATTACCTGCAGATAGTTTGAAGACTGTTAAGATCAGCAGTGCTAACACAAATGGTTTGTTTGAAAAAACTACCGTTCATTTAACCATAGAAAAACTACAATCACCCGATCGAATTTTCAGAGAAAGATTTTGGGAAGCACCGGATCAGTTTGTAATTAAACCTGATGATTATAAGCGTATATTCCCCTACGATGCATATTCGGATGAAAACGATATTGCTAAATGGCCTGTACAAATGAAAATCGCTGAAGTTACAGACAGTACGGCAGAAAATTCTTCCATCAACTTTCCTACAATGAAAGCAGCAGCCGGCTGGTATAAAGTTACCGCTACAGCTACTGATAAGTTTGGAGAAAAAGTTAGCTCGGTAAAATACCTGCAGCTTACCAATACCCAACAAACATCAAATGAAAATGCTGTAATGGTGGAAGTAAATGATTTTGATGCTGCACCCGGAGAAAAAATCAACTATACTATTGCCACCGGCTTTAATGAAATTTGGTTGATACATTCACTAGACAAAATGGATGATCAGCATCTAACGAATTTTACCACAATAAAAAATAGCCGCGCCTTGACAAACGACATCACTATCGGTGAAAATGATCGTGGAGGAATGAATATGAGTTATGCGTTTGTAAAAAACAACCGTTTGTATACCGGCAATCAATATTTTTCCATCCCATGGAAAAACAAGGACCTGGAAATCAATTATGAAACTTTCAGGGATAAAATATTACCAGGCAGTGAAGAAAAATGGAAGATAAAGATCAGTGGCAACAAATCCGAAAAGGTAGCTGCAGAAGCATTGATCAGTATGTACGATGCTTCACTCGATCAGTTTAATCCGCACAACTGGAATTCACTTAAATCACTTTGGCCTGTACTCATGCGCTCCACAACCTGGAACGCTAAAGGTTTTGAAGCAGTACAATCCCAGGAAAGAGATGTTTTTAAAAAGGATTATGTTTCGATACCTGATAAATATTACGCAGAATTATTAAATAATGGTTGGAATTCCAGGGGCTATGGCAGAGGCGGCTATACTTTCATGGCAAATGCTTCTCCCCGCGCCGATGACCAATCGATGATGCGAGAAAAGGCTGCCACCGACGGCTTAGTTACAGAAATAAAGCAGGTAAAATTCACCGCGTCGAAAATCGTGAAAGATGAAGAAGTATCGGCTCATGCTGAAATGCCGGCTGATTCTAAAATAGATGCATCATTACAAAATAGTAATATTCAGACGAGAAAAAATTTCAACGAAACAGCCTTCTTCTTTCCTGCACTCACAACAGATGATAAGGGAACAATCGAATTTTCGTTTACAATTCCCGAGGCCTTAACAACCTGGAAGATGATGACACTTGCACATACGAAAGAACTTGCAAGCGGTTATGCTGAAAAAAATACTATTACCCAAAAACCAATGATGGTGCAACCTAACGCACCCAGGTTTTTAAGGGAAGGCGACCAAATGGAATTCTCTACAAAAATCGTAAACCTTTCAGACAGTGAGATCACAGGGCAGGCACAACTGGAATTACTGGATGCAGCAACCAATAAGCCAGTGGATGGTTGGTTTAAAAATATCTTCCCAGTTCAATACTTTACAGTAGCAGCAAAGCAAAGTACCGCAGTAAAATTCCCGATAGAGATACCTTTCACGTTTAACAGTGCGCTCACCTGGCGAATAAAAGCAATTACAAACGACAAGGTATTTTCTGATGGCGAAGAAGCCGCTATACCAATCCTAAGTAACCGTATTTTGGTAACTGAATCAATGCCATTAAATATGCGAAATACGAGTAGCAAAAATTTTAAGTTTGAAAAATTACTAACTGAAAATAATAGTGGTACTTTAACCAATCATGCACTAACGGTAGAATATACCAGCAATCCTGTCTGGTATGCCATCCAGGCTTTGCCTTACCTGATAGAATTCCCTTATGACTGCGCCGAACAAAGCTTTAATCGCTACTATGCGAACACGTTAGCTGCATATGTAAGTAGCAGCACACCCAAAATAAAAGCCGTATTCGAAAAATGGTTAGCTCCCACATCAGCAAGTAACAACGGTGACTCGCAGGCTCTATTAAGTAACCTGCAAAAAAATGAAGAACTAAAATCCGCATTGCTACAGGAAACTCCGTGGGTACTTGAAGCCAAAAATGAAGCTGAACAAAAAAAGAATATCGCCATACTTTTTGATTTGGTTCGACTTGCAAAAGAAAAAGAAAATACGCTTAATAAGTTGAAAGAAATGCAAAGCAGTAATGGAGGTTTTGCATGGTTTAAAGATGGGCCAGACGACCGTTACATAACGCAATACATCATCAGCGGAATTGGGCATTTAAATAAATTAAATGCCTTCAGCACAGATGATTACAACAAATTAAAACCTATACTAGATAAGGCGTTACTTTATCTTGATGCAAGGCTTAAAGAAGAATATGACAACTTAAAAAAACATAAAGTAAATCTTAAGAATAACAATTTGTCTTATACAGCTATTCAGTATTTATACATGCGTAGTTTCTTTAAAGAAAATAAAATAGCAGGGAATGCACAGGAAGCTTATAAATATTTTCTTACACAATCTCAGCAATATTGGTTAGGTAATAGTAAATATATGCAGGCGATGATTGCATTGGCATTGTTCAGAACCGGTGATGAAAAAATTCCAAAAGCGATCATTTCATCATTAAAAGAGAACGCTATTTACAAAGAGGAAATGGGAATGTATTTTAAAGAATTTACCAATGGCGGTTATTACTGGTACCAATCGCCGATAGAAAGCCAGGCAATGATCATTGAAGCATTTACAGATATCGATAAAAACAGCACCACAATTGATGACCTTAAAACCTGGTTGTTAAAACAAAAACAAACCCAGAACTGGAAAACCACGAAAGCCACTGCTGAAGCATGTTACGCACTATTATTAAATGGTAGCAGTTGGTTAATGGAAGAAAAAGAAGTACAGATCAACGTCGGTAATTTGCTCATAAAAAACACAGATCAATTACAACAATCTGGCACAGGGTATTTCAAAAAAACAATTCCCGGAGATCAGGTGCAGCAGGGAATGGGAAATATTACGGTCAATATTAAAACCACTGATCAAAAACCAACTACTTCTACTTCCTGGGGAGCTGTTTACTGGCAATATTTTGAAGACCTTGATAAGATAACAACTGCAGAAACTCCTTTAAAATTGGTAAAGAAACTTTTTATAGAAGTAAACTCAGATAAAGGCCCGGTTTTAAAACCATTGAACAATGGCGATGCACTTGCTGTAGGTGATAAAATAAAAGTACGTATTGAATTAAGATCAGACCGCGATATGGAATACCTGCATATGAAAGATATGAGAGCTGCCTGTATGGAACCGATAAATGTGATAAGTCAATACAAATGGCAGGGAGGTTTGGGTTATTATGAAACAACAAAAGACGCCAGCACTAATTTCTTTTTTAGCTGGCTTCCACGTGGGACTTATGTTTTTGAATACGGCATGTTTGTTACACACGGCGGAAACTACAGCAATGGTGTTACAAACATTCAGTGCATGTATGCGCCAGAATTCAGCAGCCATAGTGAAGGCATCAGGGTTAATGTTGAATAATTAACAGGAACAAGCTATTTAAATTTTCAATTGTTTTTCCTTTGCAATTCAGAGAGCAAATAGCTGTGTGAATTTTCAATAAAATCAGGTGAAATCAGGTTCACGCAGTTAGCAAATGTGACTGGAATTCTTTTCCCTCAATTTAATGATCCCTTTGAGAAACATAGGCATAAAAATGATTTTGAAACTGTTCCTTAGCAGTTTGTAAACCGCCATTAGCTTACATATTCCGATTTATTTGCAAATTATCAAACTAGTATATATCTTCACATTTCAAAACTAAATGGAGCCTCGCTCCAATGCAACATGTACCATCTTATTGCTGCTCTTTTTAACTATCGTCAAAGAGTTAAGCCGCCCGAAAATTTACTGTCGATATAATTTTTTAGATACTTTGCTTTTGCCTGATTGTAAATTAACAATCAAAATATTTCATGCTGATTGATAATATTCTACTTATCAAATGGTATGCTGGCAACTATTAATAAACCAGGCTCTGTGCAAACTATTTAAAAAAATGCTACCAATTTAAAAGGAATCTTTCACTCAATTTTAAAAATATAAACATGAATATTACAGATTTTATCATTACCTATTGGTGGATCATCGTGATTGTTGTATCCGTAGTTCTTTACAAGTTTATTTTACGTGTTTTCTTTGGAATGGTGATAGTACCAGAAAACAGGTTAGGACTTGTAACAAAAAAATTCGTGCTTTTTGGTGCTAACCGTGAACTTCCTGATGGCAGGATCATTGCAACAAAAGGCGAAGCTGGTTTTCAGGCAAAAACACTTGCACCTGGTTTGTACTGGGGCATGTGGCCATGGCAGTATGGAGTAGATATGCAGCCATTTACAGTGATACCCGAAGGAAAGATCGGGCTTGTATTATCAAATGATGGTGCTGAAATACCAACAGGAGCTATCCTTGGTCGTAAGGTTGATAGTGATAACTTTCAGGACGCAGAAAAATTCCTGAATAATACCGGACAGAAAGGCCGGCAAACAGCTTATATCACCGCAGGAACTTATCGTATCAACAGCTATGCGTTTACCATTACCATTACCGACATGGTGATCATACACGAAAACATGGTAGGCATTGTAACTTCACTGGATGGTCATCCTATTGAAAGTGGACAGATAGCAGGAAAGTATATTGACGGACATAATAATTTTCAGGACTTTGATACATTTCTTAAAAATGATGGTAACAGGGGTTTGCAACCTTCTATAATTTTAGCTGGTAGTTATAACATAAATCCATGGGCAATTCAGATTGAAGAAGTCCCGATGACTGACGTGCCGATTGGATATGTAGGTGTTGTAATTAGTTATATCGGGCAGGATGGAAAAGATCTTACAGGTGATAGCTTTAAGCACGGCAATATTGTTGGCAAAGGCCAGCGTGGTGTTTGGATGGAACCTTATGGCCCGGGTAAATACCCTTTCAATAAATATATCATGAAAGTAGAATTGGTGCCAACCACCAACCTTGTATTGAATTGGGCCAATACCCGCAGTGAATCACACCAGCTTGATAAAAATCTTTCCACTATTACCGTGCGTTCACAGGATGGTTTTCCATTTAACCTGGATGTATCTCAGATCATTCACATACCTGCCAACGAAGCGCCAAAAGTGATAGCCAGATTTGGCAGTATGAACAACCTTGTAAGCCAGGTGCTGGAACCTACCATCGGTAACTATTTCCGAAACTCTGCGCAAGACAGTGATGTTATCGCATTCTTAAGTACAAGAAAAGAAAGGCAGCAGGCAGCAAAAGATAATATGAAAATGGTGTTAGATGAATATAATGTGAACGCTGTTGATACGTTGATCGGCGACATTGTTCCTCCGGAATCATTAATGAAAACATTAACCGATAGAAAAATAGCACAGGAGGAAGAGAAGACCTACAGTACCCAAAGAATGGCTCAGGAAAAACGCCAGGGAATGGAAAAGGAAACTGCCATCGCAGACATGCAGAAAGAAATAGTGAAAGCGCAACAAAGTGTTGAGATTGCTCAACGCACTGCTGATGCAGCTGTAAAAAAAGCAGAAGGTGATGCCAATAGTTTAAGGTTACAAGTTGATGCAGAAGCTACTGCTACAAAAATGCGGGCAAATGCAGAAGCAGAAGCAACCAAAGCCAGGGCTGGTGCGGAAGCAGAAGCAACCAAGTTAAATGCCAGCGCAGATGCCGAAAGGATCAGTAAAACAGGTTTGGCAGAAGCAGAAAAAATAATGGCCATCGGAAAATCTACCGCCGAAGCGTACGAATTGCAGGTAAAAGCAATGGGCGGCGATAACTTTACCAAATACAAGATCACCGAAGAGATCGGTCGCGGCCAGATAAAAGTTATTCCTGATGTTCTCATTAGCGGAGGCGCAGGAACAGATGGAGGCATCAATGGCTTACTGGGAATGAAACTGATGGAAATGATGGATACGAAGAAAGGAGACAAGCCTGAAGCAAATTAACAAACAGCAGGCTGCTGCACAAAAACCGTAATTGTTACTATATTCCGTTATCAGTAGTACAATGCTATAATCAACCTAAAAGCCCTGCAATTTGTCAGGGTTTTTAGTTTCCAGAACAGGCTTATATTTGCAATCCGAAAGTAAGAAAATCTACAGTAAACTAAATTGCTACATGTAGGCTTCTTAACTTAAATAGATTTTTTAAAAGAATACTCATAAATATATGTTTAGATCACATACCTGCGGAGAACTAAGGATCACCGATAAGAGCAAAGAAGTGACCCTGGCTGGATGGGTACAAACCGTACGTAAATTCGGATCCATCACCTTTGTTGACCTTCGGGATCGATATGGTATCACCCAATTGCTTTTTTCAGAAACCCTTAATGCAGAGCTGGATGCTAATCCGCTAGGACGCGAATTTGTATTGCAGGTAAATGGTACAGTTAACGAGCGAAGTAATAAGAATGCCAATATTGCTACTGGCGATATTGAGATACTGGTAACAACATTTAAAATTTTAAATAAATCGGTTACGCCTCCATTTACCATACAGGATGATACAGATGGCGGTGATGATATCAGAATGAAATATCGTTTTCTGGATCTTAGGAGAAATGCCATAAAGAAAAACCTGGAATTACGTTATGCCGTTGGCCGCAGCACAAGGAATTATTTACATGAAAATAATTTCATGGATATTGAAACTCCATTCCTGATAAAATCTACTCCGGAAGGAGCCAGAGATTTTGTTGTTCCAAGCCGTATGAATGAAGGCCAGTTTTATGCGTTGCCACAATCACCACAAACATTCAAACAATTGCTGATGGTGAGTGGTTACGACCGCTACTACCAGATAGTAAAATGTTTCAGAGATGAGGACCTTCGTGCCGACAGACAGCCGGAGTTTACACAGATCGATTGCGAAATGTGCTTTGTTGAACAGGAAGATATTTTAAATATGTTTGAAGGCTTGATCAAAAGGGTATTCAAGGACGTAAAGAATATCGACTATACAGAAACGGTAGAACGAATGACCTGGGAAAACGCCATGTGGATTTATGGTAACGATAAGCCGGATATTCGTTTTGATATGAAGTTGTGCAACCTGAAATTCCCTGCACATACTTTTACCGGCAAATCTACTCCCAAAACCTCACCCCCTGCCCTCTCCAAAGGAGAGGGAGCCGAAAACTCGTGGAAAGAAGAAGATTTAGGTGAAATAATAAAAGGTTTTCCAGTGTTTGATGAAGCCGAATCTGTTATCGCTATCGCAGCTCCTGGATGCAGCGAATATACCCGCAAACAAACCGATGAACTAACCGAATGGGTTAAACGCCCGCAGATTGGAATGAAAGGATTGGTGTTTATCAAATGTAACGCCGATGGAAGTTTTAAAAGCAGTGTTGATAAATTTTATGACAGCTCAAAATTACAAGCTATCGCAACGGCTGCAAATGCAAAACCCGGTGATCTTATTTTAATTCTTGCAGGGGCAGAAGAAAAAACAAGAAAAGCAGTGAGCGATCTTCGGCTATATATGGGCCAGCTACTTGGCTTGCGAAAAACAGACGAGTTTAAACTATTGTGGGTGCTTGATTTTCCATTGTTTGAATACGCAGAAGATGATAACAGGTGGGTAGCGAGGCATCATCCCTTTACTTCACCAAAACCTTCAGACATTGATACTATGATCAGCAATAATCCGGTAATTGAAAATGCTGCGGATTATTTAAAGCATCCTTATGCTAATATTAAAGCAAATGCTTACGACATGGTGTTAAATGGAAATGAAATTGGCGGTGGATCTATCAGGATCTTTCAACGGCCGTTACAGGAAAAAATGTTTGCTGCATTGGGAATGGATGCTGAAGAGCAGCAGCATAAATTTGGTTTTTTATTGGGTGCTTTTGAATATGGTGCACCACCTCATGGTGGAATCGCATTTGGTTTCGACAGGCTATGCTCTATATTAGGTGGCAGTGAAAGTATCCGCGATTTTATCGCATTTCCAAAAAATAATTCAGGAAGAGATGTGATGATTGATGCCCCGGGAACAATTGATGACAAACAACTTACAGAGTTAAACATCCGGCTGAACGAATCTAAATAAACTGAACGGGATGGTATCCAAAAAAGATACCATCTCTTTAACTTATAACAGGTTTGGGACCAAGATATATATCTATGTGATCCTTTAAATTCAACAGGTATGCTGTGTCTTCAATGTTAAAAATTCTTGCTGTTGAATCTCCGGTAATTTCACCAACTTCGAAACGTTTAAAAAGATATTCGGTAAATGCGACCGGATCATTATATAAAAAAGGGCTGTACTCCATCACCATTTTTAAAGCTGGATTTTGTTTCAGTATATGTTGCATTCCTGAAAATATCAATGGTTCCGCACCTTCACAATCCATTTTTATAAAATCAACACGTGGAAAGTTAGCCTCCTTAACCATGTTGTCTAGAGAATCTGTTTTTACAGTTTCTTTTTTTCCGAAACCAAATGCAGGAACCTTTGATATGATGGTGGCACTACCCCACAAATGATCAGGAATCGATAAAGTAGTTTTTCCTGCCTGATCTGCAGCTGCTTTATTAATTATCTGGAAACCAAATTCATTAACGTTACATGTCATTTCTAATAACTTACACAAATACGCATTGGGTTCTATCGCAATCGTTTTGCCTTGTTTGCCTGCAAGGTCTGCTAACAGTAAGGAATAGTAGCCAAAATTTGCACCTGCATCAATACAATAACTACCAGGCTCCACAGTTTTTGCAATGAATTTGGTGATCCAGGATTCCCAAAAACCATCCATTAAAATATTAGGTACAACAGCAGCATCTCTTCCGTCGAGATAGATCTTATATTTAGTAAGCATCCTGCAAAGGGTAAGATCGTTGCCAAGATAAACATTCCGCACAGCGGCTGTGCTCATCTTTTCTATATCCTGCCGGTTCATATAAGCCATCGCCTTAATTTGCGCAAGTGGTTGAAACATCATACGTTTTATCTTTTAAACTCAGTTTTAAAATAGTGACCGGTACACATCAATATACGCTCTTGCACTTTTTTCCCAATTGAAAGTCTGTCCACGGGCTTTAATTTTCTCCGCCAGCTTTTCCGTTTCATACCGTTCCATTCCTTGTTTAAATAACTGTTGAACAGCCTCCGGCTGAAAGGTAGGAAAATAAAATGCGGTATCTCCACCAATTTCAGGAAGCGACGTAAGTGGCGAAAGAAATAATGGCTTTCCAAAAGCCATGGCTTCTGTAACAGGCAATCCAAAACCCTCGGCGACCGATGGAAACATAAACGCAAAGCAATTACTATAATACCAAGCTTTATCTCCTTCAGAAACGGGCCCCAAAACATGAAGTCTGTCAGAAACACCCAACGCCAAAGCTTCCCTGTTCATTTGTTCCAGATAATCTGTTTCATCAATTTTACCAGCTATCACAAGTTCCAGTTCAGGTTCCGTAACCAGCAACGGTATCAGGGTGTGAAAGTTTTTCTTACGATTTACATATCCCAGGGAAAATAAAAAAGGACGTTGTGGGTGGTATCCTTCTGGAACAATACCGGGCTTAGCCATGTTATTAGTTCCGTTATGAATAACATACACTGGTTTTCCTTTTACATCTAAATTGGTAAGTACGTCCTGACGGCAATACTCAGATATACAAACCAAAGCATGGCTCATGTCTATCAGTTTTTGAGTATGCGCTAAGCTTGATGCACGCTGTTCATCCGTAAATTTATCTTCATGCAGCGTATTAAGATCGTGAATAGTGAGGAGTATTTTTGCATGCGCATTTTTGCCTGGTAAGATTCTGCCAGATTGAAAAGGTGCATGCCAGATCACATTATCAGATATTTTCTTTTTAAAATATTTATCATACCATCTTTTTTCTGCAAGCCCGAATTTTCGTTTATCTCTTAACCAAAGCTTTTCTTCAGCAATAGCATCCGAATTATCAAATGCTGCCAGTTCATCTGGTTTTCCATAAAAACGAATTTCTTCAGCACGTTCACTATCCAGGATTTTTTTTACCTGTAATCCAAGATTCAAACAATAATAATACAAGCCGGAGTTCCTGTTTTTCATGAGATCACAATCCAGGAAAATTTTTTTCATAATCACTTTTTCGTAATAATATATTTCTGATGAATAACTTAAAGGTCTGTTTTTCTTTTCGATAATTAGATTGACAAAGGCAAGCAACAAAATTATTAACCATTATTTTTGTTATGTACTTAATATTTGACAGCCATTCAGGATATTATTTTTAAATAGATTATTTGAAAGCCTCAACTAATTAATTTCATTGCAGTGCTTTGTAAACATCTATATATTGTTGTGCGCTTTTCTCCCAGCTAAAATCTGCTGCTCTGCTAATAATCCTTTCTTTTAAATTTTCCTGCGCATATTTCTTCATTCCTTTTTCAAAAACATCCTGCATATGAGCAGGTTCAAAATTTTCAAAGTAGAACGCAGCATCTCCGCCAATTTCAGGCAAAGATGTTAAGTTGGATAAAAATATTGGTCGTCCAAAATGCATAGCTTCTACTACAGGCGCACCAAATCCCTCTGCAAGTGATGGCAGAAAAAAAGCTTCACAATGTTTCAGATACCATGCTTTGTCGGCTTCTGATACCGGACCAAGTATTTTCAATCGATCAGCTGCACCCATTTCTGTAGCCGTTTTAATCATTCCTTCTATATAATTGTAATCATCCTTCTTACCCGCAATAACCAATTCCATGTGAGGATTAGAAAGAAATGGAACAAGTGTATGAAAATTTTTCTTCCGGTTTATGTATCCCATTGTGAAAAGGAAAGGCCGCTTTGGAACATAGGCAGTTGGGTTAGGCGGAGGCGTTACAACATCATGGGTTCCATTGTAGATTACACGAACAGGTTTATTTTTAACATCCATATTTTCCAAAACATCCTTCTTTGTACTATTAGAAATGCAAACCAATGAATCTGCCCTATCTATCAACCGCTGTGTTCGGGCAAGGTTATCTTTTCTATCTTCAGGTTTTAAAGGCTCATGCAATGCATTTAAATCATGAATGGTAAGCACAACTTTAATACGTTTGTTATTCATCGGAATGATCTTTCCTGATTGAAAGGGTGCATGCCAGATATCACAATTCCATAAAAATGGGTTGCCTAATTTCTTATGCCATTTCTTTTCAATAATACAATTGGCCTTAGATAAAAAAAGTTCAGCTTCGGATGCTGCTGTATAAAAAGCAATTCTATATTGTGCATCATTTTCAAGTATTCGTTGAACATAGATACCAAGATTTAAACAATAGTGATGCAAGCCGGAATTTCTAAATCGCATCAAATCACAGTCAAGAACTATTTTACGCATCAGATCAATTATATTTTTTTAGCAATATTTTGTCATTCTTCAGACAGCTATTTATAAACAAATATTGTCATTTTAATTAACAGCACCCAACTTTCATAACCTATTGATTATGTTAATTTTAATTAAAATAATAAATCTACATATATTAAAGGCATAGAATTTGTAGTTTTGCTGGTTCTTTAACTCTATAATTAATTTTACTACAGAAATGAAAAACATAATCCTGGATTGTGAACGCATGAAATATGCAGATACGGGAATCTATCATTACTGTTTGAACCTTGCCAGGCATTTAATGAACACAATTGATGCCAATTCAGAAAAAATTACACTTTATTCACCCAACAATGCGAAGGAAGCATTAGGAAGATCAAATAACTTTATCAACCAACATTCGCTTCATAAGTTCTTTATGCCATCGCTGCCAAAATACGATTTGTGGCATACTACCTACCAAAACAGCTCATATATTCCAATAAGAAATAGCAGCATTCGTTTGTTATTGACGATTCATGACCTGAATTTTATACACGACGAGACAAAACCAGAGGCAAAAAAAATAAAACATCTGTATCACCTGCAGAAAAACATTGACCGTAGCGATGCTATTGTCTGCATTTCCGAATTTTGTAAACAGGATGTTTTAAAGTATTGTGATACAGGTAGAAGACCAATTTATATTGTTCACAATGGCACTAACTCATTAAATAAGCCGACGCTTTCTGCTTTATCATACAAACCTTCGTGTCCCTTTCTTTTTTCTATCGGGGTTGTAACAATGAAGAAGAATTTTCATTCCCTTTTACCGCTTCTGCAAAATGATGATGACATGGAATTGCTGATTGCCGGAAGAGATGACGATACCAGTTATCTTAATTACCTTATTGAATCTGCAAGGGTATTAGGAGTAGAAAATAAATTGAGAATTCTTGGCAGCATTACTGAAAATGAAAAAGCATGGTATTTTGAAAATTGTTATGCATTTACTTCGCCTTCAACGGCAGAAGGGTTTTGTATGCCTGTTGCTGAAGCCATGTCGGTAGGCAAACCGCTGTTTCTTTCAAATAAAACGGCGTTACCTGAAATTGGAGGAAATGTGGCTTTTTATTTTTCAGATTTTAAACCAGCCAGGATGCAGAAAACCTTCGCTGATGGAATGACGCTTTATAAAGAAACTAACATGCAGGAAGCCATCAAAAAGAGAGGTGCCGATTTTTGCTGGGAAAAAGCTGCAAAAGGTTACCTCGATATATACCACTCACTTCTAAATTGATAGACTGTTTACCTTTTTTAGAAGGTAATTTCGCAGCCTTAATTTCTTTTAATGAAAACATACAAGCGTCTTCTGAAATATGTAAAGCCTTATGGGGCACATATTGTTCCGTTTTTTATATTCACCTTGATAGCGGTTTTTTTTAGTATTTTCCAGTTTGCACTTATCATCCCTCTGTTAAATTTCTTATTTGATTCTCATAGCGCCGCAGAAATGCAACGGTATGCTACAATGCCTGAATTTTCATTTTCCGGAAGCTATTTCAAAAATCTGTTTTATTATGAAGTGTATCATCTTAAAACTATGAATCCGGTATATGCACTTTATTTCATAGCAAGCATTATTGTTACATCGGTAATACTCACCAACTTGTTCAGGTACCTGGCTCAGAGAGCACTTATAAATGCACGTACCTTATTGGTTAAACGCTTACGTGAAGCGATTTTTGAAAAAATGAACCGGCTCCATATGGGCTATTTTACAAAAGAACATAAAGGCGATCTGCTGTCGCGTATGAATTCTGATGTATTTGAAATTGAAGCCGTAGCAGCTAACTCGCTGGAAGTTCTATTTAAAGAACCATACGTAATGATTGGTTATTTCATTGCCTTGTTCTTAATATCAGTTAAGCTCACTTTGTTTACATTGATCGTTATTCCAATATCCGCAATCGGTATTGCGATGGTAACAAAAAGGCTTAAAAAAGAAGCGCAGGACATGCAATCTTCGATTGGCCGGTTATTAACTATTATCGATGAAACGTTGATGGGTATGCGCATAATTCGTGCATTTAATGCTACCGATTTTATTTTAAAAAGATTCAGCAGGGAAAATGACTTCTATCGCAAAGCAAGTTTACAAGGTTTTAAAAGAAGAGAATTGGCACCTGCTTTTTCGGAAGTGGCTGGAGTTACTGTAGTTGCAGGTATTTTGATTTATGGCGGAAGTATGATCCTGCAAAATAATGGTGCCAATTCCGGAGGTTTACAAGCGAGTTCCTTCATTGCTTTCATAGCTATCTTTTCACAGGTAATGCGGCCTGCAAAGGCAATGGTGGTAGCACTGGCAAATATCCAACGAGGGGAAGCTTCTGCAAACCGGATACTGGAAGTACTAGATACGCCAATACTGGTAGATGATAAACCAAATGCAACAGTGATCAAAACATTCGCATCCACTGTTGAGTTTAAAAATGTTTCTTTTGGATACAGCGAAACACCAGTTTTGAAAAACATTAGCTTCTCCCTTCAAAAAGGAAAAACTATTGCATTGGTTGGGCCATCTGGAGTAGGTAAATCAACCATTGCAGATTTGCTCCCGAGATTTTATGATGTTACAAACGGTAGTATTTTAATTGATGGAAAAGACATCCGTGATTTTACAATGGAATCTCTGCGCAGCCAGATGAGTTTTGTAACCCAGGATATTATTTTATTCAACGATACCATTTTTAACAATATAGCATTGGGCAAACCAGATGCCACAGAAGAAGATGTGATCAATGCCGCTAAAATTGCTAATGCACATGATTTTATCATGCAAACAGAAAATGGCTATCAAACAAACATCGGCGACAGAGGTATAAGGCTTTCCGGCGGACAAAGACAAAGACTGAGCATTGCGCGGGCAGTATTTAAGAACCCGGCAATTTTGATACTGGATGAAGCCACTTCTGCATTGGATACTGAATCTGAAAAATCTGTACAGGATGCCCTTGAAAATCTGATGATGGGCAGAACAACTCTTGTAATTGCACACAGGTTGAGCACCATAAAGGAGGCAGATGAAATTCTAATATTACAGGAAGGCGAAATAGTAGAACGTGGCAATCATTTTGAATTGATCGAAAATGAAGAAAGCATCTATAAAAGACTTACTGAAATGCAAAAAATAGCCTGATGATTTCTATGAAGGTTTAAATGCATTTCATTATAAAGAGTTGTTATAATTAAATATTTTTCCGGCGCGGAAATTTATTCTTAGTACTTTCCTTATTAAATTGATAGATATGAATATGAAACGAATAATACTGGCAATATCGATGATTGTAATAATTGTATCCTGTAAAAAAACAGATACAACTAATGCAAGTGTTTCTCTTCAGACCGATATAATGAATGTTGCCTATGGTAGCGATCCCTTGCAAAATATGGATATTTATCTTCCGCCGAATAGAAGTACTACTGATACAAAGGTTTTAGTAATGATTCATGGAGGTGGATGGTCAGGTGGTGACAAAGCTGACTTTAACAGTTTTATTGATACTGTAAAACAACGGCTTCCAAATTATGCCATATTTAATCTTAATTACCGGCTTGCGGGCAATGCCAACAATTTCTTTCCTACGCAGGAAAATGATATTAAATCAGCCGTAGAATTCATATACAGTAAAAGAGCGGATTATTTTATTTCAGACAAATTCGCTTTACTTGGAGCAAGTGCCGGCGCTCATCTTGCATTATTACAGGGTTACAAATATACCAGTCCGGTGAGAGTAAAAGCAATCATCGATTTTTTTGGCCCAACCGACATGACAGCAATGTATAACAGTCCCGCAATGCCCGGTGGCGATTTGGCAATTTTAAATGTGATGGGTACAACTCCTTCGCTGGATAGTGTATTGTATGCGACAAGCAGCCCTATTAATTTTGTAACTCCAACTGCTGCGCCTACACTTATTATGCATGGTGGTGTTGATAATATTGTAAGCATTTCTCAGTCTGATAGCTTATTTGCAAGGCTGGACTCTGCCAATGTCATTTCAAGTTATGTGATTTATCCAACACAAAGTCACGGCTGGACGGGCCCTGATCTTTACGATTCATTTAACAGACTTCAATCGTTTTTAAATGCACGCCTCCCATAAACCAGACGTTTAAACATCTATATTTTCGTTGGATGAAGCACGCAGCAATCAATTTATTATTTTTATTTTTTACAGGCACTGTTGTTTTTGCACAACCCACGCTTTTCTTTTTAAAGGGAGCATTAAAAGAAAACAGGGAGCAATTTCATCGCAACCTGGTAAACAATTCAATCATTAAAAATCTTTCGTTCCCACTTTCAGATTCAACTGAAACTTATTGGATGAGTGCTTTTGTTGCCATGGAACTTGTCGGCTATTCATCACCGTGGGCAAATAGCAAAATTCACGAAGCTGCATCCGTAATACAACAAAGAAGCCTTGCATTTCAACAAGCTTTCATCGAATTGGCCTTTACAAATTACCAGCGCTTATTTTTAATAGAAATAGAATCGTTGATGCTGCAAACTTCCAATAACAAGATATTTTCGATGTGCGCTGTTTACCTTAAAAAAGATCCGAACTATTTCAAAAAAAGGGATAAAATCGAACAGCTGATAGCGACAAGAACGGTATTAAATCCAACAGATCCGATCTTATTGCAGTTGAATTTTTTTAATAGCAGCAACCAAAAAACACTGAGCAAAAAATCAATCAGTAGTTTAATGGATCCGGGCTATTTGGTAGGAAATACGCTGTTAATCAGTTTCCAACGAATGAACAGGGATTTTCCAGGTGCTGTAATTGTGAGAGATAAAACAGGGCATTTTATTTATGAGGAAGGAAAACTATTTTCTGTGCCGCAACTGGCTAGAAGCATGTCTGATCTGCCTGCTTTTATCAGCAATGGAAATACGCCTGAAGGAATTTTTCGCATGGATGGTTTCGACACTTCTAAGAGTGCGTTTATTGGCCCAACAACAAATATCCAGTTAACCATGCCTTTTGAATTTAAGGCTTCTCATTTTTTCCGTGATAGTAGTTTGGCAGATAGTGCCTGGACACTTAACCGGTATATAAATCTTTTACCCGACAGTCTCAAGCAACATCAAAGCCTCTATCAATCTTATTATGCAGGCCAGGCTGGGCGAACTGAGATCATTGCACACGGAACTACGGTAAATCCGGCTTATTATAAAAACAAACCTTACTATCCCCTCACTCCTACCGAAGGTTGCCTGTGTTGCAGAGAAATCTGGAATGACGAAACCGGCCGGTTAATGGTAAGCGACCAACAAAGACTGGTTGACGCAGTAAATAAAGCAGGAGGAGCAAATGGCTATCTTATTGTAATTAATATTGATGACAAGCAATTACCGGTAGAGAAAAAGGAAATTGAAGAATTTCTGCAACTTGCAAATGCTAACTAGATTGCCCTATGTAACTTTGCAGCATGAATAATGCACCGCTGGCCGAGAGGATGCGACCAATTGGGTTGGATGATCTTATCGGACAAAAACATTTAACAGGCAATGGAAGTATTTTGCGTACGGCTATCGAAAATGGCAAAGTACCGTCTATGATACTTTGGGGACCACCCGGCGTTGGTAAAACAACGATTGCAAATATTATTGCGAATACATTACAACAACCATTTTTCACTATCAGCGCTATATCTTCCGGTGTAAAAGATATCAGGGAAATAATTGAGGAAGCAAAATTAAAAGAAGGAGCCATCCTCTTCATTGATGAAATTCACAGGTTTAATAAAGGCCAGCAGGATGCTTTGCTGGGCGCTGTAGAAAAAGGTATCATTACATTGATTGGCGCTACAACTGAAAACCCTTCGTTTGAAGTGAATAGCGCTTTGCTTAGCCGCTGCCAGGTATATGTGTTGAAATCATTGGAAGAAGCGGACCTGGTAAACTTGCTGCAACAGGCAATTAAAAATGATACTCAATTAAGCAAACAAAAAATAATATTACAAGAAACAGCAGCATTGATCAGGATATCCGGAGGTGACGCAAGAAAATTATTAAACCTTTTGGAACTTGTTGTTGATGTGCTGGGCAAAAATGCTGTAGTAACGGATGAAGCTGTGATGAGCATTGCGCAACAACGGATCGCGTTGTACGATAAAAAAGGTGAACAGCATTATGATATCATTTCAGCTTTCATAAAAAGTATGCGTGGCAGTGATCCTAACGGTGCCGTGTACTGGCTTGCAAGAATGATTGAAGCTGGCGAAGATGTAAAATTCATAGCACGCAGGATGTTGATCTTTGCCAGCGAAGATATTGGCAATGCAAATGCCAATGCATTATTGCTTGCTAATAATACTTTTCAGGCAGTTAACATAATTGGCTATCCTGAATCACGTATCATACTTTCGCAATGCGCCATCTACTTAGCTTCGTCTGTAAAAAGCAATGCGTCTTATATGGCAATAAATGACGCATTGGCAGCAGTAAAAACCTATGGTGACCTACCCGTTCCGCTTCACCTGAGAAATGCACCCACAAAAATGATGAAGCAAATGGACTATGGAAAAGAATACAAATATGCACATAGCTTTGAAAATAATTTTGTGCTACAGCAGTTCCTTCCTGATAAACTGGATGGAACTACCTTTTATTCACCGCAAAAAAATGCCCGGGAAGAGGAATTGAGGCGTTTTTTAAAAGAAAGATGGAAAGAAAAATATGGATATTAGAAAAGATATTGAAAACAGGGATGATATCGAATTGTTTGTAAGGGCTTTCTATGAAAAAATTAAGCAAAACGAACACATCGGTTTTATCTTTAACGATATAGTGGACATGGACTGGGAACATCATATTCCGTTGATCACAGACTTTTGGGAAACGATTTTATTGGATAATCCGGTTTACAAAAAGAATGCGATGGAAGTACATTATGTTTTAAATAAGATCGTGCCATTAAAGAAGGAGTATTTTGACACCTGGCTTGTGCTTTTCAACACAACTTTAGATGAATTATTTAAAGGAGAACTTGTAACACTTGCGAAAAAACGCGCCGAATCCATTGCTGCTGTTATGGAATTTAAAATGAAATCGCTATGAGTAAAATCAACTGGTTGTACAAGCCGTTTGTTGCATTATCCGTAACAGAATTATACAAAATCTTACAACTGCGGAGTGAAGTCTTTGTAGTAGAGCAAAATTGCGTTTACCTTGATTTAGATGGTAAGGACCAGGTTTCATGGCATTTATGTGGTTGGTTGGATGAAGAACTGGTAGCGTACGCCAGAATTCTGCCGCCGGGCACTTCATATCCTGAAGCCAGTATAGGCAGGGTGAGTTCGGCGCCGCATTACCGAAAACTTGGTGCCGGAAGAGAATTAATGAAAGAAGCTATCAAACTTACACTTGCTCAATTTAATGACGCCGGTATCAAAATTGGCGCTCAACTATACCTCGAGCAGTTTTACACATCACTTGGTTTTATTCAATCAGGCCCGGAATACGTGGAAGATGGTATCCCACATATAGAGATGGCCTTCGTCAAATAAAGTCTTTTTTAAATACAATATTTAGTAATAACATTCGTTTTTGAAGGGAAGGGGCAGTTATGCCTCTTTTGATCCATTACCTGTTAAAGGCTAAAACCGTTACCTGATGAAACCATCTTTACTCAACCTTGTTGGTAAATTTATGTTGCCACTTCTGATCTGCTTCACCTTAGCAACTACATCATATTCTCAGCACTTATCATTCGGAAAGGAAAAAACAAAACTGGAGATCGGATTAAATTTCGGTCCTACTTTCTTTTTAGGCGACCTCGGCGGTCACCAGGGAAAAGGCACACACTTTATAAAAGATCTGAACCTCCCATTGACTAAATTAATGAAAGGTGCATTTATTACAGTTTATCCTAACGATTGGCTGGGCATCCGTTTAGCGGCACAATACACTTATGTTGAAGGACGTGATAATATCATTAATACAAAAGGTGAAGATGAACTTTGGAGAAAGCAGCGTAACCTTGATTTTAAAAGTAATGTTTGGGAAGTTTATGGTGCCCTTGAAGTTTACCCAACCATGCTGCTAAACCGAGATGACGAATACGATCCTACCCTTAGGCCTTACGGATTTATTGGTGTCGGAATGTTTCATTTTGACCCCAAAGGGTCAATCACTGATGCAAACGGAAATGAGAAATGGTACAGGCTACATCCGTTGAAAACAGAAGGACAAGGAATGGCAGAATATCCACAAAAGAAACCATACTCACTTACCCAGATCAATATACCTATGGGTGGAGGAGTTAGAATTCGTGTAAGCCCAAGAGTTAGCACCTGTTTCGAATTACTTTACAGAAAAACATTTACAGATTATATCGATGATGTAAGTACCACCTATATCGACCCCATTGATTTTGACAGGAATTTAAGTGCGCAGGATGCTGCCATTGCCCGACAAATACACGATAAAACGATTGGTATAATAACACCAGGCATTAATCGTTATGAACCAGGCACCCAACGGGGAAACCAACGCAATATGGATGCTTATTTTTCTTTTGTTTTAAAGATGGGCGTAAAACTGGGTGAGGTTTTAGATTCAAGACCTAATCAGAGATCGGCCAAGCAAATGAGGTGTCCGCGCTTCTTCTAACTGCAACTGAAAACTTATGAGAAAAAGTTTAAAATACCATCCTAACATTTACCGGCTATTACTGATAGTAGCCTGCGTATTGATCGTGTTACTTTTCAACAGCACAAGATCATAGTAACCTCAGCTATTCATTTATTATTTGCTACTGCAACCTTTACAGTTGCTTAAAAATTATTTCAACTCCTCTTTTAAATATTTTGCTGTAAAGCCAAGTTTTATTTTTGCCATCGCTTCCGGTTCACCTTCAAAAAGCACTTCTCCGCCACCGTTACCTCCTTCCGGGCCAATATCAATAATATGATCCCCCGTTTTTATCATGTCCAGATTGTGTTCAATAACCAATACCGTGTTTCCACGATCTACCAGCTTATTTAAAACATCCAGCAGGTGCTGTATATCCTGAAAATGCAGGCCGGTTGTAGGCTCATCTAAAATATAGAAGGTTTTTCCTGTATCTCTTTTACCAAGTTCTGTAGCAAGTTTAACCCGCTGTGCCTCACCACCGCTTAATGTTACGGCACTTTGTCCGAGGGTGATATAACCAAGCCCAACTTCCTGTAAAACTTTTATTTTTCGATAAATAAACGGAACTGCGCTAAAAAACTCCACCGCTTCATCTACAGTCATGTTGAGCACATCGCTGACGGATTTTCCTTTGTATCTTATTTCCAGTGTTTCCCGGTTGTATCGCTTGCCATTACATTTTTCACAGTGAACATGCACATCTGGCAGAAAGTTCATTTCAATTACCCGCATGCCTCCACCTTCGCACACTTCGCATCTTCCACTTTTTACATTAAATGAAAAACGCCCTGCATTGTATCCTCTGATCTTTGATTCGGGAACGGCTGCAAACAACGTTCTTATATCAGTGAAAAAGCCACAGTAAGTTGCTGGATTACTTCTTGGCGTTCTTCCAATCGGGCTTTGATCAATTTCAATAACTTTATCAATATTCTCAAGGCCTGTAATTGTTTTATAGGGAAGAGGTTCTGTTTTGGAATTATAACAAAACCTGCTTAATAATGGATAAAGGGTTTCGTTGATGAGCGTAGATTTGCCGCTACCGCTCACTCCGGTTACCAGTATTAACTTGCCTAGTGGAAATTTAACTGTAACATTTTTCAAATTATTTCCGGAAACACCTTTTAATTCAATAAACTTTCCATTTCCTTTTCTGCGTTCAGCAGGTACAGCAATTGACTTTTTACCACTTAGGAAGAGAGAAGTTTCGGATCCCGATTTCAATACTTCTGCAGGCGTTCCCATTGCTACAATATTGCCACCATGGATACCCGCTTTAGGTCCAATATCAACCAGGTGATCTGCCGCCAGCATAATATCTTTGTCATGTTCCACAACTAAAATGCTATTACCAATATCCCGCAAGTTTTGTAGCGCCACAATCAGCCGCTGGTTATCCCGTTGGTGTAATCCAATACTAGGTTCATCTAAAATATAGGTAATACCTTGCAGTTGAGATCCTATTTGAGTAGCCAACCTGATTCGTTGATATTCGCCACCACTAAGGCTTTTAGATGGGCGATACAGTGTAAGATAAGTAAGGCCAACATCCAATAAAAACTGCAGCCTTTCCCTGATCTCTTTTAGTATATCCTTTGCAATCGTATTCTGCTTTTCGTTGATTCTTTTTTCCAACCCATTAAACCAGTCAGCCAGTTTGTCCAGGTCCATGGCACTTAGATCAGCAATATTTCTTTCATCTATTTTAAACCAAAGGCTTTCTTTTCTTAGCCTGGTTCCTTCGCAGCCTGCACAAAGTTTTAATTGCATGAACTGTTCGGCCCAATCGCGGACAGACTCACTAGTACTCGTAGACGAAAACCAACGTTTAACCATATTAACAACTCCTTCATACTCTGTTACATAATAAGTAGCGTCTGCCTGCCCCATATCCATATCAACAGCCTCACTCATTGTTGCATCCATTTCCTCTTTGCCATACAGTAAAACATTCAGTGCTTTCTGTGAAAGATCCTTAACAGGTTTGTCTAAATTTATCTTGTATTTTTTAGCAATCTCCTGCACCTGTTTAAACACATACGCTTCCCTTTCTTCGCCTAAAGGCGCGATGGCACCTTCTTTTATACTCAGCTTTGTGTCCGGCATGATAGCATCCATATCAACCTGATATACGGTACCGAGGCCTTTACAAACAGGGCATGCGCCATAAGGAGAGTTAAATGAAAATGCATTCGGCGAAGGCTCTTCATAACTGATGCCCGTTTCAATACACATAAGTTGTTTGCTATATTGTACAACTTTGTTATCGTCGTTGATCAATAGAAAAAGTAAATCTTTCCCCATCTGCAATGTTTTCTGCACACTTTGGCTTGCCCTCAGTTTCATGTCATCTGTAACCTGAAGCCTATCTACCACAACTTCAATATCATGTATCTTATAACGGTCAACCTGCATTCTGGCAGTTAAGTCCAACACTTCACCATCAACCCTAACTTTTAAAAAACCCTTCTTGCGGATATCTTCAAAAAGTTCTCTATAATGACCTTTTCGCCCACGTACTAACGGAGCCAGTAAACTGATCTTTTTATTTTTATACTTCTTATAGATGTCGGCAACAATTTCTTCCTCACTAAATTTCACCATCTTCTTCCCGGTGTTGTAACTATAAGCCTCTCCGACTCTGGCGTATAGCAACCGCAGAAAATCATATATTTCGGTAATAGTGCCAACGGTACTTCTTGGATTCTTGTTAGTAGTTTTTTGTTCAATAGAGATCACTGGAGACAGTCCAGTAATTTTATCAACATCAGGGCGTTCCATATCTCCAACAAACTGCCGTGCATAAGCGGAAAAGCTTTCCATGTAACGTCGCTGTCCTTCATTATATATCGTGTCGAATGTAAGAGAGGATTTACCGCTGCCACTAACACCGGTGAATACAACGAGTTTGTTTTTGGGTATCTTGATATCAATGTTTTTGAGGTTGTGCTCACGGGCACCAAATACTTCAATAAATTCTCCTGCTTTATCGGGTAGAGAAACCATTACTTTTTTCGTAGCCATTGTTTTATTCCTTGTTGTAAAGATACGAACAAACAAAGCTTTATGAAAGAGTGGAGTATTTAATTGGGCGCTAAAACACTTTCCCTAAAAGGAAATTGAAATCAGGCTTTGTAGATAATATTCCACAAAGGAAAATGCTTTACTTAAAATTTTATCATTTAACTCACTAAACAACAGGTAATACTCAATGTGACTATAGTGGCTTGGAAGTTGTTTATAATATTCTTTATAAAATCACATATGAGATATGAATATGTTTAATATAAAAAAAGTAGTAGCATTTATTGGTTTATTTTTTTTAAAACTTTATGTGATTGCTCAGGACACAACTACCATGGCGGTAAACAATAGTACAACTAAAAGCATAACCGAGGAATTATGGTATTTGCAAAAGTGGGTTTGGATTGTTGCAGGCGCCGTTTTATTGCTCATCATCATTGCTTTACTAAAAAATGGAAACCCAAAAAAGTATTCTACCGGCGGAAAAGTATAGTAACAAAGACTGTAGAAACCGAATCTGCAAAAGATCACAAGGAATGACAATTAATTTTAAAACATAAAAATAAAAACTATGACTACAAATGAAAAGTTAACAGAAGTATTGAATGACCTGATACAAATCAATAACGACAGGATTACCGGTTATGAAAAAGCTTCCGAAGAAAGTGAAAAATTCGATGTCGATCTGAAAGCGATATTTAACAAGATGGCAGATGAAAGCAGGAAGTATAAGTCAGAACTGGTAGAAGTAGTAAATAAGTTGGGAGGTGAGCCTGCGAACGGCACTACTGGATTAGGAAAGATTTATCGTGTATGGATGGATGTGAAAGCTACATTTACCGGCCATGACAGACAAAGCGTTTTAGAATCATGCGAATTTGGGGAAGACGCAGCCCAGAAAGCTTATAAGGATGCGTTGGCTTCTGATGCAGAAATTGATGCAGAAACAAGGCAGCTCATCACTTCCCAACAATCCTCTTTAAAAACATCTCATGATTTAATAAAAAAATATCGTGATTTACATAAAGCAGTAAACGCATAGGGAAAATTAAATGTAAAAGAGAAGAGTCAACTTTATTAAGTTGGCTCTTTTTTTATATTCCAACTTCACCATAAAATTTCGAAAATATTGTAATTTGGCATTTCATGGACCCATTAAAAAATTCAGTTGAAAACAGGTATTTCATAATTCATAAGCCGTACGATATGGTATCGCAATTTGTGAGTCCGGATAAAGTTAATTTATTAAAAGACCTGGATTATGATTTTCCTGAAGGAACACATGCTATTGGAAGGCTTGATAACAATTCAGAAGGATTATTACTGCTTACAACGAATAAGAAAATTACGCGGCTACTTTTTAGCAGCAAGGAAAAGCATGAAAGAGTTTATCTGGTACAAATAAATAACAGTCTTAGTGAGGAGAATTTAAAGCGTTTACAGAATGGCGTTAGTTTTAAAATAAGCTCAACTGAAAATTATACTACTTCGCCTGCAAAAGTAATAATGGTAGAAGATCCTGAAAAAGAATATCCATTTATAAAAAATCTGGAGGGGAAATTTGGCCCACATTGTTGGTTCCAGATCACTTTAACGGAAGGGAAATTTCACCAGGTTAGAAAAATGGTAGCTTCAATTCATCATCGTTGCAAAAGGCTGATTCGCATCTCCATTGAAAATATACAGCTGGGCCAATTGCCGCCAGGTGCAGTAGTAGAAATGGAAGAGAATGAATTTTTTGAAAAACTAAATTTAAAAAGATAAAGGCTTCCGAAATTTCGGAAGCCTTTATTACTGATATAACGTAGTATCTATTATTCTCCGCTCGTGAAATTACTCAACTCTTCTTTGCTGGCATCAAAAGTAAACACATTGTTCACTTTAAAATAATTCTTTGGATCAATAGTGTATTTATAAGCAAATTTCGCAAACTCTAATTTAGATTCTTCAAAACTAAAAAGGTTACAGATTGCAACAACCTGATCAGCATTGAGGCAATTGGCCGTTGTAATACTTTTGGCCGTTGTTAGTTTAGTTCCATCAAATTTTGAGTCTGTAATTGTTTTTTTTGCAGCGGTAAAATCTGCCTGTTTCATTGCCCATCCTCTACAATTATTTCCTGATCCAGCAGATTGATTGTTATTTAAAGTTTGGTTATTGTGCGTACTTTGCTGTGTTGTTGTTGTAGTGGTGCTGGTGCTGGTAGTTGTAAGCTCGGGATCATTGATTGAGATATTCATGCTTACACCGGGAACATTTACGCTGGCACCAATTGTGTTGGAATTAGTTGTAACAGAAGTTGTTTGCGTAACGCCATCGCTAAATTCACGGTGGCCAAAACGATGTACATACATACCTGCCGGAGCAACAAAATCCGGTTTCGCTTCAATTGCAGAGTATGGATTTAATTTTGCTTTGCGTGCTTTGTCTTTCTTAATTCTGTAGGTAACATCCATCATTTTGTCATCCATATCAGTTATCTGGATACTTTTTGTGATAGTACCGATAGTTGAATCCTCAAATATCACTTTGGCGCTATAATAAGGCTGAGGTAATTCTTCTACCCGGATATTTGCTTGTGGTTTATCATTTTGCTTTTCTCCATTTAATACAAGAAAAAATTTATCGCCGTCCTCCGAAAATACCGTCAGGTTTCCGGTTGTTTGCCGCTGGGCAAATAACATTAAAGGAATTGCAAGCACAACAGTAAGTAGTATTTTTTTCATAAATAAATTTTAATAAACTATAAATATATAAATTAAGTAATAAAGCAAAGAATCATCCAAATGCTTTGATAATTATTTAACAATCAATACAGCTATGCCCGTTATCGCAACACCATAATAGTACCTTTTTTAAATACCGGCTTCTGGCCTTCAAGCGTATATTGTACTGTCCAAACGAAACTTTGCGTATCAACAGGTTTTCCTTTAAAAGTTCCATCCCATTTTTTTGTTACATCGCTGGTAGCAAAAATCACCTGTGCATAACGGTTATAGATAACTATACTGTAGTTTTTTAAGGACCCGATATTACCAATTGCACCGAAGGTAGGATTCAATTGATCTACTCCGGGCGTGAAAGCAGAAGGAAAATAAATACCTCTGCAATCAACTATTACATTAATTGAGGCCGAGCCTGTGCAACCATCAGCATCTGTTACTATCACCGAATAAGTACCGGTTTTAGTAACAGAAAAATTGGAAGCTGTTGAATTATCCTGCCATTTGTACGTTCTAAAAGTGCCAGGAGTTAATAACAGCGTTTGCCCCGGACAGATAGTGGTTGTATTTCCCAAATTTATATTTAACGAGCTGGTTACATTTAGGATTTCCAGGCCTGTTAACTGCTTAACGCAACCAAGATTATCCGTTACTGTTAAATTATATAAGCCAGTTGCCAGACCTGTTGCGGTGGCGGTTTGCTGCAAAGGAATTGTATTCCATGAATAGTTGTAAGGACTTTTTCCACCTGAAACAGTAGATATTATGCTACCATTTTCGGCTAAGCACTTTGTAGGAGAAGTTGATGCTGACAGTTCCAGCAACGGAGGATCAGGATAAACAAAATCTACCGTAATTGGACAAGGAGCATTTGCGGAGGAAAGTGTTACGGTGTAAGATCCGCCGGTAAGATTTGCCACTGTGGGCGTATTTTGAACTGGATTAGTATTCCAGCTATAGGTGTAATTGTTATTGCCGCCTGTTAGGTTTTGAAGGGTAAAGCTATTATCACTGTCGCCGAAACATTTGTTTTGACTTAACACTTGTGGTGTGGCAGACAAAAGACCGATCTGTACTGTTTTTACATCAGACGTTCCGTTGGCAAAGAATGCAGTTAAAGTAACTGTGTAAAGCCCACCTACACTAAACACATGAGAAGGATTGAGGTCTGTAGAATTGTTTTGCTGGGCAGAAATAGGATCGCCAAAATCCCATAAAACGCTGCAGGAAGCTGAATAGTTAGTGAAATCTATTCCATTGTTAGAGCAGACAAAGGAAAAATCTGCGATTCCCGGTGGAGGTGTTTCTCCGATGTAAAGATCATCTACAGCAAATCCATCAAAATCATTGCATTGGGTACCTGCTCCAAAATAAAACCGAAACACTACGGAAGGCAACCCAGCCAACATATTCATTGTATGTTTTGCTGTAACCCACCGGCCACTACCCAATCCGTACAAACAGTTTCCTCCTCCTCCGCCGCCGGTTTGAATATTTCCCGACCATCCGGGTTCTCCTCCCAGATATGGAGTAATTGGTGAGTAAGTAAACCAGTTTACCGCATCACAATTTGAATTAGAATTTACGGTTCCGAGCGTTGTCCAGGAATTTCCCTGGTTCAAAGAATACTGAAAAGTAGCGCCATCGAAACGTCTTTCAGTTTCCCAAAACACTTTAAAGCTGATCTCAGGATTTACGAGAGAAGAGAAATCGAAACAGGGACTTCGCAATTCTGAATTTCCGCTGGAATATGAACTACCACTTAAACCTCCTACAATCCAGCTTTTATTCCCTCCTCCGGCAGTTTGAATAACTCTTTTGCTGCTTGTTGGCGTACCGCATTGCCATGCGGCAGATGGAATAGAAACCCAGTTTCCATTGTTAGCAGATTCAAAATCTTCATGGTATGGAAAACTATTGATAAACGTAGTACATTGAGCAATTACCTGCTGCTGCCCAACGAGGCAAAACAACATTGCGATGTAAAAAATAAAAGATTTTCCAGTTAAATACATGCTTTCTAAAGCTTTAAAGCGCAATCGGCAAAGCTACAACGAAAATCCACACAAATGGCAGTTATTACAGCAAAACCTGTTGTTTAAATAAAGGTTGTAAACGCAAGAATCAGCTGTTAAATCAACCTCCTTTAATAAATTTTATCAGTTCTCTTTTATTAATTTCCAGGCTGAACAACTTTTGCAATTCTGCATAGTTACGCTTATCACTGGTATATTTATAGGCAAATTTTACAAAATCCAACCTTGTTTTTTCATTTTTAAACAGCGTCGAAAACTCTTTCACCTGAGAAACCAGTAAGCAATTTGAAGTTATTAGCTCTTTAGCAGTTACCAATTTATCAGCATCTTTCCCCGATTCCTCAACCGTCTTTATTGCAGCAGCGAGATCAGCTTTTCCCATTGGCCAGCCATTACATTTTTTAATATCTTCTACAGTAACATTATTCTCCTCTTTCGTATAAATAGCTTTTGGAGTAACTGATGTAACTGATGCTTTAGGCTTAGTTTCAACTGTTGGACTAATTGTGGTTGGTTTCTTTACCGTTTTTGACGCTATTGGTTTAGGAGAAGCTTTAGGCTTATCATCAACGCTCGTGATCTTAATATTTGAAATACTTCCTTTAACAGTAGAAGCAACAGCTTTTTTAGGAGATGCTGGTTTAGAAACACCAGCAATAAGGCCTGTATTACCAAAATTGTAAACAAACAAACCTGGCGCCGGAATAAAGTTTTGCTGCACCGTTTTCATTGAATAAAAATTAAGCTTTGGTTTGCCTGTCTTATCACGTCTAAGCCTATACGCAGCATCCATCAACACATCTTCTCCATCGGATATATACAAATTATTTTTTATGATAGGCGCCAGGGAAGGGTTCTTAAAAACTATTTTAGCATTGTAATACAAACCAGGTATCTGCTGCACACGAATATCAGATCTTGCTTCATCATTTTGCTGAACGCCATCAAGGAATAGGAAAAACTTATCTCCATTTTGAGAGAACACCGTAAGGCTTCCCAGCCCTGTTGTATTTGTTAATGCTGTGTCTTTCTTAATAGGCTCAACAGCAACAACATCCTCGGATGAATGACCATATTTGACTACAAACATGCCAGGCGTTGGTACAAAATTTTGCTGAACGGCTTTCATTGAGAAAAACACCAGTTTAGGCTTTCCGGTTTTTTCCCGGCGTATTCTGTAACTGGCATCCATCATAATATCTTCACCATCTGAAATATACAGGTTGCTTTTGGTAAACGGCGCGAGTGATTTTTCTTCAAATTCAATTCTTGCTGCATAATACAGATCTGGTAAATCCTGCACGCGAATATTTGAATAAGCCTGTTCATTTTGCTTTTTGCCATCCAGGTAAAGGAAAAACTTATCGCCATTTTCAGAAAAAACAGTAAGACTTCCGTGCGATTGAGCGAAAATAAATACAGGTAGTAGTAAAAGTTGTATGAATAACAATTTCTTCAATAGGTTAATTTTTAGCTGCGCAAATATAACAAAAGAGGCAACAGCATTTGCTGCTGGCGGCACTAGCTGCATACTTTGTGATTAATTTGTTTATTAAAGTACTGATTAGGTTGGAAAAGGACGGTTTATCACAAAAGCTGATATATCCTGATGATTAATAAATAAAAAATCCCGGCTGAGAAACAACCGGGATGCTACTATTATTAAGTAAATTCTTTATAGATTGTCAGTGCGACTCTCAATTACTGCCTGCACGGCTTCCGGCACGTTGGAAAGCAGGTTATAGCCCGTAGCGGTTTCAATAGCATCGACATTAACCCTGAAACTTTTCCAACTGGTTGTAATGCCTACGGAATTATCATTTGGTATAACAACAGCGATCACCCTTGTGTTATTATCAACCCTGGAAAGATCGTTATTGCTGTTTGTCATTACTACTACAATTTTCCAGGTATAAGCCGGAACTGATATTTTACTGTTATCGATGTCGTTTAAAAAACCATTATTACCAACACCACCAACGCCGTATGAACCACAAATAATATACAATTCCTTTCCTTGTGTGGTTACAAGCCTGTTGCACGAATCCTCCAGTTTTGCCCATGGGCCCTGGTTATTATTAGGAGCCTGGGGTATAATATTCGTCATCAGAAATGTAGAAGAATTTGCTTCTACAGATGAGGTACGGTCATTCGATGGGCAAGAGTGTCCCCGATCAAAACCACTACCAGTATAGCTCTGGTTGGTAACATGATACCAGGCTGCAGGTAGTGCATCATCTTCTCTAAAATCATCCTGTCTTGGTGTAGAACCCTGATCAGCAGCATTAAGGTGCCAGCTAACCCAATTAGGTTTGCCAAGTTCACTGTTGTATGAAACTGAATAATATATCTTATTCATATAGTAATTGCTGATATCTAACACGGATTGTGTTGCATTACTTGGGTTACCCATCAACATATTATTATTATCTGAAAAATCAGGAGCAAGTGGACCTGAAGTTAAGATGGCTTCAATATCATCAATATTAAGTCGATTAGCGGCACCTGAAACTTTACGAATCGATAACCTGACTTTTCCAACGGCACTAATTACAATGGTATCAGTTTTTACAACTGGCGATGAAGTAGTAATTGTGCTACCCATTTGGTTATATGAATAGCCACTGTTTGTGGATGCCCATAATTGCCAGCTACTTGGGCCGTCTGCACCATAAGTACCACTGGAGATCACTACACGGAAAACGCCCCCAACGATGTCGAAATTCATACCGATTCTTCCGGTTTGTTGAATACGGGCACTTTTAGCGCCGTTTTTTGCATCTTCTGTAGCATTGCCGATAACGGCATCAGTAAAATTCCATTTACCGGTAGAAAGTGTTATACTGGAAGACGTATATTCTGCTTTATTGCCAGATTCAAATGTTTCTTTAGCGGGAGATGGAATTGGTGTAGAAGTAGTATCTGCAACGGGAGGTAACACGGGAGCTACCGATGCCGGATCAGATTTTTTGCAAGCTGCAAACATAGTGGCCAATGCAATAATATACAGGCCTAAGCGGGTGTTTTTCCTCATTACTTAATTGAAATAAAAAGTTTTAAATTAGATGCAATCAATGGCTCTTTTTCCTTCCGAACCGGGCGGCAAGGTAGATAAATTAAGCCAGTTTTTCGTATTTTTTACTATATTAACCAAAAGATAAGCAGTAAGTAGCAGATAGCTTTCCGCATCATTCAAAGATGGTAAAAATGCGGATCACTTTCACAAAACGGTTTACAAAGTAATCACTCATACCTGAAATCGTTACACCTCTACCTCCGCCTGATGCTGAATGTATAAAGTTGATGTTGCCTCCGCTATTTCGTGTGATGATTCCCATATGACCAACTACGCCACTATTTGGATCGCTGCCTGTAAATAGGATAATATCTCCCCGTTTACAGTCTTTCATAGAAACTTCGCTACCTGCATTGGTAAAATCGGATGATGTTCTTGGCACAGATATTCCGTAATGATTAAAAACGTAGGTTATAAAACCAGAACAATCGAATCCCCTTTTAACATCTATAGAACCATACCTGTAAGGCACACCCTGAAGGGATTCTGCAAACACAACTAGTTCTTCTGCAGCGATCCCTTTGGTATTGATTGTTTTAGCCGGTACTTTTTTCTTTATTACAACGCGACTTTTTATCTCTGTGTCCTTTACTTTTCGGGGAGCCGCAGACTTCCGGGAACTGCTACAACTTTCAAAAACAATAAATGCCGCGGCAACAACTAACAGGTAACCAATTTTCATCGGGCAAAATTACTGAGATGTGATGGGGGAAACTAAAGTTTTTCGATTCGCAGGATATTTATCTTTTTCTCAAACCTGTCTCCCACACTGCTTTTATTCTGAATCTTTTTTACAATATCCATTCCTTTAAAAACTTTCCCAAATGCGGCAAATCCAAGATCGTCCTTAGTTCCACCTCTGCCTTCATCAAGAAAAGACTGGTCTCCAATACAAATAAAAAATTCAGTAGTAGCTGTTCCGGCACCTATACTTGCCAGTGAGATAATACCATCTGTGTGAGATAACCCGGATATTTTTGTTGATTCATGTTCTACCGGTTTTTTCAAAGCAGTTTTTTCAGCATCGGATCCGTAGATTCCTCCTTGTATGATGCCAGTATTAAAATCTGTTGGCATTTCATCTGCCTTAACTACCCTGTAAAATGAAGTATTGTTGTACAAACCTTCCTTTACATAAGATAAAAAAGCCGCTACCGTTTTAGGAGCTTTATCAGGAAATAATTCAACCTCTATATCTCCTACACCAGTAGTTATCAAAATATGTGGGTTTTTATATGTTGGATGGCTGCAGGAAAAAATACTGATGGCGAAAAATAATATGCATACTCTAATCATACAGCAATTTAACTGATTTTACAAAAGCATGTATTGTGAAAATCACTTGCTGTATTTTAAATAAAAAATTAGCCTTTAAACCAGTAGATGAAATTTAATAACCTATTGTGAATAATAGTATTTTTAATAAAAGAAAAAAATTGAAAAATTTACTTGTTGTTATTTTGGCATTTTGCGGTAACGCTTCTTTTGGCCAGTTTGGCCTGTATGCTTCGGCAGTGTATTTAAAAATAGACGGCAGCAGTTTATTTTATAATAATACCGCTCCGGGTTTAGGACAAAACATTGGCACCAATAACTTCCAGGGAGCTGATCTTGGGATGTTTTCACAAAATGCAGGAACGCTAGCACTATCCGGTGCTGAAATAAAAACTTTTAAGAGTATTACAGATAATGTGTGTGCTGCTGAACTTTTTTATACTGTTTACCCTTTAGGCAATAGGCCTGTTTCTCCTGTTTTTCAAAACATAGTCCTTGGCTTTTATTCCGATTGTTTCACTCCATCCTGTACTAGTTTCTACGGTTCTTTTGATATAGCTGCAGGTGGCGGCTGTTGCAGCGAACGTGATCAGAAATGGCAAAATCCAGGATTTGGCATATCGGCAGATGTTGATTTGACTCAGTTTCCAATAGGTGACTACTCACTAGAAATCTACTATTCCTTTGCTGGTGAAGATGGAGGTAGCGGTTGTGGCACTACCAAATTTGATAATAACTTAAATGCTCCCAACAACTACACTGCCCGATTTACCATTACCAATCCAGCCCCGGTAAGTTTTGGAACAATCAATATTGCCAACCGTAAAACTTTCAACGAAATTTATTGGAACACATTTTCGGAATATAATACCGTCCGTTTTGAGGTAGAACGTTCCGGCAATGCAACCAGCTTTTCGTCTATCGGCGGTATTGCCGCGGCTGGTTTCTCATCTGTAAAAAAGCAATATTCATTTACAGACAGGCAACCAATTTCGGGGATTAATTATTACAGGATAAAAATGCTGGAGCCGGATGGCAAATTCCAATATTCTGCTATTGTGAATACAAAGAATAGTGAGATTTTTGAAAGGTTCATTGCTGAAAACCCTTCAACAGGATTTATTCGATTGCTAAACATCAAAAAAAATGACCGTGCTATTTTATACAATGCTTTTGGTTCATTAATTTGTTCTGAATATCCTTCAGGCAATGAAATTAAAATACCGGTTTCAAAATTGAGTTCCGGAGTATATTATATAAAAGTGATCAATAAAAATTATCAGCAGGTAATTCCTGTTGTTATAAATGCGAGATGATATGCTAATACTTCCGTTATTTTTCAGACTTCCTGCCTACAACTGTCATAACTAATAATCCACATTAAGTAACAAGAACAGCGGGTCATTTAAAATTTATCCCGCTCGCTTAACTACTCAATATCTTATTTACGGTACCATATAATACTTCGGCACCCAAGGCAAGATCTTCGTAGGATGAATATTCCAGTGGATTATGGCTGATACCATCTTTGCATCGGATAAATATCATTCCATAATCACACACATAAGAAAGTGATAGGGCATCATGAAAAGGGCCGCTCATTATTTCAGGAGCATCCAATCCCAGGGAAGCACATTCATTGTGAATTATCGTTTTAATCCAATCGGCACAATACCTCGGTGCGCTGTTTGTATCTTCTGAAATTGTATAAGTTAGCTTATGCTTTTTTGTAATACTTTCTATCTTTTCCATTAATTGCTTTTCATATCTATTGCGTCTGACCAGATCAATATCACGCAGATCGATTGTAAAAGTTACTTCTTCTGCGATGATGTTCCTGCTTGCAGGAAATACATTCATGGTGCCAACGGTAGCCACTGTGGGTGTAGTAGGATCCTGGGTAGCGATTTCATTTAACGCCACCGTAATTGCTGCCGCGCCAAGCAAAGCATCTTTTCTAAGTGGCATTGGCACCGAACCCGCATGCCCCGCCATTCCTTTTAATTTTACTGTTAACCATAACGGCCCTGAAATACCAGAAACTACGGCAATTGGCTTTTGTGCAATATCCAACACAGGGCCTTGTTCAATGTGCAATTCCAGGAAGCAATAGATGCTGCCGGGTTTATATTCTGATGCTTTAAATTTAGATGGATCGCATCCAAAATCTATCAACGCTTTTTCTCTGGTTATACCATCTTTATCAGTTCTTTGTAATTCTCCTTCTTCTAATTTTCCTAAGATTCCACGTGAGCCAAAGAGGCCTTTATTAAAGCGCCAACCTTCTTCATCGGCAAATGATATCACTTCGATTGTCCGGTTGGGTTGGATATTATTTTCCTTCAGTGCCATAACTACTTCAATGGCGCAAAGTACGCCTGCAACGCCATCGAAACGGCCGCCATAAGGTTGAGAATCCAGGTGAGAACCCATCATCAATACAGGCAGGGAAGGATCTTTTCCAGCAAGCCTGCCAATAAGATTTCCAAAATCATCAATTTTGGTTTCCATACCCGCTTCCTTCATCCAACCCGAAGCCAGTTCAAAACCTTTCTTTTCCAATGCTGTTAACGTTGGCCTGCAGGTTCCGGTTTCTCCGATCTTGCCAATCAGGCTCATAGCTTCAAAATGTTGCTGAAGACGTTTTGCGTTTATTTTCACGGCTGTTATTTTAGTAAATATATTGAAATCATATGTGTTTCCCGAAAAGCCAATTCATATCTTTACGAACTTAAAAAAATACCATGAATGTTCGCCTGCTGATTTTATTCGTTTTTATTTTTTGCAATAACGTTTTTGCACAAATTGATGAGTTAGATGCTGGTTGCAGAGAAAAGTGCAACCGTACCGCCGCCTATTCCAGAGTACTTAATGCAAATTATTATCAATATCCATCCATGGATAAATATGATATAAAGTACCTCAAATTAAACCTTGATGTAGAACCGGGAAATACTTTTATTTCAGGTACTGCATTAACCGTTGCCAGGGTGATGCAATCACTCGATTCTTTTAACATTGAATTGAAGAACAATATGACGGTTGATTCAGTTTATATCAATGGTGTTAGAAAGAATTTTAGCCAGGGTTTCAATTTTATTTTCGTTCCACTGGCGCCTGCTTTACCAATCGGATCTACTGTATCAGCTTTAATTTACTATAGCGGTGCCGCCGGTGGTGGGGGCATTTTTACTGGTACTACAGGAAGCGGACTAACTTACACGGCTACACTATCAGAAAGTTACCAGGCGAGAGAGTGGTTTCCTGCAAAGCAATTTTTATCAGACAAGATAGATTCTGCCGATATCTGGATAAAAACTGACGCCATCAACAAAGCAGGCGCTAATGGTTTGCTGGTAGCCGTAGTTGATAGTCCGAATAACAAAAAACAATACCAATGGAAAACACGCTATCCAATGAATTATTACATGCCAAGCATCGCGGTTGGCAATTACAGGGAATACCTGAATTATGCCAAGCCAGTTGACATGGCGCCTGATTCAATCCTCATTCAACACTATATTGCTGATGACGATACCTATTTCAATTCTGTAAAAACAAATCTTGATAAAACGCCTGCTTTCATTGAAACATACAGTGAATTGTTTAGCCTATATCCTTTTAAAGATGAAAAGTACGGGCATTGCCAGGCTGGCATCGGTGGTGGCATGGAACACCAGACGATGAGTACCATGAACAGCTTTGGTTCTACACTGATCGCTCATGAACTTGGCCACCAATGGTGGGGAGACAACGTTACTTGTGCTAGCTGGAACCATATATGGTTAAACGAAGGATTTGCAAGTTATTGCGAATACCTGGCCATTGAAAAACTGCCCGCATTATTTCCAACTACTACCCCTTCCAGCTATATGCAAAGCATACACAACAATGTTTTAAGTTCTCCAACTGGAAGTGTGTATGTACCTGATGCCTCTTTATTTGATGAGAACAGGATCTTTAGCGGCAGGCTTAGTTATAACAAGGGTTCGGCCATTGTACATACCTTAAGATTTGAGATGCAGGATGATAATGTGTTTTTTCAAACATTGAAAAATTACCAACAGCAATATAAAAATAGTGTTGCAACTGCCGATGATTTTAAATTGGTAGCAGAAACAGCCAGCGGCAAGAATCTAACAGATTATTTTAACCAATGGTATTACGGTGAAGGTTACCCTACATTTAATATAACCTATCTGATACAGGGCTCAGACAGTATTATTCTTGTTGTAAATCAAACGACAAGTGCACCTGCTATAACTCCATTATTTAAAGGTTTGTATGAGTTTACGATTACGTCGGATCAGGGTGATACAACAGTAAAAGCGTATGTAAGTTCAAATGACCAATTTTTAAAATTCAAGTATTCTAAAAACCCTACAGGTGTTATTGTAGATCCTAATAATTGGGTACTTAACAATACCGGTCTCATTGTAAACGGCGGAGTAGTTCCAGTTAAGTTGTTAAGTTTTAATGTGACTGCATCCGAATGCATCGCATCACTAAATTGGAAAACCAACTACGAACAATATTGTCAAAAATATGATGTAGAGGTTAGTACAGATGGAATTATTTATCAAACAGTAAGTTCTATAAACTGCCTTCAAAGTAATGAGCCTTCTTTATACCAGTATAACTATAACATTAATGCTGCTGTTAATTATTTTTTTCGTTTAAAGGTTATCAACGAAGATGGCAGTTATTTTTATAGTGAAGTATTAAACCAGGAATCAACCTGCGGTGGTACTTTGTATTCGTTAGAGATTTTCCCGAACCCGGTTACAGATCAAGTTTATACAACTATTATAATGCCGGTTGCAGGCAGCAACAACCTAAAAATATTTAATGCGGCAGGTGCGCTTGTTTATAATGAAACTATGTTATTAAATGTTGGGGAGAACAGGCTTCCATTAACAATCACACAAAAATTTGCTGCTGGCACTTACATTATAAAATCGAAAAGTGCGGGCGGAACCATTTCGAAGAAATTTGTAAAGCGTTAGAAAAAGTAAACGTGGATGAAGGTGTTTTGGGAAATAATACTTGTTGATAGAATATTTAAAATCTGATAAATAAATCTGATGTTAAAAATTCAATATGGAATTGCTGGATTTTTTTCGGGCGTGTTCATCGGTTTTTTAATTGCACTGTTTGAAATGCGTTTCATTGATTATGCAAGATATCCAACCAGAATTATGGCAATAGTTGCTTTTACGATTATATTCTGCGGTATATCCGGAATTGTAATAGCATTAAAAATACTTAAAAGAAAAAAGTAGTTTTCAAGATTACAAATGTTGCTATAAGAATTTTTTGTTAATGATCATTTAGCGGCAAACCCTGTGCCTGCCATTGTTTCCAGTTAATATATTCAGGTGCCACGCGATGTTCTTCCATTGTAATACAATCTGTAACAGGGCACATAAGCTTGCATAAATTACAACCTACACATTCTTCGTCTTTGATTGTATAATCATTATATGGATTCCCCGGCGTTAAACTGATGGCCTGGTGTGAAGTATCTTCACAGGCAATATAACAAAGACCACAGTGGATACATTTATCCTGGTTGATCTTTGCAATAACATGAAAATTTATATCAAGGTCTTCCCAATGCGTTATCGTTTCTACTGACTTTCCGATAAAATCTTCCAACTTTGTAAATCCTTTCTCATCCATCCAATTACTCATTCCTTCGCACATATCTTCTATAATTCTAAAGCCATGTTTCATTGCGGCTGTACAAACCTGCACGTTGGATGCACCCAGTAACATAAATTCAACTGCATCTTTCCAGGTACTGATGCCACCGATACCAGATACCGGCACTTTGCTGGTTGTTGGATCCTGAGCAATTGTAGTAAGAAATTTTAAAGCGATCGGCTTAACGGCCGGGCCGCAATAACCACCAAATACTGATTTACCCGCAACATATGGATTAGGAACAAGTGTATTAAGATCTACACCGGTAACGGATTGTATAGTATTTATGAGAGACAATGCATTGGTTCCTGCTTCCACTACAGCTTTACCTGTGGGTACTACCGAATGTACATTTGGCGTTAACTTGGTTATTACTGGTATCGTAGCAGCTTCCATCACCCATTCTACAACCATTTTGGCAATTTCAGGATCTTGTCCAACAGAAGCTCCCATTCCTCTTTCCGTCATACCGTGCGGACAACCAAAATTTAATTCAAAACCGTGAGCACCTGTATCTTCTACTTTCTTAATTATTTCGTGCCAGCTTTTTCTATCATTATCTGCCATCAGAGAAACGATCATTGCCCTGTCGGGAAATAATTTTACACACTCTGCAATCTCTTTCAGATTAATATCTAATGGCCTGTCGCTGATGAGTTCAATATTATTAAAACCCATTACTTTATGGCCGCCATAATCTACTGCAGAATAACGAGAAGAAACATTCTTCACCTGCGAGCCAAGTGTTTTCCATACAACACCGCCCCAGCCTGCTTCAAAAGCACGCAACACATTTATTTTTTTATCAGTTGGTGGAGCACTGGCTAACCAAAAAGGGTTAGGAGATTTTATTCCCAGAAAATTTGAACTGATGTCTGCCATAATATTTATTTTTTGTTGCCAATGCTATGATGTATAATTAAAAAGTGTTCGCTTCATTAAAAATTCTAAAAGCCAGATGAAAAACTATCGTGGTAACAATTGATAATCCTGTGGTATTAAAAACTTAAGAATAGCTGCTGCTCCTTCCTTACCTGCCTGTACAGCATCTACTACTTCTTTTCCACCGTTAACACAATCGCCACCGGCAAAAACGCCTGGGATATTAGTTAAACAATTATTATCAATTACTACTTTGCCGTATCTGTTATTAATATTATTCCCATTAACCAATGCCTCGAAAGGTTGCTGGCCTGCTGCTTTAATAACCATATCCACTTCCATGATAAATTCCTCGCCTGTCGGCACCGGCGATCTTCTGCCGCTGCTATCGGGTTCACCTAATTTCATCATTTCTGCTTTTAACGCTGTTAGCGTTCCTCCTACTCCGATCGCTTCTTTGGGTGCTGCTAACCAAACGATATTACATCCATCAAGCATCGCCAATTCAAGTTCCACTTCTGTACAAGGCATTTCTTCTTTAGTTCGTCTATACAGCATCGTTACTTCAGAAGCACCTAATCTTTTTGCCTGGGTTGCCGCATCAATTGCCGTCATTCCCATACCAATTACTACAACTTTATCTCCTACCGCAACCTTGTTAAATCCTTTGTTGCGTATATCATAAATGAAATTAATTGCATCTACCATTCCTTCTAATTCTTCTCCCGGTATATTTAATTGACGGGCAAGTCCCACACCAAATCCAAGATACACGGCATCGTATTTTTTTTGCAGATCAGACAATTCAATATCTTTTCCCAATTCAATATTATATTTTATATCGATACCACCGATGGAAGTAATGTAGTCTACTTCATCCTTACAAAATTCGGGAGTCACTTTGTAAGCGGCAATACCATAAGTCATTAAACCTCCACCAAGTTTTTCCTTTTCATAAATTGTAACATCAATTCCTTCCCTGCTTAAAACATGGGCGCAACTTAAACCTGCCGGACCGGCACCAACGATTGCCACTTTTTTACCGATGCTTTCTTTCCTTTTAAAAAGTTGCCATTTATGCTCCATTGCTATTTCGGTGCTATATCGTTGCAATTTTGCAATTGGAATGGGTGGCTCATCCATCAAATTAAAAACACAACTTCCTTCGCACAATTTTTCTACCGGGCAAACTTTGCTGCAACCTGCACCCATAATATTTGAAAGAAAAATAGTGTGCGCACTTCCTTTGATATTATCTGTAGTGATCTGCTTAATAAATTTGGGCACATTGATACTGGTAGGACAAGCTTTGATACACGGCGCATCATAACAAAATAAACACCTGTTGGCTTCTACCAGTGCGGCACCATGTGTTTCAAATGGTGGATGAATGTCCGCAAAATTTTTTTCGTATTGTTCGGGAGAAAGCCTGTTATTGCTAATGGGCATACTGTTTATTATTTATAAGATTAGATAGTTTTATTGCAAACGTATTCTGGGGTTAATTTTGTTGGTATTGAAACGTATCATTTTTTTTTAATTTACTTTTTTGCCCCGCCTTCTTCGGGATGTGTCACTTGTCCAAAAAAAGTAACAAAAAAGGACCCCGAAAAACGATAACAGCCCGTTTGTCGGTTACAGCTATGTGCATCGGTTGTACTACTGTAGCTTCAACTTCGGTAATGCTACTCTTATATGCAATCATTAAAATCAATTAGTAATTTAATAATATTGTTGGCTGTAGGCTTTTTGCTAACTATAAATAAACCTACTTGTTTTAAATGTTGAATACTGCTACACGTTTAAAGTTCAGTAATTTTTCCATAAGTTTCAGGTCTTCGGTCGCGGAAAAATTGCCATTTATTTCTTACTTCTTCAATGAGATCGAGATCAAACTCGGCAATAAGCAATTCATCTCTATCTTCAGATGCACATGCAAAAATTTGCCCTAATGGATTAACAAAATAAGAAGTACCATAAAATTTACCGAGGTTCCATGGCGCTTCGGTTCCCACACGATTAATGCAGCCCATAAAATAACCATTAGCAACTGCATGTGCAGGTTGTTCAAGTTTCCATAAATATTGCGATTGACCAATAGTGGTTGCCGATGGATTGTAAACGATCTCGGCACCATTCAAACCAAGGCACCTGGCGCCATCGGGAAAATGACGATCGTAACAAATGTACACACCTACTTTCGCGTATTTTGTCTGGAATACCGGATAACCCAAATTGCCGGGCTTGAAGAAAAACTTTTCCCAAAAACCACCGGTATGTGGAATATGATTTTTTCTATATTTACCCAGATAAGTTCCGTCTGCATCAATTACTGCAGCAGTATTATAGAGTACGCCGGCCTGTTCTTTTTCATAAACAGGAACAATGATCACCATATTATATTTCTTTGCATATACAGCGATACGATCTGTTGTGGGACCGGGAACAGTTTCTGCAGAATCGTACCAGGCTTTGTCTTGCCCCGGACAGAAATATGGTGTATTAAAAATTTCCTGGAAACACAATATCTGTACTCCTTTTTCGCCCGCTTCTTCAATAAGTGGGATATGCTTTTGCAGCATAGCTTCCATAATTTCGGCAATAGATCCTTCACCTTCTGTTTTAGGAAGGCTCATTTGAATGAGCGCAGATTTAATTATCCTTGGCATAGAAAATATAATTTAGTTTATTTCATTCTGCGGAGTAAAGTTTGTAAACGCATTAAACAATCTCCTACGAACTTACTGTTCTTTTTGTAACTCCGCGTTACATTAAATAGTTTGCGAAACCTTATTACGCTTTATAAATTTACCATATCCTTTTTCAATTAAACATTCATTATTATCGATAGCAATTTGACCACGTAATAAAACTGTTTTTACTTTCCCGGTAACTTCCCATCCTTCATATCCACTATAATCTACATTCATGTGATGGGTGCTTGCAGACAAGGTATGCTTTTCGTTAGGATCAAAAATTACGATATCTGCATCACTACCTACAGCGATGGTTCCTTTTTGGGGAAACATGCCGAATATTTTGGCAGGATTTGTACAGGCAACTTCAACATATTTATTTAGAGAGATCTTTCCTTTTGCAACACCTTCACTAAATAATAATTCCATCCTGTTTTCTACTGCGGGATGGCCATTCGGTATCTTAGAGAAATCATCTTTTCCCATTAGTTTTTGTTCCCACATAAATGGGCAGTGGTCGGTTGCTACCACATTTACCAAGCCCTGGTTAATGCCAGCCCAAAGTGTTTGCTGGTCTTTCTTTTCTCTAAGAGGCGGGCTCATTACCCATTTTGCTCCTTCAAAATCCTGTTCATACAGGGAAGCATCAAGAATTAAATATTGGATACAAGTTTCAACAAAAACTTTTTGATTGCGCTTGCTGGCATTGCGAACAGCATTTAAAGCACCTTCGCAGGTTAAGTGAACAATGTATCCCGGGCAGCCGGTAAAATTGCTCATATCTACAAATCGTTCACTTGCTTCAGCTTCTGTAACTTCCGGCTGTGATAAATAATGGTATAATGGAGACAATTTTCCTTCGCCCCTATGCTTTTGCGTTAGGTAATCAATCATATCGCCATTAGTAGCGTGTACGTTGATAAGGCCGCCATGTTTTTTTACTTCCTCCATCAACCCAATCATTTGCCGGTCATCTATCATTAATGCTCCTTTATAAGCCATAAATGTTTTGAAAGAAGTGATTCCCTCTTCTTCAATTAAAGTTCTGATCTCAGTTTTAGTTTCGTCATTAAAATCAGTAACCGCCATGTGAAAGCTATAATCTCCCACACAATTATTATCAGACCTTGATCTCCATTCTTCTAATGCTGATTGCAACGAATTACCTTGCTTTTGCAGAATAAAATCAATTAACATGGTAGTACCACCAAATAAAGCAGCTCTTGTTCCGGTTTCGTAATTGTCGCTGGAATAAGTTCCCATAAAAGGCATATCCAAATGAACATGCGGATCAATTCCTCCGGGCATTACAATTTT